>CAZKCM010000042.1:0-20303 GCA_964551315.1 uncultured Rhodospirillaceae bacterium | reverse complement strand
CAGCTCATCATCGGCCACAACGTCGCGGCGAGCCGCGTGCCCATGGCAGCGTTGAACCATTTCAGCCGGACCGGATCGGCCGGGAACGCCCGCAAGGCCACGCCGAAGCCGGCCCGGGCCAGCACGCTCGGTAGATTGACCAGTGCAAAGGTCACCGAGATCAGGACCACGGACAGGAAGGGCGTATCGGGGGTGGTGTAGACGGCCATTGCCGTCACGGCTACGGCCCAGGCCTTTGGATTGATCCACTGGAACGCGGCCATCTCGCGGAACGTAAACGGCCGCCCTGCGGTCGCGCCGTCCTGGCGCGGCGAGCGTGACATGCGGCGCGAAGCACGGAGGGGTTCGGGCGCCCTAGGCGAGCGCCGCGCCGCGCTCTGCCAGAAGCGCGCGCAGCACCGAGCGATGGCAGCGTGCCTCGTTTTCGCAATAGCAGCCGATCGAGAAATCCGCGCCGTGCGAGAGGGCGGCGAGGAGGTCGAGAGTCCGGCTTGGCATCGGCTGGTTCATCTCGGCCCGAAACGCGCGCGCGAAGGCGGCCCATTCTTCGGCGGTTAGCGCCGCCTTGCCGCGCGCCATCAGCTCGGCGCTCGGCGCGAGGTCCGGATACCAGACATCGAACCAGTCGTCGGACGCATAGCGCTCCTTCCGAACGCCGCGCGGCGGGCGCCGCACGGCACCGATCCGCGTTCCCTCCCGCGGGAGGCGGGGCGTCCCCAGGCGCACGATCCGCAGCGTCACGATCACATCCCCTCAGCCATGTCGCTGCCGCGCGCCCGACGCGGGTGCGATATGGGCGAACCGGTATCGTTCGAACCATCCGGGAAAGGCGCGGGCCAGCGCCCTTGGGCCGTCGACCGCCAAGCCCATCCGCCGCGCCTCGTCGAATCCGACGTCGCCCCGCCACCATGCGACCAGGGCGGGCAGTGGGCCCCGGACGCACAGGGGTTCCGGAAACCCCGGATTGTGCGCGCAAAGCGAGGCCTCCGCCGGCTTGAGCAGCAGGAAGCGCGGGCGGCTTCCCCGGATCCCGAACCGTACCACGAACGGGCCCTCGGGCAGCGCGTCGAAGCGCACGCGCCTTTGCATATCGACGAGGAGCGGCTCCGGATCGAGATCCTCGTCGCCGGCCCGTCGCGGCAGCCAGCGCTGCCCCCAACTGCCGAGCGCCTCCACGAGGCCGGCGAGTTCCCTGCCCGCCGCGGTGAGGATGTATTCGGGTCCGTGCCGACCGTCCAGCCGCTCGACGACACCGATGAAAACCAAGGCCTGCAATCGCCCGGAAAGGACGGTGCGGGATATCCGCGGTATGCCGCGACGGATGTCGTTGAAGCGCCGGCTCCCGCACAGGAGTTCGCGCACGACCAGAAGAGTCCATCGGCCGCCCAGCACCTCGTGGGCGCGCGCCGCGGAACAGAACTGACCATAACCCGCCATGGCTGCACCGTAGCACAGGGGGACCGATACGTGCGGTCCGGATTCCGGACCTGCACCGGCTCGACGCAAACGATGCGACGCCGCCTTGCAATCGGCGCATGGCAGCGCTGCACGGCGCTGAACAAGGTGGCGGGCTGCTATATTCTGTATGATTCTGTATGGCCCCGTCCGGATGAGGCTGCCGCGCGCGACGGTGGCTCCGTTCGGCGGGGGTGCTGATGTCCGTGTCTCCAGCACGTCCGGATGCCATGCCCTATAGCCCTGCCGCGGCGGTGCGGCCGACCATCAAACGCCCTTCCGTCGCGATGCTCGTCGCCGTCGCGGCCGTGAGCCCGCTCGGCATCAACGTCTATCTGCCATCTATGCCGGGCATGGCGCGATCGCTCGGGGTTGATTTCTCCACCATCCAGCTGACTCTCTCGCTCTATCTTGCCGCCGTCGCGATCGGCCAGCTGGTCATCGGGCCCCTGTCCGACCGGTTCGGCCGCCGGCCCGTGCTTCTGTCCGGGCTCGCCCTCTTCGTTCTCGGTTCCCTCATCTGCCTGGCCGCGCCGAATGTCGGCGTCCTGATCCTCGGCCGCGCGGTGCAGGCGGTGGGCGGCTGCGCGGGGATCACGCTGAGCCGCGCCATCGTCCGCGACCTCTACGGGCGCGAACAGGCGGCCAGCATGATCGGCTATGTGACGATGGGCATGGCGGTCGCGCCCATGGTCGCGCCGACCGTCGGCGGCGTCCTCGAGATGCTGTACGGATGGCGCGCCACCTTCGTCTTCCTCGCGGCGTTCGGCGGCCTCACGCTGATCGTCGCGGCCCGGCAGCTCCCCGAGACGAACCACAATCGCGGTTCCGGCGGCTCGGCGCGACAGCTCCTGCTCGGCTATGCGTGCCTCGCCCGGTCTCGCCCGTTCTGGGGGTACACGCTGACAACCGCCTTCTCCACGGCGGTGTTCTTCGCCTTCATCGCCGGCGCGGCCTATGTGATGATCGATCTGATGGGGCGCAGCCCGGTGGAGTACGGCTTCTACTTCGCCACCGTATCGGGCGGTTACATCCTCGGCAACTTCCTCTCCGGCCGGTTCGCCGCCCGGGTCGGGCCGGACCGCATGATCCTGGCGGGCACGATCGTGATTCTGGCGGCGGTCGCGACGATGGCGGCGGCGTTCGCGGCGGGGCTCATGCACCCGGCGGCCCTGTTTGCGCCCATGACCTTCGTCGGTCTTGGGAACGGGCTTGTCATTCCAAGCGGCGTCGCCGGCGCGGTCAGCATAAAGCCGAACGTCGCGGGCGCGGCGGCCGGCCTGTCGGGGAGCTTTCAGATCGGCTTCGGGGCGCTCGTGGCCCCCGTTGTCGGGGCCCTTCTCGGCGCGACTGCCTGGCCGCTGATCGCCGTCATGACCGGCTGCGCGCTGCTCACGCTCTTCTCCGTCGCACTGGTCGCGGACCGCCGCACCGCTTAGACGAGCGTCTGCGTGTCGCCGCAGACGCTGATCGGCTGCCCCGAGATCGAGGCGCCGCGTGGCGAGGCCAGGAAGACCGCCATGGCCGCGACATCGGCGATACCGCTCCGAAAGGCGTGCGGGTGAACGGCACCGGCGTGCAGAGGGGGACGCGATCTTCATGCCGCATTCGCAAGAACCGTCTGGCGCACGGGAACATTGGTGCCGGCGGCGCGTTCAAGGGGAATGCGGGGGTCTTTCGTTGCCGCGATGATCGTTTGGGGGCCGAATGTTCGGCAGTGCGCTTGCCCGCGAGATCGCGCTGATCCTGCTGTTCAAGCTGATCGCGATCCTGCTCCTGTTCTTCCTCTTCTTCGGACCGCAGCACCGGCCCGACGTGACACCGGAGCAGGTGCATCAGTCGGTCTTCCGCACCGAAGCGTAATCGGGGGCCGCCGTGGTCGATTGGGAGGTGGTTAATCTATCCCGCCTGCAGTTCGCGCTGACGGCGCTCTACCACTTTCTCTTTGTGCCGCTCACGCTCGGCCTGTCCGTCCTGCTGGCCATCATGGAAAGCGTCTATGTGATGACCGGGCGGCGGATCTGGCGCGACATGACGATCTTCTGGGGCATTCTCTTCGGCATCAACTTTGCCATGGGGGTCGCCACCGGGATCACCATGGAGTTCCAGTTTGGGACCAACTGGGCCTACTACTCCCACTATGTGGGCGACATCTTCGGCGCGCCGCTGGCGATCGAGGGGCTGATGGCCTTCTTCCTGGAGGCCACCTTTATCGGCCTGTTTTTCTTCGGCTGGGACCGGCTCAGCAAGCCCGGGCATCTCGCGGTGACCTGGATGGTCGCCTTCGGCTCCAACTTTTCCGCCCTCTGGATCCTCGTCGCCAACGCTTGGATGCAGAACCCGGTCGGCAGCCGGTTCAACTTCGAGACGATGCGGATGGAGATTACCGACTTCTTCCAGGTGATCTTCAATCCGGTCGCGCAAAGCAAGTTCGTTCACACGGTCAGCGCCGGCTACGTGACCGGCGCCGTCTTCGTCATGGCGGTGAGCGCCTATTTCCTGCTGCGCGGGCGCCATGTTGAGATTGCGCGCCGCTCCATGACCGTCGCCGCGTCCTTCGGCTTGGCGTCGGCGCTTTCGGTCGTCGTGCTCGGCGACGAGAGCGGCTACACGATCACCGAGCACCAGAAGATGAAGCTCGCCGCCATGGAAGGCCTGTGGGAGACGGAAGAGGCGCCCGCCGCCTTCACCGTCATCGGCTTTCCGGACGCGGACGCGCGCGAAACCGCCTATGCCATCAAGGTGCCGTGGATGCTCGGGCTGATCGCCACGCGCTCCGTCGGCGGGATCGTGCCGGGCATCTTCGACCTAGTTGAGCACGCGGAGGCGCGCGTGCGTTCCGGCCTTGTCGCCTACGAGGCCCTGCTGACGCTGCGTGAGAATCCGGAGGACCGGCAGGCCCGCGCCGCGCTCGAGGCGCGGCAGGGCGACATCGGCTATGCGCTGCTGCTGCGCCGCTACGTCGAGAACCCGCTGGATGCGACGGATGAGCAGATCACCCAGGCCGCCTGGGATACCGTACCGGACGTGCCCGTCCTGTTCTGGTCGTTCCGCATCATGGTCGGGCTCGGCTTCTTCTTCATCGCCTATTTCGCGCTGGCCTTCTATCTCTCGATCCGGCGGCGACTTGATCGTCACCGCTGGTTCCTGTGGCTGTCCCTCCTGATCCTGCCCTTGCCCTGGATCGCGGCCGAGCTCGGCTGGATCGTCGCCGAGTACGGCCGGCAGCCCTGGATCATCGAGGGCGTGCTGCCGACGTTCCTCGGCGCATCGACCGTTTCCGCCGGCAATGTCTGGCTGACGCTCAGCGGCTTCGTCCTGTTCTACACCGTGCTGCTCGTCGTCGATCTGATCTTGATGGTCAAGTACATCCGCATCGGCCCGACCGAGCAATGGCTGGTGCCTGACATCGCTTCGCGGCAGGCGCCGCCCGGGGGCGTCGAGCTCGACCGGGAACTGCATCCCCACGCGCGTCCCGGCGAGTGAGGATCGGGAGGAACGATCATGCCGCTCGATTACGAAGCGTTGCGCGTCATCTGGTGGGGCCTTCTGGGCGTGCTCCTCATCGGTTTCGCCATCTTCGACGGCTTCGATCTGGGCGTCGCCATGCTGCTTCACTTCGTCGGCCGCAACGACCGGGAGCGGCGCGTTCTCATCAACGCGATCGGGCCGGTCTGGGAGGGCAACCAGGTCTGGTTCATCCTCGGCGGCGGCGCCGCCTTCGCGGCCTGGCCGCCGCTCTACGCGGCGTCCTTCTCCGGTTTCTATCTGGCGATGTTCGTCGTCCTGCTGGCCCTCATCCTGCGGCCGGTGGGCTTCAAGTTCCGCAGCAAGATGGGCGATCCGCGCTGGCGGAGCCTGTGGGACTGGGCCCTGTTCATCGGCGGCGCCGTGCCGGCGCTGATCTTCGGCGTCGCCTTCGGAAATCTGCTGCTGGGCGTGCCGTTCTACTACGACGCAGAGCTGCGGCCCTTCTTCTACGGCGGCGGCTTCCTTGACCTGCTGAGCCCCTTCGCCCTGCTTTGCGGGCTGGTCAGCGTGGCCATGCTGGTCATGCACGGGGCCGTCTACACCGCGATCAAGACGGCGGGCGTTCTCGAGGAACGGGCGCGCCGGATCGGGATAGCCGCCGGCCTCGTCACCTTCGCGCTCTTCGGCCTAGGCGGTTTCGCTGTGGCGAACTGGGTCAACGGCTACGTGGTCACCAGCTCGATCGACCCACTTGGGCCTTCGAACCCAACGCTCAAGACCGTCGCCGTTGAGCCCGGCGCGTGGCTCAACAATTACGAAACCTATCCCTGGATGATCGTCGCACCGATCCTGGGGCTGGCCGGGGCGCTCGCGGCCGCCGCGCTGCTCCATGCCCGACGGCACGGTGCGGCGTTTATCGCCAGCGCAGCCAGCCTGACCGGCATTGTGACCACGCCGGGGCTCGCGATGTTTCCCTTCATCCTGCCGTCGAGCCGCGCGCCCGACACCAGCCTCACCGTGTGGGACGCCTCATCAAGCCCCGCGACCCTGCTCATCATGCTGATTGCGGTAATCATCTTCATGCCCATCGTGCTTGCCTACACGGCTTGGGTTTACCGTGTGCTGCGCGGGCAGGTGCTGCCCGAGCATCTGGACGAGGACAAGCACCTGTACTGACGACGGTACCTTGGTCGGAGGAGAACATGTGGTACTTTGCCTGGGTGCTGGGACTTGGCCTGGCCTGCAGCTTCGCGATCCTGAACGCCATGTGGCTCGAGCTCGACGAGCGCTACCGGGAAGGGGCAGCGGCGGAGCCTGCGGACCCTCAATCCTGAGCCGGCCGTCGAGCGCTGCTTCCGCGCTGGAAGAGCCGGCGATGACTCCCGGAACGGCCCCATGCAGGTTTTCGTGGGCCGACTGAAGCACTATCTTCGATCCGATCTTAAGGATCCGGTCTTAGGTTCGGTATCGGGCGGGACACGACCAATAGGGACGGCCCGCCCGGAAGGGCTTCGGAGGGCGACGCATGGCGCGGCAACTCGATCGATCCATCCTTCAGGGCGTCGATATCTTTCGGGATCTCGACGATGCGGCGCTCGACGACGTCCTGCTCTCGGCCCAGCGGCGCCGGATCGCCGCCGGCGAGACGGTGTTCCGGCAGGGCGACACGGCGCGCGCCTTCTACGTGCTCGTCGAGGGGCGGCTGAAGGTGGCCCAGGTCACCCCGGAGGGGCAGCAGGTGGTGGTCCGCTTCATCGGGCCGAACGAGATGTTCGGCTGCGTCGCGGTATCCGGCGGCACCGTCTATCCGGGCACGGCGACGGCCGTGGTCGACAGCCTGGCGATCGGCTGGCACAGGGACATGACGGAGCGGCTGATGGACCGCCATCCCCGGATCGCCCGCAACGCCCTCGGCACGGTCGGCGACCGCCTGCAGGAGACGCAGGCGCGGGTTCGCGAGCTTTCGACGGAAAGGGTCGAGCGGCGCATCGCGCACGCTCTCGTCCGGCTCGGGGCCCAGGCCGGCAAGCCGGTCCAGAACGGCGTCGAGATCGAGTTCCCGATCACGCGCCAGGACATTGCCGAGATGACCGGCACGACCCTGCACACCGTCAGCCGGACGCTCAGCGACTGGGAGGGGCGCCAGATCGTGCAAGGGGGCCGCCAGCGCATCGTGATCCGTGACGCCGCCGCTCTCCTCAAGATCGCGGAGGAATTGTAGGTACCTCGCGTCTCGCGTACGGGGAAACGCCGAGAAGGAGGCCAGCCGGGCCGGCACCCGCGTTTGCGCGATGGACAGTAGCCCGCGGTCCGGTTACCGTGACGGTCGGTGCCGCACTTCGGAATCGCCTCCGTGAGGCAGGCTCGGCCGACGCACCCAAGACGGTCAGGGGCGGCGCGCCAGGAGAAGAGCCGTGAGGGATCAGAAGGCGTCAGGCAGTTCGACGTTGCCCCCGGTCACCGACCGCGCGACATCATCCACCGGGGGATCGGGATTGAAGGGCGAGGCGGGGTCTGGCCAAGGCGCTGCGGGTGCGCTCGCGGCGGACGCTTGGCTCGCGGCCATTGTCGAGGGCTGCGACGATGCGATCATCGGCAAGGACCTGGACGGCATCGTGACAAGCTGGAACCCCGCAGCCGAGCGACTCTTCGGCTACGCCGGCGCGGAGATCATCGGTCGGCCGATCTCGATCCTTGCACCTCCCGGGCGCGAGAATGAGATGCCGGCCATCCTCGATCGCCTCCGCCGCGGCGAGCGCGTCGAACGCTACGAAACCATGCGCCGCCGCAAGAACGGTCGGCTCGTAGAGGTCTCGTTGACCGTCTCGCCAGTCCGCGATCCATCCTCGGGGCAGATCGTCGGTGCCTCCAAGATCGCCCGCGACATCACCGAGCGCAAGCGGGCCGAAGAGGTGGTCCGTATGGCGCTGCAGGAGCGGCAACTGGCGCTTCGGGAATTGAATCACCGGGTCAAGAACACGCTCCAGCTCGTCTCGTCGCTCCTCCGTCTCCAGGCCGCGCGCATCACGGACGAGGTGGCGGCACGCGAGTTCGACCGGGCGCACCGCCGAATCGACGCCGTTGCCCGGACGCACGCCGCGCTCTACCAGGGGGACGAAGGCAAGGTCCGCACTGCGGATTTCGGCGCGCTGCTGCGCGAGTTGTGCGAGAGCCTGTCGGGGATGCTGGTGGAGGCCGGCGAGGCGGTTGCGGTCCGCGTGGAGACCGACGAAGCGCAGTTGCCCGCCGACACGGCGATTCCCCTGGCCCTGATCGCCAACGAGCTGGTGACCAACGCCCTGAAGCACGCGTTCCCGTTGCGCCGCGGCGAGGTGAGCGTCGCGTTCCGGGTCGACCCCGACGGACGGTGCCGTCTGGTGGTCGCGGACACCGGTCAGGGCCTGCCGGAGTCCGAGCCGGAAGACGGCCTCGGCTTGCGGCTGGTCCGTGCCCTCGTCGGCCAGCTGGGCAGCAAACTGACGGTGGAGAATCGGCCCGGACTTCGCATCACGGTCGCGGTGCCGCCGCGGGACCGCGGTTGAGCGCTATCTCCCGTCGCTTCTCGCGCCGCCCTCATGTCATTCGCCTGCATGGGCGCGAAGCCCGCAACCGGTCAGCCCGCCTGGAACGGGACGCCGACGCGCTCGGCCGCCCGCGCGATGTGATGGCGCATCGTGACGCCGGCCAGTTCGGCATCGCCACTTTCGATCGCTCGAAGCAGAGCCTCATGTTCGCCGATCGGCTCGAACAGATGCTGCTGGGCCGAGAGCGGCATCAGCTGCGTTTCCAGGATGAGCTCCTCGATCGACAAGGCGATCTGCTCCATCGCGCGGTTGCCGGAGATCCGAATCACCGTCATGTGGAGCTCGAAGTCCCGCCGGGCGGCGGTGGCGAAGTCACCGGCCGCGAGGCAGTCCCGCATCGCCGCGTTCAGTCCGCGCAGTCGCGCGAGATCCGACCGGTTGGCCCGGCGCGCCGCCATCCGCGCGGTGAAGCCTTCGATCGCGAAGCGTAGCTGGTAGATTTCGGCGGGGGTGAACCGGTCGGCGAAATGCCACGCCGCCGCCAGGTCGAGCGGCGCGCCGTCACGGCGTTCGGCAACGAAGACGCCGCGGCCGGGAACGATGCGCAGGACGCCGAGCGTCTCTAGCACGGCGAGCGCCTCCCGCAAGACCGGGCGTGAGATTCCCAGGCGTTCCGAGAGCTCGCGCTGGCCGGGCAGACGATCCCCGGGCCCAAGGCCGTGCTTCGCGACCAGATCCTGGATCTGCGCCAGCGCCGATTGCGACGCCGACTGCCAATCCGACTTCATCGACGGGTCTCCCCCTTTCGGCGAAGGCAGCACCGCCTTGACGCGCCGCGCCGGGCTGTGGTGCCATTGCCTACGGTCAGACTGGTCTGACCACAAAACAGGTTGCTGTAAAGGCTCCGAGGGAGACAAGGGATGATGCGACAGGGAAGGCTCCTCGGCATCGCCGGCACGATCGCGCTAGCGGCCGCGGCGTTCGGCGGGCCCGCCGCCGCGCAGGACAGCATCAAGATCGGCGCCATCGTCGCGCAGTCGCCGCCGGGCTCGGTCGTGCAAGGGACGCAGGTCCTGCACGGGCTCGAGATCGCCCGCGACATCATCAACGCCGAGGGCGGCGTCAATGGCCGGCCGATCGAACTCCTGGTCGAGGACGGCCAGGGCGTACCCGAGAGGGGCCGTGCGGCCGCCGAGAAGCTGATCACGAAGGACGGCGTCGTGGCACTGACCGGCGAGCATCAGAGCTCCAACGTCCTGGCCGAAATCGAGGTCGCACACCGCTACCACGTCCTGTACGTCAACACCAACGGTTGGTCGGACGACATCCGCACGGCAGGCTATCCCGAGGTCTTCAACCCTGCCAATTACAACAGCCGCGTCGCCGACGCCATGGCAACGGTGATCGGCGAGTTGGGCGTCGAATCCGTCGTCGCCTTTGCAGAGAACACCGATTACGGCATCGGCCAGGCGAAGCTGCTCGGCGACTTCCTCAAGAGATACGCGCCGGAGGTGGAGTACCGCTTCGAGACGCTCGACCGGCAGGCCAAGGATTTCCTTCCGGCCGTCTTGCCGCTTCGGCGGAATCCGCCGGACGTCGTCGCCAACATCATGCTGCCGCCGGCCGCCTATATCCTCATGAACCAGCTTTACGAGCAGGGCGTCGCGCCAAGCGAGTCGACCTGGCTCTATGATGGCGCCGGGCTCGCCGACTACCCCGATTTCTGGGACAACGTCGGCGAGGCAGCCGTCACCATGATCGAGTTCGGGCTTTATCATCCCAGCATGGATATTCCCGAGCTCGGCCGGCGGGTGGCCGAGGAGTACAGCAAGCGCCACGGCACCGAGCCGAACCGGCTGATCTTCCAGGCGGCGGATTCCCTGTTCCTCATCGCCGAGGCGATCGAGCGTGCCGGCTCGACCGAGACGGACGCGATGATCGCCGCGCTTCGCGACATCGAGTGGACCGGCACGCGCGGCACCGTCGCCTTCTCGCAGGAGCCCGGCTACACCTACCAGCAGTGGGTGGAGGTGCCCTTCGTCACCTACCAGCTCACCGAGGAGGGGCAGCCGGTGAGCGAGGCGCCCCTCGTGCAGTCGCCGACAATGCGGCTCGATCCGTCCAAGCTCGAGCGGCCGAGCAGCTGAACGGCATGGAAGCCAAGGGCGGTGGAGGGCGGGGTGAGGGTGCCGCGGACGGCATCCTCGACCGCCTGCTGGATGCCGTCGCCGCGTTGAGGCGCTACCCCTATCCGGAGCGCGCACCGGCGTGGCGGGCGCGGTTGGCGATGAACGGCCCGGAGCTGGCGCGGTTTGCCGCGCTCGGCGATCCGGGTTGCGATCCGATGCTGCGACCGGCACCGGCACGCGATGCGGCGCCCGGTCTGCCGGAACGGGCGCCGATTCTCTCCTTCGCCGACGCCGTGCGTGGCGGCCGGATCGACGCGCGCGCGCATGCGGCCGCGGCGCTGGCGCGCGCCCGCGAGGCCGCCGATCTCAACGCGTTCACGACCTTGAATGACGATGCCCCGGCCGAGGCGGCGGACCGGCGCGACGGCGCGCTGGCCGGCGTGCTCGTCGCCGTCAAGGATCTGATGGCGGTGCGCGGCCTGCCGCTGACGGGCGGGACGGGACGGCCCGACCCGGCTGTTCCCGAGCGAGACGCGACGGCCGTGGCGCGGCTGCGCGCGGCCGGGGCGGTGGTGATCGGCGCGGCGAACCTGCACGAGCTGGCCTATGGGGTCACCAGCCGCAACCCGCATTTCGGCGCCGTGCGCAACCCGTGCGATCCCCGCCGCAGCGCGGGCGGATCGAGCGGCGGCTCCGCCGCCGCCGTCGCCGCCGGCATCGTGCCTGTTGCGGTGGGGACGGACACGGCCGGGTCGATCCGCATCCCGGCCGCCTGCTGCGGCGTGGTCGGTATCAAGCCAAGTTACGACCTCGTGCCGCGTGACGGTGTCCTGCCGCTCGCCTGGTCGCTCGATCATGTCGGGCCGATCGCCGGCAACGTCGCCGACGCGGCGGCGGCGCTGGCGGTCATGGCCGGCGGACCGGGCCGGGGCCCCTTGCGTTCCGCAGAGGCGGGCCGCATCCGACTCGTGCGGCCGAGGAACTTCTTCTTCGAAATCCTGGAGCCAAGCCTGCGCCTCGCGCTCGAGACAGCGCTCGCGCGCCTCGAGGAGGCCGGGATTTCGCTGATCGAACGGCCGATCGAGGGGGTCGAGGACGCCGCCGCGATCCAGTTCCAGACGATTTGCGCCGAGGCCGCGGAGGCCCACTGGCCGCGCCTCCTCGACGCGCCCGAGGCGCTCGGCGAGGACGTGCGCGTGCGCCTGGAGATCGGCCAGTTCCTGCTGGCCAAGGATTACGTTCGCGCCCAGCGCCTGCGCCGGGCGCTCGCGGCGGCGATGGCGGCCGCGCTCGAGGGCGTCGATGCGCTCGTCACGCCGACGCTGATTGTCGGCGCCCCGCCGGTGGGGGCCGACGAGGTCGAGGTCGATGGCCAGCGCCTGCCGGTCCACACCGCGATGACCCGCTGCACGGCGCCGTTCAATCTGACCGGTCTGCCGGCGCTCACCCTTCCTTGCGGCCGCGACCGCGACGGCCTGCCGGTCGGGCTGCAGCTCGTCGGCCGGCCGGGCGGCGATTGCGCCCTGATCGAGGTTGCGCTCGCAGTGGAGGCGGCGCTCGGTCAGAGCGGGAAGGGCTGACGGCGACATGCTCGTTCTCGACCTCGCCGTGCAGGGGCTGATCACCGGCATCTTCTATGCCCTGATGGCGATCGGTCTGACGCTGGTCTTCGGGATCCTCAAGGTCGTCAACTTCGCCCACGGCGAGTTCTACATGGTGGGCGCCTATACCTACACCCTCGTCGCCACGCTGCTCGGCGTGCCGGTTTGGCTGGGGCTGCCCATGGCGATCCTCGTGGGGGCGCTCCTCGGCTACGCGACCGAGCGCGCGCTGATGCGCCCGCTCTACGCCGGCTACGTGTCCTGGGGCGGCATGAAGGACGAGTACGCCATCATCGTGACCTTCGGCCTGTCGCTGCTGCTCATCAACCTGGTCGACAAGGTCATCGGCCCCTATCCCTATCGCGGCCCCGAGCTCGTCGAGGCGTCGCGCGTTGCGATCGGACCGCTCATGGCCAGCGGCCACCGATGGGCGACGGCGGCGATCGGCGTCGTCGTGATCGCCGGCGTCGTCGCGTGGCTGCGCTACAGCTTCTGGGGAAAGCAGATCCAGGCGGTCGCCCAGAACAAGCTTGGCGCGTCGCTGGCCGGCATCGACACGGGAAGGGTGAGCGCCATCGTCTTCGCGATCTCCGGCGGCTTGGCGGCACTTGCCGGCGGCCTGCTCGCGCCGCTCATCAATGCCTCGCCCGATGTCGGCATCTTCGCCGCGCTGAAGTCCTACGTCATCGTGGTGATCGGCGGCATGGGGTCGGTCGGCGGCGCGGTGATCGCCAGCCTGCTGCTCGGCGTCTTCGAGAGCTTCGCGGCCGTCTACATCTCCTACGACTATCGCGACACGTTCGCCTTTGTCTTCCTCGTCCTCGTCCTGCTGCTGCGTCCGCAGGGCCTGATGGGCGAGCGGAGCCGGGAGGTCTGATGGGCAATTCGGAAACCCGCATCCGGGTCGAGTTCTGGACCTCTCTCGGGCTGCTGGCCCTCGTCGCGCTGGCGCCGCTGGTCGTGACCAATCTCTACTGGCAGGGCGTTCTCGTCGTCTGCATGTATTTCGCGATCCAGTCGGTCGGCTGGAACCTGCTGACCGGCTACACCGGCCAGATGTCCCTGGCGCCGGCCGCCTTCGCCATGGTCGGCGCCTATGGCACCGGGCTTCTGTCCTACCACCTGCAGGCGCCGCCCTGGATCGGCGTTCCGTCCGGCGTCCTGGCCGCCTTCCTGATCGGCTGCGTGCTGGGGCGGGCGGCGCTTGCCCTGCGCGGGCCCTATCTCGCCCTCACCACCCTCGCCTTCGCCGAGATCCTGCGTCTCGTCATCAGCAACTCCTACGGCTTCACGCGCGGGGACCTCGGGCTCAACGTTCCCGGCATCTTCGACGACCGGCTCGCCGACTATTACCTGATGCTCGGCGCGCTGGTCGCCGTCCAGATCGGGGTGTTCCTGCTGCTGCGCTCGAAATACGGCCTCTTCCTTCAGGCGATCCGCGACGACGAGACGGCGGCGGACAGCCGGGGCATTCCGGTCGTCTTCTGGAAGACGGCCGCCTTCGCCCTGAGCGCCGCGATCTGCGGTCTGGCCGGCGGCCTCTACGCCCATTTCGCGCGCCTGATCAGCCCCGAGCTCGGCCTCATCATGCAGACCGGCTTCGTCATCTCGATGGTGGTGATCGGCGGCATCGGGACCATGAGCGGCCCGATCATCGGTGCCTTCCTGGTCTATCTCCTGTCCGAGGCGCTGCGCGAGGCGGGCGGCTACCACCTGGTCGTCTTCGCGCTCCTCGTCATCCTGGTGGCCCGCTTCTTCCGGGCCGGGCTGTGGGGACTCGTCCGGGCGCTCGCGCGCGGGGCGCTGCCGCCGGCGGAGAGGGCCTGACGCCCATGGCGGTGCTGGCCCTGGAGGCGGTCACCAAACGTTTCGCCGGCCTGACCGCCGTCGATTCGGTGACCTTCGCCGTGGAAGAAGGCGAGCTCGTCGGCCTCATCGGCCCGAACGGCTCGGGCAAGACGACGCTCCTCAACATCATGAGCGGCCTGCTGCGGCCCGACGGCGGGCGCGTTCTCCTGGACGGCGCCGACGTCACCGGCCTTCCGGCGAACCGTCTGGCGCGCCGCGGGCTGCTGCGCATGTTCCAGCTGACGCGCCTCTTCCGACAGATCTCCGCCTTCGACAACCTGCTCGTCGTCGGGCGCGCGCTGGGAATGGACGCGGCCGAGGCGGCCGAACGCGCGGAGCGGCTCTTCGCGGACCTCCAACTCGCGCATGTCCGGAATCTCGACGCGGGCCAGCTCTCCGGCGGCCAGCAGAAGCTTCTCGAGTTCGGCACCTGCTTCATGCGTCCGCCACGCGTGGCGCTGCTCGACGAGCCCTTCGCGGCCGTCCATCCCACGATGCGGCAGATCATGGCCGACTTCGTGCGCCGGCGCCACGCCGACGGCCAGACCTTCGTTCTGGTCAGCCACGACATGCCGATCGTGAAGGAGCTTTGCCCGCGGGCCGTGTGCATGAACGCCGGCACGGTGATCGCCGATGGCCCGACCGATCGGGTCCTCGCCGATCCCGCGGTCATCGAGGCCTATCTCGGAGGCCACGCGGCATGAGCGCGCTTCTCGAGATGCGGAACGTCACCGCCGGCTACAGCACGGACATCGAGATCCTGCAGGACCTTTCGCTCACGGTCGAGCGGGGGACGATCTGCGGCCTGATCGGCCTCAACGGCGCCGGGAAATCGACCGTGCTGAAGACCGTGGCGGGGTTCCTCAAGCCGAAAAGCGGACGGATCCTGTTCGACGGCGAGGACATCACAGCCATCGCGCCCTCTGATCTCGTGGCGCACGAGATCGCGATGATCCCGCAGGAGTCCAGCCTGTTCGGCTACATGAGCGTGCGGGACAACCTGCTGCTTCCCCTGCGCCGGCGCAACCAGATCCTCAAGGGGCGGCCGATCGACGAGCGGGCCGTGCTGGCCGGCATCTTCGAGCGCTTTCCGATCCTGCGGGAGAAGGCCGATGCGCACGCCGCTTCGCTGAGCGGCGGCCAGCAGAAGCAGCTCGAATTCGCCAAGGTCTATGCGCTCAAGCCCAAGTTCTGCATGATCGACGAGCCGAGCGTCGGCCTGGCCCCCGCCGTTGCCGAGCAGATCTTCGAATGGATCCGGCGTTTTGCGGCGGAGGGCGTGGCGATCCTGCTGGTCGACCACAACCTGCGGCGCGTGATCGAGATCGCCGACTACACCTACGTCCTCAGCCTCGGCCGCATCGCCGCCGAAGGTCCGCGTGCCAGCTTCGAAGGGGACATGCATGCCCAGGTGCAGGAGTGGCTGGGGCTCGCTTACTGAGGCCAAGGGCCTCGGGATCGCCGGGACGGGTCCGGCGGCATCGCAAGGTTTACGTCCGGGGCCGCGACGCGATATAGCACGGGGCGAACAGGGATGGATGAGAGAGGCATGACTCCGAACGAGATCGCCAGGGTTCAGGAATACCTCCGCAGGACCTTCGCCAACGACCGGATCGCGATCGATCCGCCCGCCAAGCGCGGTGCGCCCATCGAGGTCCGGATCGGTGACGAATTCATCGGAGTCCTCCACCGCGACGAGGAGGAGGGCGAAGTCTCCTACGCCCTGCACATCACCATCCTGGAAGAGGATCTGCCGCCCGCGAGCCCCGCGCGCGCGCCGCGCAAACCGGCGAGATAGGCCGCGGGCCACCCGCAATCCGGCCGCGTCTGCCGAAGGCGAAGCGCGCCGCGCGCCGGCGCCCGAAAGGCGCAATCGTGACGGGTCACCCCTCCAGCTTGAGGGCGTCACCGATCATCATGACCGTCCCGGCCTTCGATCCGTCATATCCAGGCAGCGAGTTCACGAAGCCCCTGAACTCGGCTCCCCTCAATACGCTCAGGAGGTTCTGGAAATCCGGTTGCTCGACGGTATCGGCCCTTGTGAGCAGATAATAGTCCTCTGCAAACAAGGGAATGAACGCCATGTTCAGCTTCCGGGCGGCCGCCTCGATGCCCAGCCCGACATCCGCGACGCCGCCCGCAACGGCCGCCGCGACGGCGAGGTGCGTGAATTCTTCCGAATAGTAGCCGGTGATCTCCTCCTTATCGATCCCCTTCTCCTCCAAGAGTCGCTCCAAGGCCAGCCGTGTTCCCGATCCCCTTTGCCGATTGATGAACCGCGCCTTTGTCTTTGCGATGTCAGACAGGCCGTATATCCGCTTTGGGTTGTCGGGGGTGACGATGAGTCCTTGGGTCCGCCTGACGAAGTGGATCAGGCGCTGGAGGCGAGGCTTGAGCCAAGGCCTGTATTTGCGGCTGACTTCATCCCCGAGGGCCCCTTCAGGAATGTGAAATCCCGCAACGTCGCAGCGCGACTTGCAAAGGGCAACGACGCCATCCAGGCTTCCGACGAACCGAAGGTCGAGCTTTGGGCCGTTCTGGATTCTCAGAAAGTCCCGCAGTTCCGTCAGGGCGAGATCATGACTCGCATAGATGCATAGGGCCGAGTCCGGGACGCTCAACACCGTGCTCAACTGTCGCTCGGCTTCGGACGCGGCGCTCTCCAGATGCGGTGACAACCGGGCATTGATTCGCTCCCGGATCCAGAGCAGCCGTTCGCCCAACGGGCTGAGGCGCGTGCCGCGCCCCTGCTCCTTGATGACGAGCGGCTGTCCCATGGTCTCCGACCACTTGGCGACCAACCCCCAGGCCTTTCGATAGGGGAGGCCCACGCGGGCCGCCGCCTCCGTCAGCTTTCCCGTCAACCTTATCGCGTCAAGCACGGCAAAGAGCTCCGGATCGACGGCATGACGCGGCTGCGCTCCGGCGGTCCATACCAGATCCAGATCGAGCATGAGGCGGTTACCAGACATATGTAAAAATTCGCCTATTGACGCGATACACCCACAGAATAAGCATAAAAACAATTTGGGACCGGAAAGATATGAAAGAATCAACATATTTTCCCACTCGGCGCAACATTCGGAACGCCGGGTGCGGCTTCGAAAGGGCGGCAAGGGAAAGGCCTGCCTGCGCAACCGAGGCGATGATCGCGGGCTTGGGGCACGGCGAGATTCGCGGGTTACGAGCCGTCACGACCCTCCGCCTTGCGGGGGTGAGCGTGTCATGCGTGCGGTGACCTGGAATCGCGAGTTAGCGGAGAGCCGAATCCGGGAATTGCAAGAGCTGCCCGGGGCGCTGCTGCCCATTCTCCACGCCTTGCAGGATGAGTTCGGCTACATCGACAAGGCTGCGGTGCCCCTGATCGCCGACGCGCTGAACCTGTCACAGGCGGAAGTGCACGGGGTCATCAGCTTCTATCACGACTTCCGGACTCGCCCTCCGGGGCGGCACGTCCTCAAGATCTGTCGCGCCGAGGCCTGCCAGTCGATGGGATGCCGCGCGCTGCTCGACCACGTCCGGAACCGCTTTCAGGTGACGCCCGGCGAAACCGCCTCGGACCAGAGCCTCACGGTGGAAGCGGTCTACTGCCTTGGGAATTGTGCCTGTGCGCCGGCCGTCATGCTCGACGGCAAGCTTTACGGGCGGGTTTCGACGGAGATCCTCGACCGCCTGATCGATCGGGCGCGGAGTGAAACATGACGATCAAGGTCTATGTGCCGGGAGACGCCGCGGCCCTCTCCGTCGGCGCCGACGAAGTCGCGGCGGCGGTCGCGCGCGAGGCCGGCAACCGTGGCTTGACCATCACCGTGACCCGAAACGGGTCGCGTGGCCTGTTCTGGCTGGAGCCGCTTGTCGAGGTGGAAACCGCCCGCGGGCGGATTGCCTATGGCCCGGTGACCGCCGAAGAGGTTCCCCATCTCTTCGACGCCGGCTTTCACGAGGGCGGCGAGCACGCCCTTTGCCTCGGCCCGACCGAGGAGATTCCGTATCTGAAGGCGCAGGAACGGCTGACCTTTGCGCGCTGCGGCGTGATCGACCCTCTGTCGCTCCCGGACTACTTGGTCCATGGCGGCTATCGCGGCCTCGAGCGGGCGCTCACCATGCGGCCGGAGCAGATCGTCGAGGAAGTGACCGCCTCCGGGCTCAGGGGGCGCGGGGGCGCCGGCTTTCCGACCGGCATCAAGTGGCAGACCGTGCTGCGGGCCGAAGCCGATCAAAAATACATCGTCTGCAACGCCGACGAGGGCGACAGCGGAACCTTCGCCGACCGCATGATCATGGAGGGCGATCCCTTCGTGCTCATAGAGGGGATGACCATCGCCGGCATCGCGGTTGGCGCCACCCGCGGTTACGTCTATGTCCGCTCGGAGTATCCGCACGCGTTCCGCATGCTCAAGCGGGCGGTCGACCTCGCTTATGATCAGGGGTATCTCGGCGCGGACGTCTGCGGCAGCGGCCGGGCGTTCGACCTCGAGATCCGGCTCGGCGCGGGCGCCTACATTTGCGGCGAGGAAACCTCCCTTCTCGAAAGCCTGGAAGGCAAGCGCGGGGTCATCCGGTTCAAGCCTCCGCTGCCCGCGATCAAGGGCTTGTTCGGAAAGCCGACCGTCGTCAACAACGTCCTGTCCCTGGCGACGGTCCCGATCATTCTCGACAGAGGGGCGTCGTTCTACCGCGACTTCGGCATGGGGCGGTCGCGGGGCACCTTGCCGGTCCAGCTCGGCGGGAACGTAAAGCGCGGCGGGCTCGTCGAGACGGCGTTCGGGCTCACCCTGCGCGAGCTGATCTACGACTTCGGCGGTGGGACCGCGTCCGGCCGTCCTCTCCGGGCGGTCCAGGTCGGCGGTCCGCTCGGCGCCTACTTCCCGGAGTCGCTGCTCGACACGCCGCTCGACTATGAGGCCTTCGCCGCGCAGAAGGGCATGCTCGGCCATGGCGGGGTGGTCGTCTTCGACGACACCGTCGATCTGGCGCAGCAGGCGCGCTTCGCGATGGAATTCTGTGCGATCGAGAGCTGCGGCAAGTGCACGCCCTGCCGGATCGGCTCGACGCGCGGCGTCGAGGTCATCGACAAGATCATCGCCGGCCGGGATCGCGAGAGCAATCTCGAACTTCTCAACGACCTTTGTGATCTGATGCTGGATGCATCGCTTTGCGCGCTCGGCGGGCTCACGCCTTACCCGGTGCTGAGCGCTCTCCGTCATTTCCCCGAGGACTTCGACCGACCGAAGGGGGCATCGCGGCAGGGGAACGGAATGCGCCGTCCCTCTCACGCGCGACCGACAGGCGGGCCGTCTCCATCGGCCGGCGTCGCCGAATAGCTATCGGAGGTCATCCATGACGTTGATCAAAGAGACCGACTACGGCACTCCGGCGCGAACGTCGCAGACCACCGTGACCGTCGAGATCGACGGCAAGCCCGTCACGGTTCCGGAAGGAACCTCGGTCATGCACGCGGCCGTGCGGGCTGGCGTCAATCTGCCGAAGCTCTGTGCCACCGACAGTCTCGAGCCGTTCGGTTCCTGTCGGCTCTGCCTGGTCGAGATCGAAGGCCGGCGCGGCACGCCGGCATCCTGCACGACGCCGGTCGAGCCGGGCATGAAGGTTCGGACCCAGTCGCCGCGTCTCGCCAAGCTTCGGCGCGGCATCATGGAGCTCTACATTTCCGATCATCCGCTGGATTGCCTGACCTGTTCCGCGAACGGCGACTGCGAGCTTCAGGACATGGCCGGAGTCGTCGGGCTGCGCAACGTCCGGTACGGCTATGACGGGGCCAATCACCTGGACGCGCAGAAGGACGAATCGAACCCCTACTTCACCTTCGATCCGGCGAAGTGCATCGTCTGCTCCCGTTGCGTACGGGCCTGCGAGGAGGTGCAGGGCACCTTTGCCCTCACGATCGACGGGCGCGGCTTCGCCTCCAAGGTCTCCGCCGGGGGCGAATCGTTCATCGACTCCGAATGCGTCTCCTGCGGAGCCTGCGTGCAGGCCTGCCCGACGGCGACGCTCATGGAGAAGACCGTCATCCAGCAAGGCCTGCCCGAGCACAGTGTCGTCACCACCTGCGCCTATTGCGGGGTCGGCTGCTCCTTCAAGGCGGAGATGCAGGGAAACGAGGTCGTCCGCATGGTTCCCTATAAGGACGGCAAGGCCAATCACGGCCATTCCTGCGTGAAGGGGCGGTTCGCCTGGGGATACGCCACGCACAAGGACCGCATCCTCAAGCCGATGATCCGGGCCAAGATCACCGATCCGTGGCGCGAGGTGAGCTG
>CAZKCM010000041.1:0-38022 GCA_964551315.1 uncultured Rhodospirillaceae bacterium | reverse complement strand
ACGGCGGGATGATCTGCCCGAGCGTGCCGGCGGCGGCGATGGACCCGCAGGCGAGCGCCGGGTCATAGCCGCGGCGCAGCATCGTCGGCAATGAGAGGAGCCCCATCGTGACCACGGTGGCGCCGAC
Source organism: uncultured Rhodospirillaceae bacterium (assembly GCA_964551315.1). Classification (GTDB taxonomy): domain Bacteria; phylum Pseudomonadota; class Alphaproteobacteria; order Dongiales; family Dongiaceae; genus Virgifigura. Next base: position 37,895 of record CAZKCM010000041.1, on the reverse strand, counting down.
GATGCCGGTCGAGGCGGCGAGCAGCGCGCCGACCACCGACACCGAGATCCCGAGCCCGCCGCGCAGATTGCCGAACAGGCGCCCCATCGCCTCGAGCAGCTCTCCCGCGACGCGCGAGCGCTCGAGCATCACGCCCATGAAGATGAAGAGCGGCACCGCGATGAGCGTCTCGTTCGTCATCACACCGAAAATTCGCTGCGGCATCGCCTGAAGGAACTGGACGTCGAGAACGCCGAGGAGGGCGCCGAACCCCGCAAACAGCAGCGCCGTTCCGCCCAGCGTGAAGGCGACCGGGAAGCCGGCCATCATCATGCCGCACAGCGCCGCGAACATCAGCAGGTCGAGCGTGTTGGCGAGCGTCATGGGCGCCCGGATTCGTCCTGGCGCGCGGCGGTCGGCAGCTCGGCACCGAGCAGGATGAGCGCCGATCGCGCCGCCAGGGAAAAGCCTTGCAGGGCGACCAGGAGGACGAAGACCAGAATCGCCGATTTCAGCAGGTATACGCCTTGGATGCCGCTCGTTTCCTTCGATCCCTCGAGCACCGACCAGGACGCCGCGACATAGGGCCAGGAAACGACCCAGAGAAGGACGCAGACCGGCAGCAGGAAGAGCAGGGTGCCGAGGAGGTCGACGAGCGCCTTCTGCCGGGGCGGTGCCGAGCGATAGAAGATGTCGACCCGCACATGTCCGTCACGCAACAGCGTATAGCCCGCGGCCACCAGGAACAGGAGGCCGTGCAGGTAGACGATGGATTCCTGCAGCGCCACGGAGCCGAGGCCGAACACGTAGCGCAGCACCACGACCAGGAACTGGAGCAGGACCATCGCGATGACCGCCCAGGACACCCATCGTCCGATCGCCTCGTTGCACCGGTCGATGGTGCGGACAAACGCGGGCAGGGCGGTCATAGGGGGAGCAGCCTCAAGGCAAAACCGGGTTTCGAAGCCCGAGGAACGGCCGGCGCAGAACCCTTGGCCGTCTCACGAAGGCCGCGGTCGCGCCGGCTCACCGACATTGCTCAGGTCGGAAAGAAGGCATCGCGGGCCGTCGTGAAGGCCTCTTCCGACAGCGCGGTCCACCGGCTGATATACCGGCGGAACGCGACATAACTGTCATAGACCTTCTTCGTCACCTCGTCCGCGTTGCCGATGTCGGACACGACCTCGGTCGCGGCGGTGCCGATCGCCTTCAGCACATCGTCGGGGAAGCGCCGGAGCTGGACGCCGTGCTGGTTGACCAGCGTCGCGAGCGCCTCGCCGTTGCGGGCGTTGAACTCCGCGTACATGTAGTCGTTCTCGGCCGAGGCGACGTGCTGCAGGACGCTCTGCTGCTCCGCCGTCAACTCGTTCCAGACCTTCCTGTTGACGCCCATCGAGAGCGCGGAACCCGGCTCGAGGATGCCCGGCCAATAGTAGTTTTTCGTAATCTTGTAGAAACCGAATGCGAGGTCGTTCCAGGGGCCGACCCACTCCGTCGCATCGATCGTTCCGGCCTGGAGCGCCGGAAAGATCTCCTGACCGGGAAGCGACACCACGTTCACGCCCAGGCGGCGCATCACCTCGCCGCCGAGGCCCGGCATGCGGAATTTGAGGCCGCTCAGATCGTCGGCGCTCTTGATCTCCTTGTTGAACCAGCCGCCCATCTGCACGCCGGTGTTGCCGCACAGCATCGGCTTGATGTTGAACCCGGCGGACAAATCGTCCCACAGGGCCTGCCCGCCGCCGTGATGGATCCAGGCATTGATCTCCGCCGCGGTGAGGCCGGCCGGGACCGTCGTGAAGAAGTTGAAGGCCGGCGACTTGCCCTGCCAGTAGTATTCCGCGCCGTGGTAAAGGTCCGCGGTACCGTTCGAGACGGCGTCGAAGGACTCGAACGGCGGTACGAGTTCTCCGCCGGCGAAAACCTGTATCTTCAGCTTGCCGTCCGTGAGCGCGTTGACCCGGTCGGCCACCCGCTGCGCCCCGGTCCCGAGCCCGGGGAAGTTCTTCGGCCAGGTGGTGACCATCTTCAACTCGCGGATACCTTTGGCGATGGCCGGCGCTGCCGGTACGGACTCCGCCGGTTCAGGTGTGACGGCCGGCGCCGGTGTTGCCGCCTCTTGCGGGGCGGGTGCCGGGCCACGATCGGCCCGGGTGAGGCCATAGGCACCGGCAGCGCCGACGACCACGCCCGTGGCGGCGCCGGCCAGGAAATCGCGACGGTTCATTTTGTTCCCCGAGATTGGCGCGGCCCCAATTCAGAACCGCGCTGCAGAACCCCCTGCAGTTCGTTCAGATCATTAACGATATCGCGCTCCGGCAGTGAAATGCAAGCGCGCCTCGCCACCTGTGCCCCACCGGGTTCAGCCGTTCCCGGCCGGTGGATCCAGGCGCCGCCAGCCTTCCGGGCCGAACGATTCCAGCGGCCGGAAGCGGGCCTTGTACGCCATCTTTCTGCTTTCGGCGATCCAGTAGCCGAGATAGACATAGGGCAGGCCGAGCCGTTGCGCCTCGTCGATCAGCCACAGGATCATGTAGCTGCCGAGGCTGCGGTGAGAGAGATCGGGGTCGAAGAAGCTGTACACGGCCGAAAGACCGTCGCGCGTCCAGTCCGCCAGGCAGCAGGCGACAAGCGAACCGCCCGGATCGCGGAATTCGATGAGACGGGTGCGGAGCGGGCTGTCCTCGACCATCGACCGGTACTCGCGGAACGACATGCCGGCCATCTCGCCGTCGCCGTGGCGCTTCTCGAGATAGCGGGCGAAGATCCGGTACTGCTCCTGTGTACCCAGCGGCGGCTCGATGCGGGCGGTAAGGTCGCCGTTCCACCGCTTGATGCGGCGCAGCGATCGCCCGGGCCGGAACTCCCGGGCAACGACGCGGACCGGCACGCAGGCCGCGCAGCCGCTGCAGGCCGGACGATAGGCGATGGAATGGCTGCGGCGGAAGCCGGCGCGCGACAGGATCTCATAGGTGTCGGCAGCGCCTGGCCCGGCGAGTTCGGTGACGATCTTGCGCTCCATTCGCCCCGGCAGATAGGCGCAGGGCAACTCCATCGTGACCAGGAAGGGCAGGGGATGCGGCCGGCTATGGATTGTCATCGATGGTCCATCCTGCGATCGCTGCGGTCCGGCCCGGACGCCGGAACCACTTCCTATGCCTTGCGCCCTTCGATCAGCAGGGCATCGAGCCGGGTTCGCCGGACGACGACCGTCGCCGACAGATAGTCATGCAGCGTCCGGTGCCGAGCGTTGAACAGGGCCACGACGAGAATGAGGAAGCCGGTCAGTCCGACCGATGTATAGAAGACCAGCGTCATCAGCAGCGCCTGCAGATAACCCGGCCGGGCGCCGGTCCAGCTCCGGACCTCCAGGTCGAAAAGCAGCATGCCCAGAGTGGCCGACCACGGCCCGCCGATCAACAGGGTGTGATAGGCGACCGGAACGAGCGACAGCCCCACGGGCATTATGGGGAAGAGGAGGCCAAGCGACAGCAGACCCGCCACGGAAAACAGCAGGAACGCGACGACCCAGAGCACGCCGATCAGAACGAGATCGACGGCATAGGCAAAAACCCGGCGCCACAGGACGCCGTCGTACCGCTCCGGTGCGGCCAGCGGATCGGGCGGCTCTCCGGTCCAGGCGCCGTCCGTGGTCAGCCTAGGCAGATTTCCGTTGCTCAGGGGCGGCCTCCCTTCGGCCTTGCTTCTGGTTCGACATAGGCACCGCCGGGCGACGCCGCAAGACTCGGAGCCGGGCCAGCGGCCTCTCGACCGGGGAGGACGATGTCATTCCGACGCCCGGTCCGGAGCCTCGTGGAGCAGGACGATGCTGATGCGGCGGTTTCGGGGAGAGGCCGGATCCTCCTTTATCAGCGGCTCCTGATCGGCCTTGCCGATGACGGAGGCGATACGGTCTTCCGGCAGACCGGCGGCGATGAGGGCACGCCGGCTCGCATTCGCCCGGGCGGTCGACAGCTCCCAGTTGCTGAATCCGCGGCCGGGCGCATAGGGGGTGGCGTCGGTATGTCCGGTGATCGCGATCTTGTTCGGTAGCTGACGCACCGCCTCGGCGACCAGGATCATGAGCCGCTTGGTGTGCTCCAGCATTTCGGCGCTGCCGAGCGGAAACATCGACAGCCTCTCCCGATCGACGATCTGGATCCGCATGCCCTCCGGCGTGCGGTCGACGATGAGGTTGTCGGCGAGCGGCTGCAACTCGGGGAGGTCCTGGATTGCCTGACGCAGGGCGAACTCCGCCTCGCGGAATCGCTCTTCCTCCCATTCGGCGAGCAACGCTTCCGCGGCCTCCTCGCTGAGGTCGTCCGGCCTGATCCCGCCGGCCATCTCGCCCGCGTTCCAGCCGGGCCTGACGAGATCGAGGGTGATGGTGGGGAGGGCGGCGTTCGAGGTCATGGCGCCGTCGCTCGTGATCGTCCGGCCGCCCAGGACGCCGTCGCTGCCGGCGGTGGTATCCGAGACGAGGTTGGGCGCGAAGTAGTTGGCGATGCCCTTTCGCTGTTCCTCGGTCGTGGCGCTGAGCAGCCACAACAGGAGGAAGAAGGCCATCATGGCGGTCACGAAGTCGGCATAGGCGACCTTCCAGGCCCCGCCGTGATGGTGGCCCACGTGGCTCTTCTTGATCTTCTTGATGACGATGGGGCGTTCGTTGTTCGACAACGGCCGGGCCCTTTACACCGGCGGCAGCGCCTGGACGGCTTCTTCCACCTCGTAGAAGGTCGGCCGGTCGAGCTCCAGCAGCGCCTTGCGCGCGAACTCGACAGATACGGCCGGCGGATAGCCCTGCATATGGGCGAGGAGCCCGGCGCGGATGCATTGCAGATACTTCATTTCGGCATTGTCGAGGGCCCTGATGGCGTGGGCGATCGGCCCGACAAAGCCGTAGGCGAGGAACACGCCGAGGAAGGTCCCGACGAGGGCCCCGCCGATCAGCCGGCCCAGGACCTCCGGCGGCTCGGTGATCGCGCCCATGGTCTTGATGACGCCGAGCACGGCCGCGACGATGCCGAGCGCGGGCAGACCGTCCGCGACCGTTTGGATGGCCGAGGAAACCTGGTTGTGCTCGGCGTGACGGGTCTCCAGCTCCTCGTCGATGAGCGCCTCGACCTCGTGCGGGTTTTCGGTGCCGAGCGTCAGCATCCGCAGGTAGTCGCACAGGAAGGTCATCGCCGCCGCGTTCTCCGTGACGCTGGGAAACTGCTGGAACAACGAGCTTTCCGCCGGGTTCTCGACATGGCTTTCGAGGGCCAGCATGCCCTTGGTCTTGGCCAGCTTGAAAATCTGGTAGAGCAGGCTCAGCAGCTCGACATAGCTCTGCTTGTCGTAGCGTGGCCCCTTGAGAATCCGGACGATTCCCTTGCCGGCCCGGACCAGGACGATTCTCGGGTTGGCGATGACGAAGGCGCCGAACGCCGCGCCGGCGATGATGACGAGTTCAAAGGGCTGGGCGAGTACGGCCAAGTGGCCGCCCATCGCCGCGTAGCCGCCGAGTACAGACGCGACCACGACCACGGCGCCCACGATGACCAGCATACGCCGAACCTCGTCCCTCAACTCCGAAGCGGTCCGGTAACCCTCGCCCATTCCGGTTAAATTTGGGTTTCAGGAGGCAAATCGGCGAAAATCCGCGAGGGTTTTCGCGCATAATCGGTCGGCAATGCCGGAATGCCTTTGCCCGGTTAGGGTAAAGGCGCGATAGGGGCCGGTGTCGGGGTCAATCGGCCGGACCGGCGAGCGCCTGCCGCAGATCGGAGATCAGGTCTGCCTCGTCCTCCACGCCGACCGACAGCCGCACCAGACCGTCGCCTATTCCGAGCGCGGCGCGCTTTTCGCCGGGCAGCGAAGCGTGGGTCATGATCGCCGGGTGCTCGATCAGGCTCTCGACGCCGCCAAGGCTTTCCGCGAGGGCAAAGATCCGGCAGCGTTCGAGGAAGCGGCGCGCCGCCGGCAGCCCGCCCTTCAGCACCGCGGTCACCATACCGCCGAAGCCGTGCATCTGACGCCGCGCGAGATCGTGCCGGGGATGGCTGGGGAGTCCGGGGTAATGGACGCGCTCGACGGCCGGATGCGCCTCGAGCCAGGCGGCGACGGCGGCGGCGTTTCGGCAATGCCGCTCCATCCGCAGCGCAAGCGTCTTCAGGCCGCGCAGGGCGAGGAAGCTGTCGAAGGGCCCGGCGATGGCGCCGACCGCGTTCTGCAGGAAGGCGAGCCGCTCGCGCAGCTCCGCGTTCTCGCCCACCACGACGACGCCGCCGACCATATCGGAATGGCCGTTCAGGTACTTCGTGGCGGAATGCGCGACGAGATCGAAGCCCCGCTCGAGCGGCCGCTGCACCCAGGGCGTGGCGAAGGTGTTGTCGGCGACTGTGATAAGGCCTCGCCTCCGGCCCAGCTCCGCGATCGCCTCCAGGTCGATCAGCCTGAGGAGCGGGTTGGTCGGAGTCTCGACCCAGATCATCCGCGTCTCCGGCCGGATGGCCGCCTCGACCGCCGTGCGGTCGGAAAGGTCAAGGAAGCTGAAGCTGAGGCCGGCGGAGCGCCGCCGCACCCGTTCGAACAGGCGATAGCTGCCGCCGTAGAGATCGTCCACGGCGATCACGTGGGAGCCCGCATCGAGGCATTCGAGGGTCGTCGCCGTCGCCGCCATGCCGGACGCGAAGGCGAATCCGGCCGTGCCGCTCTCCAGGTCGGCGACGCAGCGCTCGAAGGCCATGCGCGTGGGGTTCTGGCTGCGCGCGTACTCGTAGCCCTTATGGACGCCCGGGCTCTCCTGGACATAGGTCGAGGTGGCGTAGATCGGCGTCATGACGGCACCCGTGGCCGGATCCGGCGACTGGCCGGCATGGATGCTGCGCGTTGCGAAGCCGCGACGGTTGCCCACCGGTTCGTTGGACGGGGGCCCATCGAGAGAAGCCCCTTGGGGCGGAATCGGGTCGGTCATGCGTTTCGGGCCTCGGCTCGGGTTGCGGGGGCGCCGGACCTCATCGCAGGCTGCGGCGCAGATGGTTCAGGAGGTCGATGCGCGTGATGAGGCCGAGGAACTCGCTGCCCTCCATGACGATCGCGACGTGGTCGCGGCCGAAGATCGGCAGCAGGTCGGCGAGCGGGGCCGTCGCCTCGATCGTCTCCAGCTTGCGCGTCATGGCGCTCTCGACCTTGTCGCGGAACCGATCCTCATGGCCGTAGACGGCGAGCAGGACATCCGATTCGTCGACGATGCCGACGACCCTTCGGTCGACCATGACCGGCAGCTGCGAGACCTCGTAGAGCCGCATGCGCCCATAGGCCGTCAGCAGCGTATCCTCGGGCGCGACGGTGATCGTCGCACGCTCCGCGTGGCGCCGCGCGATCAGGTCGCGCAGGTCGCCGTAGCGCTTACGTTCGAGGAAGCCCTGGTCGAGCATCCAATAGTCGTTGAACATCTTCGACAGGTACTTGTTGCCACTGTCGCAGACGAAGGTGACGACGCGCTTCGGCGCCGGCTGCGCCCGGCAGTAGTGCAGCGCCGCCGCGACCAGCGTGCCCGAGGACGAGCCGGCGAGCACGCCCTCGCGCCGCAGCAGTTCGCGGGCGGTGTGGAAGCTCTCGCCGTCACCCACGGTGATTGCTTGGGAGACGAAGGAGAGGTCGCAGTTGGGCGGGACGAAATCTTCGCCGATACCCTCGACGAGCCAGGAACCCGCCTCGCCCAATTGGCCGGTCTGCACCACGCCGGCAAGCACCGAGCCGCGCGGGTCCGCGAGCACCATCCGGACCTGCGGCGCGGTGCGCGCGAAGAACCGGCCGAGCCCGGTCAGGGTCCCGCCCGAACCGACGCCGCAGACCACCGCGTCGAGGTCGTGGTCCATTTGCTCCCAGATCTCCGGCCCGGTCGTCTCCTCATGCGCCTCGGGGTTCGCCGGGTTGGCGAACTGATTGACATAGAACGCGTTTCTGATTCCCTTGGACAGCCGTTCGGCGACGTCCTGATAGTAGTCCGGATGTCCCTTGCCGACGTCGGAGCGGGTCATCCGGATCTCGGCACCGAACGCGCGCAGGTGATGGATCTTCTCCTGCGCCATCTTGTCCGGGATAACGAGGATAAGCCGATAGCCCTTCTGCGCCGCGACCAGCGCAAGGCCGAGGCCGGTGTTGCCCGCCGTCGCCTCGATCAGAGTGCCGCCCGGTCGAATCCGCCCCTCGCGCTCCGCCGCCTCGACCATCGACAGCGCGATGCGGTCCTTGATGGAGCCGCCGGGGTTCTGGGATTCCAGCTTGAGGAACAGGCGGCAGGGACCGGTGTCGAGTCGCGTCACCTCGACCATCGGGGTGCTGCCGATCATCTCGAGGACGTTGCTGGCGGCGGGCATGAGGCAACCTCTCCGGCATAGGAGACGTTGCCACCCACCTTGCGCGTTCGCCCGCCGCGGCGCAAGCTTGGTTAACGCGCCGCACCTTTCAAATCAGGCCGGCAGATCCACCGACCGGCTGCTCATCAGTCTCGTCGGGAAGCCGCCCTCGGTCAGGGCGGTGACGATCTCGCGGACGTGGTCGGCGTTGCGGGTTTCGACCACCGCGTCGACGTCGGCCTTCTTGACCGGCAGGTCGTAGAACATGCGCTGGTGGTGGATCTCGATGATGTTCCCGCCGGTGTCGCCGATGAGCCGCGCGAGGTTCGCGAGCACGCCGGGCGCGTCCGTGATCTCGATCCGCAGCGTCACCACCCGGCTATCGCGCACGAGGCCGCGCATCAGCACCTGCGCCAGCATGCGGGAATCGATGTTGCCGCCGCAGATGACGATGCCGACGCGCCGTCCGGCAAAGCGGGCCGGGTCGGCGATGAGCGCCGCCAAGCCTGCGCCGCCGGCGCCTTCGGCCACGATCTTCTGGCGCTCGACCAGCATCTGAACCGCCTGCTCCAGAGGGTCCTCCCCGACCAGAAGGATGTCCGTGACCAGCCGCTCGATGATTGCCTTGGTGATCACGCCGGGTGACTTCACGGCGATGCCCTCGGCCAGCGTCTGGCCGCCACTGGCCGGGGGCAAGCCGCGAATGGCGTGGTGCATCGAGGGGTAGAGGGCGCATTCGACGCCGAAAATCTCGATGTCCGGCTTCAACGCCTTGGCGGCGATCGCAATTCCAGCGATGAGGCCGCCGCCGCCGATCGGCACGACCAGGGTGTCCAGATCCGGCGCGTCGGCGATGAGTTCGAGCCCGATGGTGCCCTGGCCGGCGATGATCTTCGGGTCGTCATAGGGGTGAACGAAGCAAAGCCCCTCGCTCTTGGCGAGGTCGCGGGCGAATACCGCCGCCGCGTCGATGCCGTCGCCCTGCAGCAGGACGCGGGCGCCGAAGCTGCGCGTCCGCTCGACCTTGGTGAAGGGCGTCCCCTGCGGCATGACGATGGTCGCGGGAATGCCGAGCCGCTGCGCATGGTAGGCGACGCCCTGCGCGTGGTTGCCGGCCGACATGGCGATCACCCCGGCCCGCGCTTCCTCCGGGGTCAGGCTTTTCAGCTTGTTCAGTGCGCCGCGGTCCTTGAACGAGCCGGTGAACTGCATGTTCTCCAGCTTCAGCACGACATCGGCCGCGCCGGTCGCTTCCGCGAGGCGGCGGGAGCGCAGCGCCGGCGTGCGGACGACCTCACCGGCGATCGTCTCCGCCGCCGCTCGAATCTCGTCGATCGTCACCATCGTCATCGCTGAGCTCCCTTCGGTCTTACGGAATCCCCGACGCCCGTTGCGTCGCGGACCGCCCCGCATGAGGCCGATCTTCTCGCGCCCGCGGGGTCGCTCTTGGCGCGGAGCGCCGCCTTCTCAATCGCCAGCGACCAAATCGGCCCGGAGGATAACGCAAATGCAGGCAAAGACCGAGCGGCGGCAACGGCCGGACCGTCGGCACGCCGGCGGCGCCGTAGGGTCAGGGCGCGGCCGGTCGCAGCGTCAGGACGCGGTCCGCCTCGCCCGCCAGAGTCACCAGCTCGCCGTCGCGCCACGGCCGGACCAGGTCCGCGTAGTGTGGCGAGAAGGGGTTGCCCGACTGGCCGCCGGCGATGATGAACCGCGACCGGTCGAGGTCGGCGAGGTCGAAAACTGCTCGCAGGCCCGAGCCATGGACATGCGGGAAGAGGACGCCCTCGGGCGGGATTTGCGGTGTGCCCCGGTTCAGCGTGTAGTTGTCGCCGTCGGTCTCGACCCGCGGGACCGCCAGCCAGTTGCCGAGCACCGGGATCCGGTCGAAGAGCGGGTGCCGGAAAAACGCCCGATGGGCCGCGCCCCAGCGCCATTCTGCGGGGTTCTCGCCATAGGCTGCCGCGAGGATTGACCGGGCGTCGTCAAGCGCCGCCGCGAACTGCTCCGCGCAGGTCTCGATGCTTCCGATGGTTTCGACGTCGTCGCACCAGGCAGCCGCGGCCGGATCGTCTGCGCTCAGCACGGACGCCACCTGGTCGAGGTTCCAGGACCAGTATTCGAAGAAGAGGGGGCCCATCTCGTCGGCGAAGATCCTCCGGGCCGCCTCGCGCTGCCAGGTGAGAAAGATCAGCGGCTCCGGCCGGTCCCGCGCCGCCCGATAGTCCCATCGCTCCAGCAGGTCGAGCATCGCCCGCGGGGCCGAGCCGCCGGCCCGGGCAGCCGCCAGCATCGGCGGGAGAAGGTCGCGAGCGGCGGGCGAAAGGATGTCGAGCTGCATTGCCGCCATGCGATCGCCGGTCAGGCCGGTTGCCCCGTCGAGCAGCTCGACGATCCGCTGGATGCGATAGGGTTCCTCCCACCGCGCGGCGATGAAATGCCGATAGCCGGACGGAGTCACGTTGTTGTTGGCGGTTGCCAGCCATCCGGATGGTGGATCGACGGCCTGCGGCAGCGCCTCGAAGGGCAGGTACCCGGTCCAGTCGTACCCTCCGGTCCAGCCGGGCGCCGGCATCTGGCTGCCGGCCATCAGGGACTTGCGGACCGGAACGCGTCCCGCCGCGACGAAGCCGATGCTGCCCTCGCGGTCGGCGTAGAGGATGTTCTGCTGCGGGCTGTGGAAGTCGCGCAGCGCGGCGCGGAAGGCGGCTGCGTCGCCGGCGCGGTTCATTCGATAGATCGCCTCCGCGGTGAGATCGTCGGTGCGCAGGCCCGGCCAAGCGAGGGCCACCACTTGGTCCCGTCCGGCCATGCCGTCGGGGGCCATGCCGATGTCCGAAACCACCGGACCGTGGCGCGTCGCGCGCACCGTAAGGGCGATGTCCTCGCCGCCGCGCACGCGGATCGTTTCCTCGCGGGTCGCGAACGGCTCGCTGCCGGTCGGCGTCAGGTAGCGGGAGGGGTCGTCGGGCACGAGCCGCTCGACGAACAGGTCCTGGGTGTCGCTGTGGGTCGTGGTGAAGCCCCAGGCGACGCGTCCATTGTGGCCGATCAGCGTGAAGGGCACGCCGGGCGCGGTCGCCCCGGTCACCGACAGGGTGGGGGTCTCGATCCGCGCCAGGTACCACTGGATCGGCGCTCCGAACGCGAGATGGGGGTCGTTCGCCAGCAAGGGCTTTCCGGTCGCGGTCAGCGCCCCGCTTACGGCCCAGTTGTTCGAGGCCCCGTACGATCGCGGCAGGACGGCGAGCGCCGCCGCCATCCGGTCGAGGACGGATGGGTCGACGACCGAGGCTTCGATCCGGCCGTCGTCGTCGGGCATGGCGGGCCAGAGAAAGTCGAGCTGGTCTGGCTTGAGCCGTTGCGAAAGCCGGGCACGGAGCAACTCCTCCCGCCAGTTGCCGCTCAGATGGAAGGCCATGAGACGGCCCCAGACGAGGGAGTCCGCCGGCCGCCAGGGCTCCGGGCGATAGAACAACAGGACGAATTCCGGCGGCAGCGACCCGCGCCGCGTTTGAAGGAAGGCATTGACGCCGGCGCTGTAGGCATCGAGCGCCGCCCGTACCTCCGGAGCAAGCCGTGGGAGGTTGGCCTCGGCGGCGCGGTAGAGCCCTAAGGTCCGCATGGTGCGGTCGGCCTCGATAGCCCTGGCACCGAAAACTTCCGAAAGGCGACCGGCCCCCAGCCGGCGCATGATGTCCATCTGGAACAGCCGGTCCTGGGCGTGGGCGAAGCCGAGGGCAAAGTAGGCGTCCGCCTCGTTCTCCGCGCGGATCCGGACGAGGCCGTGCGCGTCCCGGCGCAGCTCCACCGGCGCGGCGAGGCCGGGAAGGTCCAGGGTTCCCTCCGTCTGCGGCAGCGATGTCCGCAGCCACAGATAGCCGCCTCCGGCCGCAAGCAGCAGCAAGACCGCAGCCGCCAGCGCGCCGCGCCGGATCCAGGGAATCCACCTCATCGCCACTGCGCTTCGACGTTCCGGAAGCCGTTCGGCCGGCCGGTGAAGCTCATGAAACCGCCCATCCTGCGGTGGACCATGTCACAGGCCGCGTGCCGCGACAACCTGCCCGACGCGGTCGGGGCTCGCCGTGGGGAGCGAAGACATCGGACCGGCGTCGTAATGGAGGTGCAAAGGCCCGCTAACCGGTCGCGCGCTCCGAATAGGCTGCGGGCAGGGCAGAGAGGAAGTCGGCGAAGGTATCGCCCTGGACCGCAATGTGGCGGCGCATCAGCTCATCGGCTGCGTCCGCGTCGCCGCGGAGGATCGCGTCCACCACCGCCCCGTGCTCGGTGTGTGAGTTGCGCACCCGGCCGCTCAGGTGGAGCTGGTGGCGGCGGTAGGGGGACAGGCGGTTCCGGATCGATCGCGTCGTCTCTTCCAGAAATCCGTTGTGGCTGCCGGCGTAGATCGTTTCGTGGAATTGCTTGTTCAGGACGTAATAGGCGTCCGGGTCGTCGCCGGCCCGTGCCGCGTCGCCGCACTCGGCATGGATGCGCTGCAGCTCTGCGCGTTCCTCGGCCGTCATGCGCCGGCTGGCGAGGCGCGCGCACAAGCCTTCCAGCTCTGCCATCACCTCGAACATCTCGATCATTCGCGGGATGGTGAGACGGGCGACGACCGCCCCCTGATGCGGCCGCAGCTCGACGAGGCCGGAAGCGGCGAGACCGGAGAGCGCCTCGCGCACCGGCGTCCGCGATACCGCGAACCGATCCGCCAGCGACTTCTCGTCGAGGCGGTCTCCCGGGGCGAGCGCACCCGATAGGATCTCCCGTTCGATCTCGCGCCGCAACCGGTCGGCGCGCTTCTGCGGCGATCCGCGCATTGCCCTACTGTCCCGCTCCCTTCTCCCGCAAGGGGAAAGGGCGAACGCCATGCCGTTTCAATGCTTTTTCACCTCTCACCGATCCGAGTTCGGACGGGTCTTAATAATTGTATGCAAAATCGCCGATACTGCATACCGCATTCTGGACGGGTTCCAGCTTTTCTCCTAAGCTTCCGCCACGGCGGTCTGACACCAGCTGCATTCCGAAGCACAACAACTACCGACCGCAACAACGAGGGAGGAAACCTACAATGAAACGGCTTCTGCAAACCGTTGCGGCTGCGGCTCTGCTCGGCATCGGTCTGGCGAGCGGAGCGGCGGCGCAGACGATCCAGCTCAAGGCGTCGCATCAGTGGCCCGGCGGCACCGGCGACATGCGCGACGAAATGGTGCAGATCATCGCGTGGGAGGTGAACTCCGCCGATGTCGGGCTTGAGATCCGGGTCTTTCCGGGCGCGTCCCTCTTCAAGCCGACGGACCAGTGGAACGCGATGATCAAGGGCCAGCTTGACATCACCGCCTTTCCGCTGGACTACGCAGGCGGCAAGCACCCGCAGTTCCACATCACGCTGATGCCGGGTCTCGTGAAGAACCATGAACATGCGCGCCGCCTGAACGACTCGCCCTTCATGCAGGAGATTAAGAAGATCATGGAAGAGGCCGGCGTCATCGTCCTGGCCGACACTTGGCTCGCCGGCGGATTCGCCTCGAAGCAGAACTGCATTCTCGAGCCCGACGACATCAAAGGACAGGTGACCCGGGCAGCGGGCGCCGCGTTCGAGGAAATGCTGGCGGCAGCCGGCGCCTCGATCGCCTCGATGCCGAGTTCCGAGATCTACACCGGCATGCAGACCGGCGTGCTCGACGCCACGAACACGAGCTCGGAAAGCTTCGTGTCCTATCGGCTTTACGAGCAGGTGAAGTGCATCACCGCGCCGGGCGAAAACGCCCTATGGTTCATGTATGAGCCGATCCTGATGTCGAAGCGGAGCTTCGAGCGCCTCAACGAAGAGCAGCAGAAGGCTATCATGGCGGCAGCCGCCAAGGCCGAGGAGTTTGCCTATCAGGCCGCGAAGGAGTCCGACGCGAACATGATCGAGGTCTTTGAAAAGGCCGGCGTCGAGGTCGTGACGATGACCGCCGAGCAGGCGCAGATGTGGCGCGACGTTGCCGCGAACTCCTCCTACAAGAGCTTCGCCGAGAAGGTGCCGGGTGGGCGCGAGCTGCTCGACATGGCTCTGGCCGTCGAGTAGCGGACGCAGAACCCGATGGGCGGTCGCTGGGAGGCTCCTCCCGGCGACCCGCCTTTGGTACCCTTACACCTTCGATCGTGCCAATTGTTCGGATGCGCTTGATCGAGCGTCTCGTTTCGGCAAGCGCGCTTGGACGCCGCTCGTGGTCCGACAAGCTCGCCATGAGGCATTGCCTGATGTCGCCTCATTCCAGGCCGGGAGAGCGCCGGAACCGAGGGGCGAATTTCCGGTTCCCGATAAGGAAAATTTGGGGATGACCGCCTTCATCACCGTGGTGGCCGGTCTGTCGCGGCTGAGCGGCGTCGCCGCTGCCGGGCTGATTGCCGCCGCAGTCCTCGTCGTCTGCCAGATGGTCTTCATGCGCTACGTCCTCGGTCAATCGACGGCGTGGCAGACCGAGTTCGTCACCTATTCCCTGATCGCCGCGACCTTCATCGGCAGCCCCTATGTCCTGCTCACGCGCGGCCACGTGAACGTCGACCTGCTGCCGATCTATCTCGGCGGACGCGCCCGTTTCGCCCTGGCCCTGTTCGCGGCGGTGATATCGTTCCTGTTCTGTTTCGTGATCACTTGGCGCGCGGCCGTACTGTGGTACGAGGCGTATTCCCTGGGCTGGCGGTCGGGCACGATCTGGGCGGTCCCGCTGTGGATTCCCTATGCCGCCATGCCGGTGGGCATCGGCCTGCTGACGCTGCAATACGTCGCTGACATCGCCAGTCTGATCCTCGGTCGCGAGCCGCCGTTCGGCATTCATCCGGAGGAAAACCCGTGAGTCCGCTTGCCATCGGGGCGATCGTTTGCGCCGTCACCATTCTCATTCTGATGTCCGGTGCGCCGGTGGCCTTCGCGCTCGGCATCGTCTCGATCGGGTTCCTGCTGATCTTCGACGGCTACGGCAGCCTTCAGTTCGTCGCAGAGACCTTCTATTCCTCGCTCGAGGATTTCACGCTCGTCTCGATCCCGATGTTCATCCTGATGGGGGCAGCGGTGGCCTCGTCGCGGGCCGGCAGCGATCTCTACGAAGCGCTGGAGCGCTGGCTCTATCGGGTTCCCGCCGGACTGCTCGTCTCCAATCTCGGGGCCTGCGCCATCTTCGCGGCGCTCAGCGGATCGTCGCCGGCGACCTGCGCCGCCATCGGCAAGATGGGCATTCCGGAGATGCGCCGGCGCGGTTATCCCCCTGACTTGGCCACCGGCGCGATCGCCGCCGGGGGCACGCTGGGGATCCTGATTCCGCCGAGCGTGACCCTGATCCTTTACGGGGTCGTAACGGAGACCTCGATCGCCCGGTTGTTCATCGCGGGGCTTCTCCCGGGACTCATGCTGACGGCGCTGTTCGTCGCCTGGTCAATCTTAATCACCTGGTATTCGGGGCGCCGCTTCGTCGACCCGAACACGCGCTATTCCTGGCGCCAGCGCTTCACCATCCTGCCACGAGTGCTGCCGTTTCTCGCGATCGTTGCCGGCGTGCTCTACGTCCTCTACGGCGGCGTCGCCACGCCGTCCGAGGCCGCTGGCGTCGGCGCCCTGCTCTGCATCGTGATGGTGATGGTCATCTACCGCATGTGGCGGCCGGAAGGCCTGTGGCGGATCCTCCGAGACAGCATGCGCGAATCCGTGATGATCCTGATGATCATCGGTACCTCGGTGCTGTTCAGCTACATGCTGTCCAGCCTCTACGTCGCCCAGTCTCTGGCGGAGTGGATCGCAGCCCTGGAGGTGAACCGTTGGGTGCTGATGTTCTGGGTCAACATCTTCCTGCTGGTCTGCGGTTTCTTCCTGCCGCCGGCGGCGATCATCCTGATGACGGCGCCGACCCTGATGCCCATCATCCTGAATGCCGGCTTCGATCCGATCTGGTTTGCGATCGTCCTGACCATAAATATGGAGATCGGGTTGATAACGCCGCCGGTGGGCCTCAATCTCTATGTCATCAACGGGATCGCGCCGGACATCCGGTTGCAGACGATCCTTTGGGGGGCGCTGCCCTTCATGCTGTGCATGGTGGTCGGGATCGTCCTTCTGTGCGTCTTTCCGGAGATCGCGACCTGGCTTCCGGAGTATCTGATGGGGCCGGGTTTCTGAGGTTGGGCTGAAGGGTCGAGTATGAACGACGTCGTTCCGCCGAGTTCTTTCTTCGATCGCACCGTCCAGAACCTGTGGAACGCCTGGCGCGACATCGCCGCGCGCAGCCGGTCCTCGATCGTCCATACGCGCCCGGACCTTCCGGACGACGACATCCAGCGCTTGCGCCGGCACATCGCCGAATGCCTGGAGAATCGCGGCGGCGAGGTGTCGGCGCGGGCCCGCGCGGCGGAGCTCGGCCGCTGTTTCCTTGCGCTGTCCCCGACCGGCCGCAAGCGGTTCCTGGAAATCCTGGCGCAAGACCTCTCGACCGATCGCCGGCGCATCGACGCCGCCATCGAGGCGTACCAGAAAGCGGACAATCCAACGGCGGCGACGGAAGCGGAGATCGCCCTGCGCGACGTGCTGATGTCGCCGCGTCTGCGGCTGCTCAAGCAGCTCACCGCGCTTCCCGACGGCTTCAAGTTTCTGGTCGATCTCCGGGCGGAACTCCTGTCGCACTTACCGGCGAACCGGTCTCTGATCGCTCTCGACAAAGACCTGCAGACCCTGTTCTCCTCCTGGTTCGACATCGGCCTGCTGGACCTCAAGCGGATCACCTGGGACGCGCCCGCCTCGCTGCTCGAAAAGTTGATTGCCTATGAGGCGGTGCACGAGATCCGTTCGTGGGACGACCTCAAGAACCGGCTCGAACCGGACCGGCGGTGCTATGCCTTCTTCCACCCGCGGATGCCGAACGAACCCCTCATCTTCGTCGAGGTCGCGCTCGTCAGCGGCATGGCGGGGAACATACAGCGGCTGCTCGACGAAAAGGCCCCGCGCGAGGACCCGCAGGCTGCGGACAGCGCGATCTTCTACTCGATCTCGAACACGCAGAAGGGACTGCGCGGCATCAGCTTCGGCAACTTCCTCATCAAGCAGGTGGTTGACGACCTGTCGCGCGAGCTGCCGCGGCTGAAGACCTTCGCGACGCTGTCGCCCATTCCCGGTTTCCGCCGATGGCTCGAGCGCCGGCTGGCCGACGGCGACCCGAACCTGCTGATGCCGGCCGAACGGGCCGAACTGCGGGCAATCGACTCCTCACGCGGCGCCAAGGGCGGGCTCAAGGCGCTGCTGGCGAATCCCGACTGGCACAAGGACCAGGTGATCGCCGAGGCGCTGGAGGCGCCTCTCTGCCGGCTCGCCGCGCGCTACCTCGTGCGCGAGAAGGAGGAGAGCGGCAAGCCCCTCGATCCCGTCGCCCGTTTCCATCTGGCCAACGGGGCGCGGGTCGAGCGGATCAACTGGCTTGCCGACACCTCGCCCAAGGGCATGCGGCAGTCAGCCGGCCTGATGGTCAACTACCTCTACAAGCTGAGCGAGATCGAGGACAATCACGAAGCCTACTCGGCCCAGGGCAAGGTCGCGATCTCGAGCTCCGTGAAGAGCCTGCTCGGCCGCTCCTGACGGCGGATGCGAGGATCGGCCGTCAGAGGTCACGTCTTCATTCTGGTTTCCCGGATTACGATGTAGATGCCGCTCGCGATGATCACCGCGGCGCCGGCATAGGTCCAGGCGTCCGGGACCTCGCCCCAGATCAGCCATCCGAACAGGCTGGCCCAGACGAGCGCCGTGTAATCAAAGGGCGCGACGATCGCGGCCGGACCCAAGCGGAAGGCGTGGCCCATGAGCGTCACCCCCAGGGTTCCGAACACCGCCATCCCGAGACAGAGCGGCAGGTGAGACGGATGCATCGTCTCCCATTGGAAGGGCATGGCGAGGCCGCTGAACAGCATCGGGAAGAGGGCGACGTAGAACATCATCGTCCAGACGTTCTCGTCCCGACCGATCCACCGGGCGCTGATCATGAGAACGGCATAGAAGGCCGCCGTCGCGACCACGAACAGGGAGGCGGGCTGGAATGCCGCCGCGCCGGGGCGCACGATTATCAGAACGCCGGCGAAGCCGACGATCACCGCCATCCAGCGCCGCCAGCCGACCCGCTCACCCAGAAGGGGCACCGAAAGCGCGGTGATGAACATCGGTGCGGCGAAGACCAGGGACGTAGCCTCCGCAAGCGGCAGGATTTCGAGTCCGCGGAAGAAGGTGTAGGCCGCGCCGACCATGAGAAGCCCGCGCAACGCATGGAGCCGGAAGTGTCGCGTTCGCAGCGCCGGACGGCCGCCGATCGAGAGCACGATGGCGGCGATCATCGGCAAGGCCAGGAGGTTCCGCAGGAAGATGATCTGCAGCGGGTCATAATGGGCGGTGAGCCATTTGGCCATGGCATCGTTCAAGACGAGGCAGACGATGCCGGTACACATGGTCAGAATCGCCCGGCCGTTCGACTGGGGCTCGCCCACGCTTTTTGAAGCGACGCTCATCGCTGGGATCCGGCCTGCAGTTCGACGGTGTCCGGCATGAGTATCTCCTTGGACCTGAGCTTGTGCACGCGTCTATGCCACAGAGCCAATGGCCCGGCATCTGTCTTGGATGGATCGGGTGGCGGCGTTTCACCCCCAAACGGCCGAGCGGCCTTCATCCGAAGGACGGCATGGGGGAAACGCGCGAGGTGGCGGCGGTTCACGGAGGGTGCCGGGTCCTTCGCAGGTGACACGGGGGGCAGGCTGCGATAGAAGGCGGCCGGGGATTCGGCCCAGATGCGGGAGGGGTGATGGAAGCGCAGTTTCCCGACGTGCGGTCGATGGTCGCCGCGCTCAAGCCCAGCTATCCAGTCTACTGCATGCGGCCCGACGTGCTGCGGAAGGCGGCGACGCGCTTTCTCGACCTGTTCCCGGGGCGGGTCCTTTATGCCGTCAAGTGCAACCCGCATCCGCGGGTGTTGCAGGCGCTGTACGACGCCGGCATCCGCCATTTCGACACCGCCTCCCTGCCGGAGATCGCCCAGGTGCGCGAAAGCTTCCCCGATGCCGGCGCCTATTTCATGCATCCGGTGAAGGCGCGCGCGGTGATCCATACGGCCTATCGGGTCTACGGCATCGATACCTTCGTGGTGGACCATGCGGAGGAACTGGCGAAGGTGCTGGACGAGGCGGGGGGCGGCGAGGGCCTGACGATCGTCGTGCGCCTCAAGACGCCACCGATCGAGGGCACCTTCTATCATCTGGCCGCGAAGTTCGGCGCCGACCAGGACGAGGCCGCGGCCCTGCTGCGGGAGGCGCGCTCGCGCGGCTGCCAGGTCGGCCTCGCCTTTCACGTCGGCTCGCAATGCCTCGTGCCGGGCGCCTATCGTCAGGCGCTGCGGATCGTCGGCGAGGTTCTGGAGAAGGCGAAGCTGCCGATCCAGGTGCTCGACGTCGGCGGCGGCTTTCCGGCGCGTTACATCGGTACCAACATGCCGCCCTTCGAGGACTACATCGCCGAGATCGAGGCCGGGGTGAAGGAGCTGAAGCTCCGGCGCGACTGCGTGCTGATGTGCGAGCCGGGGCGTGCCCTCGTCGCCGACGGGGTCTCGCTGGTCGTGCAGGTCCAGCTCCGCAAGGGGGACCAGCTCTACATCAACGACGGCATCTACGGCTCGTTGAGCGAGATGGTGACGGCCGGGCTGAAGCTGCCCGCCCGGCTGGTGCGCCTGAACGGCCGGCCCGCGCCACAGACGCGCGCCTTCATCCTGAACGGCCCGACCTGCGATTCGCTCGACGTGCTGCCGGCGCCTTTCGACCTCCCGGAGGATGTGCGCGAGGGAGATTGGATCGAGATCGATCGCGTCGGTGCCTACAGCAACGCGCTGGCCAGCCGATTCAACGGCTTCTATCCCGAAACCCTGGTGGTCGTCCGCGATACGCCCGCCGGCGCGGATCTCGGCGTTCCCTAAACGGCGGGCGGGATTGGCCGTGTCTGCCGCAGATCGAGCAGGGTGTGGACGATCAGCGCCAGAAGCACGATCACGCCGCCGATCAACGCCGCGAGCGTCGGGTTCTCACTGAGGAACACCCAGACCCAGATCGGGCCGAGAATCGGTTCCAGGACCGAGATCAGGGCGGCCTCGGCGGCCGGAGCCAGTCGCGCGCCGGCCGTGAACAGCACCAGCCCGACGCCGAGCTGGCCGGCGCCGAACAGCACCAGCAGGCCCAGGTCGGGCGTCGAAACCGCCAGCGAGCCCGCCGCGGGCAAAGCGATCAACCCGGCGAAGACCGCGGCGAGGCAGGTCGCCGGTGTCATGCGGACCGCGCGGTGGCGGCGCGTCGTCACGATGGCGAGGGCGAAGGCGGCGGCGATCACGAAGGCGATCAGGTCGCCCGCCAGGGAGCCCCGGGCGAAGGAGTCCGACACCATGATGGCAATGCCGAGGAGTGCCGCCATCATGGCGAGCCAGGTCCGGAGGCGCACCGGCTCGCGCAGCACGGCCCGGCCGATCAGGGCCGCGATCAGCGGCGCGGTGCTGAGGATGATCAGCGTATTCGCCACCGTGGTGAGCTCGAGCGCGATCACGAAGCAGGTCGAGGCGATCGTGAAGCACACGGCCACGACGAGGCCGGGCAGCCCCATCTGGCGGAAGACACCCAGGGCATGCCAACGGTCGCGCAGCAGGACGAATCCGAACAGGAACAGGGCGGCGAAGACGGAGCGCCAGAAGATGACGGTCCAGGGATCCTCGGCCTCGATGCAGCGGACGATCAGCCCGCCGCTGCTCCACACGACCGCCGCGGCAGCAACCAGAAGCAGCCCGCGCCGCCGCAGGGCGGCATCGTGGTCCGGTGCGAGAGAGGTGTCGGACAGGCTCGTCATAGGGCCGGCCGCGCGAAGGGAAACGGTGCCATGATTCGACCGTATGTAATACTGACGAAACTCGACCCGCAAGGCCGCGCCGACCGGCGGCATCTTTTCTCTATCATGAGGGCGACGAGCCGTGGAAGAACTCTTGACGGCGACGAAGCGAGTACGGAGGGCAAACGCGTGATGACAACGGACCGATCCTTCACCGTCTCCGGGGGCGGTCGATGAGGACCGGCAGCGTTCTGGGTCTGGGTCCGCACGGTTTCCATCGCGTCGCCTATGTGGAGTGGGGCGAACGCGCGGCTCCACGAACCCTCGTCTGCGCCCATGGTCTCACCCGCAACGGCCGCGACTTCGATCGCTTGGCGACGGCGCTCGCCGATGCCTTCCGGGTGGTCTGTCCCGACGTCGTCGGGCGCGGCCGCAGCGATTGGCTGACGCAGGCGGAGGGGTACGGCTATCCGCAGTATCTGGCCGACATGGCGGCGCTGATCGCCCGGCTCGACGTTCTGGAGGTGGATTGGGTCGGGACCTCCATGGGCGGGCTCATCGGCATGATGCTGGCGGCGCAGCCCAACACGCCCATCCGTCGCCTGGTGCTGAACGACGTCGGCCCCTTCCTGCCGAAGGCGGCACTGGAGCGGATCGCGGGCTATGTCGGCCAGGACCCGCGGTTCGAGACGCTTGAGGCGCTCGAGGCCTATCTGCGCCGGGTGCACGCGCCCTTCGGCCCGCTGCCGGACGCGGCTTGGCGGCATTTGGCCGAGCACGGCCACCGCCGCCTGCCGGACGGCGGGTTCGGCCTTGCCTATGATCCGGCGATCGGCGCGGCGTTCAGGCAGGGTGTCCAGGATGTGGACCTGTGGAGCGTCTGGGACGCGGTCCGCTGCCCGGTTCTGGTGCTGCGTGGGGCCGAGTCCGACCTGCTGTCCGCCGAGACGGCGGCGGAGATGGAGCGGCGCGGTCCGCGGGCCAGGGTGGTGACCTTCCCGGGCATCGGCCACGCGCCGGCGCTGGTGGCCGAGGACCAGATTGCCGTGGTCCGGGGATGGCTGCTGGGCGGGTGAAGGCGGGGCAGGGGCGATGAAGGCGGTACCGTCATTCCCGCCGTTCCGGCCGCGCCCGCCCTGGTGGGGCGGCGATCTGCAGACGCTGCGGAACCATCTCCTCCGGCGGCGGCCGAGCCTGGACGGCTATCCGTCGCAGCGGATCGAGTTCGCGATGACCGATGGCTCCGGCGACGCGCTGATGGCGGTGCTGAACCGGCCGCGCGAGTCCGCGCCGCCGCGACCGCTGGTTGTGTTGATCCACGGCCTGACCGGCTGCGAGGACAGCCACTACATGCTGGCCAGCGCCCGCCATTTCCTGTCGCTGGGCTATCCGGTCCTCCGCCTCAATCTCCGCGGGGCCGGGCGGTCGCGCGCACGATGCCGCTTCCGCTACCACGCCGGGAGAAGCGAGGACCTGCGGGCGGTAATCGGCCAGATGGACGGTCGGTTGGCACGTCGTGGCCTGTTCCTGATCGGCTATTCGCTCGGCGGCAACATGCTCCTGAAGTATCTGGGTGAGGAGGGGCGGCGCGCGCTCGTGCTCGGCGCCGCCAGCGTGTCGGCGCCGATCGATCTCAAGGCGACGCAGCTCCGGATGATGGCGCGGCGCAACTGGGGCTATCACCGCTACATCCTCGCCCGGATGAAGGAGGAGTTCGCGGCGCTGGCCGATGCCCCAGGCGTCGCCGACCGCTTTGCCGCGATCCGCACCGTCTACGCGTTCGACGACCGGGTGGTCGCGCCCTGCAACGGGTTCGCCGGCGCGGACGACTATTATGCCCGTTGCGCGGCCTTGAACTTCCTCCCGGATATCCGGGTGCCGACGCTGGTGATTCACGCGCTCAACGATCCCTGGATCCCGGCCGACGCCTATCTCGGCTTCGATTGGGCGGCAAACCGGAAGCTCACGCCGCTGCTTCCCAAAGGCGGGGGCCATGTGGGCTTTCACGGCCTCGGCGGTCGCGCCGCCTGGCACGACCGCTGCATCGCGCGGTTCCTCGCGGCCCTCGGCTAGCGTCTCGGGCCCGGCAAGATCGCCCCGCCCTTGCGCGTGGTCTTGGTCCCGTCGGCAAGGGTGGTGGCCTCAAGGGCGCGATCCGGCGTTAGACCGGCAGACCTGCCTTGCGCAGCCCGGCGAGCAGGCGCTCGACGCTGCTCCGGTCTCTCGCGGGAAATGCTTTCGCCCAGTATGCCTTCCAGCCCTCGACGTCGTCGTCCGAAGGTCCGGCACGCTCGGCACGGGCGCGCTCGTGGAACCTCGCCGCTGCCGCGCGTGCCTCGCCGTCGCGCCCCAGCTCGGCGTAGCAGGCGGCCAGCCACCCTAGGAGGTCCGCGCGCGGCTGCGACATTCGGCCAAACGTCGCGATGGCGTCTTCGTATCGTCCCAGCAGGTATTCGGCCATGACGCGGCTATGCAGGCATTTCTCGGGCATGTTGGGCGCTCGGCGGATCGCCTCGCTTGTGCACCAGATGCCTTCCTCGAGCTCGCCCGTATAGGTCAGGAGAAAGCCTTTCAGGCAATAATTGTCCAAGTCGTTGGGGTTGAGGGCGATCGCTTCCTCGATCTGGGCCTTTGCCATCTCGAAGTTCCCCTCGACCTGCCAGTGCCCCCAGGCAAGGCACAGGCGGGCGCGACTCTCCTGATCGTCCAGCCCCGCCGCCACATGGGCGAGTTGGAACAGCCGTTCAGCCGCGGCCTCGGGTGAGGGCGCCCAAGTGGATACGGCTTCGTAGAAATACGTCTCGGCAAGCGCGACATATGCGGCGGCGTAATCCGGATCCAGC
This sequence comes from uncultured Rhodospirillaceae bacterium, assembly GCA_964551315.1. Taxonomy (GTDB): domain Bacteria; phylum Pseudomonadota; class Alphaproteobacteria; order Dongiales; family Dongiaceae; genus Virgifigura. The sequence goes on along the minus strand of CAZKCM010000041.1, from coordinate 13,863 downwards.
GCGATGACCCGCTCGAAGAGTCCGCGCGCCTTCAGCACATCCTGCTGCGAGCCCCGGTCCAAGCAGTGCCTGCCTTGAAGGAGGAGGTCATACGCGGAGAGGTCGCCGGGGTTCTTGCGCAATGCGCGCCGGCGGTCGGCATCCTCAATCCGGCCCGCGAGACTGGCGACGATGGTCCGCGTAATCTCGTCCTGTACGGCGAATATGTCCGTCAGCTCTCGGTCGAAGCGCTCCGCCCAGATGTGGCAGCCCGCCGCGGCGTCGATCAGCTGCGCGGTGACACGCAGCCGGGTACCGGCCGTGCGAACGCTGCCCTCGACGACGAACCGGACCCCCAGGTCCCGAGCCACCTGCCGCACGTCAACGGCTTTCCCCCGATACTGGAATGACGAGTTGCGGGCGATGACGAGAAGCTGCCGGAAGCGTGAGAGGCCGGTAATGATATCTTCGGTGAGGCCGTCGCTGAAATACAGCCGCTCCGGATCGTCGCTCATGTTGACGAAGGGCAGCACGGCAACCGACGGCTTATCCTGATTGACCTCGGTGCCGGGTGGTCGTTCGGAACCTCTGGGTGGCCTCTCGCCGGGCAGGACGCGATAGACGCGGATCGGATCGCGAAGATTTCGCAGGGTCTGCGGGCCAAGATCCTCGAAGCGGGCGTCGATCTTGTTCTTGACCTGATCGTAGGCGGCCCCGGAGATCGAGATGCCGCCGGGCTCGGTCAGTGCCTCCAGCCGGGCGGCGACGTTGACGCCCTCGCCGTAGAGATCGCTGCCTTCGACGATCGCGTCGCAGAGATTGACGCCGATCCGCATGACGATCCGGCGATCTTCCGGCAGGCCGGCGTTGGCCGCCGCCATGTGCCTCTGCAGCTCGATGGCGCAGGCGACCGCATTGACGGCGCTGGCAAACTCGACCAGGACACCGTCCCCCATCACCTTGATGACGCGACCGTGATGCGTGCGGACGAGCGGCTCAAGGATGTCCTTGCGGCGCCGTTTCAGCGCCGCCAGCGTCTCGGCCTCGTCCAGCTCCATGAGCCGGGAGTAGCCGACCACATCGGTGCAGAGAACTGCAGCGAGCCGGCGTTCCACGCCAATCTCCTATGTGCGAAGCTTAGCGCACCGGTATGCGCGAATCCACGCGAAAGGAACGCACCGGCGGCCACGGCCCGCTTTCAGGCGGACGCGAACAGGTCTACACTCGTCCTCTCATCGGGAGACTCGTCTGGCATCGGCGGAGTCTTCTCGTCACGAGATGGCGTTCGCCGATTTCGGAGACTCGACCTGCCTCCCCAAAGCGAGAGAACGCCGGGTTCGCCCGGACGGCTCGCGCATCATGCAACGGGGGTGGACAAATGGCTTTCTACCTCATCGAAGCGAAGCTTTCGCAGGACGGCGTCAAGGCCTTGCTGGCGACGCCGCACAATCGCCGCGAAAGCGCCGCCAAGCTCGTCGAGGCGATCGGCGGTACGCTGCATCAGTACTTCTTCGCCTTCGGGGAGTATGACATCGTCCTGCTGGTCGAAGCGCCCGACCATGCGAGCGTCACCGCAGGCTCGCTGGTCGCCCTCGGCCGCCGTGGCCTCTCCGCCACCAGGACGACGGTCCTCATGACCGCGGAAGAGGCCTCGGAGGCAATGAAGAAGGCCGGCGAGATCGCCGACAAGTTTGCCCAGCCGAGCCAGTGAGCCGCCGCGGCGGGCCCCGCGAGCTCATCGGTGTGGGGGTCCGCCGCTTGTGGTTTCGAAGCCGTGGGTTCGGCGCCGTGGGACCGCCGGCCCGGCTGCCCATGCGCTCTTCGAAAGCGTGGGGAGGGGCCGTTGCCACTGAATGGCTCATGACGCCTTTCACGGCGCGCCGTCCGTGCTCGGAAAGACCCATCACGGCGCCCGGAACCATCTCGCTAGCCTCGCGTTAGCGATCGATGCCCGGCGACTGCGGGACGCCGAAGGGCTGCCGGCAGGGGTCCGCGATGGGCCCGAAGGTTTCATCGGCTCGCGCGGCCGGTGCGCGATCGGAGTGTCCGGTGCCGCGGCGCCGACGGCCGGCAGTCCGCCGCGGCCGAGTAGGGGACGTGAGGGGCCGCTCCGGCCTGCAGCCGCCCGCTGGCTACGGCCGGCTGAGCACAGACGAGAACTCCGGAGGCGGCTTACCAGTCATGCAAAAGGCACAGCGTCACGATGAAGTTCCCACGGCCGAGCAGCGGCTAGCCGCCCCACCGAAGCGCGACCGCTTTCCTTTGCAGGAGACCCGCCGTGCGTGGAGAACGCTGAGCGCCTACGAGCGTTTCGAGCAGGTCGTGGCGCTTGTTCTCACGGTGCTGATCGCGGCCGTCATTCTCGCTGCTGTCGCGCATCTGGCGTTCCGGATCGGGCTTCTTCTCATGCTCGGGCTGGATGGGCCCGTCGAACAGAGGGTATTCCAAGAAGTCTTCGGCATGATCATGACGGTCCTGATCGCGCTCGAGTTCAACCACTCGCTCCTGGGTGTGCTCCAGCGCGAGGACAACATCGTACGGGTCAGGACGATGATCCTGATCGCCCTGCTCGCGCTTGTGCGCAAGTTCCTGCTCATCGATCTGGGAACGACAGATCCGATCATGGTGCTGGGATTGGCGGCGGCCGTACTGGGCCTGGGTGGCGTGTACTTGCTTGTTCGCGGGCAAGATCGGCGTGCCGCCAGGTCGGTATCGGACCCTCGCGCCCCGACGCGGACGGAAGGCTGAGCCGGTCACGGCGTCCTCGTGGCCGCAATCAACACAGCTTGTCCGCTTACGAGGTCCTGTCCTTCCGCATCTCCGGATAGCGCGGCGGGCGCCTCCAGAGGAAAGCTCGCAGGCGCCTGCCAGCAGGGTTATACGCCGCCGCGTTCGATGCCGGCCGATACGCGCAGGATGCTGTAGTTCGTGCCGTCGAAATAGGCTTCGGTCGTGTCGGTCTCTCGGAAGGTCACGCGGATCGAGCGGTGCGCGGCGGTACCGACGGCCTCCGTGGCCGGGCCTCGCACGAGGCGGATCAGCAGCTCCGGAATGCGGTTCGAGGCGAAGATGTCGCTCGCCGCGATCGGTTGTGCCCTGGCCTCGCTCGCGTCGATGTGCATCGGTCGGCGCTCGGGTGCCACGACAAAGGTGCCGCGCAACGGATCGAACCGGTCGCCGGGCGAAAGCAGGCTGAGCGTGAAGCCGTGGAGCGCGTCGGTCGAGGCATCCGGCGGCGCCTCGATGACGGCGACGGCCCTGCTGCCCACGACCTCCCAGAGGGCGCCATCCCCGTCGCCGTCACCCGGCACGATCACTGCGGTCTCCTCGTCGATCCCGACGCCGATCCGGACGCCGTTCCGGGCCAGGGCATAGAGGTGGCGGCCGAGGAGGCCGCGGGCGAAGAAATGGGCGTCCACCAGAACACCGTCAACGAAGTCGAAGCCCGGCGCCTGGAACAGCGTCCCCTGGAGCAGGGCGGCGATGCTGCTGCTTTGACCGCATTCGCACAGGGTCACCGGGCCGGCGATCATCGCCCCGGCGCTGGACCCGGCGACGGTGGCGCCCCGGCGCTCGAACCTCTCGCGGATCGTGGCGAGGGCCGCCGACTCGCGGCCGCCCGGACGGAAAGCCTCCGACAAGCGTTGCGGATCGCCGCCGCCGAAGAAGTAGGCGCTGCACCCCCGCAAGGCTTCGATCGTTGCCGGCGCATCGGCATTGGTGCCGTCGATCGTGATGGCGCGAAGCTTCAGGGCCTCATAGCCCCTGAAGAAGCGCCCCGATTCGCCGTCGCCCTCCGAGGCCGTGTCGATCACGCAAAGCGCCGGGGCGAGGCCCGCCCTTGCCACGATCCGGTCGAGGGTGGGGCGCGCCGCATAACCGCCGCCATGGAGGATCAACGCGCCGCGGCCCGGGCGCTGGGCGATCGGCTCGGGCATCGCGGCGGGCTCGGGCAGCCGATAATCCGGGAAGGCGCCCCGGCGCGGTCCGTCCGTGCCGGCGCAGGCCGCGAGCGCGATGACAAGCGCCGCGACCGCCGAAAGGCGCGAAAGGCGCCCAAGGCCGCGCGGCGCTGCCCGCGACGCCGGCTGGAAATCGTTGGAGAGTATCGAAGCCATAGGGCGAGCGTTGTGAAGTCCCGTCGCGTGCTGCATTATTGCTGGCGCTCAAGAAAGGGCAAGGTCCGGGGGGAACGGATGAACAACTTCTTGGCCAACAAGGAGGAGGAGTACGTCGTCGATCGGCTCGTGGCCCTCATGACGTTCGAGCCGCAGCGGTGGAAGTTCATCGTCAATACTGCGGACGACTACTGGCTAAGATATCGCCGGTATTTCGGGCGGCCGATGATTTTGTCGGTGACGCAATGTGGTATCGATATCGAAATGATCTCGCCGAGCCACATTGTCTTCCGCGGCGAAAGCACGGTTCGACTGCGGGAGGCGATCGAACGGCTTCGACGCGTCACGGAGTCGCAGACGCCAGCACTACTGTCGGCACTCAGGGTGCTCGGCGTACCCAAGACGGCTGCCTGAACCGGACGCCGCTTGTATCACATCGTGGACCGAACGGTCACGGCCGATTGCCGGCGGGAGCCGCGTGGGTGACCGAAGCGTCGTGGCGCACGGGGAAGTTCACCGAGTTCGCGATGAAGCATTCGGCATGGGCCTGGGCGTGCAGCCGCACTGCCTTCTCGAGGTCGTTCGCCGGATCGATCACCACCTTCGGTCGCAGCACCACCTCCGTGAAGCGGATCCGGCCTTCGGACGGCGCCATCGTGCCGGTCGCCTCGTCCTCGTAGGCGACGACCGAGATCCCGCCGCGCGCGCACAACGCGAGATAGCTCAACATGTGGCAGGCGGAGAGGGCGGCGACCAGCCAGTCCTCCGGGTTGTGCCGTGCCGGGTCGCCGCGAAAGGCAGGATCGGCCGACCCGTGCAGGTCGGGCTTGCCTTCCATCTCGATCACATAGTCCCGCGAATACGCCGCATAGCTTGCGGTCGGTCCGCCTGCCGCCCCCGTCCAGCGTGTCCTCAGCCGGTAATGATGCGCGTGGGACATGGGTAGCCTCCATCGCGCTCAACCGGCCTTGAGCCGTCGCGCCACGTCGACGGCCGCATAGGTGAGGATGGCATCGGCGCCGGCACGCTTGAAGCCGAGCAAGCTCTCCATCATCACCGCCTCTCCGTCGAGCCAGCCGCGCTCCGCCGCGGCGCGCAGCATCGCGTACTCGCCGCTCACCTGATAGACGAAGGTCGGCATGGCGAAGGCCTCCTTCACCCGGCGCAGCACGTCGAGATAGGGCATTCCGGGCTTGACCATCAGCATGTCGGCGCCCTCGGCGACATCGAGGGCGCATTCGCGCAGCGCCTCGTCGCCATTCGCCGGGTCCATCTGATAGGTGCGCTTGTCGCCCCGAAGCGCGGCCTTGGAGCCGACCGCGTCGCGGAACGGGCCATAGAAGGCGGACGCGTACTTGGCCGAATAGGCGAGGATGCGGACGTTCTGGTGGCCGGCGGCATCGAGCGTGTCGCGCAGCCGCCCGACGCGCCCGTCCATCATGTCGGACGGCGCGATCACATCCACACCCGCCTCGGCCTGGGCCAGCGCCTGGCGGCACAGCACCTCGATGGTTTCGTCGTTGAGGACCCGGCCGTCGCGCAGCAGACCATCATGTCCGTGGCTGGTGTACGGGTCGAGGGCCACGTCGCAGATGACGCCAACCTCCGGCAGCGCCGCCTTGAGCGCGCGCACCGCGCGGTTGCAGAGATTGTCCGGCCGCCAGCACTCCTCTCCGTCGTCGGACTTGAGCTCCGGCGGCACCACCGGAAAGAGCGCGACCGCCGGGATGCCGAGCTCGGCGGCCTCGCCGACGGCATCGACCAGCGCCTCGATCGACAGCCGGGCGACGCCCGGCATCGACGGGATCTCGACGCGCGGCCCGCCGCCTTCCTGAACGAAGACGGGCCAGATCAGGTCGTCGGCGCTGAGCCGGTTCTCCGCCACCAGCCGCCGCGTCCAGGCATCGGTCCGGTTCCGCCGCAGCCGGACGCGGGGGTACTGGCCGGGTGCGGCCTCCCTTGGAGCGGCGCCCAGTTCCTCGGCCGCGGTCTGGAACGGTGCCGGTCGCAGGACGCCGCCTTGCAGGGATGTGGTCTTCGTCATGGCGAACTCGTCGGAAGGAAACTGTCGAACGGAATCGCGAATCGGTCGTTGCGGTTGAATTCTAGGCGCGCGGCACCCCCAGGGTCCAGTTTGCAACCGCGCCGTTGGAGAGTGTCGGGCCTTGTCTAGGTCTTCCCGATAAATGGCTGTTGATCTTCGGCGGGGCAACCGTATCCGGCCTGGGGCAGGCGAGGGGCTTGCCATTGTCGCCGGGCCGAGCGCAGCGGTCGAGCATCGCCGGCCTTCCGCGCTTTCATTCGCCTGTGCGCGTCCGCTCGATCCGATAGGCACAGCGGCGGGCACCGGCGAGGAGATGCTCGGTGCGCTCGACCGTGCAGTCGCCGCCCAGCGCCGCCCGGAACACCGCCAGCTCCGCGCGGCAGAATCCCTGGCAGGCTCTGGCGGCGACGCAGATCGGGCAGTGGTTCTCCACCAGGAGAAACCCGTTCTCCGTTTCCTGCCAGTCCGCCATGTAGCCCTCTTCGGTGCGGATCTCGGCCAAGGCGGCGACCTTTGCCCGAAGCGAGCGGCACCCCGCGAGGCGCCCGCGATAGGCCCGCAGCGTGCCGCGCTCGCGCCGCGCGATGAGCCGGTCGAGCGCGTCTTCGCCCAGCTCGTCCCTGACCGCGTCGATAAGCTCCGCGGTCAACTGGGCGTGCGTATCGGGAAACCGGCCGTGCCCGCGGTCGGTCAAGGCCCAGAACCGTTTCGGCCGTCCCTTGCCGATCGCCTCGTCGGCGAAGGTCACGAGGCCCTCGCCCAGCAGCCGTTCGAGCTGCTGCCGAATGCCCTGCGGGCTGATGCCGAGCCGGTCGGCAAGCGCGCGGGCCGTCGCGCGCCCATGCGTCTTCAGAAAGAACAGGATCTCGTCGCTCGTGCCGCTCATGGCCTCCTCTCAACCGGCCGGGGGCGCATTTTAGCAAGAAATGTCTTGCGTAAAACGGCCGCGTTGGTTTAGCAAGTAAATTGTTGCCTAAATGCGGAACCCCAAAGGCGGGAGGATCGGGCCATGGCCTGGACACCGGCAATCGCGTTGGATCGGATCAGTCGCGACCGCAAGGCGGTGGTCAAGCTCGGCGCCCGGCAGATCGCCCTGTTCGAGGCGAACGGCGCGATTTACGCCTGCAACAATCGCTGCCCGCATGAGGGCTATCCCTTGCGCGAGGGCACGCTCGACGGGTGCGTGCTGACCTGCAACTGGCACAACTGGAAGTTCGATCTGCGCGACGGCACCAATCTCCTGGGCGGAGACCGGCTTCGGACCTACCCGACCCGGATCGCCGAGGGCAGGGTCTGGGTCGATCTGTCCGACCCGCCGGCGGCGGAGCGGGAGGCGGCGGCCCTCGCCAATCTCCGCGACGCCTTCGACGACCACGCCTATGACCGCATGGCGCGGGAGCTCGCGCGGCTGATCAAGATCGGCAGCGATCCGCTGCGCGCCGTCGCCGCCGCCATTTTGTGGTCTCACGACCGGCTGGAGTTCGGGACGACCCACGCCTACCCGGCGGCGGCGGGATGGCTCGCGCTCTATGCCCGGCGCAACGAGCCGGAGGCGCGGCTCATCTCCCTGGTCGAGGCGGTCGGGCACATGGCCTGGGACGTCCTGCGGGAGCCGGTCCGTCTCTTCACGTCAGAGGAGCGGCCCTTCGATCCGGCCGCCTTCCTTGGCGCCGTCGAGGCGGAGGACGAGGTGGCGGCGGTCGCGCTCCTCCGCGGCGCCCTGGCACAGGGCCTGCGCTTCGCCGATCTCGAGCGGGTGCTGACCGCCGCGGCGCTCCGGCACTACGCCGATTTCGGTCATTCTCTGATCTACGTCGTCCACACCGGGCACCTGATCGAGCGGCTCGGCCCGGAGGTCGAGGCGCCGCTGTTGCTGGCCCTGACCCGGTCGCTGGTCTACGCCTACCGCGAGGACCGGATCCCGGAGTTTCGGCGCTATGCCGCGGTGCTCGCCGATTGGCCGCCCGGGGATTGGGGAGAAGCGGATGAGGGCGATTCCGAGGCGGCGCGGCCGAAACCGGCGGACTTCTTCGGCCGCTCAATCAACGAGGCGATGCGGACCGCGCTGGAGCACGCCGCGGCCGGCGCCGCGCCCGAGGCGCTGTTCCGCGCCCTGATCGGGGCGAACGCGCTCAACCTGCTGCGCTACGACACGCGCTATCAGGAGCGGACCGATGGGCCGGTGGCGGACAATGTGGGCTGGCTCAGCTTCACCCACGGCATCACCTTCGCCAACGCCGTGCGCGAGCAATGCCGGAAGTACCCCGAGTTCTGGCCGCAGGGCCTGCTGCAGATGGCCTGCTTCGCCGGCCGCAACGCCGGCTACACGGACCCGGAGGTTGCCCTGGAGGCGTGGCGGGTGGAGGACCTGGCGGCCTTTGACGCCGCCTGCCTCGACCGGATCTTCGACCACGGCGAGCGCGACTACATCTTCTCCGCGCATCTGCTGAAGACCTATCTGGCCGCACGCGAAGAGGTGGAGGCCGGCCTGCCGCCGGAGATCGAGACCGTTCTCATGGCGGCCGTGAACCGCTACTTCCGTTCGCCGCTCAAGCACAAGCACACCCGCCGCACCGCGCACCAAGCGCTGCGGTTCGTGGCGCTGGAGGACTGAGCCCAGGCCGGGCCGACGGCCTTGGGTCGGGGCCGCTGCGCCCGTTATTCGGCAGCGCGCGTCGCCTGGTCGGCGGCGGCGAAGCCGCGGTCCAGATCGGCGAGGATGTCGTCGATGTGCTCGAGCCCGACCGAGAGGCGGACATAGCTCTCCGACACGCCGGCCGCGAGCTGCTCCTCGGGCGAAAGCTGTGAATGCGTGGTCGTCGCCGGATGGATCGCGAGGCTGCGCGCGTCGCCCAGATTGGCGACGTGGTAGAACAGCTTCAGCGAATCGATGAAGCGCCGGCCGGCCTCCAGCCCGCCCTTGAGCTCGAATCCGACCAGACCGCCGAAGCCGCCCTTGAGATAGGTCGTGGCGCGGCGCTTGTCCTCGCCTTCGGCGAAGCCCGGATAGATGACCCGGGTCACGCTCGGGTGCCGCTTCAGATGCTCGGCGACCGCCTGGGCGTTGCGGCAATGGCGCTCCATGCGCAGGGGCAGGGTCTCCAGGCCCTGCAGGAACAGGAAGGCGTTGAAGGGGCTCATGGCGGCGCCGAGGTCGCGCAGCAGGATGACGCGCGCCCTCAGGATGTAGGCGATGGGGCCCAGGGGCTTGGCCGCCTGCGTCCAGATCGCGCCGTGGTAGCTGGGGTCCGGCTGGTTCAGCATCGGGAAGCGCGCGGCATGGGCCTCCCAGTCGAAGTTGCCGCCGTCGACGATGACGCCGCCGATCGACGTGCCGTGGCCACCGATATACTTCGTCGTCGAGTAGACGACGATCGCCGCGCCGTGGTCCAGCGGCCGGCAGAGGATCGGTGCGGCCGTGTTGTCCACGATGAGCGGCACGCCCCGCGCCCGTCCGATCTCCGCAACCTCCCGGATTGGGAAGACCTTGAGCTTCGGATTGGGCAGCGTTTCGGCGTAGTAGGCGCGGGTACGGTCGTCGGTCGCCCGGGCGAAGTTCTCCGGATCCGCCGGATCGACGAACCGCACCTCGAGACCCTGCTCCTTGAGCGTGTTCGCCAGCAGGTTCCAGGTGCCGCCATAGAGATCCGTGGAGCTGACGATGTTGTCGCCGGCATGGGCGATGTTCTGGATTGCCATGGCCGAGGCCGCCTGGCCGGAGCTGACGGCGAGTGCCGCGGCGCCGCCTTCGAGGGCGGCGATCCGCGCCTCCAGCACCGCCGTGGTCGGGTTCATGATCCGGGTGTAGATGTTGCCCAGTTCCTTGAGCGCAAACAGGTTCGCTGCGTGCTCGGTGTGCTCGAACTGGTAGGACGTCGTCTGGTAGATCGGCACGGCGACCGCGCCGGTGGCGCTGTCGTTGCGGTAGCCGGCGTGGAGCACCAGTGTCTCCGGATGCTTGCTCTCGATGGTCATGGCCTCATCTCCGACCTGTTCGGCTCGGCCCCTCGATCCACCCTCCAAGCTGCCGTCGACGACGAAGCCCCGGGCCGAAGCTCAGCCGTTGCCGCTCGGAAGAAATCCAAAGGCGGGCAGGCTGTCAAGCGGATGCGCCGCGCCGGCGCGGCCGGCCTCGATCGCGCGCACGGCTTCGCTGATCGGGCGGAAGGGCGGGGCCAGCCGTCCGGGCGGACGCGGCAGGGTGCCGGCGCCGCGGGCTTTCTTCAAAAATACTTCGAATTTTCAAATATTAAGCGGCGCTTGACAGTCTGAATAAAGCATTAATACATGGCTTGGTTCATCTTGCGCATAAACACCCCATTAATCTCCGGCATGTTAAGCAGGGGCCGGAATTCGAAATCGCTGTGAGGACAGTCCCGTGAAGAAGTCCTATCTTGAGACCATTGCGTTGGTGGAGCGCCTGCACCGGCAGTGCCTCGAGGTCATCAAGGCGGACCTGGATCGCCTCGGAATCCGCGATCTCAACAACGTCCAGGCGATGATCCTGTTCAACATCGGCGACGACGAACTGACCGTCGGTGAGCTCACCAACCGCGGCTACTATTTGGGCTCAAACGTCTCCTACAACGTGAAGAAGATGGTCGAGAACGGCTATCTCGTGCAGGAGCGCTCGCCCCACGACCGGCGGGCCGTGCATGTCCGGCTGTCGCCCAAGGCGCTCGCGGTCTGCGCGAAGATGCACGAGATCTTCGAGCGGCACGCCGCGATGCTGGCCGACGGGATCGTCGAGGAGAACGACCTGACGGAGCTCAATCAGACCCTGCGCCGGCTGGAGCGGTTCTGGGTCGGGGCGCACGACTTCCCGGCCCGCATCCCGAGAGCTGCCGTCTCTCCCGCCGCCTAAGACCCGAGCGCCGCCGTCCGGAGCCCGGACTCCGATCTCTCCCAGCTAGAGGCGCGTCGCGGCCAGCTTCTCCTCGTCCAGCTCGAATCCCATGCCGGGCCGGTCCGGCAGGACGATCCATCCGTCCGCATCGACGGTCACAGGTTCGGCCAGCATGTAGTCGCGCCGGTCGAGATCCCATTCCGGAGGGTCGTAGGGGAATTCGAGGAAGGGTGCCCCGGTGCAGCCGGCAACCAGATGGGCGTTGGCGATCAGCCCGATTCCGTTGCCCCAGGTATGCGGCGTAAAGACCATGCCGTGGTCGAGCGCCATCTGACCGATCCGGCGCAGGCCGGTGATGCCGCCGACCAGCGCCGCGTCAGGCTGCAGCACGTCGACGCACCCGCGTTGGATCAGCGTGCGCAGCTCGTGCGGCTCGCGCGTCATCTCGCCGCCGGCGATGCGCAGATCGACCGCCTGCCGGAGCGCCGTCATCCCGTCGTAGTCGGCGCGGTGCAGCGGTTCTTCCATCCAATAGACATCGAGTTCCTCGAGCTCGCGCGCGACGTCGATCGCGTCCTTGAGCGACCAGGGCTGGGCGGTGTCCCAGGGCATGCGCCAGCCCTGGTTGCAGTCGACCATCAGGACGAGATCGTCGCCGACCTCGTCGCGGATTGCCTCCAGAGCTTCGATGTCGTCGCGCCAGTCGCCGCGGTGGAACCGCACCTTCATCGCCGGGAAACCCTGCTCCAGATAGCGGCGCGCCGTCTCCGCCATTTCCCGCGGGCTGCGCAGCGTGCCCGAGGAGGCGTAGGCGCGGACGCGGTCCGACAGGCCGCCGAGCAGCTTGTAGCAGGGCTGCTCCAGAAGCTTTCCCGCAAGGTCCCAAAGCGCCAGGTCGAGCGGCCAGCAGCGGCCGTAATGGAAGCTCAGATTGGCGAGCACGCGGTAGTGCCGCTCGAGCGCCAGCGGATCCTGCCCGACGAAGAGGTGCTCGTGCCCCTCGAAGCCGAGCATCAGGTCGCCGGAGCCGATGCCGACCAGCCCTTCGTCGGTGGCGACCCGGACGATGGTCGCATCCCAATGCGTCCGCGGTCGGGAGTCCCAGCTGGCGCGGAACGGCGGCTCGAAGGTCAGCCGGTGGTGGGTGATGGTGATGCTCGTGATCTTCATGGCGCCTTGCTTTCGATGAAGAGGGTGGTTCAGAACTCGGCTCGCCACTTTGCCCGCGACGTCGAACGAAAGCCACGGCTATTTATTGGATATTGTCGGCTCGCGCGAATGCTTTGTTTCCCCCGGGGTGCCCCGGTGGCTCTCACGGTGCTTGCCTCCCGGCTGGGAGATTCATCGCGCCGTAGCGCCCCAGGATGACGGGCCGGTCATCGAGAAAAGCCGCTGCAACGCCTTTCATCGCGATGCGCACGGGGGCAGGTGGGCCCTGGACTCGAAGAGGGTGGCGGGGCAGAGAGGGAGGCTTTCTTTGCACCCGGGCTTTCGATAGTTTTCTTCCCGTCATTCGCTTTTAAAGAAGCCACGCCCATGCCCCTTGCGAACTTCAAGTTCGGCCCCACCGTTCCGGTCGCCTTCGGCGTCGATCGGGTCGAGATGCTGGGCCGCGATGTTGCCGCGCTTGCCGGTCCCGCCTCCCAGGTTCTCGTCGTCGCCGATCCCGGCGTCGCGGCCGCCGGCCTCGTCGACCGGGTGGAGGCGGTCCTCCGAAAGGACGGGTTCGCGGTGTCGGTCTTCACCGACGTCCGCAGCGATCCGCTGGGCAGCCAGGTCGATGCAGCGGCGGAGCGCGCGCGCTCCGTTGGCGCGGGTTGCGTCGTCGGGCTTGGCGGCGGATCCGCGCTCGATGTCGCGAAGCTCGCTGCCGCCATCGCCCCGGACGGCCGGCCGGCCGAGGACTACGCGCTGGCGGCGAATCCGCTGCCGGCGCGCGGGCTCGCCAAGATCTGCGTGCCGACGACGGCGGGCACCGGGTCGGAGACGACCCGCACCTCGGTCTTCACCGATGCGGACGGGCGGAAGGTCTGGGCCTGGGGCGATAGCTTGCGTGCCGATCTGGCCCTGCTGGACCCGCGCCTGACCGTTGGGCTGCCGCCGCATCTCACGGCCGCGACCGGGGTCGATGCCCTGGTCCATGCCATCGAGGCCTGCACGATCCGGCGCGCCAACCCCCTCAACGACGCCATCTGCCTGCAGGCGATTCGCCTCGTCGCTCGCAGCCTCCCGCGCGCCGTGGAGGCGCCCGACGACCTGAAGGCGCGCGGTGAGGTCCAGATCGCCGCCGCCGCCGCAGGGATCGGCATCGACAACTCCGGGACCGGCATCGGCCATGCCATGGGCCACGCGCTCGGCGCGATCGGCCATGTCCATCACGGCCGCGCCGTGGGCCTGTGCCTGCGCGCGGCGCTCGCCTGGAATGCCGAGGCCGAGCCGGTGCGCCACGCTGCGGTGGCCCGGGCCCTGGGCGTGCCGGAGGAGGGGCGCTCGGTGGAGGCGCTGGCCGCGGAGCTTGCCCCCGCCTACGACCGGTTCATCCGCTCCGTCGGGCTGCCCATCTCGCTCGCCGCCGACGGCCTGTCCGCCGCCGATACCCAGCGCCTCGCCGAGGCGACCATGGCGCCGGAGAACAAGCCGATGCGGGACGCCAACATCCGGGCGATCTCCCCGGCCGACGCCGAGCGGATCGCCATGGAGGTGTTGACGGCGGCCTGATCGAAAGCCGGTGCTCGGTGCGCGGCGGCCCCTGGGGGTGCCGCCGCTTCCGTCTTCGGGCGTCGACTACCCCGTGAACGCCTGAATCCCGGTCTGGGCGCGGCCGAGAATGAGGGCGTGGATATCGTGCGTGCCCTCGTAGGTGTTGACCGCCTCGA
>CAZKCM010000040.1:14772-39179 GCA_964551315.1 uncultured Rhodospirillaceae bacterium | reverse complement strand
CGCGGCGGACCGCGTTATGACGGCCGCGGCGCCGGTTCGCGGGCACAGCCGGCGGCGCGATCGAGAAGCAGCGCGCGCTCGCGGCCGTTCCGCGTGAGCGACGCCGCGCGCTCGAACTCCGCGCGCGCCTCGTCGAAGCGGCCGAGCCTTCGAAGGAGATCGCCGCGCACGCTCGGCAAGAGGTGGTAGGCCTTGAGCGACGGCTCCTTGGCCAGGGCGTCGACGATCTCCAGGCCAGCGGCCGGACCAAATGCCATCGCGAGTGCCACCGCACGATTGAGCTCCACAACGGGCGACGGCGCACGCAGCGCGAGCGCGGCGTAGAGCGCCGCGATCTGCGGCCAGTCCGTTTCTTCGGCTGTGCGCGCCCGCGCGTGGCAGGCGGCGATCGCCGCCTGCAGCGCGTAGGGTCCGGGTGTGCCTCCGAGCTTTCGGGTCAGCGCTTCGGCGCGCGCCAGCGCTGCAAGACCGCGACGGATGAGGAGCTGATCCCAGAGCGCGCGGTTCTGCTCAAGCAGGAGGACGGGCTCTCCCGACGGGCCGATTCGCGCCCGGGAGCGTGACGCCTGGATCTCCATGAGCGCGACGAGGCCGTGGACCTCCGCCTCTTCCGGCGCGAGCTCGGCCAGGATGCGGCCGAGACGGAGCGCCTCTTCGCAGAGCCGCGGTCGCATCCAGTCGTCACCGGCGGTTGCCGTATAGCCTTCGTTGAAGACGAGATAGATGACTTCGAGCACCGAAGACAGGCGGGGCGCCAGCTCGGCCCCGCGAGGAACCTCGAAGGGGACCTGTTTCAGGGCCAAGGTCCGTTTGGCCCGAACGATCCGCTGGGCGACGGTCGGCTCGGGAACGAGGAAGGCGCGCGCGATCTCCTCGGTCGTCAGACCGCAGAGCAGGCGGAGCGTGAGCGCCACGCGCGCCTCGGTCGAGAGGACCGGGTGGCAGGCCGTGAAGATAAGGCGCAGGAGGTCGTCGCCGATGTCGTCTTCGAGGGCCGCGTCGAGATCCGGCGTGGCCATGTCCTGCCGTGCCTCGAGGGCGCGGCCGAGCTCCGCGTGCTTGCGCTCCAGCCGCGTCTTCCTGCGCAGCAGGTCGATCGCCCGATTCTTCGCGGCGGCCATCAGCCAGGCGCCCGGCTTTTCCGGTATGCCCGAGTCCGGCCACCGTTCGAGGGCCGCGACGAGGGCGTCCTGCGCCAGCTCCTCGGCAAGGCCGACGTCGCGCAGCATCCGCGCGAGGCCGGCGATGAGCCGGGCCGATTCGATCCTCCAGACCGCCTCGATCGCGCGATGTGTGTCGGTAGCCTTCACGGCTACCGATCACACCATTCTCGATCCGCGGCCGCAAGCCGCGGGGCAGCAGGGTTACGGTATCACGACCCCCGAGGTTGCTCCGACTGCGCCCACATCTCCTCGAACGGGGCCACGGCCTCTTGGACATCGGCCGGAAAGTCCGAGAGCTCCTGCACCTGGCGAATCTCGATCACCTCGTTTTCCGAGGCGGGGCAGCGCTTCGCCCATTCGATCGCCTCTTCCTTGGACTTCACCTGAATCATCCAGTAGCCGCCGATGACCTCCTTCGCCTCGGCGAAGGGGCCGTCGGTCACCTTGGGCTTGCCGCCCTCGAAGGACACGCGCGCGCCCATCGAGGGCGGATGAAGACCGTCGAGCGCCAGAAGCACGCCGGCCTTCTGCAGGGCTTCGTTGTACTTCATCATCGCGGCAACGGCCTCGGGGTCCGGCGCGGTGCCCGGCTCTGCGTTCTCGTACCCCTTGGGGATCATCAGCATCATGAATCGCATCGTAACAGTCTCCATTTTTCTTCAAATGCGGAGCCGGGCCTCCGGGTGATTCGACCGAGTTTGAACCCGCGCTCGATCATGCGACGAACGAGGCTCCGAGAAATCGACAGGCCGAATCGGAAATTTTTCGGCGCCGGCCAAACCGTCCGGTGGCAGCGGCAGGTCCGGCCCGCCGGCCGCGCGACTAGCGCAATGCTATGAGGAATGATGCCGCGGCCGCAAGGCAGGCCACCGTTCGCGCGTGGTTCCAGGCCGTCCAGTTCGACAGATACCGGCGCCACAGCGTGGCCCCCTCGACGCTGTCGGGCCCGACCGCCGCCAGCGCCTTGTTCATCGGCACGTTGAAGACGATCGTCACGAGAAGGCCGCCGACGAGATAGAGGAGCCCACCGGCGAGGAGATAGGCCGCACCGGAGGCGTCCCATCGGATGATCGCGGCGATGGCGAGGATTGCGCTGGCCGCCGCCGTGCCAAAGAACGCCGCGAAGAACACCGGGTTGAGGATCGCGACATTGATGGACTGCATGGCGGAGATGCCCGCGGCCGGCGGGAGGCGGCCAAGCGCGGTCATCACCGATACCGAGAAAGCGAAGAAAAGTCCGGCGATCAGCGCCGCGCCGAGGGCGGCGAAGACCGTCAGCGCGAAAAGCAGGGGGGCGCTCATTGCCACCTCCTAAATATGAGGGTTGCTCACATTTACTAATGTGATAAACCCTCATATTTTCTCGGTCAAGCGGGATCGACCGAAGAGGGAGAAGTCATGAGCCGTTCAACGCCCACCGCCTCCGTCGACGACCGGCTCTTGCCCGCGCCGCGCCGCGCACCGATGCAACGTCGCAGCCGTGAACGGGTGGAGCGCATCCTCGCGGCCGCGGCCGCCCTGATCGCGGATGGCGGCAGCGACGCCCTGCGCATGAGCGAGGTGGCCGAAATGGCCGGCGTGTCGATCGGCTCCCTCTACCAGTACTTTCCCGACAAGGCGGCGATCATTCGCACGCTCGCCGAGCGTTACAACGCGCAGGGGCGGGCGTGCATCGAGGCCGCGCTCGCCGAGGTTCGCACCGTCGAAGGGCTGTGCGAAGCCTTCGCCGGGCTGGTGGACGCCTATTACGCGATGTTTCTCGCGGAACCCGTGATGCGCGACATCTGGTCGGGGACGCAGGCCGACAGGGCGCTCCGGGACGGCGAGTTGGCCAACAGCCGGGCGAACGGAGCCCTGCTGGCCGAGGTTCTGTCGCGCCTGCGGCCGGACGCCGATCGGGCCGAGCTCGCCAGCCTGGCCTTGCTGATCATGCATCTCGGCGAGGCGACGATGCGGCTCGCCATATCCGTGGATCGCGCCGAGGGCGACGCGCTCGTCGCGGCCTACAAGCGCATGGCGTTGAACGAACTCGGCCGCCCGGGCAAGAACGGCACTTCGGCACGCGCCTTGGGCAAAGGGCGCCGGCGGCGGCCTTCGGGCGAGCCGGCGGGGCGGCCCGCCCGCGGCGCCGAGTGAACCGGCCATCTTGCGGTGCAACATCTTCGTCGTTATCGTGTTTCGAAGCCAATCGGACTCGCTTTGCGGCAACGCCGAACGGCCCGCAGCGACGGATCCGTCCCGCGGCGCGAGCCCGCAAGATCAGGAAGGAGCCAGTCATGACCGATGTCGTTATCGCCGGTGCCGCGCGGACGCCGGTCGGCGCGTTCAACGGATCGCTCAGCACCGTTCCGGCCTCCCATCTCGGACAGGTCGCGATCAAGGCGGCGCTGGAGCGGGCGAAGGTCGATCCGGCGGAGGTGAGCGAGGTCGTGCTGGGCCAGATCCTGACGGCGGGCGCGGGGCAGAACCCGGCGCGCCAGGCCGCGATGGGCGCCGGCATCCCGTTCGAGCGGACCGCCTACGGCGTCAACCAGCTCTGCGGTTCCGGCCTGCGTGCGGTGGCGCTCGGCTATCAGGCGATCCGCCTGGGTGACAGCGACATCGTCGTTGCCGGTGGCCAGGAAAGCATGAGCCAGGCGCCGCACTGCGCGCATCTTCGCAGCGGCGTCAAGATGGGCAGCGTCGAGATGATCGACACCATGCTCAAGGACGGCCTTTGGGACGCCTTCCACGGCTATCACATGGGCAACACCGCCGAAAACGTCGCGCAGAAATGGCAGATTACGCGCGAGGAGCAGGACCTGTTCGCCGCAGCCTCGCAGCAGAAGGCCGAGGCCGCGCAGAAAGCCGGCCGGTTCGTGGACGAAATCACACCGGTTACGATCCAAAGCCGCAAGGGCGACATCGTCGTCGATACGGACGAATATCCGAAGCACGGCACCACGGTCGAGGCACTCCAGAAGCTGCGTCCCGCCTTCCTCAAGGAGAACGGCACGGTCACCGCGGGCAACGCGTCGGGTATCAATGACGGCGCCGCGGCGGTGGTGCTGATGACCGACGCCGAGGCGGCGAAGCGCGGACTGACGCCGCTCGCCCGCATCGTGTCCTGGGCGACGGCCGGGGTGGACCCCGCGCTCATGGGCTCTGGCCCGATTCCCGCCAGCCGGGCGGCCCTCAAGAAGGCCGGCTGGCGCATTGAGGACCTCGACCTCATCGAGGCGAACGAGGCCTTTGCCGCGCAGGCCTGCGCAGTGAACAAGGACCTCGGCTGGGATACCGAGAAGGTCAACGTCAACGGTGGCGCGATCGCCATCGGCCACCCGATCGGCGCTTCCGGCGCCCGCATTCTGGTGACGCTGCTCTACGAAATGGCGAAGCGCGACGCCAAGCGGGGCATCGCCACGCTGTGCATCGGCGGCGGTATGGGCATCGCGATGTGCGTCGAGCGGTAAGCGGCCGTAGACGGGAAGCCTGGGACCATCGTCGTCGGCCGCATCCGTCGCGGAGGCTCAGCGCGACGCCAGCGCCTGCAATAGGGGCCGGTCCGCCAGGGCCTCGATGAACCAGTTGGGGTAGACCGGCGGAAGCGCCGTTGCCGCGTCGAGCGCGGTCATTTCATCCTCGGTCAGCGTTACGGAGAGGCAGCCCAGATTGTCGTCGAGCTGGTGCGGCTTGCTGGCGCCGAGAATGATGCTCGTGACCGCCGGTTTCGCCAGCAGCCAGGCGAGCGCGACCTGCGCGACGCTCGCTCCGTGCCCCGCCGCGATCTCCCTCATCCGCTCCACGAGCTGGAAGCCCTGCTCCTTGTCGAAGGGAAGGAGGTCGAACCCGGAATAGCGGTTGTCCGGGCCCGACAGGGTCTCGAGCTGGCCACCGGACGGCTGGAGCGCGTGCTCGAACCGTTCCTGCCGACAACGCCGGGGTTCTTCCTCTACTTTCCCGCCCGCGCCCAGACACAGCCCAAGCTGCGCGCTTTCATCAATCTGGCCGTCGCAATGCTCAGGCGGCGATCCTAGCCGCCGGCCGGACCGCCTCGATCGGCCGATCTGTCGCAGCGACAGGGCGACCGGCCGACTATACTATTATAATAGATTAGGGGTCCTCGACTGTCCGCAGGACCTCGACAAGAAGCGCCAGGAGGGAGGACAGCATGACGCGTGTCGCAGTCGTCACCGGTGGAACGCGCGGTATCGGCCGGGCCATCTCGATCGCCCTCAAGGAGGCCGGCTATGCCGTCGCTGCCAATTACGGCGGCAACGATGCGGCTGCCCAGGCCTTCCAGGAAGAGACCGGCATTCCGACCTACAAGTTCGACGTGGCCGACCTCGCCGCCTGCGAGGAGGGCGTCAAGCGCATCACCGAAGAGCACGGTCCGGTCGATGTGCTGGTGAACAACGCCGGAATCACCCGCGACGTCACGCTCCACCGGATGACGGCGGAGCAGTGGATGGAGGTCATTCAGACCAACCTGACCTCCTGCTTCAACATGACCCGCTGCGTCATCGAATCCATGAGGGCGCGCGGCTTCGGCCGGATCATCAACATCGGTTCGATCAACGGCCAGGCCGGCCAGGTCGGCCAGACCAACTACGCTGCCGCGAAATGCGGCATGCAGGGCTTCACCAAGGCGCTCGCGCTCGAGAGCGCGGCGAAGGGCATCACCGTCAACTGCGTTGCCCCCGGCTACATCAACACGGACATGGTGCGCGCCGTGCCTGCACCGGTGCTGGAGAAGATCATCGCGCGAATTCCGGTCGGCCGCCTCGGCGAGCCGGAAGACGTCGCCCGTGCCGTCGTCTTCCTCGCCGCCGACGAAGCCGGCTTCATCACCGGCGCCACCCTGTCGATCAACGGCGGGCAGCACATCTATTAGCCGTCAGCGGTCAGCCGTCGGCAGGGCCGACAAAGCCGATTGCCGACGGCCGAGCGCTCAACCCGGAGGACCCGCGATGCCGATCGTCGCTCCCGTCGAATACGCCGACGCGCCGCCGGAGGTGCGGGCCGTCTACGACGACATCATGGCGACCCGCAAGACCGACTGGATCAACAACTTCTGGAAAGTCCTCGCCCATCACCCGCCGACGCTGAAGCGCACCTGGGAGAGCGTCAAGGAGGTGATGGCGCCGGGCGCCCTCGACCCGCTGACCAAGGAGATGCTTTATATCGCGGTCAGCGTGACCAACAACTGCGAGTACTGCATCGCCTCCCATACGGCGGCCGCCCGCAAGGCCGGCATGACCGACGCGATGCTGGCGGAACTTCTCGCCGTCGTCGGCATGGCCAACGAGACCAATCGCCTCGCCAATGGCTACCGGGTGGAGGTGGACGAGCGGTTCAAGCCCGGGACGTGAAACGGTTTGCCACCGTCCGTCCTCCGGCCGGGGCCGGGGACGGGAGGCGACCGGTGCGAATCAGTTCGGGGCTTCGTCCTTTCCGGCCCTTGCGTCGGCGACGATCCGCTTCAGCGCCGGAAGGTCGAGCCCGCCCGGCACCAGATAGCGGCCGATCAGGTAGCCCGGCGTGCCCGGCAGCCCCAGCAGGCGGGCCTGAATTGAGGCATCGGCGACGGCCGCCTCGATCTCCTCACCATGGACCTCGAGATCGCGATCGAGGCGATGCAGATCGACGCCGGCCGCGGCGGCGATCTCGCGCACCTTGGCCTCGTCGAGCTTTCCGCGAGACCGCATCAGGCGGTCATGCACCTGCTCGTACTTGCCCTGCCGGCGCGCGGCCAGCGCCACCTTGGCCGCATAGACGGAGCCGTCGCCGAAGATCGGCCAGTGCTTGTGGATCAGCCGTACACCGGAATCCTCCGCCACCAGCGCCTGAACGTCGGGATGGACCCGGCGGCAGACCGGGCACTGGTAATCGAAGAACTCGATCACCGTGACGTCGCCTTCGGGATTGGCGGCGACGACCGCGCTGGGCCCGACGGTCAAAGACTGCAGGCTGAGCGTCTGGGCCTGGGACGACATGTCGGTTGCCCGCCACGCCTCGATGAACGGACGAATCAGATGGCCGCCGAACGTCCCGGCGAGCAGCGAAGCGGCAACGACGAGGAGGGTAAGGATGATCGTCTTCTTGGACATGGGTGAACCTGTGCTCGGACAATGCGTGCGCTCCCTACCGGACCCGGTCAGGGGAACCCGAAGGGCGCGTCAAATGAGGCGCGCGAGCCGCCGCGCGCGTCTCCCGAGGGGGGAGCCTCCCGCCCCGGGAGCTTCCGGTGGATGCCGGTCAGATGACGGCGCGCGGCGGCGGCAGGGCCGGCCTGGTGCCCGCGTTGGCGGGCAGACGGAGGGCGGGGAATGAAATTGCGGAACGGGAGGCGCGCGGCTCGGCGAATCCTGAAGTCTCGTGCCAACCGGCTGGCGCCGTCAGGCATTGTACGGCGCCGGTCTCGTCCAGACTGAGTCCAAGGCCCCCGTGTTTCCAATCGATCGCCCCGCGGATATGGGAAGGCCAGCCGGCCGCCTGCCGGTCGGGGTCGGGACCGATTTGGAACTGGCCGGCGCCGCGACCAAGGTTGGACGCCGCACAATCGCCGAGTGGAAAGGCTGCGCTCGCGCCGGCAAGGGCGGGCAGGAGCGTCGCCGCAAGCATGGCCAGGACCAGGAGACCGGTCACGGCGGTTCGGACCAAGGCGTCTGTTCCCAGCATCATCTTCCGCTTCAACCACTCTCCTCCGCTTCCGCTCCCCGCCCTATATGATGCCGGGCCGGAACGCGCCAATAACACTTGCGTGAACCGAAACATTTGCGTAAGCCCGGGCGCGCTGGATCTGGCGCGTCAGGCGGATCCGAGCGTTCGTCGTTGCCCGTGGACAGCGGCCGCGAATCTGCGCTATCGCTGGCGCCCCATGACCGAATCCACCCTCCCCACCGCCGCGCCGGCGCGGCTGCGTGCGACGCTCATCGGCGGCGTCGCCGTTCTGCTGTGGGCGACCTTGGCGCTGCTCACCACGGCGACGGGACCGGTGCCGCCCTTTCAGCTCGTGGCGCTCACCTTCGCCGTCGCCTTCCTGTTGGCGGCCGGCAAATGGACCGTCGAGATCCTCGCCGGCGACCGCTCCGTGCTCGACCGGCTGCGGCAGCCACCGGCCGTCTGGCTGCTCGGCGTCGGCGGGTTGTTCGGCTATCACTTCTTCTATTTCCTCGCGCTGGGCAACGCGCCGGCGGTGGATGCCAGCCTGATCGCCTATCTCTGGCCGCTGCTGATCGTGGTGTTCTCGGCCCTGCTGCCCGGGGAGCGGCTGCGCTGGTTCCATCTCCTGGGCGCGGCGGCGGGCCTCGTCGGCGCCGCGCTCCTCGTCCTGCACAAGGCGGGCGGTTCGGGGCTGGCGATGCGGTCGGAGTTCGCTCTCGGCTACCTCGCGGCGCTCGCTTGCGCGCTCACCTGGTCGGGCTACTCGGTCCTGAGCCGCCGGTTCGGCCGGGTGCCGACGGACGTGGTGGGCGGCTTCTGCGGCGCGACCGCGGTCCTGGGGCTCCTCTGCCATATGGCATTCGAGGAGACCCGATGGCCCGAGGGCATTGGTTGGCTCGCCGTGCTGGGGCTTGGCCTCGGGCCGGTCGGCGCCGCTTTCTTCGTTTGGGACCACGGGGTCAAGCACGGCGACATCAAGGCGCTGGGCGCCTTCTCCTACGCGGCCCCGCTTCTCTCGACGGTGCTGCTGATCGCCTTCGGCCGCGCCGAGCCGAGCTGGGCGGTCGCCGCGGCCTGTCTGCTGATCGTCGGCGGCGCCGTGCTCGCCTCGCGGGACGTCTGGCGCCGCTCCTAGGTGGTGCTCAGCCCGCCGGGTCCTTCGGCACGGTCGCGGTCATGGACGGGCGCTGCGCGAAGGCCTCGTACCACGCGGCGAGCTTGGGACGCCGGTCGCGCCAGCGATCCTCGGGGAACCGGAAATCGACATAGCCGAGGGCGGCCGCGACCGCGATCTCGCCGACGGTCGGCGGGTCCGCCAGGGCCTCCGCCTCTCCCTCAAGCGCGTCCAGGCCGCGGACCATGACGCCGCGCTGCTTCTCGATCCATTCCGTCGATTGCTGCGCCGAGGGCCGCTGCGTCTCCAACCGGCGCAGCAGCGCGGC
This sequence comes from uncultured Rhodospirillaceae bacterium, assembly GCA_964551315.1. GTDB lineage: Bacteria > Pseudomonadota > Alphaproteobacteria > Dongiales > Dongiaceae > Virgifigura. Next base: position 29,929 of record CAZKCM010000040.1, on the reverse strand, counting down.
ATCGAGGATTCCGTCGGCGAGCGCCTGCCGCCGGAGCGCGGTCCAGCGTCCGGCCCCGGCGGGCGGGATCAGCTTGCGCCCGTCATGGAGGCTGTCGAGATACTCGCAGATCACCGGCGAATCATAGATCGCCGTTCCGTCGTCGGTGATGAGGACCGGCACCTTGCCGAGCGGGTTGTCCCTGGCCAGGCCGCTCGCGGGGTCGGCCGTTACCGTCGGCACCCGTTCGATCCGGCCGTCGAGGCCGGTCTCGATGGCGACGACGATGACCTTGCGGACATAGGGGCTGGTGGGCGAATAGCGCAGCTTCATCGACGGGCTCCTTTCGAACGGCGCCGGGCCGCGGGAACGGCGTCAAAAATTGTCCTTCCGGCGGCGGACCTCGGCGAATACCGTGACCGGGTCCTCGCCCGCAAGACCCAGGGCGGCCGCGAGCGCCGGGTCGTCGGCGCGCAGGAAGGGGTTGGTCGCGCACTCCTCCGCCAGGGTCGAGGGAATCGTCGGCCGGCCCTCGGCCCGCAGCGTGTCGATCCGCTTGGCCCGGTCCGCCAGCGCGGCGTTGTCGGGATCGACGGTGCGGGCGAAGCGGGCGTTCGCCTGCGTGTACTCGTGCCCGCAATAGACGCGCGTGCCGCCGGGCAGGCGGCGGAGCTTGTCGAGCGACGACCACATCTGGGCGGGTGTTCCCTCGAACAGGCGGCCGCAGCCGAGCGCGAAGAGCGTGTCACCGCAGAACAGCGCCCGGCTTTCCGGGAACCAGAAGGCGATATGGCCGCGGGTGTGGCCGGGGATGAAGAGGAGCTGGGCCTCGGCGTTCCCCAGGCGGAAGCGGTCGCCCTCGTCCAGGGCGACGTCGATGCCGGGGATCCGGCCCTCGTCCGGCTTCGGCCCGACGATGGTGCAGCCGGTCGCCTGCTTGATCTCGAGGTTGCCGCCGGTGTGGTCGGGGTGGTGGTGGGTGTTGAGGATGTGAGTGATCGGCCAGCCCCGCGCCTCCGCTGCCGCCAGAACCGGCGCCGCCTCCGAGGGATCGACCACGGCCGTCGCGCCCGTTTCCGGGCAGTGAAGGAGATAGGCGTAGTTATCCGTAAGCAGCGGGACGAGGTCGATTTCCAGGGTAGACATGATCCCTCCTCCTGGCAGCCGGGGTGCGAAGATCAAAACCGGCCGGCAGGTTAGAGCCTCCGTTCCGGCCCGTCCATGGCCGGGAGCGTCCGTCAGGGGCACTTCTGGCGGGGGCGGGTCCCATGGCGGCCGTTTTTGTGATATAATGTTTGTATGTGGACCGATGTCGTCGACCTGAGGGAATTCTACGATACCCGCCTGGGCCAGGTGACCCGCCACCTGATTCGGCGGCGGATTCGCGCCCTCTGGCCGGATCTGCGGGGCCAGTCCCTGCTCGGCCTTGGCTACGCCACGCCCTATCTGCGGCAGTTCCGCGACGAGGCGGAGCGGGTTCTGGCCTTCATGCCGGCGGGCCAGGGCGTCCTCCACTGGCCGCAGGAGGGGCCGAACCTCGTCGCCCTTATCGACGAGATGGATCTGCCTCTGCAGAACTTTTCGGTCGACCGGGTGCTGCTGGTGCACGGGCTCGAGCATGCCGAGCATCTGCGCGACATGCTGCGGGAAATCTGGCGGGTCATGTCGGGCAGCGGCCGGCTCCTCGTTGTGGTGCCGAACCGGCGCGGCATCTGGGCGCGAACCGACCGGACGCCGTTCGGCCAGGGGCACCCCTATTCGCCGTCGCAGCTCTCGCGCCTCCTGCGCGACACCATGTTCACGCCGACGCAAACGGCTCGCGCCCTCTATATCCCGCCGACCCGGTCGAACACCCTGCTCAGTGCCGCGCCGGCCTGGGAGCGGATCGGCGACCGCTGGTTCCAGGCCTTCGCCGGCGTGACGATCGTCGAGGCCAGCAAGCAACTCTACGGTGCCACGCAGGTGCGTCAGCGCCGCCGTCGCCGCGCGGTCGTCCTGCCCTTCCCGCAGCCGGCTACACGGATGAATCGGGAGCCGGCGGACAAGGGCGTCTAGCGGCTCTCCGCCGCCTTGGTGCAGAGGCAGGCGGGCCGCGTGCGGCCCGCCGTTATCAGGCCATCAAGATGAGCTGCAGAGTGCTGTCGGCCATTTGGTCGTCGGCGCCCCACAGATACAAGCTTTTCCGACCGTTGTCGGTGTAGAACTCGACGCCGGGGCGCGTGCGCGGAATCTGGGGGCCGAACTTGAACTTGTAGCTCGCGTTGTTGGTCGGGTAGGCGGTCACGAAGTGGAGGTAGTCTTTCCCCGCCTCCCGGCCGCCGTTATCGATGACCATGACGACGTGCTGAACCGTGCCGCTCGAATCGACGCTCCCGGCGTTCTTCACGCGCATATGGAAGCTTCCGCCGGGAGAGGTTGCCGGCTTCGCGTGAATGGTTATGCGTGCTTTCATCCCCACGTTGAGAAGGCGTAGGGCCGCTTGCCCGAAGGGCGAGTTCAGGATCGCCGCGACCATGAACGGCTGGTCGAAGACGGTGCGCGTACGGATGTGGAGTGCCTTTTTCCGCGAGGGGTCCAGACCTCCGTTCAGAAGGTCGGCTGGGTCGAGCGTATCCAGATAGGCGTTCGTGTCTGCCGAAATGATGAAGGCCGACTTGTTCTTGGCGATCAGGTCGGCATCGCTGATTCCGTGATGCAGGGAGAATGCGTGGCCCTTCTGCGACGGGTTGAAGGGGTGCGGATTTTTCTCCGAAATGGCGATCATGTTCTTGATTTCGGTGACCGAATAATCCCGATCGTATTTTCCCATGATCGATGCCCCCTGACATTCGAATCTCTGCTTGGAACAACCAGAGCAGAACGCAAAGCATAGCGCAGTTCAGAGAATGAAAAAAACATCAGAAGCGCCGGGTACACTTGCCTTGATCCGGCGCCGGCGCGGTCGGCTCGGACTTGCGCCGCTCCGAGGTCCGACGCGTGCCGTCAGGTGCGGCGGCCCTGTGCGCGAGCTTGCGTGCTACCGCCCCCGCAGCAGGAACATGCCCTGCTCGCCGAGCAGATTGGCGCGGCGCAGCGAGCGGATTTCGCTGGCCCGACCGTCGCCGTTGATGATGAGCGCCCGCTCCACCACGATGCCGAGCTCCTCGCACAGCGCGGCGAAGTCCAGGATGGTGCAGAGGTGGATGTTCGGCGTGTTGTACCACTTCAGCGGCAGCGAGTTGGTGACCGGCATCCGCCCCTTCGTCAGCAGATGCCAGCGCACCCGCCAATGCCCGAAATTGGGGAACGACACGATCGCGCGGCGGCCGATCCGGACGAGCTGTGCCATCACGCCCCTCGGGTCCCGCGTCGCTTGCAGCGTCTGGCTCAGGATCACATAGTCGAAGGCGCCGGACGGATAGTTCTTGAGGTCGGTGTCGGCGTCGCCCTGGATGACGCTCAACCCGTGGCTCACGCAGGCGTTCACGCCGGCTTGGCTCAGCTCGATGCCGCGGCCGTCGACCTGCTTCTCATGGACGAGATGGTAGAGCAACTCCCCGTCGCCGCAGCCGATGTCGAGCACGCGGGAGCCCGGCTCCACCATGTCGGCGATGAGCCGCAGGTCGACGCGGATGGGCGCGCGCCCGCCGGCCGTCCGATCTTTCGGCATTTACGGCAACCCGCGATGCTCGGCGCAGCCGTCCAGGAAGCCGCTCAAGGTGGCGGCGAACTCCGGCTCGTCCAGCAGGAAGGCGTCGTGGCCCTTGTCGGTCTCGAGTTCGACGAAGCTGACGTTTGCGGCAACGGCGTTGAGGGCGTGGACGATCGCCCGGCTCTCGGCCGTGGGGAACAGCCAGTCGCTGGTGAAGGAGATGAGGCAGAACCGCACCGGCGTGTCGCGGAACGCGTTGGATAGGACGCCGCCATGTTCCGCCGCCAGGTCGAAATAGTCCATGGCCCGCGTGATGTAGAGGTAGGAGTTGGCGTCGAAGCGCTCCACGAAGGCCGAGCCCTGGTATCGCAGATAGCTCTCGACCTGGAAATCGGCGTCGAACCCATAGGTGATCGATTTCCGGTCCTGCAGGTTGCGGCCGAACTTGCGGTGTAACGCCGCCTCCGACAGGTAGGTGATGTGGGCCGCCATACGGGCCACGGACAGGCCGCGACTCGGCCGCCGCCCCTGACGCAGATAATCGCCGCCGCACCAGTCCGGATCGGCCATGATCGCCTGCCGCCCGACTTCGTGGAAGGCGATGTTCTGTGCCGAGTGGCGGGCTGCGGAGGCGATCGGCACCGCGGCGAAGACCCGCTCGGGGAAGCTCGAGGCCCATTGCAGGACCTGCATCCCGCCCATGGACCCGCCGATGACGCAGAACAACTGCTCGATCCCCAGACGGTCGATCAGGAGCTTCTGGGCCCGGACCATGTCGGCGATCGTGATGACCGGGAAGCTGAGCCCATAAGGCTCGCCGGTCCGGGGATTGATCTCCTTCGGGCCGGTCGTGCCCATGCAGCCGCCGAGCACGTTGGCGCAGATCACGAAGTAGCGGCGCGTGTCGAGCGGCAGGCCGGGACCGACCATGAGGTCCCACCAGCCCCGCCGCCCGGTGACCGGATGGGTTCCGGCGAGGAACTGGTCGCCCGTCAGGGCGTGGCAGACCAGGATCGCGTTCGATTTCTCGGGGTTGAGCGTGCCGTAGGTCTGATAGGCGATTGAGAACGGCCCCAGCTCGACCCCGCAGTCGAGACGCAGCGGCTCCGTCTCGCCGAAGGTCTCGCGGTATCCGGCAAGGCCCTGTGCGGTCGCGGCTGAGCTTGGCTGCAGCGATGTCATGGGCAGCGGGTGAGGGTGCGAAAAACAATTGCAGTAGGCGAGCATAGCTAGGAGTCTGCCCCGGGCACTGTCAACGTTTTCTTTGATTTTGCGGGCGGCTCCGACTATCACTTAACCCGCGTCCGATACGGATTCCGGAACGATGGTCCCAGCCGATTCCCCGATCGACGATCTGCGCCGGCAGATCGACGAGATCGACACCGCCTTGCACGAGCTGTTGATGCGCCGGTCCGAGATCGCTGCACAGATCGGTGCGCTCAAGGGCAACGGGAACAACGGTCCCGCGGCCGCGTCGCCGTTCCTGCGGCCGGGACGAGAGGCCATGATCCTGCGCCGGCTGATCGACCGGCACCGGGGCCCCCTGCCGAAGGCAACCGTCGTCCGCATGTGGCGCGAGATGATGTCGGCCCTGGTCCGGCTTCAAGGGCCGTTCGCCGTTGCCGTCTTCGCACCGGACCAGCGCTGCGACTACCGGGATCTGGCGCAGGAGCACTTCGGCAGCCTGACGCCGATCACCACCCATGATTCCTTGGGTCAGGTGCTGCGGGCGGTGATCGAAGGGCAGGCCACCGTCGGCGTATTGCCCTTGCCCCAGCAGGACGACCAGGAGCCGTGGTGGCGCTATCTGCTGGGGAACGATGCACGCGTTCCCCGGGTTATCGCACGGCTTCCCTTCGGGGCGCCCGGCGCGCTCCTCGGCGCCGCCGAGGCGCTGGCCATCGGCCGGGTCGTTCAGGAGGAGACGGGCCGCGACCGCAGTCTGTTCGTGCTGGAGACGCGGACCGAGGTGAGCCGCAGCGGGCTGAGGGCGGCGCTGGAGGCGTCGTCGCTGGAGACGGTCTATATCCATGTCTGGTGGGATCCGAGCGAGCCGGAGACCTGGTTGCACCTGATCGAGATCGACGGCTTCCTCGCGCCGGAGGACGAACGACTGACCGCCGTCGCCGGGCGGCTGGGCGAGAGCCTGCGACGGATATGGCCGCTCGGCGGCTACGCCGTGCCGTTCTCCCCGGACGAACTCGATATCGGCCGCACATAGGGCATACCATGGCAGACGCTCTTAAGGTACGTCCCGGAATCCTGGATATCGCGCCCTATGTCGGCGGCGAATCCTCGCTGGCGGGACGGAGCCGCGTCGTCCGGCTGGCCTCGAACGAGGGCGCGCTGGGGGCGAGCCCGCGGGCGATCGAGGCCTATCGGCAGATCGCGGCGGAGCTGCACCGCTACCCCGACGGCGGCGCCCATGCGCTGCGCGAGGCGATCGGCCGTCGCCACGGCCTCGATCCGGCGCGGATCGTCTGCGGGGCCGGCTCGGACGAGCTGATCGGGCTGCTGGCCCGCGCCTATGCCGGGCCGGGCGACGAGGTTCTGTACAGCCGGCACGGCTTTCTCATGTATCCGATCGCGGCGCGCTCCGTGGGCGCCACGCCGGTGACCGCGCCGGAGACGGACCTGACCGCCGATGTCGGCGCGCTCCTCGACCGGGTGACCGATCGGACGCGCATCGTCTTCCTCGCCAACCCGAACAATCCGACCGGAAGCTACCTCCCGTTGGACGCGCTGCGGCGCCTGCATGCCGGGTTGCCGCCGGGGGTCCTGCTCGTCATCGACGCGGCCTATGCGGAATATGTCGGGCGCGACGACTACGACCCGGGCGCCGCGTTGGTCGCGGAGCACGACAACGTGGTGATGACGCGGACCTTCTCGAAGATCTACGGGCTTGCGGCCCTGCGGCTCGGGTGGGTCTATTGTCCGCCGGCCGTGGCCGACGTGCTGAACCGCCTGCGGGGGCCGTTCAACGTCCCAGCCCCGGCGCAGGCCGCCGGCGTCGCCGCCCTCGCCGACGCGGCGCATATCGAGCGGGCGCGCGCCCACAACGACCGCTGGCTGCCATGGTTTCGTGAGCAGGTCGCGGCCCTGGGGTTCAATCCCTTGCCGAGCGTCGGCAACTTCGTCCTGGTCCGCTTCCCGGAGGGGCCGGGGCGGGACGCGGCCGCGGCCTGTGCCTTCCTCAACGGCCGCGGGATCATCCCGCGCCGGATGGACGCCTACGGGCTCGGCGACTGCCTGCGCATCACCATCGGGCCGGAGGCGGAGATGCGCGCCGTGGTCGAGGCGCTGGCTGCCTTCGCCGATTCCGGCCGGGAGCGCCGGTCCGCCGGCGGGCAAGGGGGGCGGTGACGGGCATGCCCCTGTTCCAGCGCGCCGCGGTGATCGGCATCGGCCTGATCGGCTCGTCGCTCGCCCGGGCGATGCGCCGCGGTCGCCTTGTTGCCCATATCGCCGGCAGCGACCGCAGCGCACGGGTGCGCGACGCGGCCCGCGATCTCGGCTTCCTCGACAGCGTCCACGCCGATCCGATCGACGCCGTGGCGGGCGCGGATCTCGTCGTCCTCTGCACGCCGGTGGGCGCGCTCGCCGAGCTCGGGGCGGCGATCGGACCGCATCTGGCGCCGGGGGCCGTTCTCAGCGATGTCGGATCGGTGAAGCAGGCGGTGATCCGCGATCTGGGGCCGCATGTTCCCGAAGGCGTCCACTTCGTTCCGGCGCATCCCGTCGCCGGCACGGAGCATTCCGGGCCCGAAGCCGGCTTCGCGGAGCTGTTCGACGGGCGCTGGTGCATCCTCACGCCGCCGCCCGGCACCGATCCCGAGGCGGTGGCGAAGGTGGCGGCGCTGTGGCGCGGCTGCGGCAGCCAGATCGAGGAGATGGACGCGGCCCATCACGACGCCGTGCTCGCCATCACCTCGCACCTGCCGCATCTGATCGCCTACACGATCGTCGGCACGGCGACCGACCTTGAGGAAGCGACCCAGCGGGAGGTGATCAAGTTCTCCGCCGGCGGCTTCCGCGACTTCACCCGCATCGCGGCCTCGGACCCGGTCATGTGGCGCGACGTCTTCCTCAACAATCGCGAGGCCGTGCTCGAAATGCTCGGCCGGTTCACCGAGGACCTGACCGCGCTGCAGCGGGCGATCCGCTGGGGCGAGGGCGACAAGCTCGAGGAGCTGTTCACCCGCACCCGCGCCATCCGCCGCGGCATCATCGAGGCGAAGCAGGCCTGAGCCGTCGCGGTTTCCGGCCGGAGCAGGAGGACGCGCATGACCGTCGGACCGCGAATCGCCGGAATCTTCCGCTATCCCGTGAAGGGGCTCAGCGCGGAACCGCTCGACCGCGTCACCCTGCGCGCCGGCGAGGGACTGCCCGGCGATCGCCGCTTCGCGGTGGCGCACGGGGCCAGCCGGTTTGACGACGACAATCCCGGCTGGCAGAAGCGGCGCGAGTTCCTGGTGCTGGCGCAGGAGCCGCGCCTGGCTGCCTTGCGGACCGGTTACGATGAAGCGACCGGCGTGCTGACCATCCGGTGGAACGGGCGGGAGCTGTTCCGGGAGTCGATCGAGACACCGGCCGGGCGTGCCGCGGCCGCCCGGTTCATCGCCGAGCAGCTGGGCCCCGACGACCGCGGACCACCGAGGATCGTCGAAGCGCCGGGCGTCATGTTCACGGACATGGAGGCAAAGCTCGTTTCGATCCTGAGCCTTGCCTCGGCGAGGGAGCTTGCGGCTGGCCTGGGGACCGATGTCGATATCCGCCGGTTCCGTGGCAATTTGATCGTCGACGGCCTCGAGCCGTGGCGGGAGTTCGACTGGTTCGGCCGTGACCTGCGGATCGGCTCGGTCCGCCTGCGAGTCGTCGAGCGCATTCAGAGATGCGCCGCCACCAACGTCAATCCCGACACGGCCGAGCGCGACCTGAACATCCCGAGATTCCTGGTCCAGCGCTATGGTCATGCCGATTTCGGGGTTTACGCCAGGGTTGCCGAGGGCGGGATGATCGCCACTGGAGACGCTCTGACGGTCGCATAAGGTCGGGTTCGCCGGGGCCCGGGATCGGGCCCCGTGCCGGCACCGAAATTAATTCTTGCACCCGGGGGAATAATTCCCCATGTTCCGCGCCACAGACGCACACGCACGTGCCTATGGCCCCTCGTGGTTATGCAACGACGGAACGCGTCCTTTTTGGCCCATCCTGATGGGATTGACCGGCGACACCGCCGGAGCCGAGAGGGAGCTGTCTATGATTGCTGACCGGAAGGGGCTGCTGCCCCAGAAAAAGATTTTCCTCAGGCCCGCCGACGTCGCCGATGGCGACAGGCCGCAGAGCGACTACTCCGCCGTGGGCCGCGCCTATCTGCTCCTGATCGATCGGGAGAATCCGCTCTCCAGTCTGCGGCGGCGTCGCTGAGCGACGCCGGTCGGGAAAGGCCGGTCCGGCCGTTCCCGCGCACAGCCACAAAGCGCGCAAGACACTGGCCTCCGCGCCCGGACGCGGACTGGAGGGGTATATGACCGCACGTATCTTCGATTTCCTCGCGGAGCGACGTCCCGAAACGCCTTGCCTCGTCATCGATCTCGAAGCGATCGAGGCGAACTACCTGGAGTTGCAGCGCCTGCTGCCCCTGGCTCGGATCCACTATGCCGTGAAGGCCAATCCGGCGCCGGAGATTCTGGCCCGTCTCGTTCGGCTGGGCGCGCATTTCGATGCCGCCAGCCTCGGCGAGATCGACCTGTGCCTCGCCGCCGGGGCGACGCCGGATCGGATCTCCTTCGGCAACACCATCAAGAAGCAGCGGGACATCGCCGCCGCCTATGAGCGGGGGGTGCGGCTGTTCGCCTTCGACAGCGATGCCGAGCTCGACAAGCTGGCCGAGGCGGCACCGGGAGCCAGCGTCTTCTGCCGCGTGCTGATGGATTGCGAGAGCACGGACCGGCCGCTCTCGCGGAAGTTCGGCTGCGCCCCGGCAATGGCCGCGGCCCTCATGCTGCGCGCCGGTGAGCGCGGGCTCGACCCTTGCGGCCTTTCTTTCCATGTCGGCTCGCAGCAGACGTCCCTCAAACCGTGGGACATCGGCGTGCGGGCCGTGGCGCGGCTATTCCGGCGGCTGCGCGCGGACGGGCTGGAGCCACGGATGGTCAATCTCGGCGGCGGCTTTCCCGTGACCTATCGTGGGATGCCGGCCCCCTCCCTCGCCGAGCATGCGGCCGCGGCGATGGCTGCGGTGACGCGGCATTTCGGCAACGACCTGCCGGAGATGATCGTCGAACCGGGACGCGCGCTCGCGGGCAATGCCGGCGTGATCCAGGCCGAGGTCGTTCTGATCGCACGCAAGAGCTACACCGACCGGAAGCGCTGGGTCTATCTCGACATCGGTCGGTTCGGTGGTCTTGCGGAGACGATGGACGAAAGCATCAAATATCCGATCCAGACCGGCCGTGACGGCGGCGAAGTCGGGCCGGTCATTCTCGCCGGCCCGACCTGCGACAGCGCCGACATCCTTTACGAGAAGGCGCATTACCTGATGCCGCTCGACCTCCGGGTCGGCGACAAGGTCGAGATTCTCAGTGCCGGGGCCTATACCAGCAGCTACGCCTCGGTCGGCTCCAACGGCTTCGCGCCGCTGAAGACCTATTGCATTTGAGCCGGCGCCCGGCCCCGGCCTTCCCACGGACCGCGAGGTGAATGATGGCTAAGAAAGTTCCCTTCAACGGCCGGATCCTGATGATCGGTTTCGGATCGGTCGGCCACTGCACCATGCCACTGCTGCTTCGGCACTTCGACATGCCGGCCGACCGGATCACCGTGGTCGACGCAGACGACCACCGTGCGGCGATCGAGCCCTATCGCAAGCAGGGGGTGCGCTACGTGCTGCAGCCGATCACGCCGGACAACATGGCGGAGGTTCTGGGCGCCCATGTCGAGGCGGGCGGGCTCGTCCTCAACCTGAGCGTCAACGTCAGCAGCATCGCGGTGATGGACTGGTGCCGGCGGCACGGCGTGCTCTATCTCGACACCTGCATCGAGCCCTGGGGACATTACTACGACAATCCGGAGATTCCGAACCACGAGCGCACCAACTACCACCTGCGCCAAATGGCGCTGGAGGCCGCGAAGACCTGGCCGTCAGGGTCGCCGACGGCGATCGTGACGCATGGCGCCAATCCCGGCCTGATCAGCCATTTCGTCAAGGCCGGGCTGCTCGAGGTGGCGCGGGGCATGGGGCTCGAGGCACGGCCGTCCTCGAAGGAGGATTGGGCCCGGCTCGCCCAGGCGACCGGGACCAAGGTTATCCACGTCGCCGAACACGACACGCAGATCTCGAGCCGCCCGAAACGGCCGGGCGAGTTCGTCAACACCTGGAGTGTCCCGGGCTTCTGGGGCGAGGGGATGCAACCGGCCGAGCTCGGCTGGGGCACGCATGAGAAGCGCCTGCCGGATGATGCCCGGCTGCACCGGACCGGCCCGCGCTGCGCGATCTATCTCGATCGGCCGGGCTGCCTTACCGAGGTGCGCTCCTGGACGCCGATCGGCGGCCCGCTGATCGGCTACTGCATCACCCACGGCGAATCGATCACGCTCAGCGACTACCTTACGGTGTGGGAGGACGGGCGCGCCGTCTATCGGCCAACCGTGCACTACGCCTATCATCCCTGTGACGACGCGGTGCTCAGCGTGCGCGAGCTCGTGATGTCCAACTGGCGGGTGCAACCGGAGGCGCGGATCCTGGGCGAGGACATCGTCGACGGCATCGATGAGTTGGGGGCACTGCTGATGGGCGATTTCGGCGCGCTGTGGTACGGCTCGCAGCTCGGCATCCACGAGGCGCGCGCGCTGCTGGGGCCGCAGTTCAACGCCACTTCGATCCAGATTGCGGCCCCGGTGGTGGCCGGCGCCCTGTGGATGCTGGAGAACCCGGATCGCGGCCTGGTCGAGCCGGAGGAACTCGACCACGAATACATTCTCGACATCTGCCGGCCCTATCTCGGTCCGGTGGTCGCCGAACGCTCCGACTGGACGCCCCTCAAGGGCCGCTCGGTCCTGTTCGACGAGCCCGGGTTGGACTTCAGTGACCCCTGGCAGTTCCAGAACTTCCGGGTGACCTGAGGCGCCGGGGCGCGTCCGGAGTAGGGGCGGGTTCAAACCCGCCCTACGGCCAGCCGATCGCCGGCAGCGGGATCAGCTTGAGCGGCCCGACATGGAGAAATCCGTCCTGGGCGGTCAGCGGGACGTCGATCCGGGGCGGGCTGCCGTCCTCCGGCGTCCGCGACATCGCGGTCAGCAGCAGCCGGGCGATGCCGCCCTCGCGCGGCGGTACGACGCCTTTGGCCACCAGCGCGTCGAGTGTCTCGCCGTGGCCGCTGATCGTCGCGGTCATCGCCGCCAGCGGCCGCATCGCTTGGTCGAGGGTGAAGGTGCCTTCGCCGGTCAGGTGGAACGGGCCCCAGTCGATCGCCAGGCCGCGAAGCTCCAAGGTGCCGCCGTCGTCACGCCAGCGCCGCAACGCCTGCTCCGGCGGGCCAGGAGGGATCCGGCCCATCAGCGCTCCGCTCGCCGTGATGTGCTGGATCCCGCGACCCAGCGGCGGGTCCTCGCTAGGGGGCAGGACCAGCCCGTCGATCGAGACATCGAAAGCGACGCTGCCCCGGTCGTGATCCGCCGCCAGCGGCGCGGCGAAGGTCGCGGTCGCCGTTGCCTTGGCGACGGCGATCGGGCGGTCCGGCGCAGCGCCAATCGTGAGATCGGTCAGCGTCGCGCCGAAGGCCTCGAGCCGCCCGTCCGGCGCGATCTCGACCGTACCGTTGGCGGCGTCTGCATCGACGTGCAGGTCCCGGCGGCGGCCCGCCGCGTCCCAACTCAGCGCGTGCCGGCCGGGCACCGAGAACGCGATCCGCAAGGGGCGCCACGGTGCGGCCTCGCCCTGGATGGTGGGTCCGCGCCATCGCCAGGTGCCGCCGCTCGGCGGCGCCTCGATCACCGGATCGTCGAAACGCGCCTCCAGCCGGAAAGGAAAGCCGCCGATCGTCGGCCCCGCATAGGCCACGTGATAGCCTTCGGCGCGGCGCTCCGCCGCCCAGCGCGCGACGCCCTCCTCGAGCGCCCGGGCCGCCAAGTGCCAGTAGAAGCCGTAGCCGAGGGCGGCGAGCAGCAGGACGGCCAGGAGGCCCGGGAGGATCAGGCGGCGACGCACGCGGGCCGTCCGTTACGGTTAGGCTCGGTCATTCGGGGGCGGCCGTCGACTGCCCGGGCCACCGCGCCAGTTTGTCTTGCCGGTTGTCTTGTGGCCATCGGTCGATAAGATGGCCGGCCGCAGGGCGATGTCCAGTCCAATCATGCCGAGAACCTCTTCCGCGCCATCCAGCCACCTCTGGCAGGCCGCGACACCGGGCCTGTTCGTCTTCCTGTGGAGCACCGGCTTCATCTTTTCGAAGCTCGGGCTTTTCTACGCCCAGCCCTTCACCCTCCTGTTGCTTCGATTCGCCGTCACCACGGCGCTGATGCTGGTGATCGCGCTGGCGCTGCGGGCGCCTTGGCCCGGCTCCTGGAGTCAGGTGGCGCACACCGCCGTCGTCGGAGTCCTGCTGCACGCGCTTTATCTCGGCGGCAGCTACGTGGCGATCGCGGCCGGCATCCCGGCCGGCATCGCCGCGCTGATCGTCGGGCTGCAGCCGCTGCTGACGGCGACAGTCGTCGGCCCGTTGCTGGGCGAGCGGGTGAGCGCGCGGCAATGGCTCGGCCTCGTTCTCGGCTTCACCGGCGTGGCCCTCGTCCTTTGGAACAAGCTCGACGGCGACCTCGGAACGCTCTGGGGCTTCGCCTTCGCGATCGTCGCGCTCGTGGCGATCACCATTGCGACGGTGTATCAGAAGCGCTACTGCGGGGCGATGGACATGCGCAGCGGCGCCGTCATCCAGTACGCCGCCGCCGGCCTCTTCACGGCCGCGGTCGTCGCCGTCATCGGGGCGGGGGAGGTGGCTTGGACGGGCGAGTTCCTGCTCGCCCTTGTGTGGCTTGTGCTGGCGCTCTCGGTGGGCGCCATCAGCCTGCTCATGTGGCTGATCCGGCGGGGCGCCGCCGCCCGCGTGGCGAGCCTGTTCTATCTGGTGCCCCCGGCGGTCGCCGTCGAATCCTACCTGATCTTCGGAGAGACGCTTGGGCTGCTGGCGCTTCTCGGTATGGCCCTCGCGGTGATCGGCGTGGCCCTGGTGATGCGGCGATGAACGAGGCGGAGATCATCGCCGCCCGCCGGCTTCGACCGCCGCCGGGCGAGGAGTTCTGGGTCTTCGCCTACGGCTCTTTGATGTGGCGGCCGGGTTTCCGCTGCCTCGAGTCGCGGCCGGCGCTGCTGCGCGGCTATCACCGCGCCTTCTGCATCTATTCGGTCCGCTATCGCGGCACGCCGGAGCGGCCCGGTCTCGTGCTCGGCCTCGACCGTGGCGGCGCCTGCCGGGGGCGGGCGCTGCGCGTCGCCGCCGAAGACGCGGAAGCGGTGGCGGCCTATCTGCACGAGCGCGAGATGGTGACCGGTGTCTACGAGCCGCGCTGGCTGCCGGTCGAGGTCGAGGGCGGTCGCATCCGCGCCGCGACCTATGTCGCCGACCGCCGGCACGCGCAATACACCGGCAAGCTGGATCCGGAGCTGATCGCCGAAATGATCCTGGCGGGCGTGGGCGCGGCCGGCAGCAACCGCGACTATCTGGAGAACACGGTCCGCCATCTCGACGAGCTGGGCATCACCGACTGCGCCCTTCACGAACTGCTGCGCCTCGTCGAGGCGAAGGCCGGGGCAGGCCATGATCGTTCCCGCGCTCCGGCCGTTGGGGGCGGTCGGCGGACCGGGGGCAAGACCGTCGGCGAGGAGCGGGAGTGCTGACCCATGCCACCGGCGATTCCGGTGCCTGACCCGAACCGGCTGCATCCCGTGTCGGGGCATCCGCGCATCATGTTCGTGAAGAACATCGCGGACCTGCCGAATATGCAGATTGGGACTACACCGACTACGACGATCCGGAGGGGCCGGAAGCGTTCCGCCGCAACATCCTCTATCACTTCGCGCTTTCGCGGGACTGCCTGGTGATCGGCAAGGTCTGCGCCATCGCCACGGGCGCCAAGTTCATGATGAACGACGCCAACCACCGTCTGGACGGCCCGACCACCTTTCCGTTCCCGATCTTCGGTAGAGACTGGCTCGAGCCCTTCCGGGGCGATTTCTCCCTTTCCGGCCGCGGCGACACCGTGGTCGGGAACGACGTCTGGATCGGCTATGACAGCCTGATCCTGCCGGGCGTGACGATCGGCGACGGCGCCGTCGTCGGGGCGCGCGCCGCCGTCATGCGCGACGTGCCGCCCTACGCGGTCGTCGCCGGCAACCCCGCCCGCGTCGTGCGCATGCGCTTCGACGAGGCGGCCGTTGCGCGGCTGCTGGAGATCCGCTGGTGGGAACTGGGACATCGGGAGGATCACGCGCCACGTCACGGCCTTGAGCGGCGGGCGCGTCGAGGACCTCGCCGATCTCGCCTGACGCCGCCG
>CAZKCM010000040.1:0-14672 GCA_964551315.1 uncultured Rhodospirillaceae bacterium | reverse complement strand
GGCGCCGAAATCGCCGAGCCACAGGAAGATCAGCAGGACGAGCGCTCCGCCCACGAGGTAGACGTACCAGGGGCGCTCGGGCTCGTTGCGGCCACCGCATTCGGGGCAGCGCTCGGCGATGCGGCTCATCGCCGCGCCGCAATGTTGGCAGGGGCGGGCCATGCGGCCGGCTCCCGGCCGCTCAGCTGCACTTGCTGTAGCCGCAGGCGGTGCAGAGGTCGCAGCCCTCCTGGCGGATGAGCGACGGCGAGCTGCATTTCGGGCAGCGCGGCAGGGCGCGGGACCGCGCCGCATCGCCGTCGCCCAGATTGGCCACCTTCAGCGCGCGGGCGGCCTCGATCTCCCGCCGCTCGCGGGCCGGGTCGGGAAGGAACCCGATGTCGATCATGTGCCGCTCGATGACCTCGCCGATGGCGGCGAGCAGCGAGGGCACGTAGCGGCCGCCCATCCAGCAGCCGCCGCGCGGGTCGAACACGGCCTTCAACTCCTCGACCACGAAGGACACGTCGCCGCCGCGACGGAAGACCGCGCTGATCATGCGCGTGAGGCCGACCGTCCAGGCGTAGTGCTCCATGTTCTTGGAATTGATGAACACCTCGAAGGGGCGCCGCCGCCCGTCCTGGACGATGTCGTTGATGGTGATGTAGAGGGCGTGGTCGCTCTCCGGCCAGCGGATCTTGTAGGTCTGGCCCGGCAGGGCCTCGGGCCGGTCGAGCGGCTGCGTCATGTAGACGACGCCACCTGCCTCATACACGTCTTCCGGCCGCGTCTGCGGCGCGCCCAGCGGCAGCTCCGGCTGTTCGCTGTCGGCGGCTCGGGCTGTCTGCGACTGGGCCGCCGGCTTCACCTCGAGCACCGCCCCGGTCACCTCGTTCGGGCGATAGGTCGTGCAGCCTTTGCAGTCCAGCTCATAGGCCTGCATGTAGACGTCCTTGAACGCCTCGAAGGGCAGGTCGGCCGGGCAGTTGATCGTCTTCGAGATGGAGCTGTCGACGTATTTCTGCACCGCCGCCTGCATCACCACGTGGTCGCCGGGCATCAGCTGCTGCGCATCGACGAAGGAGTCCGGCAACGCCGCGGCTTCGCCCTTGAGCCGGCGGAACAGGCGGTAGGCGTGATCGGTCACCTCTTCCTGGACGCGGCTGCCGTCCGGCATGAGGACGTTGCGGCTGTACTTGAAGCTGAACACCGGCTCCAGTCCCGACGATACGTTGTCGGCGAAGAGCGAGATCGTGCCGGTCGGCGCGATCGAGGTGAGGAGCGCGTTGCGGATTCCGTGCCGCGCGATGGCCGCGCGGACGTCCTCGTCCAGCCTGCGCACGGTCTCGCCCGCCAGATACGGCTCCGCGTCGTAGAGCGGGAACGCCCCCTTCTCGGCCGCGAGCTCGGTGGAGGCGAGATAGGCGGCCCGCTGGATCGCCCTCATCCACTGTTCCGTCAGCGCCACCGCGGCGCTGCTGCCGTAGCGGGCGCCGCACATGATGAGCGCGTCCGCCAAGCCGGTGACGCCGAGGCCGATGCGCCGCTTCGCCCGCGCCTCCGCCTGTTGCTCCGGCAGCGGGAAACGCGACACGTCGATGGCGTTGTCCAGCATCCGCACGGCGATGCGGACGAGCTCATCCAGCGCTGCCGGGTCGATCTCGGCCTCGGCTTCGAACGGGTTTCGGACCAGGGCGGCGAGGTTGATCGAGCCCAGAAGGCAGGCGCCGTAGGGCGGCAGAGGCTGCTCGCCGCAGGGGTTGGTCGCGCTGATCGTCTCGCAGTAATAGAGGTTGTTACGCCGGTTGATGCGATCGATGAAGATGACGCCCGGCTCTGCATAGGCGTAGGTCGAGCGCATGATCTTGTCCCACAGCTCGCGCGCCGGAAGCACCTTGTAGGTCGTCCCGTTGAAGGTCAGCTCCCAGGGCGCGTCCTCCTTGACGGCAGCCATGAAGGCGTCCGTCACCAGGACCGAAAGGTTGAACATGCGCAGCCGCCCGGGTTCGCGCTTCGCCTCGATGAAGGCCTCGATGTCCGGGTGGTCGCAGCGCATGGTCGCCATCATGGCGCCCCGGCGGTGTCCGGCGCTCATGATGGTCCGGCACATGGCGTCCCAGACGTCCATGAAGGAGAGGGGGCCCGATGCGTCGGCGCCGACGCCCCTCACCGGCGCGCCGCGAGGACGGAGCGTCGAGAAGTCGTAGCCGATGCCGCCGCCCTGCTGCATCGTCAGCGCCGCTTCGCGCAGATGCTCGAAGATGCCGCTCATGTCGTCGGGGATCGTGCCCATGACGAAGCAGTTGAACAGCGTGACGTTGCGGCCGGACCCGGCGCCGGCGAGGATTCGGCCCGCCGGCAGGAACTTGAAGTCCTGCATCGCCCCGTAGAACCGCTCGGCCCAGAGCCCCGGCTCCTTCTCCGGCTCGGCCAGGGCGCGTGCGACACGCTGCCAGCTGTCCTCGATGGTCTTGTCGACTGCCTCGCCGCCAGGCGCCTTGAGACGGTATTTCATGTCCCAGATCTGCTGGGAGATGGCGGTGACCTGCGGCATCGGGGCGCGCTTCCTCCTCAAATTGCGCTCAAATTGCGGGCGGTCCGGCGGGGAGCGGCTGGCGCGGTCCGTCGCAAGCAGGCGCCCCCAAGCCTGCCGGAACTTCCAAATTAGGAGCCTTCGCTGCGGCCGTCAAGCAAACGTTCACGTTATGTTTCAACAGCCGGATGCGATTTAACATGTTGAGATTATTGAGATAATTCGGTTTTCCGCGCAATCCCCAGGGGACGGATCGGGAGAGGTGGGGACAAATGGTTTTTTGTCCACAATCTTGTCCCCAGGGCCGGCGAGACGGGCCGGACCCGCCCTCGAACCTCGCTCGCCGGTGGCCTGTCTTCGCGGAGGAACGGGGCCGCCCGCTGTGGGCGATTCGTCGCTAGGGCGCCGCGGCGAGCCGGTCCGAGGCCGTGTCAAGCCGGTTCTGCAGCTCCGCGAGGAAGACCTTCCGCGGGAGGCCGGGGGCAATCGCCGGAAGGAACTCGAGCGTGATGGTTCCGGGCCGTTTGGTGAAGCTGCGCCGTCCCCAGAAGAGGCCGGAATTGAGGGCGACCGGCACCACCGGCAGCCCGAGCTGCGTGTAAAGGGCGGCGACGCCGGGATGGTAGGGCCGACGCTCGCCGGGGGCCGTGCGCGTCCCCTCGGGGTAGATCAGAAGCGGCCGGCCGGCGGCGGTTCGGGCGCGGGCTGCCGCCACCATCCGTTTCAACGCCGCGCCGCCGCCGCCGCGGTCAACCGGGATCATACCGGCGCGCAAGAGGTACCAGCCGAACACCGGTACCCGGATCAGCTCGCGCTTCAGCACATAGGCCGGCTCGTGGAGCAGCAGCGCGAAGACCAGCGTCTCCCAGCTCGACTGGTGCTTGGCGGCGTAGATTGCGGGCCCGGCGAGTCGATGCTCCAACCCGCGAACCCGGTACCGCAGCCCGACAATGCAGGCCAGCAAGGCGAAGGTCCCGCGGACCCAAAATCGGCCAAGGGCATAGGTCGCCGCCCGCGGCAGGGCCAGGACCGGCAGCGCGGCGGTCAGCACCGCGGCCGTCCAGACAAGGAATGCAACGTTGAAGGCAAGGGACCGCAGCGTGGCCATCCGCGTTCTCGTACTCGTGTGTCGTTCCTGGATTCGGCCGCCCGATCACCCTTCGCCGACGGCGCCGGACGGGGCAATGATCAGGCTTCGCGTCAGGGCCACAAGATACTTGGTGTACTCCTTGAGCATGAGCAGCGCGGTCCCGGGGGTACGCCACCACACCTCTCGCTTGATCTGAGGCGGAAAGACGGGATGCGGCCGGATGATGAGGTCGGGCATGGCGCGGCGGAACTCCAGCAGGCTGCGCGGCATGTGATAGTCCGCCGTGACGAGCCGAAGCGAACGGAAGTTCTGCGCCGCCATCCAGGACGCGGTTTCACGCGCGTTCCCTTCCGTGTCGTCCGCGCTGTGCCCGAGGACCACGCAGCAGGCAATCTGTTCGGGCGCCGGCATCGTCTCGGATATCTGCGCCATGCTTTGAAGCAGCGCGGTAAGGTTCACGCCCTCATGGACGCCGGAGATGAACAGCTTGCGCGCGCGATTTTCGGCGATGAGGCGCAACCCCTCCTGGACCCGGTCGCTGCCGCCGGTCAAGACGACGATCGCGTCGGTCGAGTCGGTCGGTCCGTCCACCGCCTGGGGAATCTGCCCGACGAACAGGATGAGACCGCCAAGCCACAGCGAAAACACCGAGGTCACCAAGACGCCAAGTCGCGTCAATCGACGGCTCGTCCGTCGCGACCACGGCTTCGGAAGGGCACGCCGACTCATCGATCGCCGCCCGTCAGGATGTTTGCCTGGCTCGGCGGGGTGAGGTCCGGCCGGTTTCGTTGCCGGAGGCCGATCGGGCTGCGCGCATCCAGGGTCATGCGTCACATGACCCGGCTCAATGTGCGCAGCACCGTCAGGCGCGCGGTCAGCATGGCGATGCCCGCGGCCGCGAGCGGCAGCATCGCGAGCGTCAGCCACTGCCACAGCTCGAACGACAGGGACGGCAGCAGCGGCGCTTCGATCCCGGCGAGGAGCCGGCCGAGGCCGAGCAGCGTCGCCGTCGCAAGGCCGACGCCGAGAACGCCGCCGACGAGGCCGAGGCGAAGCGCGTGGGCCTCGAACTGCTGCGCGATGTAGGAGTCCCTGGCGCCGATCAGATGCACCAGTTCGATGACCCGACGGTGGATCGACAGGCCGGTGCGGGTCGCGAAGACGACGGTGAGGATCGCCGCGCCGCCGACCAGCGAGAGAATGACGCCGGCCAGCAGCTCGACGGAACGCGCGAAGGTCGTCAGATCGCTGCGCCAGCGCTCATGGTCGTCGACGGTCGTTCCCGGAGCGGCCTCGGCAAGCTGCTGCCGCAGCGACGCGAGGTCGACCGTCGCGCCCTTTCGCAGCTCGACGGCGATCAGCGCGGGCAGCGGCAGATCCGCAAGTTCGGGGCCGGACCCGAGCCAGGGCTCAAGAAGCCGGGCAACGTCGCGCTCGCCAAGGAGTTCGACGCCGGCGACGGCCGGGGTTTCGGCGAGAAGCTCGAGCACCCGGTCGATCCGGTCATCCGGGTCGCCGTCGGATGGACCCGGCGCGACCTGGACGGTGAGCTTTCCCGTGAGCCCCGCCTGCCAGCGCTCGACGAGCTCGTCCACGGCCATGGCGCCGGCCAGTGTCAGCGCGGCGAGATAGACCATGAAGCCGATGATCCAGGGCAGAAACCGTCCCGAGGCGTCGCGGTCCAGCGGAAGGTCGCTGCGCAGAAAAGACATCACGCAACGTCCCTCGGCTTCGGATCGGCGGTCCGCAGGACCCCGTGCTCCAGGCGGAGCTGGCGATGGTTGAACCGGCTTACCAGCCCTTCGTTGTGGGTGGCGATCACCACGGTCGTGCCGAGCTTGTTGAGTTCCTCGAACAGGTACATCAGCCGCACGGCGATGGCGTCGTCGACATTGCCGGTCGGCTCGTCGGCGAGCAGCAGGCTCGGGCGGCTGATGACGGCGCGGGCGATGGCCACGCGCTGCTGCTGGCCGCCGGACAGGGTGGCCGGCAGAGAGGTCAGATGATCGCCGAGGCCGACCCACTTCAACAGCTCCGGCACATGCCGCCGGATCTCCGATTCCCGCACGCCGGCGACCCGCAAGGGCAGCGCCACATTGTCCATGGCCGAGAGGTGGTCGAGCAGGCGGAAATCCTGGAAGACCACGCCGATCCGGCGCCGCAGTTCCGGGATCTCGTGGCGCTTGAGCGTGCTGACGTCCCGGCCGAACAGGCTGACGCGCCCCTCGGCCGGCCGCAGCGCGAGATACATCAGGCGGAGCAGCGACGACTTGCCGGCTCCGCTCGGGCCGACGAGGAAATGAAAGGACCCCGGCGGGAGCGCGAAGGAAATATTCTGCAGAACTGGCGGCCCGCCCTCGTATCGGACGCCGGCATTCTCGAACAGGACCACGCTCGCGTTACCCATGTCCTAACTGTGGTCGCCGCACCATTGCACAGATCCAATTCTCGCGTCCAGCATACCCGGTTGAGGCGCGCCGGGTCGAAGCTTGCCTTGGGTTGAGCGAACACCTATAAACTTCAAGTTCCCTGGTAACTCGTCGCGGCATGATCCTTACCTGCCCAGCCTGTTCGACGCGGTACTTGACGGATCCCTCGGCGCTGGGTCCTTCGGGCCGGATGGTCCGCTGCGCGAAATGCGACCATACCTGGATGCAGTCACCGCCGAGTGACATGCCCCGCCAGGTCAGCCCGCCGCCACCGCCGCCGCCGCCGGCCGATGCCCCGGTCGGCCGCGTCAGCCTGCCCGCGCTGATGCCGCCCCGGCGACGGCGCGGCCGCTATGGCCTGCTCCTGTTGGCCGGGGTGTTCGTCGGGCTCGTTCTTGGCCTCGCCTTGCTCGGCCGCGAGCAGATCGTCCTGGCATGGCC
Organism: uncultured Rhodospirillaceae bacterium; assembly: GCA_964551315.1. Lineage (GTDB taxonomy): Bacteria > Pseudomonadota > Alphaproteobacteria > Dongiales > Dongiaceae > Virgifigura. The sequence continues at coordinate 8,200 of CAZKCM010000040.1, read as the reverse complement.
GGAGGCGAGGGCGTTCTATGATCTGATCGGGATCAACGCGACGGCGGTCGGTGCCGGCCTCGAACTCGGCAACGTCCGGTTCGTCCGGCGCGAGGTGGACGGCGAGGACGTCATCGTCATCGAAGGCGAGGTCACCAACCTGACGGACCAGACCAAGCCCCTGCCGACTTTGCGCGCGACGCTCCGCAACGAGCAGAACCAATGGCTCAAGGACTGGACGTTCCGGATCGACCGGGTAGAGCTGGGACCGGGCGAGACGGCGAACTTCCGGACGACGGCCCGCAATCCGCCCGAAGCCTCGCGTCGGCTTTCCATCACCTTCGTCGAAGACGCGCGCTGATCGCCCGCGGCCCGTCCGGTGCGGGGCACTTTCACCGCACCCGGAGGGAGCCGGCCGATCGCCCGGGATTGACTCTTGGCCGTGGACTGCGCATGCTCGCCCGGCCCTCGGTCACGGTGCGGGCCGGCGGTCGAAAGAGGGGACCGGCCTGCGAGCCGCTGCCGTCGGATTTGGGGCGCGGGCCGGAAGCGTCCGGCCACGAGTGGGGCCGCGCCGGAGAGTCTCGGCGGGATCCCGCATCAATGCAGTCGTTATGGCGCGTGGACCGCGCGCGTTGCTTTCGCCGGGGACCGTGTGCGGGCGGTTTAAGGCCTGCGGGGATTGAGCGCAGCGGTTGATTGGCATGTCGCGAATTCTGGTGGCGGAAGACGATGAGGCGGTTCGGGAGTTTGTGACCCGCGCCTTGACCGTGCAGGGTCACGAGGTCACCGCCGTGGACGACGGAGGGCGGGCGCTCGAGGCGCTGGACGCACGGCCCTACGATCTTCTGCTCACCGACATCGTTATGCCCGGCATCGACGGCATCGCCCTGGCGCTGAAGGCGGCGAAGGCCTATCCCGAGATGCCGGTCCTTCTGATGACCGGCTATGCCGCGGAGCGACAGCGGGCGCACAATCTCGATGCCCTGATCTGCCGGGTCATCTCCAAGCCGTTCAGCCTCAAGGAAATCTGCGCAACGGTTAACGACACGCTCCGCAAGTGGCCTCGCACCGCGGCGTCGCGGGCGTAACGGCGCCGGAAGCGAGCCGCGCCTGCGGCGGAAACGGCCCCAACCTCCGGTTCAAAACTGGCGAAGAAGGCGATCGATGTATTCCCGCTCCAGGCGGGGGCGCTGCATCTGCCCGGCGCGCCGCCGCAGCTCATCGAGGATCTCGCGGGCGCGCTGCAGGTCGGCTTTCTCCGGGATCTCCACGTCGCCTGTGTCGATCATCCCGCGTCCAGGCTGATTGGTCCGGCCGAGCGGATCGCGCGGCATCTGACCGAACCGGCCTTGGCCCTGGCCCTGTCCCGGCTGGCGGCCGAACCGCTCCGCCAGGGTCTCCGCCATCGCGCCCATGGCCTGTTGCAGCTCGTCGAGGGCGCGCGTTTGCGGTCCGACGGCCCCGCCCGGCATACCCTGCTCAAGGGCCTCGACGGCGTCGCGCATCGCCTGCTCGCCCCGGCCCAGGGGCCGCGGAATGTCCCCGGTCATCTCGCCGAACCGGCGCATGAGGTCGCCGAGGGCCCGGCGGAGCGCCTCCTGGTCCTGGGCCGCGCTGCTTCCGTTCTGCGTCCGCTCGCCCGGCTGCATCTGCCGTGATTCGCGGAAGCTGCGGTCGAGCAGCTCCTGCTGGCGCCGGGTGAGGTTCTGGAGGTCCTGCATCATCTGCATGGCCTCGGCGGCCGGACCGGACTGCTGCTCGGCGAAGATCCCCGCCTGGAGGTTCTCCAGCATCTCCTGGAGCTGGGCCAGAAGCTCGCGGGCCGCGTCGCGCGCGCCGGAACGCGCCATTTCGCGCGCCTGGTCGATCAGGCGCTGCAGGTCCTCCTGCTGCAGGACGTTGCCGTTGGGGTCGAGGGGCATCGGTTCCTGCCCCTCGGCCAGCCGTTCCTGCATCTGCTCGGCCAGGGCCTCGAGGAAGCGCTCGAGGGCCTGCTGCAGCTCATCCATAAGGCGTTCGATCTCTTCGTCGGTGGCGTCGCCGGCGAGCGCTTCCTGCAGGGCTCGTTGCGCCTCTCGCAGTTCGCGCTCAGCGATGGACAGGTTGCCGTCCTCGAGGCGAAGCGCCGTTTCCCAGAGCAGGCTTTGCACGTCGGGGATGAGGGCGCCGGTCGCGTCGCTCTCCAGGCGCCGCTGCGCGATGCGCAGCGCCAGCGCCACGACGATGTCGTGATCGTAGGCCGATGGCATCGCGGCGATGCCGGCGAGCGCCCTGGCGACTCCCCGCTGCTCTTCCGGCGCGACCGACAGCCGCTTGCGCTGCTCGATGATGGCGCGGGCGACGGGATGATGGAAAACGCGCTCCGGCAGCGTGATTGTCACCGGCGCGCTCGTCCCCGTCTGATCCGCCGAGTCCCGTGCCTCGATCCGCAACTCGACCGGAAGACCGGCCCAGGGGTGCGGCGTCAGGTCGTGGTAGCTCGCTGCGCGCGCCTCTTTCAGGTCGACGCCCGGCAGCGGCAGGGTAAGCTCGATCGGTTGTTGCCCCGGACCGGGCCGGGCCGGGGCCGCCGGGCCTGCGCGCTCGATGATCGCCCGGACGCCCTTGAGGCCGTAATCGTCGCCTGCCTCGAACTCGAGGCGCAGCGCTGCCCGCTCGGTCTGCGCCGGCGGCGCGGCCAAGGCGACGGTGGGCGGCTGGTCGGGGATGACGATCAGCGGCCAGGAACCGAGCGCCTGCCCCTGCTGCTCAACGGTAAGGCGGTCGCCCTCGAGGATCTGTGTCTCGGTGCGGTAGGTGCCGTCGCCGATTTCCGCGAAATCGGCAACGGTTTCGCCGACCGTCAGGCGCGGCTGGCCGCGGCCGCCTTCCACCTGCGCGAGAAGACGGCTTCCCTCCGGCACTTTCAGGGCCTCCGTCGGCTCCCGCGAAGGATCGACGAAGAGCGGCGCGATCCGCGTATAGGCCGGCGGGGTCACCCAGAGGGTGAGCTTGGGGGCGGTGTCCTGCGCCGCTCCCGCGAGATTGGGCGTCGCCGCCCGCAGCAGGCGGTTCCAGCCGTCGCCCGCGGCCGCCGTCAGGGCGATGACCAGCACGAGTCCCAGCGCGGCGCGCAGCCCCCAAGGGTCGTACCGTGCCAGCCCGGCGCGGGGAATCCCCACGCGCAGCCGCCCCAGCCCGGCGCGCAGACGACGCTGATAGGCCTGCCACAATGCCGCCGCCTCCGGGTCGCCCTGACCGGAGGCCAAGCGGTCCTCGAGCGCGGTCAGCGGCCGATGGTCGAGACCGCTTTCGCGCTCGATACGACGGCGCGCCGCGGCCGTGTCGGGGACGCGAATCCGCGACAGCCCGCGATAAAGTGCGCCGGCGAACGCGCCGAAGAAGGCCAGCAGCGCGATCAGATGCAGCCAGCCCGGCATCAGCGCGAACAGATCGAACAGCGCGAAGGCAAGGAACAGGCCGGCGGTAAAGGTCGCCGGCCACAAGGCCGGCCAAAGCTGCTCCCAAAGGATGGCCCAGCGGGCGAGGCGGAGGCGCAATCCGGCTATGGTGCCCTCCGCCCGGCCTGCGTCGGCCCGGTTTGCGTCGGTCCGGCTTGCGTCAGCCCTGGCGCCCGAGGCGCCGGGGTCGCGCTCGATCGGTCTGCCCATGCCGTCGCCCTCCGTCTTGCGTCATGCTGCGCCGCGTCGCGACCGGCTCCCTGCCGGCTCCGGAAGCCAATCGGGCAGGCTGTCCTGATTAATTATAGTCTCGTAATCCGGTCGTGCCTTCACGATTGCGTCGTCGCCGCCGCGCACCATGACCTCCGGTGCCGGCCGCCGGGTATTGTAGGCCGAAGACATGACCGCTGCATAGGCCCCGGCGGAACAAATGGCCAACAGGTCTCCGGGTTCGACCGGCGGCAGCGGCCGTTGCGTCGCGAAGGTGTCGGCGCTCTCGCAAACCGGGCCGACGATGTCGACCCGCCGCGTGGCCGCGTCGGACGGCGGCTCCGTGACCGGCAGGATGGCGTGATAGGCATCGTAGAGCGCCGGCCGCAGCAGGTCGTTCATCGCCGCGTCCACGATGACAAAAGTGCGGCTCGCGCCCTCCTTGACGTAGAGGACTCGGGTGACCAGCACCCCGGCGTTGCCGGCCAGAAACCGTCCGGGCTCGAAGACGAGCTCGCATCCGAGCGGGGCGACGGTTTCCTTCACCAGGGCGGCGTAGTCCCGCAGGCTCGGCGGCTGCTCCTCGCCGTAGACGATGCCCAGACCGCCGCCGAGATCCAGACGGCGAATGGAATGGCCGTCGGCGCGCAAGGCCCGCGTCAGATCGGCGACACGGGAAAAGGCGGCGCGAAACGGCTCCAGCGCGGTGAGCTGGGAACCGATATGGACCGCGACGCCGGTCACCTCGATCCCCGGGAGGGCCGCTGCCTCGGCATAGGCCGCGCGCGCCTGCCCGATGTCGATGCCGAACTTGTTCTCTGCCTTGCCGGTTGAGATCTTCGCGTGGGTACGGGCATCGACGTCCGGGTTGATGCGCAGCGCCACCGCCGCGCGCGCGCCGCGCGCCGCGGCCACCGCGCTCAGGGTCCGCAGTTCGGGGATCGATTCGACGTTGAACTGCAGGATGTCCGCATCCAGGCCGGCCGCCATCTCTTCCGCCGTCTTTCCGACGCCCGCGAAGACGATCTTCTGGGGCGGCACGCCCGCCCGAAGCGCCCGGCGCAGCTCGCCTTCCGAGACGACGTCGGCGCCCGCGCCGAGCGCCGCCAGCGTCGCGACGACGGCGAGGTTGGAGTTCGCCTTCAGCGCGTAGCAGATCGTCGCCGGTTGGTCGGCGAAGGCGGCCGCGAAATCCCGGTAGGCGGCGGTCAGCGCCCCGCTCGAATAGCAGTAAAACGGCGTACCGACGCGCTCGGCGATGCGGGCCAGCGGCACCTGCTCGGCGTGCAGCTGGCCGTCGTGGTAGGCGAAGAAGCTCATAGTTCGTCCAGAGGTTCCTCCGGCTCGTCCAGCGGCTCTTCCGGTTCTTCCGGAAAGGTAAAGGTATAGCGCTCGGGAGCCGGATATTGGCGGGGATACAGGCTTCCCTCGCCCGGTGGGTCGGGATTCCCTTTCCGTCCGCAGGCGGCGAGAGCCGTGGCCGTCAACAGAAGCGCCAGAAGAGAAATGGCGAACCTCCGGCCCCGGGGGCTGCCGCGGCCCACGGCCGGGGTCCCGGTGACGAGCGTCATATATAGCGCTCCCGTGCGGCGGCAACGGCGCGCCGGACGTTTTCCGGGGCGGTGCCGCCGAAGCTGGTGCGGCTGGCGACGGAGCGTTCGACCGCGAGCACGTCGTAGACCTCTTCGGTGAGACGCGGCTCGACGCTGCGCATTTCGGCGAGCGGCAGGTCGGCCAGGCCGCAGCCTTTCGTTTCGGCGAGACGGACCAGGGCGCCGGTGACATGGTGGGCCTCGCGGAACGGCAGGTTCAGGACCCGCACCAGCCAGTCGGCCAGATCGGTCGCGGTGATGAACCCGGCGTCGGCGGCGCGGCGCATGGCGTCGGCGTTGACCGTCATGTCGCGCAGCATGCCGGTCATCGCGGCGAGGCAGAGCGACAGCGTGTCGGCCGCCTCGAAGGTCGGCTCCTTGTCCTCCTGCATGTCCTTGCCGTAGGCGAGCGGCAGCCCCTTCAGCATGACGAGGAGCGCGTTGAGCGCGCCGATCACCCGACCGGCCTTGGCACGGATCAGCTCGGCCGCGTCGGGGTTGCGCTTCTGCGGCATGATCGAGCTGCCGGTGGTGAAGGCGTCGCTCAGGGCAATGAAGCGGAAGCCGTCGCTGCACCACAGCACCATCTCTTCGGCAAGCCGCGAGAGATGGACCGACAGGATGGCGCCGGCGGCCAGGAATTCGCAGGCGAAATCGCGGTCCGAGACGGCGTCGAGGGAGTTGGCGGCCGGCCGGTCGAAGCCCAGCGCCCGGCTCGTCATCTCGCGGTCGATCGGGAAGGAGGTGCCGGCGAGCGCCGCGGCGCCCAGCGGGCATTCGTTCAGCCGCCGCCGGCAATCGGCGAGCCGGCCGCGGTCGCGGGCGAACATCTCGACATAGGCCATCAGGTGGTGGCCGAAGGTCACCGGCTGGGCGGGCTGCAGATGGGTGAATCCCGGCATCACGGTCGCCGCGTGCCGTTCCGCCTGGTCGAGCAGGGTCTCGAGGAGCTGCCGTAGGTCACGATCGAGCCCGTCGATGGCGTCGCGGACCCAGAGCTTGAAGTCGGTCGCCACCTGGTCGTTGCGCGAGCGCGCGGTGTGGAGCCGGCCCGCGGCTTCGCCGACCAGTTCCTTCAGGCGCGCCTCGATGTTCATGTGGATGTCCTCGAGCGCAGGCTTGAAGTCGAAGCGCCCTTCCGCGATCTCGCGCTCGATCCGGTCTAGCCCGGCGAGGATCGCCTCCCCATCTTCTTGACCGATGATTCCCTGGCGTACGAGCATGGCGCAATGCGCTCTCGAGCCGGCGATGTCCTGGGCGTAGAGCCGCCGGTCGACGTCGATGGAGGCGTTGATCCGCTCCATCACGGCGGCCGGACCGCCGGCGAAGCGGCCGCCCCACATCCGGTTTGCCGCCGTTCCCGCGTCGGCCGGCGGTGTGTCCTGCCGGGGTTCGCCCGAATTGGAGTCGCCCCTATCGGAAAGGCGAGGTTTCTTGATGGTCAAACGCGTCACCCTGCTGGTTCTGATCCTGGCGGCCGCGGCCGGCCTGTTGTCGGCCGGCCTCTTCCTGCTGTCAACCCGCGCCGACCAGGCGGAAATCCGCGCGCCGGCGGCCGCGGGCGGCGGCAAGCCGGCCGTGGATGCGGTCGCGAACTTTACCCCGTTCGATCCACCGCGGCCAGCGCCGCCGGAGCCCTTCACGAACGGCGAGGGCGCCCCGCTCTCTCTGGCCGATTTCCGCGGCCGGGTGGTACTGCTCAACTTCTGGGCGACCTGGTGCGCCCCTTGCGTCGAGGAGATGCCGTCGCTCGACCGGCTGCAAGCGAAGCTCGGTGGCCGCGGCCTTTCCGTGGTCGCGCTGTCGCAGGACCGGCAGGGCGCCGAGGTGGTGGAGCCGTTCTACGATCGTCTCGGCCTGTCCCATCTCGAAGTCTATCTGGATCCGCGCAACCGGATCGGCCGCGCCTTCGAGGTCAGGGGCCTGCCCACCACGATCCTCATCGATCGACAGGGGCGGGCGGTCGCGATGACGATGGGGCCGGCGGAGTGGGATTCGCCGGATGCGATCGCGTTCGTCGAGCGCTACCTCCGGACGCCGCCGGAGGAGAACGCGGGCACGATCCGGACCGGCGGCTAGCGCGTCGGGACCGGTGTGCCGGAGCTGTAGTCGTAGAAGCCGCGGCCGACCTTCTTGCCGAGCCAGCCGGCCTCGACATATTTGACCAGCAGCGGGCAGGGCCGGTACTTGCTGTCGGCCAGCCCGTCATAGAGCACCTGCATCACCGCAAGGCAGGTGTCGAGCCCGATGAAATCGGCGAGTTCGAGCGGCCCCATCGGATGGTTGGCGCCGAGCCGCATCGCCGTGTCGATCGCCTCCACCGAGCCCACGCCCTCGTAAAGGGTGTAGACCGCCTCGTTGATCATCGGCAGCAGAATGCGGTTGACGATGAAGGCGGGGAAGTCTTCCGCCATCGCCGTGGTCTTGCCGAGCTTCTCCGCCAGCGTTCGGATCGTCTGATAGGTTTCCTCGTCCGTCGCCAGCCCGCGGATCAGCTCGACGAGCTGCATCACCGGCACCGGATTCATGAAGTGCATGCCGATGAACTTTGCCGGCCGGTCGGTCGCGGCGGCGAGGCGGGTGATCGAGATCGAGGAGGTGTTCGTGGCGATGATCGCCTCGGGCTTGAGGCGCGGACAAAGCTCCTTCAGGATCTCGCGCTTGACCGCCTCGTTCTCGGTGGCGGCCTCGATCACCACGTCGCAATCCTCGAACAGACCGTAATCCGTGCCGGTCTCGATCCGCGCCAGCGCCGCCTTGCGGTCGGCCTCGCTGATGAGGCCGCGCTTGATCTGCCGGCCCATGTTCTGGTGGATCAGGTCGAGCGCCTGCTCAAGGCGCTTGGGGTCGATATCCACCAGCTTCACCTCGTAGCCGGCGAGCGCGGCGACATGGGCAATTCCGTTGCCCATCTGGCCGGCGCCGATGACCCCGATTTTGTGGACCATGGGGAGGGTTCCTTGTGCGAGGGCCGGC
>CAZKCM010000039.1:0-40557 GCA_964551315.1 uncultured Rhodospirillaceae bacterium | reverse complement strand
GCCACCGTCCGTGCCACCAATCCAAACCCCAACAACATCCTCAGGACCAGATGGCTGAGGCACATCGGGATCCGTCGGATTGGAGCCGCCATCGCCGTCACCGCCGCTTGGCGGGGGGATGTCGTTTGGTGGCTCATTGCCGGGCGGCTCGTTGCCGGGTGGTTCGTTGCCGGGCGGCTCATCGGACGGACCGTCCAGATCGAAGACCAGCTTGCCGTTCCAGGACATCTTTTCCTGGCCGCCGAGGACCTTGCCGTTGTCGCGGACGTAGGTCGCCAGCGACCCGTCCTCGGCCTCGTAGCGCTGCCCGTTCACCTCGATGGAATCGACGTAGAGGTTGCGGTCCGCGCTCGCCGAGCCGCCCCAGGCGTCGTTCAGGAAGCGGATCTCGACCTTGCCCGGGCCGTCGGCGCCGAACTCGCCGGTGAAGGTGAACTCCTGCCACTCGCCGGCCGAGCGGTCGGCGGTGACCGTCTGCGCCTCGCCCACCGCCTCGCCGTCGACGTAGAGCTGGAACTGCGGCGCCCCCTTGTAGTGGTCCCCCGAAACCCGAACCGTGATCGTGTCAAGGACAGGCTCGGGCTCCGGATTCGGTTCCGGCGGCACCACATCAACGTTGATCCACTTCATCTTCCAGGCGCTGAGGCTGTTCGATGTCTCCGTTGCCTTGGCGGTGACGGACAGCGAAAAGTCGCCCTCCGCATTCGCGGGCAGGATGAGCCGCAAGCCTTCAAGCTGCGCCGCCGTAAGGACCCAGTCTCCGGCATCGTTCAGCGTGCCGGCGCTCAGGGATGCGCCCTGCGGCAAGCCGCCGACCACCACGGTGAGCATTTCGGACCCGTCGCGGTCCGTCAGTGACGCCGTGAGGTCGATCGGCACCGAGACCTCGCCATCGGCACTCGCCTGGACCTGGATCGATTTCGGCACCGAGAGATCGGGCAGATCCGCGAGGGCCGAGACGGTGACCGGAAGGGTCGCGGTGGTTTCAACCGATGCGCCCGCAGCCGTCACGGCCTTCGCTGAAACCTGAAGGGCGAAGCTGCCGCTGGCGTTCTCGGGCGGCAGGAACATCAGCCCGACGAGGTCCGCCGGCGTCAGAGTCCAGCTGCCGTCGCCATTGTTCGTTCCAGCGCTCAAGAACGCGCCTTCGGGCAGGCCGCTGATCGTGATGGTCAGCGTCTGCGCGTCGGCCGAATCCGGAAGGCTGGCCGCGATATCAAGGGCGATTGCGTGGTCTTCGCCGCCCTTGGCCGGGGCGACCTCGAGCGTCGGCGGCGTCGGATCAGGCTCCTCCGCGCCGGGCGCGCCCGTCGTGTCGAAGACCAGCTTGCCGTTCCAGGACATCTTTTCCTGGCCGCCGAGGACCTTGCCGTTGTCGCGGACGTAGGTCGCCAGCGACCCGTCCTCGGCCTCGTAGCGCTGCCCGTTCACCTCGATGGAATCGACGTAGAGGTTGCGGTCCGCGCTCGCCGAGCCGCCCCAGGCGTCGTTCAGGAAGCGGATCTCGACCTTGCCCGGGCCGTCGGCGCCGAACTCGCCGGTGAAGGTGAACTCCTGCCACTCGCCGGCCGAGCGGTCGGCGGTGACCGTCTGCGCCTCGCCCACCGCCTCGCCGTCGACGTAGAGCTGGAACTGCGGCGCCCCCTTGTAGTGGTCCCCCGAAACCCGAACCGTGATCGTGTCAAGGACAGGCTCGGGCGGTACGGGCGCGGCCCCCTTCGTCTCGAAGGTCAGGGTGCCGTGCCAGGACATCTTCTCTCGCCCGAAAAGCCTCTGGCCGCTGTCGCGCTCGTAGACCGCATGCGTCGGATCCCCGGCATCGAAACGGACGCCGTTCACCTCGATGGAATCGACGTAGAGGTTGCGGTCCTTGTCCGCCGCACCGCCCCAGGCGTCGTTCAGGAAGCGAATTGCCACCTTGCCCGGCCCGTCGGCGCCGAAGGCACCGGTAAAGACGAACTCCTGCCACTCGTTCTTCGAGCGGATCGCCGAGACCGTCTGCGCCTCACCGACCGGCTGGTCATCGACATAGAGCTGGAAGCGCGGCGCGCCGTTGTAGTGGTCACCCGACAGTCGAAGCACGATCGTGCTGAGCAGGGCTTCCGTCCCAAGGACGTCGTTCAGGATTGTTTCGGCCATGAGTCGCTGTCCCCCGATTCGACGTTCATGTCGTGAAGGCGACGCCAATCGAGATTCTCACTCGGGCGTCTCCTGCCCCCCGCCATGGCGCGTCCCTTCGCGAGACACCGCGCCGCTTTTTTCGGTTGCTTCGGTACGGGAAATGCCGGGCGATAAACGTCGGTCCCGTCGACCGCGCCGTACAAGATTCCGGCGGCGCACTCCTCAAAGACTTCTTCGGAACCGCACGGATATCCGGTCATTCGAAAGCAGATCCCCGCACCCGCATACTCTATGGGAAGCTTGCCAAGCGGAACTGAAGGAAGGCTTAAAGAAGCGATTAATAGAAATCTTGCATATAAATAATCGCGCTGTAATCACATAGTTATTCCCTTATATATTATAGAGGACGAAAATAATTTTCATTACGGAAAGGTTAATACACCTTTTATGCTTCTGTGTTATTTCTGTGACATTTGGTAAACGCTTGCCCGCCGCCCAAAAGTCGCGGTTCCGGGTGGAGGGCCCTGTCCACAAAATGAGAGTGATCGGCCGAAAAGACCGGAGGAGCCAACGGACGGCGGAGCGGTCGGTGCCTGGACGGCCCGCCGGACCCGGCCGGGCGCGTGGGCATGGGGTGACTTTGCAGCCGCTTCCGCCGACGATGAGAAAGGACGAGGGTCGCCGCCTCCCGTCTCGATGACCGTGGTCCGGGAGACGCCTCGCCTCTCGAACCAGGGCGCGAGTCAACGGCTCGGCGCGGCGGCGGCGCCTGCATCGGCCCTCACGATCCGAGGGCCGCCCGAAGGATGTGGGGCTAAGAGCGCCGGCCCGCTACTGCCGGAAGGCCTTCATCATGATGTCCCGCAGCGGGCCCATCAGATAGCCAAGAAGAGTTTGCTCGCCCTTCTTTATGATCACTTCCGCCGACATGCCGGGAACGAGCTGCGCGTCCTTGAGCGCCGAGCGCCCGTTCTCGTCGACCGCCACGCGCACGAGGAAATAGGGCATCCTCGTGTTGGGATCGAGGAGCCGGTCGGCCGAGACCCGCGTCACGACGCCGCTCACCACGGGCATCGTGTTCTGGTTGAATGCGGTGAACCGGATGTCCGCCGGCGCTCCGGTCTTCAGTCCGTCGACGTCATCCGGCCGCACCTGGGCATCGATCACCAGCTGATCATCCTCCGGCACGATGTCGAGGATCCGGCTTCCCGGCGCGATGACACCGCCCACCGTGTGCGCGGCGAGATCGACCACGATGCCGCTGGTCGGGGCCTGCACGTCCAGCCGGTTCAGCTGGTCGCGGGACGCATAGATCTTTTGCGAGACGTCGAAGATCTGCGTCTGGACATCCCGCAGCTCGTTTTCGACCTGCTCACGGAACGTCTTCTTCAATTGCACGATCTGCAGGCCGGCCTCGCCAATGGCCTGGCGAACGCCGGCGATATTGGCGAGGATCTCGCCCCGCTCGCCCTTGAGCCGCTCGTACTCGCGCTCGACCGCGAGAACCTGCATCTCCGACGCGTGCCCCTTCTTCAAGAGCGTCTTCAGCCCATCCAGCTCCTTTTGCAGGAGTGCGATCTGCCGCTCCTTGGCCCCGACCTGCGTTTCGAGACCATGGATCTGCGCCCGCGACTGCTCGATCCGATTCTCAAGGATCGAGATCTCGCCGGACAGGCTGTTTCGGCGCGCTTCGAAGATCCGCCGCTGCCCTTCGAGGATCGACGCCACCGTATGGTCCGCCGCGGCGCGTTGCAGGAGCTCGTCCGGGAAGACGATCTCCGGAAGGTCGTCGCGCTCGGCGAGAAGCCGCGCCTCGTAGGCCCGGTCGGCGTCGTAGCGGCCCTGCAGCAGATCGAGCGTCGCCCGCACCTGAGTGTCGTCGAGCCGGAGCAGAACCTGACCCGCCCGCACCACGTCGCCGTCGCGGACCAGGATCTCCTTCACGATGCCGCCTTCGAGATGCTCGATCTCCTTCCGGCTCGAATCGACGACGACGGTCCCGGGCGCAATGGCCGCGGAGCTGAGCGGCGCCAGCGCCGACCACAGGACGAGGCTGCCGAAGGCCGCGATAATGACGGCCCAGCCGAAGACGATGGACTTGCGATAGTTCGTCGGGAAGGTCGGCGGCGAAAGCTCGCCCGCGATCGCAGGACCCGCCTGGCCGGGAAGCAGCGACACCATCGGTCAGGACGCCTTCGCCGATATGCGGCCGGTCGCCGCCCGGGGGGCCGCCGGCACCGGGCCGGAGCGCGTCAACCGCGAGAGCACCTCGTTCCGCGCGCCGAAGGCCCGAACCATGCCGTCCGCCAGGACGAGGATCTGATCCATCGTGCTGAGGACGCTCGGCCGATGCGAGACGATGACGACGGTCGTCCCCGCCTGCTTCAGATCCATGATCGCCTCGGTCAACGCATTCTCGCCATCCTCGTCGAGATTCGAGTTCGGCTCGTCGAGCACGACGAGGGCCGGATCGCCGTAAAGGGCGCGGGCGAGGCCGATGCGCTGGCGCTGGCCGCCGGACAGGACGCAACCACCCGGCCCGATCGGCGCGTCGTAGCCCGACGGCAGACGCAGGATCATCTCGTGCACGCCGGCGCGCTTCGCGGCCGTGACGATCTTCGCCGAATCGAGCTCGCCGAACCGGGCGATGTTCTCGCTGACCGTGCCGTCGAACAGCTCCACGTCCTGCGGCAGGTAACCGACATAGGGGCCGAGTTCCTCCCGGTTCCAGCTGTGGACGTCGGCGCCGTCGAGGCGCACCTTGCCGGCGTAGGGCCGCCATGCGCCGACGATCAGCCGCGCGAGGGTGGACTTGCCGGCGCCGCTCGGCCCGACAACGCCAAGCACCTGCCCGGCCGGCAGCGAGAAGCTGACCTGACGGAGCGTCGGAACGTTGCTTCCGGGCGGGACCGCGGTGACGCTTTCGAGCTGCAGATCGCCCTTCGGCCGCGGCAGCGAGGTGCGAAACATCGGCGCCGGCTGGGAAGCGAGCAGTGCATTGAGCCGGGCATAGGCGGTTCGCGCGGAGACGAACTGCTTCCAGCTGCCGATCGCCACTTCGATCGGCGCAAGGGCGCGTCCGACGAGGATCGAGCTGGCGATGATGACGCCCGGCGTGATCTCGCCGCGGTTCGCCAGATAGGCGCCGGTACCGAGCAGGGCGATCTGCAGCAGAAGCCGCAGCGATTTGGTGAGCGCCGAGATCGCGCCCGCCCGGTCGCTCGCCACGGACTGCAGGCGCAGCATCTCCGTCCGACGCCTGGCCCAATAACGGCGGAAGTTGCCGAACATGCCCATCGCCTCAAGCACCTCCGCATTGCGGAGGCTGCTCTCGACGAAGCCATTGACGCCGACCGAGTGGCGATTCGCCTCCTCGAGCGGCCGCCGTGTCGCCAGTTCGTTGGTAAGCGCCAGACCGAACAGCAGCACGGCGCCGATGGTCGCGACGATCCCGAGCAGCGGATGGAACAGGAACACGATCGCGATGATGATCGGCGTCCAAGGCGCGTCGAAGAACGCGAAGGTGCCCGCGCCGGCTAGAAACTGGCGAACGTTGTCGAAATCGCGCAGGCCCTGTACGCCGCCGCTCCTCGGCGACTTCAACGAAGACGCGAAGATCGCCGCCAGGACCCGCTCGCTTAGTCGCACGTCCAGCTGGCCCGAAACGCGCACCAGAACCCGCGCCCGGACCGCCTCGAGAATCCCCATCACGGCGAGCATCGCCGCGGCCAGCAGCGTCAGGACGAGCAGGGTCTCGTCGCTCCGGCTCGGCAGCACGCGATTGTAGACCTGCATCATGTAGAGCGGCGAGACCAGCATCAGCAGGTTGATGAAGAAGCTGAACCCGCCGACGGTGACGAAGGCATCGCGGCAGGACGACAACGCTTCCCGGATTTCAGACTTGCTCTCGTTCATGGCCAGCCTTGTGTTCCCCGACCGCTTGCGTCATGCGACGGCCGCCGTCGCCGAACGACAACCCACACCGGCGCGCATGGCCCCGACCGCTAAAGGACGAGTCAATATCGAAGCAACTCGTTAAGACTTGCTAATCACCCCTGCGTTTCGCCCGGAATCGGCGGCGGCCCAGAGACGACGGCACGGCTCATCGGGCCACCGGATCGGCGCCGGACCAGTCCTGATACGCAAAACATCCGGCAAATCGGTGTAAGAAAATTGTGGCTGGCGGTCTTGCCGTCGCGCCGGCAAAGCTGTCATCGCGGCCGCGCACACAAAGGCGAGCGCAATCGTTAGTTAAAACTTAACGAAAATTCACCATCGTCATTTCTCTGTTCCGGCCGTCATGCAACCAGCCGTTCGGGAGCGACATCTTATGGGCCAGGAGAATGCAACCGCGGACAGAATGAGCGGCGCGCTCCCGGGCGCCGCCGGATCGTCGCAGGTCCAGGTCGTCGTGCGGCCGCCGGTGGTTGTCGATACCGAAATGAGGGTGCCGGACCGGCCGCCGGCCGACGCCGCGCCGACCCCGCCGCTGCCGTCTCCGGCGCGACCGGGCGAGCTCGCCCGAAGCGTGAGCACGCACGCATCCAACCGCCGCTTCGGCCGCATCTGGTACGTGCCCATCGCGGCGATCCACCCCACGCCGATCCAGCTCCGCAAGCGCTTCTCCGCCGACGAGCTCCAACCGCTGGCGCACTCGATCCGCAACAAGGGGATGACCCAACCGGTCCTCCTCCGCTGCCGCCGAGGTACGGCCGATGCGTTCGAGCTGATCGCCGGCTATCGCCGCTGGCAGGCAGCGATGCTCGCGGGCCTGTCGGAGGTTCCCGCCATCGTCATCGACCGCGTCGACGACAGGGAGGCGCTCGAGCTGGCCGTCATCGAGAACCTGCAGCGTCGCGACCTCAGCGTGCTCGAGGAGGCGGAGGCCTTCCGCATCATGGTCGAGGAGCACGGCCACACGCACGAGCAGGTTGCGGCCCTGACCGGCAGAAGCCGGAGCCACGTGTCGAACATCCTGCGTCTCTTGAGCCTGCCGGCCGAGGTGAAGGAGATGATCGACTGCGGCCGGATCAGCTTCGGCCACGCGCGCGCGCTGCTCGCCTCGGACTCCCCCACGCGCCTCGCGCTGCGGATCGCCGAGGAGCAACTGAGCGTTCGCGAAACCGAGCGGATCGTCAGCGCCGCGGAACGGACGCCGAGCGCGACCGAATCGGCGGCGCCGGAAGCACCGACGCGCCCGCCTCTCCCGGTCTCCCGACCGCAGCCTGCTGAATCGCGACAGCCCGCCGGCGGGACGGTGATCGAGCGGATTGCGACCGAACCGCCTCGGGCGCCGAGCGAACTCGCGGCCCTGCGAGCCGAGATCGCCCAGGAACTCGGCGCCCTCGGCTCGACGGCCGAGGTCGGCCTCGACGCCGAGCGGCCGGAGATCCGCATCCGCGGGCTTTCCGCGCAGGAAACCGCGGCGGCGGCCCGCATCATCCGCGACGCGCTGCAGCTCCTCAGCACGAGCCGGGCGATGCGGCGCCTCACGGGAAGCGGCCGGCCCGGCTGATTCGGCCGCGCACCGCGGGCGCCCCAACGCTCAACCCTCCGCGAGGATGGACCGGAGGGCCGGCTCGAAACGTTCGGCCGGCACGGCAAGGCCGTGCTCGGTTCCACCGGCGTTGCCGAGGCCGACCTCGATACCGATGAGGGCGATCCCGGCCGGCGTCTGAAGCAGCAACGGCGATCCCGAGTCGCCATGCGTCGCATCGCAGCTGTGAAGGAACAGACGGCCCCGAGCCGATCGGCCGGTGATGCGGCAGCCCTCATGCACCGACAGGAGATGCGCCCGGTCCTGGCCGTAACCGGCGCGCAGCACCATGCCAGCATCCTGGCCGCCGTCACCCTCGAACACCCGCACCGGGATCGGCTGAATGGCCACGGGGTCGCGCAGGACCACCACCGCCCAATCGTTCGCCAGAGCCTTCGACTCCAAGGCGGACTCCGGCCGGTAATCCGCCGGCACAATCAGATCGCGGGCGACGGAATGGGCCAGATAGTCGCCCCGTCGATAGCCGGCGACGAAATGGATGTTCTTTGCCGCGATTCGGCGGCCGAGCCGATCGAACAGGCAATGCGCCGCGGTCAGGACGTGACGCGGTCCCACCAGCGTGGCGGTGCAGAACCCGCCGCTGGCCCGGTTGAGCCGGCCGATCGCGGCCCAAGGCCAAGCAACGGAATCGCGGGCGACACGGTCGTCGGTCCCGAGGATGCCCGGCAGCGCGTCCGACGGGGCAGACAGCGCCCGCACCGGGTAGAGAGCCACAAGAGCAAGGAGCAGGAGTCGGGCGCCGATGGTCATGTCGCAGAAGCGCGGGCCGGAGCGAGTCCGCCCCCTCACCCACCGAGCGGCCTTCCCGCTTCCGGCGGACCGGCAGTACCGTAAACCAAGGCCCGGCTGAATGTCGCGCGGAAAGCGGCCGGTCCCGAAATTGCCACGACTGCGCGGCTAACTCACATATCCGGTCCGCACCACGAAATCGCCGAAATGCTCCCCCGCCTCGCGCTCGGCCGCGAACCGGCGGATGATCGGCGTCAACTCCTTGAGGATGGTGTCCTCGCCGACATTCTCCAGGAACAGCGTGTTGAGCCTTTGCCCGTGGAAGCCGCCGCCGAGATAGACGTTGTACTTGCCGGGCGCGCGGCCGGTAAAGGCGATCTCCGCGAGGTAGGGCCGCGAGCAGCCGTTCGGGCAGCCGCTCATGCGAATGGTGATCGGCTCTTCCGCCAGCCCGTTCTCGGCCATGATCGCCTCGAACTTGGTGATGAGCTGGGGCAGATAGCGCTCGCTTTCGGCCATTGCGAGCCCGCAGGTCGGAAGCGCCACGCAAGCCATCGCAGAGCGCCGGAGCACGCTCGGCCGCGAGGTATCATCGAGGCCGTGAGCCCTCAGGAGAGCCTCGATCTCCGGGCGCTTTTCCGCGGTCACCCTCGCGATGATGAGGTTCTGGTTCGGCGTCAGGCGGAACTCGCCCGTATGCACTTGTGCGATCTCGCGCAGCGCCGTCATCAACGGAAAGTCGTCGGCGTCCTTGACGCGCCCGTTCTCGATGAAGAGGGTGTAGTGCTGCGTTCCGTCGAGGCCGTCCGTCCAACCATAGCGATCGCCGTTCGTGTCGAACCGGAATGGCCGGGCCTCACCGAGTTGCCAGCCAAGCCGCCCCTCCAGCTCCGACTTGAACCAATCGAGGCCGCGGTCGTCGATGGTGTACTTGAACCGCGCCCGCTTGCGGTCGACGCGGTCGCCGAAGTCCCGCTGAATCCGGACGACCTGCTCCGCCAGTTCGATCACCCGGTCCGGCGGGCAGAAACCGATGACGTCGGCAAGCCGCGGATAGGTGTTCGGCTCGTTGTCGGTCCGACCCATGCCGCCGCCGACGGTCACGTTGAACCCGGCCAGCTCGTCACCGTCGCGGATCGCAATGAAGCCCAGGTCATGGGCGTAGACATCCACGTCGTTCGACGGTGGAATGGCAAAGGCGATCTTGAACTTGCGCGGCAGATAGGTGCGGCCGTAAATCGGCTCTTCCTCCGCGGGGCTGCCGGCCACCGGCTTCTCGTCCAGCCAGATCTCGTGATAGGCGCGGGTCCTCGGCAGCAGGTGGTCGCTGACCCGCTTCGCAAGCTCGTAGACGCCGGCGTGAATCGCCGAGAAATCGGGATTGGGCGCGCACATCACACCGCGGTTGACGTCTCCGCAGGCGGCGATGGTGTCGAGGAGCGCCGCGTCCAACCCCTGGATCGTGCGCTTGAGGTTCTTCTTGATGACGCCGTGGAACTGGAAGGTCTGCCGCGTGGTCAGCCGAAGGGTCCCGTTTCCGTAATTGCGGGCAAGCTCGTCCAGCTTGAGCCACTGCCAGGGCTGGCAGATCCCGCCCGGAAGGCGAACGCGCGCCATGAACTGGTAGGCCGGCTCCAGCTTCTGGCGCCGCCGCTCGTCCCGCAGGTCGCGGTCGTCCTGCTGATAGGTGCCATGAAACTTCAGAAGCTGCTGATCGTCGCTCGAGATCGCCCCCGTGATCGGATCCTCGAGGCCCTGCGCGATCGTGCCGCGAAGGTGGTTGCTTCTGGCCTTGATCGTTTCGTTGGGGTGGAGCTTGTCCAGCGGCTGGGAGACGTCCCGGCTGCGGTCCGTCGCGGTACGAGGCGCGGTCATGGTTGGAATCCGATCAGTAAACGTCGCGCTGGTAGCGCTTTTCCCGTTGCAAGGTTTTGAGGTGGTCTTCCGCCTGTTCGCGGCTCATCCCGCCCTCGCGCTGGAAGACGTCGACAAGCGCCGCGTGCAGGTCGGGCGCCATGCCGTTCGCATCGCCGCAGACATAGAGGTGCGCACCCTCCTCAAGCCAGGCGTAGATGTCCCTCCCCTTCTCCAGAACGCGATGCTGGACGTAGACCTTCTTCTCCTGGTCCCGCGAGAATGCCACGTCCATGCGGCTCAGCACGCCGTCCTTCAGGAAGCGCTGCCACTCGAGCTGATAGAGGAAGTCCGTCCGGAACCGGCGCTCGCCGAAGATCAGCCAGTTCCGGCCGGCGGCGCCGGTTTCCTGTCGGTGCTGCAGGAAGGCCCGGAACGGCGCGACGCCCGTGCCCGCTCCCACCATGATGATCGGGGTCGAACCATCAGCGGGAAGCCGGAAGTTCTTGTTGCGCTCGACATAGACCGGAACGGTTTCGTCGAGGTCGCAGCGCTCGGCAAGGTAGGTGGAGGCCACACCCTTTCGATGCCGGCCGTGGCTGTCGTAGCGGACGACCGAAACCGTGAGATGGGCCTCGTCCGGGTAAGCCGCCGGGCTCGAGGCAAGCGAATAGAGCCGCGGCTGGAGCCGGCGCAGCATCTCCGTCAGCGCCTTGCCGCCGAGGCCCTCGACGGGAAACTCCGTCACGACGTCGATCACCTGCCGCCCGGCCATATAGGCCATGAGCTCGGACCGGTTCTCCGCCGCCGTGAGGGCGCGAAGCTTTCCGGCCTGGGCCGCGTTTCCATAGAGCTCCAGAAAGCGCGGCGTAAGGGCAGTGATCTCGTAATGCCGGGTCAGCGCCTCCCGAAGCGGGATCTCCGCGCCCCCTGCCGGCACGGGCTCCTCCCCGTCGAGCTTCAGCGCCTCGATGAGGGCCTCGACCATGTCCGGATCGTTCTGCGGAATGACGCCGAGGGAATCGCCCGGCTCGTAAGTCAGCCCGGACCCTTCGAGAGACAGCTCGATATGCCGGGTCTCCTTGTCCGAGCCGCGGCCGTTGAGGACGATCGATTCGAGAACGGTCGCCGGGAACGGGTTCTTGGCGTCATGGACGACCGCCGCATGCGGGTGCGGCGAGGCCGACGGCACGGCGCCCGCCCCGGTGCCTTGAACGACGCTCAGCTTCGGGGTCGAGGGCCCGTCCTCCTTGGAGAAGAAACCGAGCACCGCCTCGATCCACTCGTTGGCCTGGTCCTCGTAATCGACGTCGCAATCGGCCCGTGCGTGGATCCGCTCCGCGCCCAGTTCCTGAAGCCGTTTGTCGATGTCCTTGCCGGTCTGGCAGAAATGCTCGTAGGTCGAATCGCCCAGGCCGAGGACGGCAAACTTCACGCCTTCGAGCCGGGGCGCCTTCCGACTGTGGAGGAATTCGTAGAAATCGGCCGCCGTGTCGGGCGGTGAGCCCTCGCCATGGGTGCTCGTCACGACAACGAGCCGCTTGACGCCCTTGAGGTCCTGGGGCCGGAAGTCGGCCGTATCCACGACCGTAGCCGTCAGGCCCTTCTGCCGGGCCAGCTCACCGGCGCGCTCGGCCAGGGCCGCGGCGTGACCGGTCTCCGATCCGTAAACGATGGTAATCGGGGTACCCCCCGTCGCCGGTGCCGCCGACGCGGCGTTCGCCGGCTGGGCGCGGCGGACGAAGCCCGCGAGATACCCGCTGATCCAGATCGCCTCCTCGGGCGACAGGGTCTCGAGCAAGCCGTCGAGCTGCCGGGCATGCTCCGACGTAAGCGGGCTGGTGTGTGCGAGGTCGAGCTTTGCCAGCATGATCCACCAAGTGCTTCGGGGCTTCGTCCGTCCTTCACGTCATCCAGAGAACCAAGCGTTCTCCGGCCGCCTTACAGGTTCGGCTGCGGGGTGACGCGGAGATAGGGCTTGAGCGCCTTCCACCCCTTCGGGAACTTGTCTTTGGCGACCTCGTCGGAGACCGACGGGACGATGATGACGTCGTCGCCGTGCTTCCAGTTGACCGGGGTCGCCACCTGATAGTTGGCGGTGAGCTGCAGCGAATCGATGACCCGCAGGATCTCGTCGAAGTTGCGGCCGGTGCTGGCCGGATAGGTGATCGTCAGCTTCACCTTCTTATCGGGCCCGATGATGAACACCGAGCGCACGGTCAGGGTGTCGTTGGCGTTCGGATGGATCATGCCGTAGAGGTTCGACACCTTGCGGTCGGCGTCGGCCAGCAGCGGAAAGTTCAGCGCCGTGCCCTGGGTCTCCTCGATGTCCTTGGCCCAGCTCTTGTGGTCGGGCAGGGGATCGACGCTGAGCCCAATCACCTTGACGTTGCGCTTGTCGAACTCGGGCTTGAGCCGCGCCACCTCGCCGAGCTCCGTGGTGCAGACCGGGGTGAAGTCCTTCGGATGCGAGAACAGCACCCCCCAGCTATCGCCCAGCCACTCGTGGAAACGGATCGGGCCTTCGGTGGACTCCTGCGTGAAGTCCGGCGCCGTATCGCCAAGTTGGATTGCCATTGTCAACTCCTCTCCTTGCCCTTGGTCGGGCGCGTCGGGACCGACGCGCGCGATTGTACACTCCGCGGATAATGGCTCTGGCCACAAAAAATCGCAAGCCGTTTTGTGGAATATCTTATTTTACGCGATCATGATGTTATTTTAACCAATGCTCTGACCTGTCGGCGCTCGCGCCGCATGTCTTATGCGTGGCCGACAGCCGCCGGTCGTTGGTAGTTTTTCGCGCCGCTGCGGGAGGTCACCCATGGCACAGCGATGGCAAGGCATTCCGTCGGTCCGGATACCGAGGTGCCGGCGCGGGTCGCGCGGGAGCCGAACCCGATGACGATCCTTGTGACGGGGAGCGCCGGCCACCTCGGCGAGGCGCTGATGCGGATCCTTCGCGCGGAGGGCCGGCGCGCGCTGGGCGTGGACATCAAGTCCTCACCCTTCACCGACCGCGTCGGCTCCATATGCGATCGGGACTTCGTCATGCGGTGCATGGACGGCGTGCGCGCGGTGATCCACGCGGCGACGTTGCACAAGCCGCATATTGCCACCCACACGAACCAGGCCTTCGTCGACACCAACGTCACCGGCACGCTGGTCCTTCTCGAGGCAGCCGTCGCGGCCGGCGTCGAGTCCTTCGTCTTCACAAGCACGACGAGCGCGTTCGGGGCGGCGCTGACGCCCGCCCCTGGCGAACCGGCGGCGTGGATCACCGAAGACGTCGCGCCGATTCCCAAGAACATCTACGGCGTGACCAAGGTCGCGGCCGAAAGCCTGTGCGAGCTGTTCGCCCGCCAGCGGTGCCTGCCCACGGTCGTGCTGCGAACGTCGCGGTTCTTTCCGGAAGAGGATGACGATCCCGCGGTCCGGCAGAGGTACGACATCGCCAACGTCCAGGCCAGCGAGATGCTCTATCGTCGCGTCGATCTCGAAGACGTGGTGACGGCGCACCTCCTGGCGGTCGAGAAGGCGCCGGAACTCGGCTTCGGCCGATACATCGTCTCTGCGATCACGCCGTTCACGCCCGACGACCTGACCGCGCTTCGGCAGGACGCGCCGGGCGTCGTGCGCCGGCTGTTTCCCGAATACGAGGCGCATTTCGCCGCGCGCGGGTGGTCGCTGTTCCCGCAGATCGACCGCGTCTACGTGAACCGACTGGCGACGGCGGAGCTGGGGTGGCGGCCGAGATACGATTTCCGGCACGTGCTCGAATGTCTCCGCGCGGACAGGGACTTTCGCAGCCCGTTGGCGCGTGCCGTTGGCAGCAAGGGCTATCCCGCCGCGACGGAAGGCCCCGCCCCCCGCTGCCTAAGGCCGTTTGGAGCCCGAGCCCAGCTCAGCCCGTCAGGCTCTGGATTTCCGCGATGAACTGATCGGCCGAGCGGAGGCGGGCGTAGTGCCCGTCCATCGCTTCGATCGAGCGGCGGTGGCGCTCCTCCGAATAGGTCGCGCAGCCGTCCTCGATCTGGGTCACCAGGAAGCCGCGATCGGCCGCATCGCGGATCGCCGATTCGACGCATTGGTCCGTCAGCACGCCGAAGACCACGAGATACTCGATCCCGAGATTGCGCAGGACGTACTCGATGTTGGTGGCGTTGAAGACTCCCGACGCCGTCTTCGGGATGACGATCTCGTCGCCCGCCGGCGCCACCTCGTCGATCACCTTCGCCTCCCACGATCCCTTCGGGGCATGGATCCGCGAGATCTTGTGGTCGAGGCTGCGGTCGCGGCCGTCCAGCGTCAGGCTCTCGATGACGGTGAACATCACCTCGATCCCGGCGGCGCGGGCGGCCGCCAGGAGGCGGCGCTGCGCGGGAATCACCACCGTTTCGACCCGCTCGAAGAAGTAGCTCTTCTCGTGTTCCGGCGTCCCGGGCTGGCGAGCCCGCTCGCGCAGATGCGGCCCCACCTCCATGTTCTGCATGTCGATCGACAGGAGTGCCGTCCGGGCGGGCTCGATCGCCCGCTCGCGATAAGCGCCGCCCTCGGCGTCAATCGCCGGCAAGCCCGTGTTCGAGTTCATGGCACCTTGCTCCTTACCTGCTGGGCCCGCGCGTTCGGGCACGCCGCGCAAATTTTCCTCATCATTACAGATTGCGCAATATGAAGCGCTTCTGTAATTTTTCATCCGAGAGGCTCCTTCGCGTTCGCGGATCCTCCAAGACGGCGAAGCCGAGACAAGCGCCTTCGAGACGGGGAGTGGATGGGCGAGACAGGGCGGCCGGTACTCACGGCCGAGCATTTGACGCGCCGCTTCGGCGGCGTGATCGCGCTCAGCGACTATCGCCTCAACCTTGAGGAGGGCGAACTCCTCGGCCTGATCGGCCCGAACGGCGCCGGAAAGACCACCGCCTTCAACCTCCTGACCGGCGTTCTCCCGCCGTCGCGGGGGCGTATCCTGCTCGACGGCACGGACCTCACCGGCCACCGGCCGGAGCGCTTCGCCGCCGTCGGCATCGCGCGCACCTTTCAGAACATCCGTCTGTTCAAGGAGCTGACGGCCTGGGAGAACGTCGCCGTCGGCTACCACATGCGCCACGGCCCCGGCTGGTTCGCGACGATGCTCGGCCTGCCGTCCGTGCGCCGGCGCGAGCGCGCGATGCGCGACTGGGCGGCGGAGCTCCTGGCCGCGGTCGGCCTGGGCGAGGCGGTGGACCGGCGGGCCGGCGACCTGGCCTATGGCGACCAGCGCAAGCTGGAGATCGCCCGTGCGCTGGCGACCGAGCCGCGCGTCCTGCTTCTCGACGAGCCGGCGGCCGGCATGAACAGGACGGAAACCGGCCGGCTGATGGAGACGATCGCCGCCCTGCATGGCAGCCGCGACCTGACCATCGTCGTCGTCGAGCACGACATGCGGCTTGTCATGAACCTGTGCCGGCGCATCCAGGTCCTCAACCGCGGGGAGCTTCTCGCGGAAGGCACGCCGGCCGAGATCCAGGCCAACCCGGCCGTCATCGAGGCGTATCTCGGATCGGGGCGGAGGCGCGGCGATGCTTGAGGTCGCGGACGTCTCCGTCTGGCGCGGCGCCTCCAAGGTGCTCGACCGCATCAGCCTCAGGGTCGAGGAAGGCGAGATCGTGGTTCTGCTGGGCGCGAACGGGGCCGGCAAGACCTCGACGCTGATGACCATTTCCGGCCTGCTGCGCCCGCGGGAAGGCGGCATCCGTTTCCGGGCGGACGGGCGAGAGCACGATCTGGCGCGGCTGGCGCCGGATCGCATCGTCGGCCTCGGCATCGCCCATTGCCCGGAGGGCCGTCAGATCTTCGCCTCGCTGAGCGTACGCGAGAACCTGGTCATGGGCGCGTTCCTGCGCCGCGACGACGCGGTCGCAAGCGACCTCGACCGGATGATGGACCTGTTCCCGGTTCTGGCCGAGCGCGCCTCCATGCGCGCGGGGCTCCTTTCGGGAGGCGAGCAGATGATGCTCGCCATCGCCCGCGCCCTCATGTCCCGCCCCAGGCTTCTGATGCTCGACGAGCCGTCGCTCGGTCTGGCGCCGCAGGTGATCGACCGCATCTTCGACATCATCGAGGATATCCGCGCGCGGGGGACGACGGTGCTGGTCGTCGAGCAGAACGCGACCATGGCGCTGGATCTCGCCGACCGGGCCTATGTGCTCGAGACGGGACGCATCACGCTGTCCGGCCCGGCGGACAAGCTCGCGCGCGACCCGCGGGTGCGCGAGGCCTATCTGGGCCTCGGCGGAGGAACCGCGGAGACGGAGGCGCGGGCATGAGCGCCTATCTCCTGCAGCAGATCATCAATGGGCTCGTCCTCGGCTCCATGTATGCGCTCGTCGCGGTCGGCTTCTCGATGATCTATTCGATCGTGCGGCTGATCAACTTCGCCCATGGCGACGTGGTCATGATCGGCGCCCTCTCCACCTTCTTTGCCTTCGCCGTGATGGGCCTGCCCCTGTGGGTCACCATCCCGGCGACGGTCGTGATCGGGGCCGCCGTCGCCGCGCTTATCGACCTTCTGGCGTTCCGCCCGCAGCGCGGGGCGCCGCAGGTGAACGGGTTCATCACCTCGCTCGGCGTCTCGATCCTCATCCAGAACGTCGCCATCCTGCTGCTCACGGCGCAGCCCCGCCCGCTCCGGCTGCCCTCCGCGCTCAAGGCCAATCTCGACCTGTTCGGGACGCGGCTGTCGGTTCTCGACGGTCTGATCGTGGCGAGCACCGTTCTGGCGCTGGTCGTCCTCACCCTGTTCGTGCGGCGCACGCGCCTCGGCATCGCCATGCGGGCGACGGCGGAGAACCCGCATGCGGCGCAGCTCGCGGGCATCCCGATCAACCGGGCGATCATGACGGCCTTCGCGGTCGGCGGCGCGCTCGCGGGCTTCGCCGGCCTGATGTGGGGCGGGCGCTACGGCCAGGTCGACCCGCTGATGGGCTTCGTGCCCGGGCTGAAGGCCTTCGTCGCGGCCGTCATCGGTGGTGTCGGCAGCCTGACCGGGGCGGTGCTCGGCGGCTATCTCCTCGGCCTGGCCGAGGTGATGCTGGTCGGCTTCCTGCCGAGCGACTACGGCGCCTATCGCGACGCCTTCGTCTTCGGCCTTCTCATCCTCGTCCTGCTGGTCCTGCCGAACGGCTTGCTGGGCCAGAGCTCGGAAGACCGGGCATGAAGGCGCTGCTGCGCTCGCCCGCAGTCTTCGGCCTCGTCGCGCTCGCCTGCGGCGTGGCCTTCGTCGCCTTCGCAGAGTTCCGACTGTCGTCCTTCGAGCGGACGATCATCGGCCTCGCCGGCGTCAACATGATCCTGGCGGTGAGCCTGTCCTTCTCCAACGGGCTGACCGGTCTGTTCTCGCTCGGCCACCCTGCCTTCATGATGGTCGGCGGCTACGTTGCCGCGATCCTGACCTTTCCGGCGAGCCGCAAGAGCTTCATGCTGCCCGACCTGCCGGGGTGGCTCGCCGGCGTCGAGTGGGCCCTGTTTCCGGCGACGCTGATGGGCGGTCTCGCCGCGGCTCTCGTCGCGGTGGTCACGGGCTTTCCGGTGCTGCGGCTGCGCGGCCATTACCTCGCCGTGGCGACGCTCGGCCTCATCATCATCGCGCGCGTCATCATCAACAACGCGGACGGGCTGACGCGCGGCGCGCTGGGCCTGTCGGGCATTCCGCGCCTGACCGATCTGTGGTGGGTGCTGGGCTGGCTCGCCGTGACCTTCCTCGTCACCTGGCGGCTCAAGCATTCCTCCGTCGGACGCGCCCTTCTCGCCATCCGAGAGAACGAGCTGGCGGCCGCCTGCATCGGCGTCCACCGGTCGGCGAACCGGCTTGCCGCCTTTGTCGTCGGCGCCTTCTTCGCCGGCGTCGGCGGCGCGCTCTGGGCCCATCTCGTCACCAACCTGACGCCGGGCTCCTTCGACATCCTGCTGGCCTTCATGCTCGTCGTGATGGTCGTCATCGGCGGCTCCGGCAGCCTCGTCGGCGCCGCGCTCGCCGCGGTGATGCTCAGCGTCGTCACCGAGTTGATTCGACCGATCGAGCGGGAGCTCGGCGCCTACGGCCTCGTGCAGATCACCATCGCCGCGATCCTGATCGCCGTTCTTCTCCTGCGCCCGCAGGGATTGTTTGGCTCGGGCGAGCCGGTTTCGCGCCGGCCCGTCGAGCCCATCGGCCGGGCCCTGAAGCCCGCCTCATCAAACCGACAGGAGGTGTCACAATGAAGCGACGCAGCTTGCTTGCCGGGGTCGGCGCGTTGGCGCTGACCGCGAGCCTCGGGTTCGGCCTCGACGGGGCCGCGACCCAGGAGGGACCAATCCGCATCGCCGCCCTCTACAACCTGACCGGCGGCATGTCCTCGATCGACGCGCCGGCGCTGAGGGGGGCGCAACTCAAGGCCGAGCAGGTCAACAAGGCCGGAGGCGTGCTCGGCGGCCGCATGATCGAGATCGTGCCCTACGACACGCGCACCGACCAGGCCGCCACCGCCACCGCCGCCCAGGAAGCGGTCTCCGAGGGCGTCGTTGCCGGCATCGGCTACGGCGACACCACCTTCGTCATGGCCGCGGCGCCGACCTTCCAGCAGGAGGGCATCCCGTTCGTCACCTCAGGCGCAACGCATCCCATGCTGCCCAGCTGGGTCGGCGACTGCATGTTCATGACCGCCTTCGGCGACGACGACCAGTCCTATGCCATCGCCGACTACGCCATCGACAAGCTTGGCATGAAGCGCGTCGTGGTGTGGACCGACCAGAGCATGGACTTCACCAAGGCGCTGTCCCAGTTCTTCAAGGAACGCTTCGCGGAGCGCGGCGGGGAGATCGTCGCCGAGGACAGCTTCATGATGGGCGACACCGACTTCTCCGCCCAGATCGCGCGTCTCGACGCGATCGAGCCGGCGCCGGACGGCGTGTTCATCTCCGCGATCCCGAGCGAAGCCGGCATCACCGTGCGCCAGATCCGCGAGGCGGGACTCGACCTGCCGATCCTCTCCGGCGACGGCTTCGACACGCCGCTCGTCGCCGACGTGCCGGGACCCGAGCTGGCGAACGACGTCTACTTCTCCACCCACACCTTCCGCGCCGACAACCGGCCGGAGGTACAGTCCTTCATCGAGGCCTATGAGGCGAAGTTCGACACGCCGCCGGAGAACGCCTTTGCGCCGCTCGGCTACGACGCGGTGGGCCTCGTCGTCAACGCAATCGAGAAGGCAGGAAGCGCGGAGCCGCAGGCCATCTGCGAGGCGCTGCGCGAAACGCGCGGCTACACGGCCGTGACGGGCGAGATCTCTTATACCCGCGCGAGCATGGTTCCGCCCAAGCCGATCTCGATCATCGCCGTCCAGGGCGGAGAATACGAGGTGGTCGAGATCTGGCGGCCGGAGTAAGGCTCCGCGTCCTCGGGCGCGAACTGGCGCCTGGCATCGACGCCCGGCGAGGGCGCGGGGGCAATCGCCGCCCCGGCGCCCTTGTCGGGACCCGATTTTCTCAAGACGTGAGGCGATCGACATGGCGATCGAACGTGAATCCTTGGTCATGGTGTGCTGCTCGGACATTGCCGGCCAGGTGCGCGGCAAGGGCTTTCCGCGCCGCGACCTGGAGCAACGATGGAAGCTCGGTGTCGGCTGGACGCCGACCAACATCATGATCAACTGTTTCGGCCGCATTCCGGCCACGCCTTGGGGCGCGCTCGGCGATCTGCTCCTGGTGCCGGACCCGGCGGGCGAGGTGTTTCTCGATTTCGGCGATGGCGGCCCGCCGGAGCACTTCATCCTGGGCGACATCAAGACGCTCGATGGCGCGCCGTGGGACTGCTGCCCGCGAAGCTTCCTGCGCCATGCGCTGCAGAAGCTTGAGGCCGAGACGGGCTTCCGGCTCATCGCCGCCTTCGAGCACGAGTTCTATTGCACCGGCGCGGACGACCGGGTCGGCGATTCCTACGCGCTCAGTTCTCTGCGGGGCGTGGAGACGTTCGTTGAGACCCTGCTCGGCGCGCTGCGCGCCGCCGGCCTTGAGCCCGAAACCTTCCTGCCCGAATACGGGCCGAAGCAGTTCGAGGTGACGGTGAAGCCGGCGCCGGGACTGGAAGCGGCCGACCGCGCCGTCAAGCTGCGGGAGATCACGCGCGCCGTCGCCCGCCGGCAAGGCATGTGCGCCAGCTTCTCGCCGGTGGTCACTCACGGCATCGTCGGCAACGGCGTGCACATCCACTTCAGCCTGACCGACCGCGATGGCCGGCCCGCCACCTACGATCCGAACGGCCCCGGCGGCCTGAGCGCGGCTGCGGCGAGCTTTGCCGCCGGCATCCTGCGCCACGCCCCGGCCATCTGCGCCGTGACGGCGCCGAGCGTAATCTCGTACGAGCGGCTGAAGCCGCATTCCTGGTCCGCGCACTGGATCAACCTTGGCCTGCGCGACCGCGAGGCGCTGATCCGGATCTGCCCGGTGCCGGAGGACCCGTCGGTCGACGCGGCCAAATGCTTCAACCTCGAGTATCGCGCGGCCGACGCGGCGGCGAGCCCCTATCTGCAGCTCGGCATGCTCGTCCATGCGGGCCTCGAAGGCATTCGCGACAAGCTGCCCGCGCCCGCGATCTCGCAGGGCGATCCGGGCAACCTGTCCGCCGAGGAGCGCGCGGATCGCGGAATCGGCGAGCTGCCGACGAGCCTGGGAGCGGCACTCGACGCGCTGGAGGCGGATGAAACGGCGCGCGGCTGGCTCGGGGCCTCGCTCGCCGAAGCCTATCTCATGCACAAGCGCGGCGAGGCGGAGATGGCGGCCGGCAAGACGATCGAGGAGCTTTGCCGGCTTTACGCGCAAGCCTATTGAGGACGGAACGATGGCGACCGCAACCTCCCTCTCCGATTCGGGCGAACGCGCCGTCCTGACCGCCGGCGACCCCGACCCCGTCGGCATCGAGAATCCGCAAAGCGACGCGCCCTTCCTCCTCATCTGCGACCACGCCGGCAATGCCGTCCCGGCCCGGCTTGGCGATCTCGGCCTCGCACCCGAGGAGCTGAACCGACACATCGCCATCGACATCGGCGCGCTGTCGGTGGCGCGCCGCCTGGTCACGCTTCTGGACGCGCCGCTCTACTATCAGCGCTACTCGCGGCTCGTCGTCGACTCCAACCGGCAGCTCCACGCGGCCGACTCGATGCCCACGCTCAGCGACGGGACCGAGGTGCCGGGCAACCGCGGGCTGTCGCCGGAGGAACGGGAGGCCCGGGCCCGGGCGATCCTGGCCCCCTATCACGACCGGATCGAGGAGGCGATCGAACACCGGCTTTCGCGCGGCCGGGAGACGATCCTCGTCTCGGTGCACAGCTTTACGCCAAAGCTGAAGGCCCGGCCCACGGACCGGCCCTGGCATGTCGGCGTCTGCTGGGGCGAGGACGACCGCTTCGCCCGCCACACCCTCGCGGCGCTGGCGGCCGAGCATGACCTGCGCGTCGGCGCCAACGAGCCCTATTCCGTAGACATGGTGAACGACTACTCCATCCCGCTTCACGCCGAGCGGCGCCGCCTTCCCTATGTGGAGTTCGAGATTCGTCAGGACCTCCTCTCGGGCGAACGGGAAGCGCAGGAATGGGCGGACAGGCTGGCGCGCGTCCTGCGGCGCGCACGCGAGACGTTCCGCGCGGAGGGGGTGTGAGATGGCGCGCATGTCCGGACCGGCGCGGAACGCGCCGCTTGATCCTCGATCGACGGCGATCCTTGTTATCGACGTGCAGAAGGGCATCTTCCGCGCCGAGGCGGAGCGCGAGCGGCCCTATTTCTTCCGCAGCGCGCGTGACACGGTTATCCCGAACATCCGCCGGCTGATCGACGCCGGCCGCGCGGCCGGGGCAGAGATCGTCTATACCGTGATCCAAAGCCTGACGCGTGACGGGCGCGACCGGAGCCTCGACTACAAGCAGACCGGCTTCCACATCCCGCCCGGCAGCCGTGAGGCCGAGGTGATCGACGAGATCGCGCCGGGCGAGGACGAGATCGTCCTGCCCAAGACCTCGTCCAGCCTCTTCAACTCGACGAACTTCGAGTATCTCCTGCGCAACATGGGGCTCGACACCGTCGTCGTGACCGGGTTCCTCACCGATCAGTGCGTCGATCACAGCGTGCGCGACGGCGCGGACCGGGGCTTCCGCATGGTCTGCCCCATCGACGCCTGCACCACGGACAGCGAGGAGCGCCACCGTGCGGCCATCAACGCCTTCAAGGGCTATTGCCGGCAGGCGACGACGGCCGAGTTGGTGGCGGAGCTGGAGAGCGGACGGCCGGCACCCCGCGGCGCCTGACGCCCGACCCTTCCCGCCTTACTTCCTCATGGCCGCGCGGATCGATTCGATGCGGGCGATGCGGTCACGGCCGTCCTGGCCGCGCCGCTCGCCGAGGCGGGCGATGATGCTTTCGAACTGGACCAGGCTGGCGATCGTCGAATCGAACAGGGACGGCACGGCAACCGGCGCCGTGAGCACGTAGGCGGCGCTGGCGGCGACCGGGGACATCCACTCGTCCGTGATCGCAACGACCGTGGCGCCCTGGGCGGCCGCCTGCGTGCCGAAGGCGATGACGTCTTCCTGATAGCGGCGGAAATCGAAGACGAAGACGACCGTGCGCCGGTCTATGTCGACAAGATACTCCACCCAGGTGGCAGACTGCCCCTCGACCAGGTGAACGTTGCGGCGGATCTCGCGCAGCATCAGGAAGACCCATTTGGCGAAGGCGCCGCTGAAGCGCCCGCCGATGAGATAGACCGGACGGCGATCCTGGGCGAGAAGATCGACGATGGCGGTGACGTCCTCCTCGGACAGCAACGCCATGGCGCGCCCGATGTTCTCGATCACCCGCCGGCCAAAGGCGGCCGTGCTGCCCTTCGGGGCGGAGGGGAACTCCGCCACCTGCCCGTAGCGCGTCAGCGGCGACTGCACGACCGCCGCCAGCTCTTCGCGGAGCTGCCGCTGGAAATCGGCATAGCTCGGAAAGCCGAGCTTGGCGATGAAGCGCAGGACCGAGGGCGCCGAGGTCCGGGCGCGCCGGGCGAACTTCGCGACCGTTTCCAGCCCGGCCATCGGATAGCTGGTGAGCAGCGTCTGGGCGACACGCCGCTCGGTGCGCGTCAAGGCGCCCGTCTGCGCGCGAATGCGCTCGGCGATCGTGGCCGCCGGCGCCGGCAGGTCGAAAGGCTCTTGCATTGTAACAGATGTTACAGGAAAGCCGGGCGCGGGGCCATCTCCGTCGCACGGACGCAGCCTTGCCGCGTGCAGCGGCGCTCTTATTGACCGGCAAGGGCCTTCAGAAAGCCGTCGGTGGCCCGCCGCATCTCCTCCGCCTGCCGGGTCAGTTCATCCGCCGAATCCGAGAGCTCCGCAGCCACCTGATTGCTGACCGCGCTCGCGGACACGACGGTCCTGATGTCCTCAAGCAGCGCGCCGGTGCCGGAGGCAGCCCGGGCCATGGTATGGACGATCTGCCGGATTTCCGTGCCCTGCTGCTGGATGGCGTGGGTCATCTGGTCGGCTTCCTCGGCGACCTGCTTGATCGTCGCCTGTATCCTCTCGAGGACCTCGGCCGTTGCCGTCGATGAGGACTGGATCGCCTGGATCTGTCCGGCGATCTCGCCGGTGGCACGTTGCGTCTGCTGGGCCAACGCCTTCACCTCTGAGGCGACGACGGCGAAGCCCTTGCCGGCCTCGCCGGCCCGCGCCGCCTCGATCGTGGCGTTGAGAGCGAGCAGATTGGTCTGCTCGGCAATCTCGGTGATGAGATCGACGACCTCGCCGATCTTGCGGGCGCTTTCGATCAGCCGGGCGATCGCCGCATCGGCTTCTACCGCTTCTGTAACCGCCCTGTTGGCGGTTCCGGCCGCGTTCGCCATTCCGCTGTCCAGGTCGGCAATCGCCCTTGCGGTTTCTTCGGCGCGACCGGAGGCTTCGCTCACGTCGGCCGAGGCCCGCTGGGCACGCTCGCTTGCGGAGTTCACGACGTTGCTGGTCTCGTCCGCCTTGCATTGCATCAGCTGCGAGGCATTGCGGACACCACTCGCCGATTCCAGGAGCGAAGACACCAGGGCGCCGACGTCCCTGCGGAACATGTCGACAAGCTCGATCTGCTGCGTGACGACCGACCAGACAGCCATCGCGCCGGTGTAGGTGCCACTGGCGTTGTGGATGGCGAAGACCTGAAGATCGAGCACGACGGGTCCCAGCGTGACCTGCTGCCGGATCGGCATCTGCCCGGGATCCTTAAGGCGCGATCGGAGTGCGGACAGGCTCGGGAACAGCTGATCGAGCGGCTTTCCGACGAAATCGTCCGCCGACCGGCCCCCCAGCGCCGCCTCGGCCGGCGCCAAGCTCTCTTTGCCGGTTGCGTTGATGTAGGTGATCGTGAAGTTATTGCTTGGATCGCTCCAGGCAACCCCGGCGGGCACGTTGTCGATCATGACCATGGCCGACTCGAACCATTCGGTCATCTGTTGTGCCCGCGCGCGCAGTTCCTCGACCTCCCGATGCCGGCGAAACAGCGCCCTCAGCGAGAGCATCTCCCCCCAGACCTCGCCCCGATTATTCTTGGTTTCGATGACATTATGGCTACGAAATCCTTAAGAACCGATGTATGGGTACCCGTGCGGCAAGCCGGCGGCCACCCATCGTGTTAAGCGTCTGCCTTGCGGTATGCGCTCGACGGCGGAAGGAGAGATGGCGATGCGGTCCGGACGTTTGCGAATGGGAATCGTCGTCTGCGTCGCGGTGCAGGCCGTGCTTGGCCTCGTGGCCGTGACGGTGGCCGGCTGCGCGACCGAACCGCGCGTGTGCTACGAGACCGTGGAGCACCCGGAGTTCGGGCGCGTCCTGCAGCGCGCGCCATGCCCGACCGACGGGGAGGAGCCGTAACCTGCCCGGGGCAAGGCGACACACCGACCGCCTCAGTTTCGGCGCCAGCGTCCAGGCAGCCAGACGGGCGGCGTCGCATCCGCCCCTTGCCGCGCCGGTCCCGCCGACCTGTACCGTCCCCGCGGGGTTGGTCGCGGGCCGATCATCATCGACATCGCCGACTGATCGCCATCGGCCATCCAATCGCCGTCTGCCGACCGAAGGCAGCGGAATCGGAATTCGCACGAGGTCCAGTGGACCTCGAACCGCTCGAAGACCACGCGCTTGACTTCGATCGCGTCGGCGACCGCTCGCTCCCGCTTCGCGTTCTCTGCATCGCCGCCCGGCCGCGGGACAATCCGCACCGAATAGAGCAGGCCTTCGACCGCGCCCCCGGTCCCGGCCAGCGGCAGCACGAGGTGCGTCACCCAGATATGCCCGCCCCCTGCGAGCCGGAGCGCCGTTTCCGAATAGACGGGCGCGCGGGCGCGACGGGCCGTCGCGCACACCGCGCGCAGCTGTGGCCAGGCGGCGGCCGACGGCAAGCCCTCGGGATAGAACGCAGCGCAACGCGCCGGGACAGGACCCTGCCGGAACATCCGTGCCCGCGGTGAAGCGTGAATCATGCCGATGTCCGGCAGAAGACTCGCGATCATGTCGAGCTCGAGCTCGTTCATGCGCGGCATGTCTCGCCCGCCGCGCTGCAACAGCCAGAAGGCAAAGACCGTCGTGTGCAGCGTATCGTCGATGTGATCGTGAACCGGATGCCGAGCTATCGCCATGTCGCCTCCGTTCAAGGGCGGCGAACGAGTTGTGCCCGGGCGGCCGGCCCCCACCCGTGACTCGTCCGCCGGTCGGGCATCATGGAACAGCCTGTCCTCCTCCCGGTCCCCGGTACGCCCCGGTTCGCCGCGACCGTTCCCATTGCCCTGTTGCGGCCGCGAGAGCCCCAGATTGCGCGCGTCCGGCGATCCGCGGAATCGGGAAAATCCTGAACCGGTGCACCGCGCATCCCGACGTAGAACTCTCCGGCCGACGCCGAACTCTCCGGCGGTGCGCGCCGTCTCAGGAGTCGAGGCAAACCAGCCCCATGCGCGCGGCATAGCGGATCAGACCGACGGCATCCCGAATGTTGAGCCGCTCCATCACCGCGGCACGGTGCGTCTCCACCGTCTTGACGCTCAAGCCCAGGATGTAGCCGATCTGCTTGACGTTCTTGCCCTCGGCCAAGAGCTGCAGCACCTCCCGTTGGCGCAAGGTCAACCGGTCGAGCGGGCTGTGGCCGGCGGTCGCCAGGTCGAGATAGTCTTTGACCAAGGCGCCGGTCACCGACGGCGACAGATAGATGTTTCCGCTCGCCGCGGACCGGATGGCCGTCTCCAGCTCCGCCCTGGTTCCCCCCTTCAGCATGAATCCGGAAGCGCCGGCGCGGAGCGCGCGCCGGATGTACTCCTCGCCGCTGTGGATCGTCAGGATGACCACTCTGATCCTGTCGTCGATCTTCCGCAGCCTTTCGGTGGCGTCGAAGCCGTTCAGGTCAGGCATCGAGATGTCCATCAGAACGACATCCGGCTTCTGTTCGGCCGCCCGCGCGACCGCCTCTCGTCCGGTCGCGGCCTCGTCGATCACCTCGATCTCGTCGAGCGTGTTCAAAAGCGCCCGGACCCCTTCCCGCAGCAGCGCGTGGTCGTCCGCGATGAGAACCCGGATTGCGTCCGTCATGCCACCCACATCACGCCCATTCGGCCGTTCCGTTTTCCGCTTACGATGTCGTCATTCCGATACCGCCCCTGCGCCAGACCAGCCGGCGTCCGGCCGATTGACTTTGCCTCAGAGCCGCGGCCCGCGACATTGGGGAAAACCCCGAAATCCGTTGCCAGGTGAATCCCCGCGAACGGCACCCGGCCGGATCGATTCCGGGCCTTGGCCCGTCCAGGCGGCGAAAAAGTCGGCGGGTCGTCCGGAGCGGAAAACGAGGGATGTCGGACGACCCGCCAAGGGGGAGATCGTCTGTAGGAGACAGTCTGGACAGATCCTATCCACACTGTTGAGGCGGCCTGATCGTCACGGCAGGCCACCACGGAGGAAGTCTGGCGGCGCGGCACCGGGACGTGAAGTCAGGAATATCCCGAGCCATTTCTCGGAGATTCCCCGAGCGCGCCACGCCTCGACCGCAAGCCTCGGCCGCGCCGCGTCCCGCCGCGAAGCGATTTCGTTGCCGCCGGCGCCACAGGCCGATCCTCACCAGGCTGAACGCGCCGGCGGCCGAGACAGCATCGCGGCAGGGAGCGAGGGCCGCTCTCGCCTCGGATCTCCCGTCACGCATTCCGATGCCCTCCGGCCACAGCCTTCCTTTAGGCCGTTTGCCGCTACCCGGAGATGCAGATGAATCGCGTCGGCGTCTGAAGTCGGAGGAATCCCGAGTTCGTCACCCG
The DNA here is from genome assembly GCA_964551315.1 of uncultured Rhodospirillaceae bacterium. Taxonomy (GTDB): domain Bacteria; phylum Pseudomonadota; class Alphaproteobacteria; order Dongiales; family Dongiaceae; genus Virgifigura. The sequence goes on along the minus strand of CAZKCM010000039.1, from coordinate 12,979 downwards.
AGGCTCCGCTAAGAGAGCCAAACAGAACCCGTTCGCGAGCTGCGTTGGGCCGGCATTCTCTCGCGCGTCTGGGCAGTGTCTCAGTTTGAACCTGCTACTGGTGATGAGTGAACAGACAACTTTCGAGGCGACTGGAATAGAGCAGAGGTACTTGAGAGCCTCAAGACAATTCGCTATTTTCCCCGCATCGACTGAGTGGCAACTAGGGTTCCGGACGGCAGCCCCGTCGCTGGACCGAGCGTTGCAGAAACCGTGGGAGTTCCACGGCTGCACCCGAGGGGCAAAATCCCAGAGGCGGAGAAGTCGAGATCAACCAGCGCCGTTTGGCGCGTTAGGAGGTCTCGATGGCGCTTGCCCCGCTGCTGCTTGTTGTTTTTGCATCCTTCATCCATGCAAGCTGGAACCTGCTTGCCAAGAGGGCTGCCTCGGTCGGCCCTGTCTTCGTTTTTGCCTATAATTTGATCGCCTGCATCGCCTATGCACCGTGGGTTCTTTATCTGCTGATACAGGGCAACGGCATCGCCTGGACATGGACGGGCGTGGGCTTCGTCTTGCTCAGCGGTCTGGTCCATCTGGCCTACAGTCTCTGCCTGCAAAAGGGGTATCAGGTTGCCGACCTTTCGGTCGTCTATCCCGTCGCGCGGGGAACCGGCCCGATGCTCTCATGGCTGGGCGCGATCCTGATCCTCGGGGAAACGCCATCGGGGCAAGGCGTGCTCGGTCTGCTCCTCGTGGTCGCGGGGATCGGCCTAATCGCCACGCAGGGCGATCTGTCCGCCTTCCGGCGTCCGGGCGGGCAATCCGGGGTGTGTTGGGGCACAGCGACGGGGGGCTTGATTGCGTCCTATACGGTCGTGGACGCCTATGCCGTCAAAGCCATTGGGATCGCGCCGGTCGTGCTCGACTGGTTCTCGAACCTGCTGCGCTTCTTCCTACTGGCACCGCTTGTCATCGCGAATCCGCGCCGGGCCATTGAGGCCATGCGCGGCTATTGGTGGATCGCGATCGGTGTCGGCCTACTCTCGCCGCTCTCCTACATCCTCGTGCTGGCGGCGCTGACCTCGGGAGCGCCGCTCAACCTCGTCGCTCCGATGCGCGAAATGTCCCTGATGGTTGGCGCGCTTCTGGGAATGCTGATCCTGCGTGAGAAGGTCGGACCATCGCGGCTTGTGGGGTGCGGGGTGCTGATCGCTGGCATCATCCTGCTCGCCAGGGCGTAAGCGTCAGGTTTCGGGAGGCGTATTGCGCGCATTGATGCGTCTCAGATCAGGGCGGATAGCCGGAATTCAAATTGAGACACGACGCGCATCCGCTTGGCCTTCCGGCAGGACAAGGCCTGAATGCCTGCTCCCCGGTCAGGGCCGCGCGGACATGCGCTCGAAATCAACCGCTAGGATGCGGTCCGGCCCAGATGCGCCTCGTGACTGAGCGGGAAGACGAGCTCGCCGACGAGCCCCGCCGGCTCGTAGCCGATCATCACCTCGCCATCGAGATCATAGGCGACGGTGCGGCGGATGAGCTGCACGCCGAACCCCTCGGCGGCGGGCGGTTGCACGGTCGGCCCGCCCGTTTCCCGCCACTGCAGGGACAAGCGGCCCTCCGGGCCGTCGCGGCGCCAACGGACCTCGACCCGTCCCGTCGGAACGGACAGCGCCCCGTACTTCGCCGCGTTGGTCGCGAGCTCGTGCAGCACCATGCTGAGGCCGAGCGTCTGCTTGGGAGACAGCTCCACCTCGGGGCCCTCGGCCAGCACCGCGCCGCCGACACCGGCGTGCGGGCGCAAGGCCTTCCAGACGACGTCGGCGAGCCCCGCCGATTGCCACTGCGTCTGCGTCAGCAAGCCGTGCGCCGCGGCGAGCGCGCGCAGCCGGCCCATGAAGGCCTTTCCGAACGCCTCCGGCGACGGCGCGTGCCGAAGCGTCTGGGCGGCGATCGCCTGCACCACCGCGAGCGTGTTCTTGACCCGGTGGCTGAGTTCCGCGGTAAGCAGCCTCTGCTGCGCCTCGCCGCGCTTGCGCTCGGTGATGTCGAGGAAGGCCCCTATCGCTCCCGTCACCGCTCCGGTCTCGTCTCGCAGCGGGATTGCGTCGCCGTAGAGATAGCGCGAGTCGCCGTCGGCGAACCGGATCTCCTCCTCGTGTCCGCGAACCGTCTCGCCGCGCGCGGCCCGCTGCAGGGGAAGCGCCGGGCCCAGGATCTCGGCGCCGTTGGCGAAAACCTTGAAGTGCGCCGTGGCGTCGGTGGCGGCCGTTTTCGACAGATTGCTTCCGGGCGGCAACCGGAGGAGCTCGTAGGTGGCGCGACTGCCGCTGATCACGCGGCACTCCGGATCCTCCGCCACGAAGACGATGGCCGGCACCGCATCGAGCAGCGCCGCAAGCTCTCCCGCGCGTGCCCGCTCGCGCCGTTCGCTCTCCCGCAGGCGCTCCTCGCCGTGCTTCCGCTCGGTGATGTCCTGGACGATGCCAAGGACGTGGTCGAGCGTGCCATCCGGTCGCAGAACCTTTTCGGCAACCTCCGAAATCGTCCGCACCGCGCCGTCGGCCCTCAGCACGCGGTAGGTCTGAACCCGTTCCCGCCGGTCGCTTTCAAGAAATGCCTGCATCGAACGAAGGACGACCTCGCGGTCCTCCGGATGCACGAACCGGTCCACATACTCCTTGTTCGACACCACGAGGTCCTGGGACCGCAGGCCGAAGAGCGCGGCGCCCGCGGGCGAGTATTCCGACCGTCCGCCACGAGGGTCCATCTCGGGATCGGGCGTCCAGACCCAGTGGCCGAGCCGGGCCAGCGTCTGCGCGCGGTGGAGAAGCGCCTCGCTGCGTCTCAGCGCCCGCTCGGTCCGGTCCCGCGCCGCCGCCGCGGCCCGCAGCAGCGTCCCGGCCCGCCCGAGGGCCCGGCCGACCGCATCGACCTCGCGAAGCCCGGCCGGCGGGCGGTCCGGCATTTTCCCGCGCGCGAGCGCGAAGGCGGCGTGCCGCAGCGACAGAATCGGCTTGGCGATCCGATCGGCAATGACCGCCGCGAGCAAAGCGGCCACGCCAGCCAGCAGTGCGCCGCCGCCCGCCGTGATCCACAGCCCGCGCTGGAGCGGCGCCTCGAGATCGTCCTGTGGAATGCCGATCACCGCCGTCCATCCCGTCGCCGGCAGGCTCGAGAAGATCGCGACGACCGACTCGCCTTCCCGTGAGTCCACCAGGACGCTGCCTTCCGATGCCGAACGAATCGCCGCGCGCAAGGCCGGCGTAGCCTCGAGGCCGACGTAGCGCTCAGACGAAAGATTGCGGGCGAGGATCATGCCGTTGCGATCGACAATCGCAGCGATCCATCCCTCGGGAAGGGTCTGGGAATCGAAGAGATCGTCCAGCGAATTGAGCGGAACCTGCATCGACAGGGCATAGTCGACGCGGCCGGCGACCGTGACCGGGACGTCGACGCTGACCCGAGGCTGGCCGTCGAGCGCGCTCGGGAACAGATCCGACACCGTGGGCCGTCCCGTCTCGAACACCTGGCGCACGGCCGTGCGGTCCCGCGCGTCCGGCAGCGGGACCGACGGCGGAAGCCGCGTATCGAGAAGGCGGTGCCCGTCCCGGTCGAACAGCACGATCGCCGTACCCTCCGGCTGGCGCGCGAGGAACAGTTCGGCCTGCAGGCGGAAGCCGGCGAGCCCGCCCGTCTGCAGAGGAATCGCGGTCGCCAGTGTCTCCACCGCCATCACCTTGCTGCGCAGATCGCGCTCGACCGCGAGCGTGAACGCACGCGCGAGCCCCCGCGAATGCTCCTCAAGGCGAGCCCGCTCCGTCTGATAGGAGCGCACGACCATGAACGCGGCGAACAGGACGAGGGGCAGCGCGATGGCGACCGCGAGCAGGACCAGCCGGGAGCGGAGCGAGTGGGCACGGTCCGCCCGACGGCGCCGTCGGAGCGCGGCAACTGGCTTCAAGGGATTCACCTTAGATTCCGCGTCCCCCTTCTGGTCCGACCTGGGAACCGGACCGACCGGAACGGGACCCTAACATAGCCGTCGACTCGGCGCCATCTTTGGTGGCCGACCGCCGAGATGCGACGAAGACCGCGCGAGATCAAACGCCCGGCGACCGACGCCGGGCTATGTCTGGTCAATCCGCTCGAATGGCTTGAGGGCGCCGCCGACCGGCGCGTGCTTCGCGAGGGCGGAACGGCGACGCCCCGAAGAACGCCGCCGCCCCGCCCCGCGCCGAAACTCTCAGCGTGCTCTGCCGCGCCGCCCGATGAGGCCGAGCGCGATCAGCCCGGCGCCGAGCGTAGCGACGGGACCGGGCTCCGCCACCGGGGTCGCGCGCGTCACCGAGATGAAGGTGTCGAAGGCCGTGGTGCCGCCCTCCTGAGTGAGGAAGCCGATGCAGCCGGCCTGCCCGCCGCCCGCGGCGCACTGCTCGGGGCTCAGCGCGGCCAGCCGCTCCGACCCGAAGCGCAGGGTGTATGTCTCGCCCAGATAGGTGAACGCGTGCGTCGTCCCGCTCGTGCCGACCAGCAGGAAGATGTCGTCGCAGGCGCTCTGCGATTCGAAACCGCAGGGTTCCGTGTTCGGGGTCTCCATGAACGAGAAGTCGATGAGGAACTCGAACGGCCCCGTGGGGCCGCCGAGCGCCGAGTCGGACGGCCTCAGCACCGCCTGCACCGCCAGGCGCCCGCTAATCGAAAAGCCCTCGATCGGGATCGGGTTGTTGATGTGATGGAGATCCGGTCCCGGCGCCATCCCCCCGTTCGTCGTGACGGTCCCGCTAACCACACCAAGACTATCGCGCTCCACCTCGAGGGCACTGCGTTCGCCGTCATGCCCGATCGGCCACTCGATCCGCGTGGCCCCGCCGATGGTAGGGTTGCTGCCGGATCCGATCACCGCCTGGTCGAGATCGATGAAGGCATTGTTCAGCGTGTAGCTCCAGCTATCGACGATCGGGGCCGCGGCTGCCTCGATCGCGCCGAAGAGGACCGCGGCGCCCAGCCCGCCCGACCCGACGAACTTCAGCCAGTGGCTCATCACTTGACTCCTGTTCTGTCACGCCTCGTCCCCGCAGGCCGCATCCACCGGCTCACCCACGCGACCCAAGCTAGCGACGGGCGGCACGCTCTCCCACTTGGGAGATTCCCGACCCCGTCTTCCTCCAATCCCTGAAGCCGCTTCGGGGCGGCCGGCGTCTCGCCGCCGCTCCCGATCGGCATGTCGATACGGGCGATCGCGATCGTCATCGGCGCAGAGGCCGGGCGCCGGTCCCGTCCACCGCGCCCGCCGGTGATCAGTCGGCAAGAAGCTCGTGAACGTACCGCTCGTGCAAGCGGCGGTCGGTCAGGCACCCTTCGAGAAGCGTCACGGCGTCGCAGAGTTCCTGCGTGACCGGCGTGGGATGCACCTCGCGCAGGATGCCGCTGAGCGCGGTGTAGTAAGCGACGGTTTGTTCGGCCGGCCTGCCGCCGAAGCGCTTCCAGAGGTCCGGCCCAAGATCCCTGGCGTCACGGTAGATCGCGCGCGCATTGTGAAGCTTGTCCGCAACGGTGACGCGGAGGATCGGCTGGCTTTTCTCGGGGAGGGCCTTCAGATACCGCCGCTTCCGGGTCAGCCAGGGTTCTCTGGGTTCTCCGGCCGCGCTGTCCAGGCTGTCGGAGCACGCCTCGACGATCGTGGCCACTGCCGGCCCGAAGCGGTTGCGGATGTCGGCCAGCCGCGGCAGGCCGCCCTGGTCCTCGACGGCGTCGTGGAGCAGCGCGGCGATGGCTTCCTCCTCCGTCCCGCCGTTCTCGATCACGGTCGCCGCAACCGCCATCAGATGGCTGAAATAGGGCACGCGCGTCCCCTTGCGCACGTGCCCGCCATGAACGTGCAGGGCGTAGACGAGCGCGCGCTCGAAATTGAGACCGAGATGCATGGAGACCTCCTTTCTGTCGTCGTTCATGGCCTCGACCGGCCGAGGAGCATTGGGCGATGTCGGGATTGGAAGGACGGTGGAATCGGGCAGGCGGCCGGCCCGCTCCGGCGACGAGCCTCGGTTCGCACGGGGACACGCCATTCGGCGCGGCGACCCGGCCCGACGCACCGAACCCCCGGCCCTTTCAGGCGCCACGTAACGCGATCACGACTCCGGCTCTAGAGAGCGCACGGCGGCAGCACGAGCCGGACATGGCGAACCATGGCCGAGTGCCCCGCCGCAATTCTCTGAAGTTCCGGGAGAATTTGAGTTCGGGGAGAATTTGGTGGGCCGTCTAGGACTCGAACCTAGGACCCGCTGATTAAGAGTCAGCTGCTCTACCAACTGAGCTAACGGCCCGGGAAGACGGGGGATATAGCAAAGCCCCCCTCCTTTGTCGATACCCTTGGGCCGAGAAAGATGCGGAAATTCCAGGGCCCCGGCCATGGCCCTCCTTCGGCCGTCAGGCGTCTTCGTCGTAGACGCGGCGGCCGATCCGCAGGTCGCGGTTGATGTAAACCATCATCATCAGGCCGAAGCCGATCAGCACCGTCATCATCACGGATCCGCCGTAGGAGATCAGCGGCAGCGGAATGCCGACCACCGGGATTAGCCCCATGACCATCGCCGTATTGATGAAGACATAGACGAACAGGTTGATCGTGACGCCCAGCGCCAGCAGCCGACCGAAGTGGTTCCGGCTCCGCAGCGCGATGGCGAGCCCATAGATGATGAGCAGCGCATAGAGGCCCAGCAGCGTCAGGCCGCCGACCATGCCGAACTCCTCGGCAAGCATGGTGAAGATGAAGTCGGTCTGATGCTCCGGCAGGAAGTTCAGGTGGCTTTGCGTCCCCTGCAGAAAGCCCTTGCCGAACACTCCGCCGGATCCCAATGCGATCTTCGATTGCAGGATGTGATAGCCGGCGCCGAGCGGGTCTCTTTCGGGCGACAGGAACGTCAGGATCCGGTCCTTCTGGTACGCGTGCAGGAAGGACCACATGATCGGCGCCGCCGCGATCCCGGTGCCGGCGACCACCGCGAACTTCCACAGGCGAACGCCGGCCGCGAAGAACATCGCGCCACCGACCACGACCAGCATGGTGGCCGTGCCAAGGTCGGGCTGAATCAGCACCAGCCCCGCCGGTGCTATGACCAGCAGGGTGGGGCCGATCAGGAACTGCGGCCGGGCGATGTTCGCAGGCCCGAGGCCGTGGAAGTAGCGGGCGAGCGCGACAACGAGCGCGATCTTCATCACTTCCGAGGGCTGGAGTTGGAAGAACTTGAGGTCAATCCACCGCTGCGCGCCCATGCCGATCTCACCGGCGAACTCCACATAGACCAGCAGGGCGAACGTCACCGCGTAAAACACGTAGGCATATCGCATCACCAGCGGAAGATCGATCACGGCGATGAGCAGCATGAGCAGCAGCCCGCCGGCGAATCGGATCATCTGCCGTGCGGCCCACGGCTCGAACTGGCCGCCGGCGGCGGAGTAGAGCATGGCGAAGCCGACCGACGCCACCACGGTGATCAGAAGCAAAAGCCCCCAATTGATCTGCCGGAGCTTCTGCCCCACGGTCATGCCGGTCTGTCCGCCCGGCAGCATGGACGCCATCATCCGGAACCGGCCTCCGCCACCCGCTGCCGCGAAAGCCTCCGGCCGGGGTCGCGCAACTGTGTCTCGAGCAGGATATCGCGGGCGATCGGCGCCGCAACTTTGGCGCCGCCGCCGCCATGCTCTATGACGACGGCGACCGCGTAGGCCGGCGCGCGCACCGGAGCAAACGCGACGAACAGCGCGTGGTCGCGCCGTATCCAGGGCAGGTCCTCGTTGTCGCGCACGCCGGCGAGACGCTCGCTCATGGTGATGCGGCGGACTTGGGCGGTCCCGGTCTTTCCGGCCATGGCCATGCCGGGCTCCTCGATCCGCGCGGCGTAGGCCGTGCCCCGGAGATCGTTGGTCACGCGGTCCATCGCGTCGCGGATCAGCGCCAGATGCGCGGAGGGAACGCCGAGGGACGGAACCGTTTCCGCCGCCAGCGGATCCGCCGTCGCGCCGGCGAGGCCCTGGCGCACCAGGCGCGGCGTGATCGCGTACCCGCCGTTCGCGATGCGTGCCGTCATCACGGCCAGCTGCAGGGGCGTGGTCAGGATGTAGCCTTGTCCGATTCCCGCCACCAGGGTTTCGCCCGGATACCAGGGCTGGCCGAGGCTGCCCCGCTTCCAGTCGCGATCGGGGATCAGGCCGGCGCTCTCGCCCGACAGGCCGAGGCCCGACACACCGCCGAGGCCGAAACGGCGCGCCATCGCGGCGATGGCATCGATCCCGACGCGCCGCGCGATCTCATAGAAGTAGACGTCGCAGGAATGCTTGATGCCGTCGACCATATCCACATGGCCATGGCCGAAGCGCTTCCAGCAGTGGAACCGGTCCTTCCCAAGCGTCGTATAGCCCGGGCAAAACACCGATTCGCGTGGATTGATGCCGGCCTCCAGGGCGGCAAGCGCGACAACCATCTTGAAGGTCGATCCGGGGGCGTACTGTCCAGAGATCGCCTTGTTGGTCAACGGCCGGAGCGGGTCGGAGATCAGCTCCTCCCAGGCCGACCAGCTGATGCCGATGTTGAAGGCGTTCGGATCGAAGGACGGCGTGGATCCCATCGCCAGCACGTCGCCGCTATGGATGTCGAGCACCACGGCCGCCCCGCTCCGCTCTGTGGCCAAGCGCTGCTGCGTGTATTCCTGGAGCGCCATGTCGATGGTAAGGATCAGGTCCTTGCCGGGCTGACCTTCGTTGCGCGACAGCTCGCGAATGACCCGGCCGACCGCATTCACCTCGACCTGGCTCGTGCCGGCGGAGCCACGCAGGAGCTCGTCGTAGCGTTTCTCGATGCCGGTCTTGCCGATGCGGAACCCCGGCAGTTCGAGCAGCGGGTCGCTGGATCCGGAGAGCTCGCTCTCCGAAACCGCGGCGACATAGCCAAGAACATGCGCCACGGCGTCCTTGAACGGGTAGTCCCGCGTCTGTCCCACCTCGATGCTGACGCCGGGCAGGTCCGGTGCGCTCACTTCGATCCGGGCGACCTGCTCCCAGGTCAGGTTATCCCGAACCGTGATCGGCACGAAAGCCCGCTTGCGGGCGCGCTCGCGCAGGATTCGCGCCCGCTCGCTCTCGCTCAAGGGAATGATCTGCGACAGGTCGCTGAGCGTCGCCTCGAGGTCCGGTGTCTGCTCGGCGATGATGACGACGCGGTAGTTCTGGTCGTTCACCGCAATCGGAACGCCAAAGCGATCGTAGATCCGGCCGCGCGGCGGTGGAAGCAGCCGGAGGTTGATCCGGTTCTCGTCCGCAAGGACCGCGTACTTTTCCGACTCGACGACCTGCAGGTAGTACATCCGCCCAACCAGCGTGGACAGCAGCAGCGCCTTGCCGCCGGCCAGGAGCGCCGTGCGGCGTGCGAAGGTTCGATAGCGCTGCTGGTCGGAGCGCATGGCGGTCAGAGCTGCTGCGGGAGGCTGCGCTGGGCGCGGGCGAAGAGATGCCCGACCGCCGGGTAGAGACCGACCGTCAGCAGATAGCTGAAGATCAGCGCGGACGGATCGAGCACCTCGGTAAACAACAGGCTGGTGATGACCCAGGTCACGACGGCCGCGCCCGCCGCCGTCACCGCGAAGCCGAACCAGACGGCGGTGAAAGGCGCGCCGAGGAAGACCCGGCGCAGCGAGGTGCAGACGCCGTAAACGATCAGCAGCACCAGAACGCCGACGCCCAGCGGCGCGCCGCCAAGGAGATCATGGAGCACTCCGAGCAAGAATACCGCCGGTGCCGGCAGGATCGTCGGCCGGTGAATCGCCCAGTAATAGACGGAGATCAGCGGAAAGCCGGGGCTGATCGGGGCGAAGTAGGGAATCCGCAGCGGCACCACAGACACGATCAGCAAAAGCAGGGTAAGGGTAAAGGGCCAAAGGCTCCGGGCCAGCAGATCCAGGCGTTGCCAGAGCGAGGACTTCACGGTGATTCGTCCGCCTCCGCGTCGCCGCTACGGAGCGACGACAGGATTTCCGGCATCTCGTAATCGACCAGACGGACATACTCGACGTTGCTCCACTCGACCAAAGGCTGCACCGTCACCCCGTCCTCGGAAACGGCGCTCACGATGCCGACCGGCAGGCCGGGCGGGAACAGGCCGCCATGGCCGGAGGTGACGACGCGGTCCCCGGGCGCCGCCTGTGTGTCGAGCGGCAGATAGAGGAGATGAGGAAGATCCGTGTTGTCGCCGGCAAGGATGGCGCGGTCGCGCGTCCGTTCGATGACGACAGGAATGCGGGAGTTGATGTCGGTCAACAGCAGAAGCCGCGCGGAGCGCTGGCCGACCTCGAAAACGCGGCCGGCGAGGCCATCGCCGGTCATCACCGCCTGCCCCTTTCGGACGCCGTCGTGCTTGCCAGCGGCAATCAAGGCGGTGCGAACGAACGGCCCGCCGGCGTCGCCGATCACCCGTGCGGTGATGAAGCGGGCGCGCGGCTCAGGAACGAGATTCAGAAGCTCGCGGAGCGACCGGTTCTCGGCCTCGAGCGAGCGCGCGACCAATTGCCACTGCAGCAGGCGGGCCCGCTCCTCCCGCAGCCGCGCATTCTCCTCGCGCAGGTTCGCCAGATCGCGAACGTTCTCCAGAACCATCACCGTCCCGGCAATCGGCTGGGACAGCAGGTCCAGGATCGGGCTCGCGGCATCGACCACCGTGGTGCGGGCGCGCTCGACGACCAGACTATCCGTTCGACCCAGCATCATCAGGGCAAGGGACGCAGCAACCAGCAGGAAAAAGGTGAATCGCTGGCTCCAGGCCCTCAGCGGCGATGCAAGTCGCAGCACCGACCCTGCGCGTGACTTCATCGTCTCCCTCCCTCGACGATGTCTGCGGTGAGCGAATTCAACCGCTCCGCACGAACGCTATACAATGCTGGATCGGGATGAAAGAATATTTAGTGGGATCAATACATATTTATTAGTACATTCTTCAATGTTTTCATTTCTTCAAGACAACGACCGGTTCCCAGGGCCACGCAGGACAAGGGGTCGTCGGCGATGGAGACCGGCAACCCGGTCGAATGCCGCAGGACGAAGTCGAGGTTGCCGAGCAGGGCGCCGCCGCCGGTGAGCACGATGCCCTTGTCGACGATGTCGGCGGCGAGCTCCGGCGCTGTGTGCTCCAGCGCGACCTTCACCGCCTCGATGATGGCGCCGACAGGCTCGGCCAGGCTGTCGGCGATCTGGCGCTCGCTGATGACGAGCTCCTTCGGCACGCCGTTCATCAGGTCGCGGCCCTTGATCTCCATGACCCGGCCGTCGCCGTCCTCCGGCGGGCAGGCGGAGCCAATCTCCTTCTTGATCCGTTCGGCGCTGCCCTCGCCGACCAGCAGGTTGTGGTTGCGGCGGATATAGCCGATGATCGCCTCGTCCATCTTGTCGCCGCCGACCCGCACGGACCGTGAATAAACGATGCCGCCGAGCGACAGCACGGCAACCTCCGTCGTGCCGCCGCCGATGTCGACGACCATCGAGCCGGTCGGCTCGGTCACCGGCAGGCCGGCGCCGATCGCCGCGGCCATCGGCTCCTCGATCAGGAAGACGCGCCGGGCGCCCGCGCTCTCGGCCGACTCCTGGATGGCGCGGCGCTCGACCGCGGTCGAGCCGGAGGGCACGCAGATGATCACCTGCGGGCTCGCGAAGCTGCGGCGGTTGTGCACCTTGCGGATGAAGTGCTTGATCATCTCCTCGGCGACTTCGAAATCGGCGATGACGCCGTCCCGAAGCGGCCGGATGGCAGAGATGTTCCCCGGCGTGCGACCCAGCATCATCTTGGCCTCGTCGCCGACTGCGAGCACGTGCTTCTTGCCGCGAAGCTCGGCGATCGCCACGACCGAGGGTTCGTTCAGGACGATTCCGCGCCCCTTGACGTAAACCAGGGTGTTGGCTGTGCCGAGGTCAATGGCCATGTCGGCGGACAGCATGCCCAGCAATCTATTGAACATGGAACCTCACTCGTAACCTGCGATGACTGGTGTTGCTGTCCACCTCGACGGCGCCCCTTTCCCCATGTTCCCCCCTGGTGTTCCCCTGGCGATCAGGCGGAAAGCGCCGCCGGCGCCGTCTTCTGGCGCTTCGTCAGCAATTTGTTGAGCGCATGGATGTAGGCGCGGGCCGAGGCGACGAGCGTATCCGTGTCGGCGCCCTGGCCGTTGACGGTCTTCCCGTTTTCCTCGAGCCGCACCGTGACCTCGGCCTGCGCGTCCGTGCCGGCCGTCACCGCGTGCACCTGATAAAGTTGCAGCCTGGCGTCGTGCGGAAAAAGCTGCTTGATCGCGTTGAAGGTGGCGTCGACCGGGCCGGCGCCGGTTGCGGTGGTCGAGCGTCCCTCGCCGTCGATCTGCAGTTCGAGCTCAGCCTTCTGCGGCCCGCGCGAGCCTGCGACGACCTGCAGCGAGACGAACCGGATCCGGTCGTTGCTGCGGCCGACCTCGTCGTCGACGAGGGCGACGATGTCCTCGTCGTAGATCTCCTTCTTCTTGTCCGCCAGATCCTTGAACCGGCGGAAGGCGTCCTCGATCGCGTTGTCGCCCAGGTCGAAGCCCAGCTCCTTCAGCTTGGCCTTGAAGGCGTGCCGGCCGGAATGCTTGCCCATCACGAGGGTGGAGCGGTTGAGGCCGACCGATTCGGGCGTCATGATCTCGTAGGTCCCGGCATGCTTCAGCATGCCGTCCTGGTGGATGCCCGATTCGTGCGCGAAGGCGTTGGCGCCGACGATCGCCTTGTTGGGCTGCACCAGGAAGCCGGTGACGGTGGAGACCAGCCGCGACGCCTTGGTGATCACCTCGGTGTTGATGCCGGTGTGATAGGGCATGGCGTCCTGGCGCGTGCGCAGCGCCATGACGATCTCCTCCAGCGCGGCGTTGCCGGCCCGCTCGCCGAGGCCGTTGATCGTGCACTCCACCTGCCGTGCGCCCGCCTGCACCGCCGCCAGAGAATTGGCGAC
>CAZKCM010000038.1:0-41490 GCA_964551315.1 uncultured Rhodospirillaceae bacterium | reverse complement strand
CCGCCGGCTGTGCCCGCGAACCGGCGCCGCGGCCGTCATAACGCGGTCCGCCGCGCGCCGTCGGGGAGGCGAAGCAGCCACTCGGCGAGCGGCCGCCACAGCCTCGCCTCCGCGTCGCGGCCCACGACCATGCCGACATGGCCGGCGGCGGGCCGAAGCCGCGCCGCCCTGGGCAGCGCCTTTGCCAGCGCCGCCGCCGTGTCGGGCGGCACGATCCGGTCCCGATCCGGCAGCACGACGAGACTCGGCATCCGCAGGTCACCCGGCCGGACGGCCTCCCCCGCGATTCGCCATTCGCCGCGGGCCGGTGTGTTGTCACCGTACCACCCGGCCAGACATTCCCGCGCGACCGGCGCCGCAAGGGGCACGCCGTCGTTCAGCCAGTCCTCGACGGCAACGAATCGCCGCGCCTGTGCGGAGGCCTCGTCGAGCGCGGCGAAATCGCGGAACTTGCGGACGACGCCGTAGGGATCGAGCAGCGCGAAGAGCATCTGGACGAGGTCCACCGGAAGCTCCCCCAGGGCGGCGAGCACCGGCTCGAGCGACGGGACAAGCGCGCCGGCGAGCCGGGCCCGCTCCGGTTGCCCGGCATGGAAGTCCCACGGCGTGGCGAGGCAGGCGAGCCCCCGGACGTCGCCGGCGCGCCGGAACGCCAGCGCGAGGCCGAGCAGGCCGCCCATGCAGTAGCCGACGACTGCCACCGGGCCGCCCGCCTCACGGACCGTCGCGTCGAGCGCGGCTTCCAGCCGCCGGGCGACATAGTCGGTCAGGGTGAAGGCCCGCTCCACCGGCCCGGGCCCGCCCCAATCGACCAGGAACGGCCGGAGGCCCCGGCCGGCCAGATAGCGCAGGAGGCTGCACTCCGGCGCCAGATCGAGGATATAGGCCCGGTTCACCAGCGATGGTACGACGAGGAGCGCGGGCGCCCCGTGAGCGACTCCGGCGCCGTAGTCGAGCAGGCGGGTCGTGCCCTCCTGCCAGCACACCGGCGGATCGGCGAGCGTCCGGCGGTAGGGATGGCGGCGGTAGCGCTCGACCCCGGTCAGGAACGCGTCGAAGCGGCGCCGGGCCTCTGCGTCGAGCGCAGCCGCGACCGTTTCAGGATCGACGCTTTCGGGGAGACCGGCCGGCGGCGCGGCTGGGGCCCGCCCCTCCGCCGGCCTCTTCGAGGCGGGCGATCCGCTCCTCCAGCGCGTCGAGGCGGCGGAGCAGATCAGCAAAGGCATCGCGGCCAGGGCCAGATGCTGTTGCAGAGGCCGCGGGCCCAGACGCGTCCGATCCGGAGGCGTCGGCGCGCCCTGCCCCTTTTGCCCGTCCGGCCTCGGCTCCGACCCCTTCCGAGGCTTCTCCGCTGACGTCCCGCTGGGCATCGCCCCTGCCATTTCCCCTGGCCTCCCCCCGTCCGGCCGAGTCGGCGGCCGCACCCGCGGCCGTGGCCATCAGCCGGAAGAGCCGGGCTATCTGCTCCGTCGTCTGGGAATCGGCGGCGAGCGCCCCCACCTGATCCTCCCACAGGTCGAGGCAGCGGCGCGCCAAGGTCTCGATGTCCGGCGGTTCGGCCATCGGGGCACTATAGGGAAGGTGGGCGCGCCGCGCCAGCCGCCACCTGTCGGGCATCGAAGGCAGGCCCCGCCGCATCCGCGCCGCGGCAATCGCCGTAACGCGTTGCAACGATGGAGCGAAATGCTGCTATGCTGCGAAGCGGTAGGTGGACCATAACCGTCAAAGGGCACGATTCTCATGGCCGGACCAAGCCCCGCGGACAAGGCGCCGATCACGATCAAGAAATACGCGAACCGCCGCCTCTACAACACCGCGACCAGCAGCTACGTGACGCTCGACCACCTCTGTCAGATGGTTAAGGAGGGCGTCGATTTCGTGGTTTACGATGCCAAGACCGGAGAGGACATCACTCGCTCCGTCCTGACCCAGATCATCGTCGAGGAGGAGGCGAAGGGACAGAACCTGCTGCCGATCAACTTCCTGCGCCAGCTCATCAGCTTCTACGGCGACAGCCTCCAGTTCCTGGTCCCGCGTTACCTTGAACATTCCATGGAGTCCTTCGCGCGCAACCAGGAGCAGATGAAGAACTATATGCAGGACACCTTCGGCAACATGTTCCCCTTCGGCCGGTTCGAGGAGATGGGCAAACAGAACCTCGCCCTCTTCGAACGGGCGATGAAGATGTTCTCCCCGCTTCGGACGGACGAGAACGGCCGCGCGGACCGGCGCAAGCCGTCGGCGCCTGAGGACCCGGCCGCGCCGTCCCGGTCGGGGAGCGACAATGCGGCGGACGCGCTGGACGCGCTCGGCGAGCTCAAGACGCAGGTCGACGCCCTGCAGAAGCAGCTCGAGGCGCTGACCCGACAGAAGGCAGAGAAGGAAAAGTAATCAAAGCACCGCGCGGCGGCGTCGCGTCAGCCGACCGCGGCCGGGTGAGGCAGGTGCGACGCGTCCTTCAGCCAGGGCCTGTCGAATTCCGGCCGGCCGAAATGGTAGCCCTGCAGATACCGGACACCCTCGCCGACAAGGAAGGCGGCCTCGTCCCTGGTTTCGACGCCTTCCGCGACGGTCTCCAGATTGAACGCTTCGGCAACGCCCAGCATGTTGCGAATGAAGAGCTGGTTGTCGACGTTCTCCGCCAGGTTCCGCACGAATGAGCCGTCGAGCTTGACGATGTCGGCCGAAAGCGCCCGGAGTTGCCGAAACGAGGTGAAGCCGGCGCCGAAATCGTCGACGGCGACCCGACACCCCAGATCCCGCACTGCGCTCACGAACCGAGCCGATTCCTCGATGTCGTAAAGCGCCGTGGTCTCAGTGATCTCGATGATCAGGCGATGAGCGATCTCGGGCCTGCCTTTGAACAGGGCGGTGAGCGTTCGAAGCCAGGCCTGATCGGTGGCCGTAAGGCCGGAGATGTTGATCGCCAGGCTGATGTCGCGGCTGTCCTCCAGTTCGCGCACGGCCAGCTCCAACACGTGGCGGTCCATCCGCCGGACGAGGCCGAGCTGCTCGATGACCGGCACGAAGTCGGCAGCGGGGAGGAGCGCGCCCGCCTCGTCGCGCAGGCGCAGCAGACACTCGTAAAAGGCGGTTTGCCCGCTGCGCCCGTCGACCACCGGCTGGAAGGCGAACAGCAGGCGGTTCTCCTGCATCGCTTTCTGTACCTTTGCGCCGATGTCCAGACTGCGGCGATGCCGCCGGTCCTGTAACTCCGAGGTCTGATGAAGGACGAAACAGTCGCGTCCCTGAAGCTTCGCTTCCTTGAGCGCACTTTCCGCCTTGGCAATCACCTCCTGCGCCGTGCCGCAGGCCCGGGGAAACAGGATGCCGCCGATGGAGGCCGTGAGGTGGATCTTCGCCTCGGGGGTCTCGACCGGCTGCTCCCGGACGGCCTGGAGGATCCGCTCCGCCGCGCGCGCGAGCTGGCTCGGCGAGGACTGCGCGATCACAACGCCGAACCGGTCGGCGTCGAGCCGGCCGACGATGTCGCTGGTGCGGAGGCAGCGATCGAGCCGCTGGCCGACGGCGACGAGGGCGGCGTCGCCGGCCTGATGACCGAAGGCGTTGTTGATCATCGCAAGCTTGTCGAGCCCGACGACGAGGAAACCACCCGTCAGATCGAAGCGCTGGCAATAGGCCAATGCGTGTTCGAGCGCGTCGCGCAGCCGTATCTTGTTGAGATGACCGGTCAGCTCGTCGAAGTTGGCGAGCCGTTCGAGGCGCGCTTCGTTCTGCTTGCGGGCTGTGATCAGGCGAAGGCTGCCGACCAGGCGCTCCGGCAACCCGCTGGGCGAGAATTGCGCCTGTCCGCGGTCGTGGACCCAGGAGCAGCGGCCGCCGTCCGCGCGGACGCGGTACTCGCAGTCATAGGCGGCTCCGTTGGCGAAATGATCGGACAGCGCCTTGAGCCGGATCGGCAGATCTTCGGGATGGATGCGTCGGCTGAATCCGGCGCCGCTCGAAACCGCGGCCAGGGCGATCTTGCCGAAGATGCCGCCGGGCCTCCCGGCCCAGAGAATCACGTCCCGGACGAGATCCCATTCATAGACAAGGTCGCCGGACGCCTCGATGGCGCTCCGCACCCAGTCGGACCGGGCCGTCTGTGCCGACGCCGCATACCGATCCAACATAGAGGGAACCTCCTACCTGAAGACACCGGCAACGGATGACTCCACACCCGCGGCGCTCAGTCCTCGGACGATAGGTTCGACAGTTTAACAATTTCTAAAACGGAGTTTCTGCTTAAGGGGCGAATCCAGAAGCAAGAAAGCGCATTATATGTTAAATTGCATTGTGGCAGGATCGGTATTGGTTAATAGACCGGCAGATCCCTTGAATATCTGTAAATAATTATTAAGTCATTTAAAATTCCGGCGAACCGCCTATAATCCCTCGGCATGATCGGCATCTCCGGAACGCTTCTTCTGCCACCACCCTCGGCGCCCTCGACGGGTGCCGGTGGGGGACGTGCGTCGAGCGTTGCCGCGGTCGTGCCGTCGCAGCCGCCGGGCGCGGACCGGCGGGACGAGGCTCCGCGGCGGGACGCCGTTCCGGCCGGCCGCCTGGAGCCGGAGCGGGCCGAAGCGTCGCCCCGAAAGGCCGGGTCCGCCGCCCGTTGGCCGGAGCGGGATCGGCCGTGGCCGTCGATCGGCCGCGCCTCGCCGACGGCCGGCGACGCCTCGTCCGCCCTGCCGTTTCTGGCACAGCAGATAGCGCAGGAAGTCCTGTCGTCGGGGCTGTATTGGGAGCCGTGGATGGCCGGGCAAGCCGCCTATCGACGCGCCGGCGGCGAACCTCCGCTGCCGCCGGGCGGCCCCGCCCTTGTTCGGCTCGCGGTGTGAGGCGGGCCATCGTTCCTCAAGGCATTTCCCGATTCGGGGAACCGCGCCGCCGGTAGATCGTCGGAGTCCTTCGTCCAGTGTTTCTTTGGACAGTGGACGAAGGACGGACGTTTGGCGATTTCATCAGGGACAACACCAGGAGGAGCGGCGCGATGAGCATCCCGCGAAACCTCCTGATGCGCGTGTTTGGCCGTCCGCAAGGCCCCTTGGGCAGGTTAGGCGGCATCATCATGACACGGGCGAACGCAGATTTCGGCGCCTGGGTCGTCTCTCGCCTCGAGATCGGGCCGCGCGACAGCGTTCTGGAAGTGGGGTTCGGCCCCGGAGTGGTCATTCAACGGCTGTCGGTCCTGGCGTCAGCGGGATTTGTCGCGGGCGTCGATCCGTCCCGGGAGATGGTTGAGCAGGCGCGGGCCCGGAATGCGACCGCCATCCGGAACGGCCGCGTCGAGCTGCGGCAGGACTCGGTGGAGAACCTGCCGTTCGATGACGACAGCTTTGACAAAGCGCCGGCGATCAACTCCGTGCAGGTCTGGCCGGACGCCGTGGCCGGGTTGAGCGAAATCTGGCGGGTCGTGAAACCCGGCGGCAGGATCGCGCTTGGCTTTACGCCCTATTCCGGGCAGCCGAAGGAAACCCTGACGGAAATGCTCACGGCCGCCGGATTCACGAATGCGCGGCTGGTGGAATCCGGCAAGGGGTTTTGTGCCCTCGCGATAAAGCCGTGAGGGAGAACGAAGCGCGCCCCGAGGCTACGCCGACGCCCCCTCGGCCCGAAGAAGACGCAGGATGCGGGCGCGATAATGCGCGAAACCGGGCACCGTCAGGCCCGGAACCTTGCCGCCGTCGTCCCAGCGGCGCAGCCTTATCGCCGCTTCGGCGAACGGGTCGGCGGCGAAGGCCGCCGATTCGGCCGGGGACATCGGCCCGCCCTGCTTCGAAAGGCTGTGGACGGAGGCCGGCGAGAGTCGGGCCCGGTACCCCGGCTCGACGGCACAGAGGTGGCGTTTCGCCGCCACGTGGAGACGCACGGGCTCGCTGACCTCCGGACCGAACCGGCGCGCCAGCCAGTCGCCCCCGGAGCGATCGTGCTTGTGGTAGCCGTAGGCGTCGTCACGCCGCTCGAGGAAATGGCCGATGTCGTGCAGCAGGGCAGCGACCACCAGCGCATCCTCGGCGCCGTCGGCTTCGGCTAGGGCCGCCGTCTGCAACGCATGCTCCGTCATCGTTACACCCTCGCCGTAGGCCTCGTCGCCACAGGCGGCGTAGAGGTCCTCGATCTGCCGCAACACGTCGTTCATCGATGCGCCTCCTCCAGAACGCGCAGCTTGCTCAACAGGCCGTCCTTGTCCGCATAGGCCCCCTGGAGATGGCGCCGACCGCGGCCGAAGCCGCGCCGACCGTGCAGCACGCGCTGATTGTCGACGATGAAAAGATCCCCTGCCTGCATCCGAAAGCTGACGATTGCGGCCGGGTCGTGCAGCAGGCGGCCGAAGCGGCGATAGGCCCGGTAGAAGGGCTGAACGACCTCCTCCGGCAGATCGAAGGGCGCCGCCGACCGGTTGTTGTATCGGACGGCGCGCACCGCACCCTCGCAGTCCAGCTCGATCAGCGGTGCCGCAGCCTGTAGATCGACAACGCCTCGCTCGACGTAGCGAAAGGGAACCGCATACCGGGTCAGCAGGTCGAAGTCCTCCGGCGCCTCGCGGCGGAGACGCTCGGCCGCGTAAAACCCGTCGACGACGATCGAGTCGCCGCCCTCCTCCGCGGCGCGCAGGCAATGGAGCAGCTGAAGCTGCGGCACCGGATCGCGGTAGGGGTTGTCGGTGTGATTGCCAAGCGCCAGCCCGGTGTAGGCGAGGTTGTTCGGCGCCTCGACGGAGACGACGTCAAACAGCCGGCCATAGTTCGTCTCCCGCACATAGCCGAACAACTCGATCACGCGGCAGACCATGCCCTCTTCCGCGGGCACGCCGGTGAGCAGCGCAAAGCCGCGGTCGCGGACATGGGCCAGCCATCGGGCAAGGGCCTGCCCGCCCTTTACCACCTCGGCATAGGTTGCCGCGGGGAGGTCGGCCGCCAGTTCTCCGCCCCAGAGCCGCGGCGCGCGACGCCGTTCGGCCCGCGACGCCGGGTCGAGTGCGTGGTCGCGCAGCCAAGTGCCCGCGAACGCGGCGGTCGTGCCGTCCGGGGTGAAGGTGACCGTAACCGCACCGGCGCCGGTCAGGACGGCCGACGCGATTCCGATCTCGTCCGGCAGTTCGGCGACATCGAACAGCCGCTGCCCGTCCGGTCCATGCCGCCCGTCGGGCCGGTTGTCGAACAGCCAGATCGCGGCAAACCGGCTCTCGCGCCCGTCGGCCCAGGTAACGGTCAGGGCCTCTCCATCATGCGCCAGGCCGGCAACCACCGCCCGGCTGGCCGTCTCCGCCACTCTCGTCTGCACTTCGCCGAAGCTCCCGACTGGGTTGTGGTGACAACGTCGAACCCCGCGACAGGATGGAGCGCGCGCCGCCCGCAATCAAATTGATATTTGCGAATCTGAATCATAAAAGAATTTATGCGAACAGCGACCCACACCCAGCTTCGGGCGTTCCACGCGGTCGCCCGGACGCGCAGCTTCTCCAAGGCGGCGGACATGCTGGGCCTCACCCAGCCGGCGGTGAGCGTGCAGGTGAAGGCTCTCGAGGCGACGTATGCGGTGCGCCTGTTCCGGCGTCAGGGCCGGGAGGTCGTCCTGACCGATACGGGGCGGGAGCTGTTCGAGCTGACCCGACAGATGTTCGTCGCGGAGGAGCAGATCGGGGAGTTCCTGACGGGGAGGGCAACCCTCGGCACGGGCAGCCTGGTGCTCGCCGCGGATGGGCCGCACGTGGCCCTGGACGTGATCTCGGCCTTCATGAAGCGCCACCCGCGCTTGCGCGTCTCGGTACGCCTGGGCAACACGAGCGCGGTGCTCCAGATGCTGCTGGAGCAGCGCGCGGACGCGGCGATCGTCGCCAATCCGAAGCCGAACCCGCGCCTTCTCACCCTGC
The DNA here is from genome assembly GCA_964551315.1 of uncultured Rhodospirillaceae bacterium. Taxonomy (GTDB): domain Bacteria; phylum Pseudomonadota; class Alphaproteobacteria; order Dongiales; family Dongiaceae; genus Virgifigura. Next base: position 33,611 of record CAZKCM010000038.1, on the reverse strand, counting down.
CGATCCAGCGCCGCGGAATGCTTGCGTTGATGCCGCGGGACCACCCCTTGGCCGCACGCGACCGGCTGAGCCTGCAGGACCTGGTCGGCCATCCCGTCGTGCTGCGCGAGACTGGATCGACCACCCGACGCGTCCTCGACGAAGCGGTCCGGCGGCAAGGACTCGCGTTGTCGCCGGCCCTGGAGCTGGGCAGCCGGGAGGCGATGCGCGAAGCCGTCGCGCGCGGCCTCGGCATCGGCTTTCTGTTCGAACGGGAGAGCGAGGGCGACGCGCGGACCGTCGCCCGACCGCTCGACGGCCTCTCCGACGTCAACGTGGACGCGCTCGCTTGCCTGAGGAGCAGCCGGCGCCGCGCCGTCGTCCGCGCGTTGATCGAAACGGCCCGCGACCTGGCGAATGCGGCCGAGGTCGGCGCCGCCTGATCCGTCGGCCGCTATCGCTCCACGATCGTGACGGAAAGGTCGCCGACGCCGTCGATATGGCCGTCCATCCGGTCTCCGGGCCCCACCGCGCCGACCCCTTCCGGCGTGCCGGTGAAGACGAGATCGCCCGGCGCCAGAGTCACCAGGCCAGAGAGGTAGGCGATCGTTTCCGGAACCGTCCAGATCTGCTGCGCGAGGTCGCCCTGCTGGCGGATCTCTCCGTTGATCTTGAGCCAGATCGCCCCCTTGTCCGGATGGCCGATCCGCTCGGCCGGCTGGACCGCCGAGCAGGGTGCCGACTGATCGAATCCCTTGCCCATGTCCCATGGGCGGCCCGTCTTCTTGGCCTCGTTCTGCAGGTCCCGGCGCGTCAGATCGATGCCGACGGCGTAGCCATAGACATGGTCGAGGGCCCGCTCGACGGGGATGTCGCGCCCACCCTTGCCAAGGACGACCACCAGCTCGATCTCGTGGTGCAGATTACTGGTCTGCGGCGGATAGGGGATCGACGCGCCGCTGAGCACGACCGCATCCGCCGGCTTCATGAAGAAGAACGGCGGCTCCCGGTCGGGATCCGATCCCATCTCGCGGGCGTGCGCCGCGTAGTTGCGCCCCACACAGTAGATGCGGTGGATCGGAACCTGGGCGTCGCTGCCGACGACGGGGAGAGCCGGTTCTGCGGCGGGAGGGAAGACGTAGGTCACGGGCGTTCTCTTTCCTTGGTTGCGCATCGATGTTGTGGCCACGGAATGGTGCCGCGAGGGACGGCCGGGTTCACCGCGTACTGGCGTAATACGCGACACGCCGCTCGACATAGCCGACCGCCTCCGAAACCGCGAAGGCGAAGGCGAAGAGCATGACGATGAGGGCCCAGAACTCCTCCATCAGAAAGTTCCGGGAATAGAGCTCGAACAGTTCGCCGACGCCGATGATGGCGACCAGCAACTGGCCGATGACGACCCCCTTCACGCCCCGGATCACGCCGAGGCGGATGCCGGCGAGGATCTCCGGCAGGGCGGCGAAGATCAGGATCTTCGAGTAAAGCGCGAATCGGCCGGCCCCGAAGGACCGCCCCATTTCGAGGAGCGATGGGTTGACGTGCTTCACGCCGACCTGCGTGTCGAGGGCGATGACCCAGACCGAGAACAGGAACACGGCGGTGATGATGGTCGCCTGGCCGAACCCCAAAACCGCCATGAGCACGGGGATCACCGCCGTCAGCGGCGAGCTTTCGAAGATGTTGACCCACATCCCCATGAGTTCGCCGATCGCCTTCACCCGCCCCATCAGAACGCCCAGAACGACACCGGTCGTCACCGAGAAGGCCATGCCGATCGCGAAGGCGCTGAAGGAGATCGCGATCGCATCCTGGAACCGCTTGCTCGGCAGCATCGTGACGCCGGCGGCGATCACGTCGGTGAAGGGCGGGATCAGGACGACGAGGTCGAGTCGGCCGATGGCCTCCCACAGGGCGAACCAGACCAGCAGGGAGAACATCATCGGGATGCGGTGTCCGAGGATGGTCATCTCGATCACGCAAGATACTGCTTAAGGACCTGCCAGATCTCGTCGACGCAGTCGAGATAGGCCTTGTCGCGCCGGAGCTCTTCCACGTCGCCGCCGCGGTGCAGCGCGGGCCGGACGATCCGGGACACGGTGCCGGGGCGCGGCGACAGCAAGACGATCTGATCGGAGACGTAGACCGCTTCCTCGATGCTGTGGGTAACGAAGATCACCGTCTTCTTCTCGACCTCGAGCAGCTTCAGCAGGTCTTCCTGGAACTTGCGGCGCGTCTGCTCGTCGACGGACGCGAAGGGCTCGTCCATCATCAGGATGTCGGCGTCGACCGCGAGCGCGCGGGCCAGGCCGACGCGCTGCCGCATGCCGCCGGAAAGCTCGTGCGGATAGCGGTTCTCGAAGCCCGCGAGGTTCACCTCCGCGATGCATCGGCGGGCGATCTCCTCCCGCTGCCGCTTCGGCATGCCCCGCAGCTCCAGGCCGAAGGCGACGTTCCGCAGGACCGTGGCCCAGGGCATGAGCGCGAAATCCTGGAACACGAAGGCGCGCTCCGGGCCGGGCCCATCGGTCCGTTTGCCCTTCACGTAGATCTCGCCGGACGAGGGCTCGATCAGCCCGGCGATGATCTTCAGGAGCGTGGTCTTGCCACAGCCCGACGGCCCCAGAAGGGTCGTCAGCTTCCCGGCTGGGAAGTCGAGGCTAACGTCCCGCAGCGCTTCCACGCCCCCGGGATAGCGCTTCCCGATCCCCCGCACCTCGACGATGGGTTGCGACATTTCGGGCATCTCGCCCTCACTGGCGGTCTTCACGGCGTTCAGCATGGCACTCCTTGGTCCGGCCTCTGCCCCCTATTCTCCGGACGGCCCGCGCGTCTCCGGGCGGAACAGGGTCTGCTCCAGCCGCTGCAGCAGCGTCACCGTGACGGAGGAGAAGATGATGATTGACGCGATCGAGGCGAACATGCGCGGATACTCGGCCACGGCGCGGTAGTAGGTGATCAGGTCGCCGACACCGGTCGGCGTGATCAGAAGCTCCGCCAGGACCACGCCGGTGACGCCGGCGGCCGCGCCGAGCCTGAGCCCGGCAAAGATCAGGCCGCTGGCGTGGGGCAGGATGATCTTCACGATCTGCTGGCGCCGGGTCGCCATGAAGGATCGGCTCATCTCCAGGAGCGACGGGCTGGTGTTGCGGATGCCCTTGTAGGAATTGAGCACGATGATCGGCGCGCTCATCAGCATCACGGCGAAGACCTTCGCGCCGAACCCGATGCCGTAGATGAAGGTGATCAGCGGGATGATCGCCGCCATGGGCGCCGCCTGCAGGATGATGAAGATCGGCAGGCTGAACCACTCCACCGTCTCCGACAGCCCCATGCCGACCCCGAACAGGACCGCCATCGCCCCGCACAGCAGCAGGCCGACGACGAGCGGCCGCAGCGTTTCGCCATAGGCGGCGAACAGCGTCCCGTCGAACAGCATCTCGACCAGGGCAACGGCCGTCTCGCTGAAGGGCGGGAAGGCCAGGCTGATCGGAATGCGGCCGGCGACCTCCCACGCCGCGAACACGAGGGCGAAGGAGAGCAACCGCCACAACCACTGAAGTTGGCGGTCCCGTCGCACGCCGTCATCGGCGCCGGCCGCTTCGGGGAGGCCGGCCGCGGCAGGCCTCCCCGGTTGCGCAGTCCTATCCGTCATGCGGACTCAGCACTCGGTACAAATTCAATTCAGCACGAGACCTCGCGCGCCGGTCGGGTTCACCCCCCGACCGCCTCGCGGGCCTTCTCCAGCGGCGCGAGATACCAGAAGTCCTCGACCTTCAGGTCCGCCGGAGAGCCCTCGAGCTGCCCGGCGCTCCCATAGAATTCGAAATCGGACCGGATGGCCTTCTCGTTGCCGCCGTGCGGCGGGAAGAGCTGCGCCTCGACGGCCTGCTGGTAGTACGGAAGGATCTCCGCCTCCAGATCCTCGGGCAAGTCGGGCAGCAGGCCCAGGCGCTCGCGCTCGGCCTGGACGTAGCTCGGATCCTCGTTGATGCTGCGCGTCACCTTGAGCAGCTCCTCCAGAAGGATCTGCACGGTCTCCTGGTTTTCCTCGAGCCAGTCCTGGCGCGCGAACAGCGCCTCGTCGGTCCCCTCCAGATCGCCCATCGGAAGAACGTGGAACTGGTCCGGGGCCTGGCCCATGACGAAGTTCTTGTTGGCGATGTCGAGGAAGGTCGCGTCGATGTTGTCGTTCAAGAGCGCGAGCGCGCGGACCTCGGAGCCCGGGACGTAGCTGATGTTCTTGAAGGTGATGCCGTTCTCGGCGGCCACGTACTTGGCCGCCGCCTCGGTGCCCGAGCCGCGGGAATGGACCGCGATCTCCTCACCATCCAGGTCCTTCCAGGTCGCGTACTTCTTGTCGACGACCGGGAAGAAGCGCAGCGTGGCGAGCTGGTAGAACATGCGGATCGGCGCGGACACCTTCTGGATCACCGCGTAGGGCACGCCGATGCCGATGTCGGCCTGGCCATTTACGACGGCCTGATTGGCGATGTCCTCGGACTTGAAGGCGATCAGATCGATGTTGAGGCCACGCTCTCGCGCGTGTTCGAGCGCGATCATCAGGTTGAGCGTCTCGACGGATTCGATGTCGCCGAGGGCGATCGTGATGTCCTTGTCCTGCGCGGACGCCGCCCCCGCCGCACTCAGCGCCACAGCCAGGCCAAGCGCCGCGCCCTTGAGAAACCGAATCGGTCTATCGGTCAGAATCTGCATCGTCTCCTCCCCAATCTGACCCGAACTTCTTTCGCCGTTGGGCCCGTTTCTCCGCCGGGCACTTCAACCAATGATAAAATGGTATAGATTGGTGTATGGAGAAGTCAAGATTTACGAAGCCTCTTTAATCCGGTATACAGAGCAGGACGCAACCAATTCTAAGATTGGTCGATATGATCGAAAAAAACGACTCCGCGGCGGCGCTGACCCGGCTGCAGGCGTTCCTGGCCGAAAAGCAATACCCCCTGAACAGCCGCCTGCCGCCCGAACGCAGCCTGTGCGCCCAGCTCGGGGTGAACCGGACGGCCCTGCGCAAGGCGTTGGCGGCGCTCGAGGCGGAGGGACAGATCTGGCGCCATGTCGGACGGGGCACCTTCGTCGGCACGAAACCGGTCGAGGACGCCAACGACGTCTCCTCGATCAGCCGGCGGACGAACCCGGCGGAGGTTATGGAGGCGCGCCTGCTGATCGAACCGGAGCTGGCGCGGCTGGCGGCGCTGAACGCGACCCCCGCCGACATCGCCGAGATGATGCACTGCATCCGCAAGACCAAGGGAGCACCGGACTGGCGGATCTACGAGGCATGGGACACCAAGCTTCACCGGGCGATCGCGCAGGCGACCCACAACGCGCTTCTGCTCGCGCTCTTCGACACGCTCAACATGGTCCGCCGCGCGACCGTGTGGGGCCGGCTGCGAATCGCCAGGCCGAACCCGGACCCGAGCCATCACAGCTTCGCCGAGCACGACGCCCTCATCGAAGCCATCGCGAACCGCGACATGGACCTCGCCGCCAGCCGCATGCGCCGGCACTTGGAGACGGTGCGCCGGAAACTGCTCAACCCGTTCGACAACGGCGGCTGAAACGGGAACGGCCGAGCCGGTGGCAGCCGATGCGGGCCGGCCGGGCGCGGCGCTTTCCTATCGCCGCTCGAACTTCGTCGACAGGAGAATCGAAGAGGTCGTCCGGGTAACGCCGGGCAGCTTACCGATGCGTGTCAGAACGGCGTCGAGGTCCTCGGCGCTCGCCGCCGTCACCTCGGCCACCAGATCGTAGAGGCCGCTCACCGTGTGGGCGCTCGTCACCTCGGGCAGGCCGCGCAGAGCCTCGGCGGCCTGCTCCTGCCGCTTCGGATCCAGCGTCAGCATCACATGCGCCGTGACCGCCGGCCGCCGCCGGCCGGTCCCTGCCAGGCGGACCGTGTAGCCGAGGATCACGCCGTCGCGCTCCAGCCGCTTCAGGCGCTCCTGGACGGCGCTGCGCGACAGCCCAAGCTGGCGGCCGAGCGCCGCGGTCGGCGTGCGCGCATTGGCGCGCAGCAGCGCAAGCAGCCGCCTGTCGATGTCGTCGAGGTCGCGTTTTGCCATGGATGACCGTCGTTTCGCCGGACCTTCCCCCTTGTTCCGGCACTTCGCCGGCTTCTGGCCGGCGGCCCCCGTTGCTACCATGCGGGACAAATACGGGCAATCGGGATGCGGGCGGCCGCGATCGGGCCGTTGCGGAGCGTATGGGATGAGCAAGGTTCTGGTCTTGGGCGCCGGTAAGATCGGCGGGGCGATCGTCGATATGCTGGCGGCGACGGGCGATTACGAGATTACCGTGGCCGATCGCGATCCGGCGTTCCTTGCCATGATACCGCCCGAGAAGGCGCGCCAGGAGCTGGCCGACCTTACCGACCCCGCGGCCCTGCGCCGGCTCGCCGGGAACGCGTCGGTGGTCATCAGCGCGCTTCCCTTCTTCCTCAACCCGGCCGTCGCCGAGGCGGCGCGGGACGCCGGCGCGCATTACTTCGACCTGACGGAAGACGTCGCCACGACCCGCGCCGTTCGCGCCCTGGCCGAAGGAGCGGAGACCGCCTTCATGCCGCAGTGCGGCCTCGCCCCCGGATTCGTCAGCGTGGTCGCCGCCCATCTGGCGAAGCAATTCGACAGCCTGCGCGACGTCCATATGCGCGTCGGCGCCCTGCCGCAGTTCCCGGCCAACGGCCTCAAATACAACCTGACCTGGAGCACCGACGGGCTGATCAACGAGTACTGCAACCCCTGCGAGGCGATCCACGAAGGGGAGCGGACCGAGCTTCTGCCGCTCGAGGGGCTGGAGCGCTTTTCGCTCGACGGCATCGATTACGAGGCCTTCAACACCTCAGGCGGCCTCGGCACGCTTTGCGATACGCTGGCGGGACGGGTTCAGAGCCTCAACTACAAGACGGTCCGCTATCCCGGCCACCGCGACGCCATGAAGCTGCTGCTCGAGGACCTGCGGCTGCGGGACCGGCGGGCGCTGCTCAAGGACGTGCTGGAGACCGCGGTCCCCATTACCCATCAGGACGTCGTCCTCATCTTCGTCACGGTGACCGGGACGCGCGAAAACCGTCTGACGCAGGAAACCTATGCCAAGAAGGTCTATGCGCGTGAGATCGAGGGGCGGCTGATGAGCGCGATCCAGATCACCACCGCTGCCGGGGTCTGCGCCGTGGTCGATCTGCACCGGCAGGGCCTTCTGCCGGCCCGCGGTTTCGTCCGGCAGGAGCAGGTGGACCTCGACGCCTTCCTCGCCAACCGCTTCGGCCGCCACTACGCCTGACGGCGGCGAAAGGAACAAAAAGCGGCAAGAACCCGGGAAGGCCGGGAACGGCCCCCGGCAACCATTGTTGACTCCGACATCGGCTACCGCGCCGCTGGGTGTCACCTCTTCGGCGGCGCCGGAAATACGACACGATTTCAGCCACGCGGAGGTCAAGATGGCGTTCAACCCGCTTCAGGAAAAGGGCATCCCGATCGACCGGCAGTTCCGCAACTGGTCGGAGCTCAACATCCAGCCTTACGACAAGGAGAGCGTCGAACCCTACACCCAATGCCGTGCCATCACGATGAACGGCATCGAGGTCGAGGCGGCGATCTTCTCGCATCAGTTCGCGCGCCACACGGCTGACCTCGATCTCAAGCGCCAGCTTGCACTGGTCCGGCGGGCCGAGCAGCAGCAGCAGAAGGCGGTGAACTGGCTGCTGCCGGGCGAGGCCAGCACCATCGAGACGACCATCGGCTACGAGCAGGTGGCCGTCGACCTCACCGCCTGGGTCGCGCAGAACGAGCCCGATCCCTACGCGAAGCAGTGTTACGAGTTCGGTCTGCTGGAGGACTTCGACCACCTCTATCGTTACGCCAACCTGCTCGACATGATGGACGGCAAGAAGGCGGAGAAGATCGTCGGCGGGCTCACCGAGATCATGCCCGGCCGCCCGACGAAGCTGGAGCATCGGCATCCGTACGACGAGATCCGGAAGCCGCTCGACCGGAACACCGGCAATCCGCTGTCGCTGCTCCACGCGCTGACGATCACCGCGGCCGAGCAACAGACGATGAACTTCTACATGAACGCCGGCAACATCCCGACCGACCCGCTCGCCCGCGGGCTCTATCTCGAGATTGCGATGATCGAGGAGCAGCACGTCACCCATTACGAATCGCTCCTCGACCCCAACGCGTCCTGGACGGAGATGCTGGCGCTGCACGAATACAACGAGTGCTACCTCTATCACTCCTTCATGCAGCAGGAACCCGATCCGCGCATCAAGCAGCTCTGGGAACTGCATCTGGCGATGGAGATCGAGCATCTGCGCATCGCCTGCGACCTGATGCGCAAGATCGACGGAAAGGACCCCGAAGCGATGCTGCCGAAGGAGATCCCCGACGCGGTGACCTTCCAGTCGAACAAGCAGTTCATCCGCAACGTGCTGGGCGCACAGGTCGGCCTGACCGCGAACGAGACCGAGTTCGTACCGATGGACAGCCTGGCGCCGGATCACCGGTACCATGCCTATCAGGCGGTCGTTAACGCCGACGGCGTGCCGAGTGAGCGGGTGATCGAAGAGCACGTGAAGGCCAAGGGCGGCGAGTATCGCCTGGAGACCGAGGGGCCGAGCCCGGTCGAGAGTTTCCGCCAGGCGGCGCAAAGCTGAGGCCAGCTGGCTTGGCCAGGAAGGACGGGGCCGGGACGGGCCAGCAAGCGGACCGGCTGCGCCACGAGACGGACAGAGGCCGGTTCGCCGATAAGGTCGATTTCAGCGATCCGGCCACCGCCCCGCTGGGTACGGACGACGAGGCGGCGGGACACCCTCCCGACCGGGAGGCCGTCGCCGCCTCGCGGGAGCAGCAGGAGCGGATCGCGCGCCGGGTGCGCGACTCGACGACGGACGCGCTAGCGCCGCAGGGCGCGCCCGCCGTCTCCTATGCAGGATCGGCACAGAAGCGGCCGGCGCGAAACTGGCTGATCCCGGCCCTCGCCGGGCTCGCCGTTGCCGCACTCGTTACGGCGGCGATCTGGTTGACCTTCCCCGCGTAACGACCTTGGCCTGGCCGGCAGGCAGCAGCGTCCCACGCGCGTGCTCAGGCGCCCGAATCGCCCGTGAGGCGCCAGGATATGGGGCGTTCCGGCCTGTAGGAGCAGAAGGTCCCCGTGCGCAGGCTGTTGGCGAGGTGCTTGCCCAACGGCTCGTGCACGGCCTCGATCCTGCGCACGGCGTGGCGGATGCGCCAGGTGACCGTGGTGCGCGCCCGCTCGGTGAGGCCGCCGAGGCGACGGTTGCGACCGCCGAGCCCCAGCGCCTTGGCAAGCGTTTCGATCAACCGGTCCATCTCGGCGCGCGCCCGTTCGGCGCGGCCGGTGTCGTTCATGTCTTCCGCCTCCGCCAATTCCTCCTGCAGGTCGCTGATGCGCGCCTTCAAGGATTGCCGCGCCTTGTCGTCGAGGACGTCGTCGCCGCCATAGGCGTCGCCCTGGCGCTCTGCGAGATCCAGGCAATGGACATCCTGGCCGGGCCGCTCGAGAAGGGAGTGAATGTCGCGGAGCCCCTTCAAATCGGGCAGGATTGCCCGTCGGTTCGCGTAGTTCACAAGCCAGCCATCGCCGTGTCGCAGGAAGGCATGGCGTTCCCGTTCGCCTCCGTTCGATCTCTGCCGGTCCACGGCGCGGGCGGTTTTGGCCCCATTGTCGCCGAGCAGACGGAAGCCCTCGAGGAGAAGGTCGATGTCCTCTTGCCGACGGTACGGGTTGGCGTCCAGGAGCCAGTCGAGGGCTTCGCCGGGCTCCGGCTCGCGGCCGAAGGTGATGCGCTTGCGGAATTCGTCGTTGTACGTCGCGAGATGCCGCGCCGCCTCGTCCATCCGGCCGAGATAGGCGAACGCGATGGCGGTGTAGGCCGGCATGTCAACCATCGGTATGCCGACCGTCTTGCTGCCGATCTCGAGCGCCCGGGCGAAGTCCCGCGCCACGAAGTGGGGCAAGGCGGCATAGGCATAATAGTAGTTGGGGTGATAGGGGTTGAGGCGCATGGCCTTCGCGGCGTGTTCGATGCCAACCTCGGGCCGTCCCATATACGCCTCGCAGATGGACAGCTGGATCAGGTTCTCCGCATCGTTGGGACACAGCGCCAGCGCGCGGTCGAAGTACCAGGATGCCTGCTCGAACTCGCGGCGATAGAGCAGCACGCGTCCGATGACCACGTGGAGCATGGCATCGCTGTCATCCAGGTCGAGCGCCCGGTGCGCGTGCTCGTAGGCGAGTTGGCCGTTGGCCTGGAATCGGTCCCAGAATTGGCAGCTCCACTCATTGAACCAGGACAGCGACAGGCCCGCATGGGCACGCGCGTAATGCGGATCGAGGTCGAGCGCGCGCCGGAAGAGGGCGCGGGCTTCCTCGTCGGCCTCTGGCGTTCCTTGGCGCAGCAGCGCCATGCCGCGCAGCGACAGCTCGTAAGCGGCGAGTTCCTCGGGCGGCTTGCGACGCGATTCCTTCAGGACCGACTCTTCCAGGCGCGCCTTGAGCGTCGCGGCGATTCGGGCGACGATCTCGGCCTCCACGGCAAAGATGTCCCTGTCCGGAACCTCGAACCGCTCGCTCCAGAGTTGCGTGCCGCGCAGCGCTTCGACCAGGGTGGCGCTCACCTGCAGACGGTCACCCGCCCGGCGCACGCGGCCGCGCAGAACATGGGTTGCACCCAGGCGTTCGCCGACTTCCCGGTCAGGCCGATCCGCCACGGCCAAGCCGGACATCCAGGAGACAACCTCCAGCGACGGGAAGCGCGTCAGCTCCCCGCAGATATCCTCGAGCAAGCCCTGCGCGACGAGCGCGTCGTCTTCCGCTCCGCTCGCAACCTGGAACGGAAGCAGGGCCAGCACCGGGTGGTGACCGGTCATCGGCGTCTCGCTCTCCGATTTCGCTGCCGTCCTGGTCCGATTAACAGCCGCTTCGCCTGCGTCGGGATCGGCCGCCTCACGATGTGAGACGCGCCCCCACGCCTTTCTGAGTGACGGGTCGGAAAGGGGCATTGCCCCCGCGATCTTCGGCCCGGCCACGACCAAAAGGAGAGGAAAGGCAATGGCCAAATACCGACATCATCTGCCACAGCTCAACGGCAACCTATTCTTGACCGATGCAGGGATCGAGACAACGCTCATTTTTCACGAAGGGCTCGATCTCCCCTATTTCGCAGCCTTCCATCTGCTCAAGGACGAGGAGGGCCGGCAGGCCCTGAAAAAGTACTTCCGGCGCCACGCCGCCATCGCGCGGGAGAACGGCACCGGCTTCATCCTGGAAAGCGCGACCTGGCGGGCCAGCGCCGACTGGGGCGACAAGCTCGGCTATTCCGCGCAGGAGCTCGATGCGGCCAATCGCAAGGCCATCGACCTGCTGCACGAGCTGCGCGAAGAGCTGGAAACCGACCGCTCGCCCATGGTGATCAGCGGCTGTGTCGGCCCGCGCGGCGACGGCTACGATCCCGGCAAGGTGATGAGCCCGGAGGAAGCGGAGGCCTATCACGGTCGGCAGATCCGGGTCTTCGCGGAGGCCGGCGCCGATCTGGTGACCGCCATCACCATGACCAACACCAACGAGGCCATCGGCGTGACCCGCGCCGCGCGGGCCGCCGACATGCCGGTGGCGATCTCCTTCACCGTGGAGACCGACGGGCGCCTGCCGACGGGCGAGAGCCTCAAGGAGGCGATCGAGGCGGTTGACCGGGCGACCGGGCGCAGGCCAGCCTACTTCATGATCAACTGTGCCCATCCGACCCACTTCGAGAGCGTCCTGAACGGCGAGAGCTGGATGCAGCGGCTGCGTGGCATTCGAGCCAACGCGTCAAAGCGCAGCCATGCGGAGCTCGACGAGGCCGAGGAGCTCGATGACGGCGATCCGGTCGAGCTCGGCGCTCAGTACCGGGATCTGCGCCGACGCTTCGGGCACATCAATGTGCTCGGCGGCTGCTGCGGCACCGACCACCGTCACATCGAACAGATCTGCGGGGCGTGCCGCCAGGCCGCCTGAGGGTCCCTCGAACTCGGAGACGACCGATGATCTGCCAGACCACCCATCGCGTCCCCGATCTCGACATTCGCTGGGCACGGCGGGAAGAAGCGGGCGACATCGCCCGCCTCTTCCTCGTCTCTTCGGACGGGCTCGCCGCCTATATCTGGAGCCGGATGGACATGCCCGGCCTGTCCCTGGAAGAGATCGGCGCCGCCCGCTACGCGCGCACGGGCACGGCGTTCTCTTATGAGAACTGCCTCGTCGCCCTGAGTCGGGGCGAGGTCGTCGGCATGGCGCACGCGTTCGCGATGGACGCGGACCCCGACGCACCCGAAGAGGATGACCCGGTCCTGCGGCCCTATTCGGAGCTCGAAGATCCCGGCTCGCTCTATGTTTCCGGTCTCGCCGTCCACGCCCCCTACCGCGGGCGGGGAATCGGGAGCGAGCTCATGGACTGCGTGGACGGCTTGGCACTTGCCAAGGGTCTTCCGCGCATCTCCCTCATCTGCTTCGAGGGCAACGAAAGAGCCCTCCGCTTCTACCGCAGGCGCGGGTTCCGCGAAATCGCGCGGCGTCCGATCGTTCCGCACCCCAGCCTTCATTACAGCGACGGCGATGCGTTGCTTCTGGTTCGCGAATGCCGAACATCCGACGCGGAATAGAGCCCCGAAGAGGAGATCCGATCTCGCCCCGGATCGGGGCGGCCGGCGGATCGAGGCCGGCCCCTCCACGCCGCCCCCATGCGGGGCAGCAGTCGGATCTGGCCGGGAGGCCCGGTTGCCGCGCGACTTGGTTCCGGCCGCCGGCAGTGCGCCCGGCTCGATCGCCCGGTCGATCCTGTCGAGACGTTCCTCGACGGCGCAAAGCCGATCCTCCGGCGTGTTCGCGGGCTTGCCGTAGACGAGCCGCTTGCCGCTCCACCGCAGGTCGCCCGATGCCGCGGCCGACGCCCGGCCGCAGGTAGCGGCATCGCGGAAGCGCGCGACGACGGCTTGGGGACCGGCCGAACGATCCGGCCCCCGGAAACCGAATCCGCCAGTTATTCGAAGGCCCGCAGCGTGGTTCCATTACACGTTGCGCAAGCGAGACGCCCCCGCTATAACTCGACCGTTCTAGTAGAGATTTGGTGGGCAACGGGGTGGTTCGGCGACGGGCGAGAGGAGAGGCAAGACCGGTGATCTCACAGAAGGCAAAATACGCGCTGCGAGCGCTGATCGCACTCGCCAGGGAAGAGCCCGGCGACTCCCTCATGATCTCCGAGATCGCGGACAGCCAGAACATCCCGAAGAAGTTCCTGGAGCAGATCCTCCTCGACCTGAAGCATCACGGCATCGTCATGAGCCGCCGCGGAAAGGCCGGCGGCTACCTGCTGCTCAAGCCGGCGTCGGAGATCACCTTCGGCGAGGTCCTCCGTATCATCGATGGCCCCATCGCCCCGCTGCCTTGTCTCAGCAAGATGGCCTATCGACGGTGCGACGATTGCACCAGCGAGGAGGCCTGCGAGGTGCGGCGGGTATTCGCCCGCGTCGCATCGGCCACCCGCAACGTGCTGGACAGGACGTCGATCGCAGATGCCTTGGCCGATGGGACCGCTGACCAAGCGGCGCGCATAGCGTCTTAGGCGTCAGTTCGCCATTGGGTTCCTTGTACAGCTTCCCGCATTGACAATCACTACTAGCTCTATAGAGTTTTGGGTGTTAGTCAGAACGGGAGAACGGCCATGTCACGACGACGAAGTTTCTTCGCGCTCGGTGCGATCCTCGCGACCATCGGCCTCGCGACGGCAAGCATCGCGCAGGCGGATACGACCCTCCTGAACGTTTCCTACGACCCTACCCGAGAGCTCTATAAGGAATTCAACGCGGCCTTCGCCCAGTATTGGGAGGAACAGACCGGCGAATCCGTCACGATCCGGATGTCGCACGGCGGTTCCGGCAAGCAGGCGCGCTCGGTGATCGACGGCCTGGACGCCGACGTCGTGACGCTCGCCCTCGAGGCCGACATCAACGAGATCGCGGAAAGCACGGGCAAGATCCCCGCGGACTGGCGGGGCCGGCTGCCGAACAACAACGCCCCCTATACCTCGACCATCGTGTTCCTGGTTCGCAAGGGCAACCCCAAGGGCATCAAGGACTGGGACGACCTGGTCAAGGACGACGTCCAGGTGATCACGCCCAACCCGAAGACGTCGGGCGGCGCACGCTGGAACTTCCTGGCGGCTTGGGCCTGGGCAGAGAGGGCATTCGGCGGCGACGAAGGAAAGGTTCGGGACTATGTCGCCCGCCTCTACGGTCAGGTTCCCGTCCTCGATACGGGAGCCCGGGGCTCGACCATGACCTTCGCGCAACGCGGCATCGGCGACGTGCTTCTGGCATGGGAGAACGAGGCCTTTCTCGCGCTGGAAGAGCTCGGCCCGGACGAGTTCGAGATCGTGGTGCCGTCGGTCTCGATCCAGGCGGAACCGCCGGTCGCCCTCGTCGACGGCAATGTCGATGCCAAAGGCACGCGGGCGGTTGCAGAAGCCTATCTGGAGCATCTCTATTCCGAGACGGGCCAGCGGCTGGCGGCCAAGCACTTCTACCGTCCCTTCAAGCCCGAACTCGCCGATCCCGAGGACATGAAGCGGTTCCCGGACCTCGAGCTGGCCACCATCGAGGAATTCGGCGGATGGAAGGAGGCGCAGCCCCGCTTCTTCGGTGACGGCGGCGTTTTCGATCAGATCTACGCGCCGGGACAGTGAGGATGACGGCCGCCGAGACACTCGGCCGGTGGCGGTTGCGGAAGCCGAGCGTGATCCCCGGGTTCGGGATGGCGCTCGGCTTCACGCTGAGCTACCTGGCGGCCATCGTGCTCATCCCGCTGGCCGGCCTCGCCTGGCGGTCGGCCTCGCTGGGCTGGGACGAGTTCTGGGCCATCGCCACCGAGCGACGGACCCTGAACGCCCTCCAGATCAGCTTCGGCGCCTCGCTGATCGCCGCGACGGTCAACGCAATCTTCGGCGTGGTTATCGCCTGGGTGCTGACGCGCTACCGCTTTCCCGGGCGCCGCGTCCTCGACGCGATCGTGGACCTGCCCTTCGCCCTGCCGACGGCGGTCGCCGGCATCGCCTTGACGTCGCTCTATGCACCGAATGGCTGGCTTGGCGGCCTGCTCGCACCGCTCGGCATCAAGGTCGCGTTCACGCCGCTCGGTATCGTCGTGGCGCTGATCTTCATCGGCCTGCCCTTCGTCGTCCGCACGGTACAGCCGGTCATGGCGGAGATCGACCGGGAGATCGAGGAAGCGGCCGCCACGCTCGGCGCTTCCCGCTGGACGACGATCGGCCGCGTCATAATGCCGACGCTGGCTCCGGCGATTCTCACCGGCTTTGCCCTCGCCTTTGCCCGTGCGGTGGGGGAATACGGGTCGGTCATCTTCATCGCCGGCAACATCCCCTACGTATCGGAGATCGCGCCGCTTCTGATCGTGATCCGGCTGGAGGAGTTCGACTATGCGGGCGCAACCGCGCTGGCCGCAATCATGCTCGCCATCTCCTTCGCCATGCTGCTTCTCATCAACCTGATCCAGGTCTGGAGCCGCCGGAGGTTCGGCCATGCAAGCTGACGCGGCCATCGTGACGAGCCAAGCCATGCGAGGCCTCGCGGCGAACGCGACGACCGAAGGCCGGGCGAGCCGGCTGGCCCTGACCGTCGTCGCGATCGCCTTTCTCGTCCTGTTTCTCGTGCTGCCGCTGATCGTCGTGCTCATCGAGGCGCTGCGGCAGGGTTTTGGCGCCTATGTCGCGGCCCTGGTCGAGCCGGACGCGCTGGCGGCGATCCGCCTGACTTTGATCGTCGCCGCCGTCGCCGTGCCGCTCAACATCGTCTTCGGCATCGCCGCCGCCTGGGCCATCGCCAAGTTCGAGTTCCCAGGCAAGGCGGTCCTCACGACGCTCATCGACCTGCCGTTCTCGGTGTCGCCGGTCATCGCCGGCCTCGTCTATGTCCTGCTGTTCGGCGCCGGAAGCGTTCTCGGCCCCTGGCTCGAATCCCACGGGATCACGATTCTGTTCGCCGTTCCCGGGATCGTGCTGGCCACCATCTTCGTGACCTTCCCGTTCGTGGCGCGGGAGCTGATCCCGCTTATGCAGGAACAAGGCACGGCGGACGAGGAAGCGGCGTTATCGCTCGGCGCCAGCGGCTGGCAGGCGTTCCGGTACGTCACGCTGCCCAATATCAAGTGGGGGCTGCTCTACGGCGTCCTTCTGTGCAACGCCCGGGCAATGGGCGAGTTCGGCGCGGTTTCCGTGGTCTCCGGGCATATCCGGGGGGTGACCAACACCATGCCGCTGCATGTCGAGATCCTCTACAACGAGTACAACTTCGTTGCCGCCTTCGCGGTCGCCTCGCTTCTCGCCCTGCTCGCCCTGCTGACCCTGGCCCTGAAGACGCTGCTCGAGCTGCGGTTCGGCCGCCGGCTCGCGGCAACGCGCCATTGATGGATGAGGATGCGCTCATGGACGTTCGAATCGTCGGTGTCAGAAAAGAGTTCGACCGGTTCCCGGCACTCCACGACGTGTCTCTGGACATCCGCTCGGGCGAGCTGATCGCCCTGCTCGGCCCGTCCGGCTCCGGCAAGACAACCCTGCTGCGCCTCATCGCCGGGCTGGAGTTCCCGACCGCAGGAGCCGTCTTCTTCGGCGAGCAGGACGCGTCCGCCAAGTCCGTGCGGGAACGCAACGTCGGATTCGTTTTCCAGCACTATGCCCTGTTCCGTCACATGACGGTCTTCGACAACATCGCCTTCGGGCTCCGCATCCGGCCCCGCGGCCGCCGCCCGTCGCGGCAGGCCATCCGCGATCGCGTGCTGAAGCTGCTGGAGCTCGTGCAGCTGTCGGGGCTCGAAAACAGGTTTCCTGCCCAATTGTCCGGCGGACAGCGTCAACGGGTGGCCCTTGCGCGCGCCCTGGCGATCGAGCCTCGGATTCTCCTGCTCGACGAACCCTTCGGCGCCCTGGACGCCAAGGTCCGCAAGGAGCTGCGCCGGTGGCTGCGCGAGATCCACGACAAGACGGGCCACACGACGGTGTTCGTGACCCACGACCAGGAAGAGGCCCTGGAGCTCGCGGACAGGATCGTGGTCATGAGCCAGGGGCGCATCGAGCAAGTCGGAACGCCGGAAGAGGTGTACGACGCGCCGAACTCGCCCTTCGTGTTCGGCTTCATCGGCGAGTCGAACGCCATTCCCGTCAGCGTCCGCAACGGCCATCTGCAAATCGCGGGGCGGCCCATCGGCATCCGCGCCGCCGGCGCCCCCGACGGCGAGGCGACCCTCTTCTTCCGTCCGCACGATGTCGAGGTTGTCGGCGAAACCGGGCCGGCGATCGCCGGCGTGATCGTCGCGACCCGCCGGCATGAGGGGAGCCGACGCGTCGAAGCGGAGGTGGGCGCCGGCCGCCACCGAATCGAGATCGATGTCCCCCTGGACCGGCGGCTCGACGGCGGCACGCTCTGGCTGCGGCCGCGACGTTGGAAGGTGTTCGCCGACGATGGCCGGACGGCCTGGTCTCACGGCGCCATGGGCACGCCGTTCGAAGCGGTCGCTCAGGCCTACTAGAGCGCGCGAGCCGCAGGCGAAGGCGGCTTGCACTCCCCCGCCCGATCGCGCAAGGATGCGCGGCGCGACGCCATCGAACCAGAGCATTCGTGTCCGGGGAATCGCCGTCATTGGCCTTCAGCGCCGTTGGACCACTGAGCTTCGAGCAGGCGGCCGTCCTCCTCCTGCTCCTCGGCGTGACGGTCGTGTTCGCACTCGACCGGTTCCGGATCGAGCTGGTCGCCCTCGCCGGCCTCGCCCTCGCCTTCGCGCTGGGCCTCGTTCCGGCATCCGGCGTCTTCGCCGGCTTCTCGAATCCGGCCGTCATCACCGTGGCCGAAATCCTGCTCATCATCCAGGCGCTGGCGCGGTCGCGAATCGTCGAACGCTTCTCGGAGCGGATCGGTCGCCTGATCCGCGGCGACATCGCGACGCTCGCGTTCCTGTGCGCCGTTTCGGGGTTCCTGTCCATCTTCATGAACAACATCGGGGCGCTGGCCCTGATGCTGCCGGTCGCCCTTTCGCTCAGCGCACGGGCGGGCATGCCCCTGCAGCGGACCCTGATGCCGGTTTCGTTCGCCACGCTGCTGGGCGGCCTGTGCTCCGTTATCGGCACGCCCGCAAACCTCGTCGTCAGCCAAGCGCGCGCCGAGGCTGTCGGCCGGCCCTTCGCCTTGTTCGATCTGGCCCATGTCGGCATTCCCGTGGCGGTCGTCGGCATCCTCTTCCTCGTGGCATGGACCCCGCGGCGGTTCGGCCTCCGGCACAGCGACCGGTCAGGCGGGCAAGGGATGCGGGAGCGCAAGCTCGTGACGGAGATCCGTCTGCCTCCGGCTTCGCCGCTGGCGGGACGGACCGTGCCGGATCTCGAAGCCGCCCTTGGCGCGCGGGTCTTCTCCGTCGTCCGGGAGGGCCGCCACGTCTTCGGGCGCCCCCGCGACCAGACCGCGCGCGGCGGCGACATCCTGGTCGTCGAGATCGCGGCCGGATCTCTGGAGGCGATGCGGGAGGCCGGAACGATCGAGCTTGCGCAGGCGGGCGGCCCCGACTCGGGCCGTGTAACGATCGTCGAGGTCGTCCTGATGCCGCAGAGCATCTTCGTCGGCTCGCGCGTCGGCACGCTGGCCCCGCTTACCGCGCGCGGCATCGCGGTCATCGGGATCGTGCCCCAGCGTCCGCGGGTGGAAGGCCGGCTCGCCGATGTTCAGCTCAGCATCGGCGACATCCTCGTCCTCAGCGGGCCCGAGGACGCCATCGACGATGCGCTCGACGAGACGGACCTGCTCCGGCTGTCGTCGCGCGAGACCGGCCCGCCGATGGAAAGTTCCTACACGGCCGTGACGGTGTTCGCCATCGGCGTTCTCGCCGCGGCCTTCGCGATTGTGCCGCCCGAAATCGCCCTGGGGCTGGTCGTGCTGGTCCTTGCCGCGACCGGATCGCTACGGCTGAGGGAGGCACTCCAGAACCTCAACTGGCCCATCCTCATCCTGCTGGCGGCGATGATCCCGCTCGGCACAGCGGTCGAGACGACCGGCGCGGCGCGCACGCTGTCCGAGGCGCTGGTGCGCGCTTTACCGGTTGACGATCCGGTGGCGATCATCGGATGCGTCCTTCTGATCGCGGTTGCTCTCACGCCCTTCGTCAACAACGTGTCGACGGCCGTCATCCTTAGTCCCATCGCCGTCGAGATTGCGCGCGCGTCGGACCTTCCGGCGGAGCCGTTCCTGATCGCCGTTGCCCTCGGGGCGTCGCTCGACTTCCTGACGCCGTTCGGCCACCACAACAACACGCTGGTCATGGGCGTGGCCGGTTACCGCTTCAGCGATTTCCCGCGGCTCGGCGCCCCGCTGCTTGTCGTGACGTTCGCGACCGGACTTTTCGGGATTTCGCTGTTTTGGTTGTAAGGTCCGGAGGCGGTAGAAGCTGATCCGGCTACATCGAACCGATGTGGCCGGCGAGTCAGCCGCTGATGATTGGAATGACCCTGGCGGGCCCCTGCTTTAGGCCTGCGGCCTCTGTTCCAGCGCCGCGGGATTGATGCGGCTCTCGGCCAACTCGGTCATTTTCTGATCCCATTCGTAGCCTTCCTTCAAGGCGCGCTCCATGGACTGCGCCAGCTCCTTCTCGCCGCATTCGCTGGCCATGGCCTTCACCGTTCCCCAAGCGGCGATGCAATAATGCTCCAGCTTCTGCGCGCCGGCGATCACGGCGGCCTGCTTCATTTCGGGATCCTGGATCTCCTTCAACAGCTTTTCCGATTCCTGGATCAATCCGCGGGCTGCCACGTTCTGGACGCCGTTGCTCTTCCCGTTCAACTTTTCCAGGCCCTTCTGCACGTCCTGAAGGACACGCTCGCCCTGCTTCATCCGCTGCTCGATCATCTTCCGGAGCTGGGTGTTCTCGACCTCCTTTTGGATCTTCTGCAGAGCCTGCGATGCCTGCTTCTCGGCATCCTGGATGGCCTGCAGTTCGTGAACGAGCAGTTGCTGGGGAGATCGGATCTTCATGGCTAAACCTCTTTCGGTTCTGGATTGGCCATTGGCGGCCGTCACCGCTAAACCCAGAACCGATGGGGCGGTTCCCCACGAACTGTCCGATGCCGGTCGGCAATGGCGGGACCCACCCCGTTCACTCGGCCGCCCCGGCCCGATCAGCCCGGCCGCTTGGGCGCGGTACGCAGCCGGTCACCGAGTTCCTGCACCAGGTCGATCGGAAAGGGGAACACGATCGTCGCGCTCCTCTCGTTCGCGATGTCGGACAGCGTGCCGAGATAGCGGAGCTGCATCGCTTGCGGCGCGCGAGCGATGATCTCGGCCGCCTCGACAAGCTTCTCGGCCGCCTGCTGCTCGCCCTCGGCGTTGATGATCTTCGCCCGGCGGATGCGCTCCGCCTCCGCCTGACGGGCGATCGCCCGGACCATGCTCTCGTCGATGTCCACGTGCTTGATCTCGACATTGGAAACCTTGATGCCCCAGGCATCGGTCTGGCTGTCGAGAATGGTCTGGATGTCATTGTTGAGCTTGTCGCGTTCGGCGAGCATATCGTCCAGCTCGTGCTTGCCCAGCACCGAGCGCAGGGTGGTTTGGGCGAGCTGGCTCGTCGCCATCATGAAGTCCTCGACCTGGATCACCGCCTTGTCGGGGTCGACGACGCGGAAATAGATCACCGCATTCACCTTCACCGAGACGTTGTCCCGCGAGATCACGTCCTGGCTGGGAACGTCCAGCACGACGGTGCGGAGATCGACCCGAACGATCTGCTGCACGAATGGGATGACGAAAATCAGGCCCGGCCCGCGGACTCCGGAGTAGCGGCCGAGAGTAAAGACGACACCGCGCTCGTACTCGCGCAGCACCTTGAAGGCCTGGGCGATGAAGGCGATGACGAGAACGGCGACAACGACGTAGGTGACGAGATTGATGGGCATGGCTCGGCTCCCTCATTCGTTCCGGTAATCGGGATCGGACTCCGGCTCGACGATCAATACCAGCCCGTCGCGCCCCTTGACCCGCACGGTCTGACCCGGCATCAGCGCGCCTCTCGATCGCGCGAGCCAGCGTTCGCCCTGCACCAGAACCCGGCCGTCGCGTCCGGACCAGTCGATGACCTGCCCACGGCTGCCGATGAGCGCTTCCGCACCCGTCGCGACGGCGCGGCGGCGGGACCGGACAACCGCGGCCAGCGCGCCCACCAGCAGCGCCGCGCTGGCGATCGTCACGACGCCGATGAGCGGCAGCGAAATGCCGAAGCCGGGTGCCTCGATATCGAACATGATGACGGAGCCGATGGCGAAGGCGATCGCCCCGCCGATGCCGAGCGCGCCGAAGGAGGGGACGAACGCCTCGGCGACCATGAAAGCGATGCCCAGAATGACCAGGCCGAGGCCGGCGTAATCGATCGGCAGCAGATTGAGCGCGAAGAGGCCGAGCAACAGGCTGATCGTGCCGACGACGCCGGGAACGATCGCGCCCGGATTGGCGAACTCGAAGATGAGGCCGTAGATGCCGACCAGAAGCAGGATATAGGCGATGTTCGGGTCGGTGATGATGGCGAGGAGACGGGTTCGCCAGTCCGGCTCCACGGCGACCACCGACAGGCCGGCGGTCTCAAGTGTCCGCTCTTCTCCCAGGACCGTGACGACGCGGCCGTCGGCCTTGCGCAAGAGATCGTCGACGTCGCGCGCGACGAAGTCGATCACGTTCCGATCGGCCGCCTCGCCCGCCGGCAGGCTGGCGGCGCGGCGGACCGCCGTCTCCGCCCAGTCGGCGTTGCGCCCCCGCAGCTCCGCGAGCCCGCGAATATAGGCGACGGCGTCGTTGATCGCCTTGGCCGTTCCGGCGTCCTCTGGAGCCTCGGGCTCCTCCCCGCCCTTTCCTCCCGGCTGACCGTCTTCCGGTTGGCCGTCCTCCGGTTGCTTTTCCTCCGGCTCGCCGCCGAGCGGTTGGGAGCCCCCGCCGATCTGAATCGGGGTCGCAGCACCGAGATTGGTTCCCGGCGCCATGGCAGCGACGTGGCTCGCATAGAGGATGTAGGTGCCGGCGCTGGCCGCGCGGGCGCCGCTCGGCGCGACGTAGGTGGCGACGGGAATCGGCGAGGCGAGGATCGCCTGGATGATCTCGCGCATCGCCGTGGCGAGGCCGCCGGGCGTATCCATGCGGAGCACGACGATCGCCGCATTGCGCTCGCGCGCCGCCTCCAGGCCGCGCAGGACGTAATCGGTGGTGGCGGGCCCGATCGCGCCGTCGATATCGAGCAGGATCGCCGTCTTTTCCTGGGCGGGCTCGTTCTGGGCCAGCCCTGACTCCGGACAGAGCAAGAGCAGCCCGAGAAGAGCCAGAACCAATGCCGCCCGGCAACGACCCCCGCGCCGTCGCTCCGCACCCGTCGGAGTTGAATGGTCCATGCTCTATTAAATAGAGGCGCCGACGCTTTCTGGCGAATCGACGGTTGCACGGCAACGACGATTCTTGCCCATGGATTTTCCGCAAGCGGCGATGGAACCCGGAGGATGGCGCCGCCATTGACCATCGAAAGCGGTCCGGGCCGCCGGCCGATCCGGCCAGTCTACAGCCTGCTGTTCTCCCTGCCGGGGACGCCGGTTCCGTTCTACGGCGAGGAGATCGGCATGGCGGAGACTCTCGCCCTCGAAGGGCACATGAGCGTGCATGCGCCGATGCAATCGAGACGAAAGGCGGTCGCTCGACCGCACCGCCCGAAAGCGATTGGCGGCCCATCGTCGAGGGTGCGCCGGTCCGGACAGAGACTGCCGCCGTGAGCGAGGAGGCCATATCATGAGCGGATCGATCGGACGCCGGCGCTGGGCGATCGCCGAGGGCTACATCCCCGCCTGGAGCACGGGTCCCGAGCCGGAGTTCACCAGCCACGAGACGGCCTGCCTGCTCAACGCCGGAGACCGGGAAGCGCATGTGGAGATCACGATCTTCTTCGCCAACAGAGAGCCCGCGGGTCCCTACCGCGTGACCGTGCCGCCGCGCCGCACGCTCCATCTCCGATTCGACGAGTTGAAGACCCCGGAGCCGATTCCGCGCGGCACCGATTTCGCCAGCGTCATCGAATCGGACGTTCCGATTGTCGTGCAGCACACGCGGCTCGATTCGCGGCAGGCCGCGAACGCCCTCCTCAGCACCGTCGCCTTCCCCGCCGATGGTTGAGCGCCCGGCAACGGTGGATGACCTGCCCTGGTGGGCCCGGGGGATCATCTACCAGATCTATCCGCGCTCGTTTCAGGACAGCGACGGCGACGGGGTCGGCGACCTGCCGGGCATCCTTTCGCGGCTGGACTACCTCGTCGAGCTCGGCGTCGACGCCGTCTGGCTGTCGCCCATCTATCCCTCGCCGATGGCCGATTTCGGCTACGACGTCTCCGACTATACGGACATCCATCCGATGTTCGGCAACATGGCGGATTTCGACCGCCTGCTCGCGGCGGCCCATGAACGGGGGCTGAAGCTCATCCTCGACTTCGTGCCCAACCACACCTCCGAAGAGCATCCCTGGTTCCAGGAGGCGCGGTCGTCGCGCGACAATCCGAAGCGGGACTGGTACATCTGGCACGATCCCGCCCCGGACGGTGGGCCACCCAACAACTGGCTGTCCGAGTTCGGCGGCAGCGCCTGGGAGTGGGACGAGGCCACGGGCCAGTACTACTACCACGCCTTCCTCAAGCAGCAGCCGGACCTCAACTGGCGCAACCCCGAGGTCGTCCGCGCGATGCACGACGTGCTGCGGTTCTGGCTGGACCGGGGCGTCGACGGTTTCCGGGTCGACGTGATCTGGCATCTGATCGTCGACGACCGCTTCCGCGACAACCCGCCCAACCTGGACTGGCGGCCGGGCATGCATCCGCACGGCCGATTCAAGCCGATCTACACGGCCGACCGGCCGGAGGTGCACGACGTCGTCGCGGGCATTCGGCGCGTTATCGACGAGTACGGCGACCGGGTCCTGATCGGCGAGATCTATCTGCCGATCGAGCGGCTGGTCGCCTATTACGGGACCGATCTGTCCGGCGCCCACATGCCGTTCAACTTCCAGCTCATCGACGCGCCGTGGGACGCGCGCCACATCGCGCGGTTGATCGAGGAGTACGAGGCGGCGCTGCCGGAAGGCGGCTGGCCCAACTGGGTGCTGGGCAACCACGACAAGCACCGGATCGCGAGCCGCGTCGGCCGGGCGCAGGCCCGCGTCGCGGCGATGCTGCTGCTGACGCTGCGCGGCACGCCGACGATGTATTACGGCGACGAACTCGGCATGACCGACGTGCCGATTCCGCCGGAACGCGTCGTCGACCCTCTCGAAAAGAACGTGCCGGGAATCGGCATCGGCCGCGACCCCGCACGCACGCCGATGCAGTGGAGCGCCGGCCGCAATGCCGGATTCAGCACGGCCGAGCGGACCTGGCTTCCGCTCGCCGACAACCACGCAGTCTTCAACGTCGAGACCGAGAGCGCGGACCCGTCCTCGATGCTTTCCCTCTACCGCCGGCTCATCGCCCTGCGCCGCAGCGAACCGGCGCTGATCGCAGGGTCCTACGTCGCGGTGGCGGCCGAAGACGACGCGCTGGCCTACATAAGGCAGTTGGGCGACCGGCGGCTCCTCGTCGTCCTCGATCTCGGCTCACGGCCCTACGGGCTGCCGCTGCCGAACGGCTTCGAGCGCGGTCGCATTCTGCTGTCGACCCATGCCGACCGCACCGGCGAACCCGTCGACGGCGAAATCGTGCTTCGCGCCGACGAGGGCGTGATCATCGAACCGGCATCCGGGGCGTGACACAGGAACCCGCAGGCGGCCCTGCCCCCGGGAATCGACCGGCACCGAGAGAGCCCGGGATCCGAGTCGGTTGCGCCGGATGGGCGATACCGAAGCCGCAGGCGGAACGCTTTCCCGGTCCGGGCAGTCACCTCGAACGCTACGCCCGCCGCTTTGCCGCGGTCGAGATCAACTCGTCCTTCTATCGGCCGCACCGCCCGGCCACCTATGCGCGCTGGGCGGCGAGCGTGCCGGAGGGGTTTCGGTTCTCCGTGAAGATGCCGCGGGAGATCACGCACCGGCGCCGCCTGCGGGAGGTGGGGGAACCACTCGACCGCTTCCTCGGAGAGGCCGGCGCCCTGGGCTCCAAGCTGGGCGTCCTTCTCGTGCAGCTGCCGCCGAGCCTCCGGTTCGAGCCGCCGGTGGCCGAGGCCTTCCTGTCGGCGCTGCGGGACCGATACGACGGACCTGTCGTCTGCGAGCCGCGCCATACGAGCTGGTTCGACGGCACGGCCGACCGCCTGCTGGCCGCCCACCGGATCGGCCGCGTGGCCGCGGACCCGGCGCCCGTTCCTGCGGCGGGCGTGCCGGGCGGATGGCGCGGCTTCGTCTATTTCCGGTGGCACGGCACGCCGCAGATGTATCGCTCCGCCTATACGGACGAAGCGCTCGACGCGCTCGCCGAACGCCTCCTGGCCGCCGCAAGGCAGGATGACGGGCGGTCGGTCTGGTGCATCTTCGACAACACGGCGCTGGGCGCGGCGACGGCGGACGCGCTCCGCCTTCTCGATCGGCTGCAAGACCGAGACCAGGCCGCATGACGGACGCCGGGCTCGACGTTCCCTCTGCCTGGCGATCCGCGGCCGACCGCATCCTGGACGCGGGGTGGCGGACCACGCTGATCATCGGCGAGACCGATGCCGGCAAGAGCACGCTCTGCCGCTATCTGTGCCGGCGAATCCTGGAGGCGCGTGCCGCCGTGGCCGTGGTGGACGCAGACATCGGCCAGAAGGACATTGGGCCGCCGGCGACGGTCACCCTGGGCTTTCCGGACGGATCGCGGCCGCTGGCGGAGACGCCGCCGGACGGATTCTACTTCGTCGGGTCGACGAACCCGATCCGGGGTATGGTGCCCCTCGTGATCGGTGTTGCCCGCCTCGCACGCGCCGCCGAACGGCCCTTCGTCCTCGTCGATACGCCGGGTGCGGTGCGTGGCCCCGGGCAGACGCTGCAGGGCTGGCTGATCGAGACGGTCCGGCCCGACATCATCCTCGCCATCGAGAGCGGCCGCGAGCTCGCACCCATTCTCGACGCACACCGCCATCTCCGCATCCTCCCCCTGCCCCGGTCGCCGGAAGCGAAGCGGAAGAGCACCGCCTTCCGTGCGCAGGCCCGCGCGCGCAGCTTCGCCCGCTATTTCGCGGCGGCGAAGGAGGCCCGGTTCGACCCGGCCCGGCTCGTCCTTCAACGGGCGCCGCGGCCGGACATCGGAGGCCCGGATGCGGCCTTTGCACCGAACCGTCTCTGCGGCGTGGCCGACCGCGACGGCGCGTGCCTTGGTCTCGCCATCCTCCAGCTCGCCGATCCGGACCGGCGATCGCTTACCCTGCTTACACCGGTCCCGCCCGGTCAGATCGCGGTTCTCCAGTTCGGAGATCTGCGCATCGACCGCGACGGGCGCGAGTTGCGGGAAGACGGAGTTTCGAAAAGGGCCTGAGGGCGGACGGGGGTCAGTCCAGTGCCAGCTTCATCCCGACATGGCTGGCAACGAAGCCCAGGCCCTCGTAGAACCGGTGCGCGTCGGTGCGTGACCTGTCGGTGGTGAGCTGAACGAGACGGCATCCCCGGCTTCGGGCGCGCGCGATCGCGTGCCGGACAAGGCGCTCGCCGATGCGCCGGCCGCGATGGCGCGAATCGACCCGTACGCCCTCGATCTGGGCGCGCGCGGCGCCCAGCCGCGACAGGCCCAGGATGATCGTAAGCTGCAGGCAGCCGACCACGGCCCCGTCGATCTCTGCCACGATCAGCTCGTCGTCCGGCCGCGCGGCGATCGCGTCGAAGGCGTCCCAATAGGCCTGCGGGAGAGGATCTTCATACCGCTCCCGCCCGGAGCCGAGCGGGTCATCGGCAAGCAGGCGCACGATGGCCGGCACATCCTCGCGCCGCGCCGGCCGGAACCGCAGATCGTCGTCTGAACTCGCCAAAGTCATGCTCACGCCCTCCCTTTCGCCACGCCGCGATAGCGTGTGCACCCGGCGGGATCAAGCCCCGCGAAGGGGCCTTACGCCGCGTGCTCGCGCGACAGGCGGTCGGCCAGCCGGATGGGTTCGGGCAACCGGAACTTCGGCGTGCAGCGCAGTACCAGGTCGATCGCGGTGGTCAGGCAGACGCGGTGGCCGACCGAGACGAACAGGGGCCGCGTGCCCGGCCGGGTCCGCAGGACCGCCCCCACCACCTCCCGACGATGAACGAGCGGGGACCAGGCGCCGCGCTCGGGGCCGGGTTCGTCGTAGCGACCGACGAGGCGCGTCTTCGCCACCCCGATCGTCGGGATGTCGGCGAGGATTCCGACATGCGCGGCGAGGCCGAGCCGGCGCGGGTGCGCGATGCCCTGCCCGTCCACGAGCAGCAGATCGGGCGCGCGCGACAAGCGGCCCAGAGCGTCGAGCATCGCCGGCGCCTCGCGGAACGACAGGAGGCCCGGCACGTAGGGGAATCGCGTCTCCAGACAGGCCAGAACGCTCTCCTCCAGCTCGAGGTCGGCGAAACGCACCGCCGCGACGGCCGCCCAGGTGAGAGTCCCCGTCGCCGCAAAATGCGCATCGACGCCGGCCACAAGCCCCACCGGCCCGAGTCGATCTTCCGTCTCCACCCGTTCGCGCAGATGCTCCTGCACGCGGCGGGCCTGGTCCGGCGATGTCGGCCAGAGGTCGGACGGGCAATCGGGCAGGGAATCGGACAAGGAGGCCTCCTTCCGCGGGTCTGATTGCCCGCTCGCTCAAAACCCGGACTCCTGTTATGGTCGCGGCCTCCGATGCGGTGCGTCAACATCAAGGGGACTTCGATGAACGTTGCTCAACCCGCGCGCCTCACGCTCGCCGGCGCGCTTTGGCCGGCGACGGGGATCGCGCCGGCGCTGCGCTGGGCCGTGCTGATGGTGTTTGGGACGGCGATCCTGTGGTTGTCGGCCAAGGTCCACGTCCCGTTCTGGCCGGTGCCGATGACGATGCAGACCTTTGCCGTTCTGGTGATCGGCGCCGCCTATGGCTGGCGCCTCGGCAGCGCCACGATGCTGCTCTATCTGGCGGAAGGCGCCGTCGGCCTGCCCGTTTTCTCCGGCACGCCGGAGCGCGGGATCGGGCTCGCCTACATGGCGGGGCCGACCGGCGGCTATCTCCTCGGCTTCGTCGCCGCGGCGGCCGTCGTCGGCTGGCTGGCCGAGCGGGGTTGGGACCGCGGTCTGCTGCGCGGCTTCGCCGCCATGACCCTTGGTCACGCGGTCATCTTCCTGTTCGGCGTGACATGGCTTTCAACCCTGATGGGCTTCGACGGGGCCTGGGCCGCGGGCGTCGCGCCCTTCTACCTTGCGACCCTGCTCAAGACGGCCTTGGCGACCGCCTTCATGCCGCTCGCCTGGCGCTCGGTCTCCGCGCGGCGGCCGTCGTAGCACCGGTCGCAGACCGTATCTTGCGGGGGCGCCGGGATGCCGGCGCCCCCTTCCTGTCTTTATCAAGGCATGAGCTGACCGCCGTTCACCTCGAGCACCTGGCCGGTCACATAGCCGCTCAACCGATCCGAGGCGAGATAGAGGAAGGTGCCCGCACAGTCCTCGGGCGTGCCCAGCCGCTCCAGGGGGATGGTTGCCCGCGTTCGCTCCAGCTTCTCCGGCGTCGAGAAGGTGTCGTGAAAGCGGGTGTGGATCGTGCCCGGCGAGACCGCGTTGACGCGGATGCGGTCCGGCGCCAGCTCGCGCGCGAGCGCGCGGGTGAAGGTGGCGACGAACGCCTTGGAGGCGCTGTAAAGGCTCGATCCCGGACTGCCGCCGGTGCGAGCCGAGATCGACGAGACGTTGATGATCGCGCCGCCGCCCTGCCGCCGGAAGATCGGCAGGGCCGCCTTGCAGGCGCGAACCACCGACCGAGCATTCAGATCGAAGACGGCGTCGAAGAACGCGTCGTCGATTTCGGCGAGCGGCCGCCGGCCGACCATCGTGCCGGCGTTGTTGACCAGCACGTCGATCCGGCCGAAGGTCTCGGCGGCGCGGTCGACGATGCCCTCGACGACGCCGGGCCGGGTGACGTCGCCGGGGAGGGTCAGGGCCTCGCCGCCGGCCGCCCGGATCTCCTCGGCCAACCCGGCCGCCGCCTCGGCCCCGGTGTGATGGTGAACGACCACGCGGCAGCCGCACCGCCCGAAGGCCCGGGACACGGCGGCACCGATGCCCGTCGCCCCGCCGGTGACGATGACCACTTTCCCTCTCAATTCCTCGATCAAGTCTTCCTCCCTCGATTGCCGCCCGTCTATTCGGGAACCGCTATTCCAGGACCGCGGCGAGCTGCTTGTGCTGCCGCGCGATCCAAAGCACGGCGAGAATCACCAAACCGGCGCCCACGGCCAGAGGCCAACGCAGGCCCACGCCTTCGGAAATCCCGCCCATGGCAAGCGCGCCGACCGCCGGCCCACCACGAAAGATCAGCCCGTACAGGCTGAGCACGCGACCGCGCTTCGCCGGCTCGACGGAGAGCTGCAGGAGGGTCTGCGTGCCGACGCCCGCGGCGACCATGCACCAGCCCGCGATTGCCAGGGCCAGCACGGCGATCCACAGGGTGGCGCTCGAAACGAAGGCAAGCAGCGCCAGCGCAAGAACCAGCGTGTGGCCGAGCACCACCGTCGTCAGGCCGGCGCTCCCGCCCCGCTGGGCCAGCCACAGCCCGCCCAGGACCGCGCCGATGCCGATGGTCGAGGTCATGAGCGCCAGGCCCCCCGCATCGGTGGCGAAGACCTCGGCGGCGAAGCCGGGCAGCAGCTCGACGAACGGCCGTGCGCAGACGCTCACCGCGACCATGAGCAGAAGCAAAGGCCCGATGCCCGGGTGCAACAGGGCGTAGCGAACCCCGTCCACGATCTCGACAAGGAAGCCCCGCCGCCCGTCCGTCATCGGCGCGGCCGCGGCACCGGGCTGCAGCTTGATCCGCGACAGCGCGAAGAGGAAGGCCGCGAAGCTGAGCGCGTTGGCGCCGAAGGCCGCGGCGACGCCGCCACCGACGATGAGGAAGCCGGCGACCGCCGGGCCGATGAATCGGGCCGCGTTGAAGATGATCGAGTTGATCGCCACGGCCGCGGTCAGGTCGACGGGCGACACGAGGCTGGGAATGAGGGCGAGGCGCGCCGGCTGGTTGAACGCGGCGACCACGCCGAGAAAGGCGCTCAGGGCGAGCAGCCAACCAATCGTCATCTGCCCCGTGACGGTGAGCGCAAACAGCAACAACGACTGCAGCATTGCCAGACTCTGGCTCGTCTTGATGAGGCGCAGGCGGTCCCACCGGTCGGCCGCGGCGCCGGCGATCGGTCCGATCACCACGGTCGGGAAGAGGTCGGCGAAGGCGATGGCGCCGAGCCACGCCCCTGACTGCGTGAGCTGCCAGGCCAGCCAGCCGACCGCGACGCGCTGGGTCCAGGTGCCGATCAGCGAGACCGCACTTCCGGCGGTGTAGATGCCGTAGTTCGGGTTGCGGAGCGCGCTGACGATGCTGTTGAGGCCGGCCGATGCTTTCATGGACGAAAAGCGAAGGGGCAACGAGGAGCGGCGGGCGAATGGGCGCAACGCCCGGATATCGGCCGGGCCCGTGCGCCGGTCCCGGTCAGCACAACTTGCAGCAATCCGGCCGCGCCGCTCAAGGATCTTGAGGCCAATACCACGCGATGGCGACGAGCGGCAATCGCCGCGCCCGATGTTTTCGTTGATGGCGGAGACGGAGTCTCGGCTACAATCCGCCGCCGTTCCCTGAGAGAGGGTACGGCGTCGTTCCCCGAAAGACGGATACCCGGAAAACAGAGCGAAGCGGAGTCAGGGCGGGCGCATGACCGGAACGGTGATTGCCGTGTTCGCCGCGACCTATGTCGGCATGGCATTGGGCCGCGTGCCCGGCCTGAAGCTCGACCGCACGGGCATCGCGCTGATGGCGGTGGCCGTGCTGCTGGCGACCGGGGCCGTCGATCTGGACCGGATGGGCGCGTCGATCGACGCGCCGACGATCGTCCTGCTGTTCGCCCTGATGATCCTGTCGGCGCAGTTTGCGGCCGCCGGATTCTACGATCTCTGCGCCGGGGCCATCACCCGGGCGACGGCAACGCCCGAGCGCCTGCTGGCGCTCACCGTGGCGATCTCGGGCGTGCTGTCGGCGGTGCTCGCGAACGACGTCGTGGTCTATGCGATGACGCCGCTGCTCTGCGCCGGCATCGGCGCCCGCGGCCTCGATCCCAGGCCGTTCCTGCTCGCCCTTGCCGGCGCAAGCAACGCCGGATCGGCCGCCACGCTGATCGGCAACCCGCAGAACATCCTGATCGGGCAGCTCGGCGGGCTCGATTTCTGGCGCTTTCTCGCCGTCTGCGGCCCGCCGGCCCTGCTGTCGCTCCTCGTCGTCTATCTGGTCGTCCGGTGGGTTTGGCGCCGGGAACTCGCCGCGCCGGCGAAAGCGCCGCCGCCCCCGCCGGACCGGACACCGGTCGACGGCTGGCAGGTCGCCAAGGGCGCGATCGCGACCGTTCTGCTGATCGCGCTGTTCGCGACGCCGGTTCCCCGGGAGATCGGCGCGCTGGCGATCGCGGCGGCGCTGCTGGCCAGCCGCAAGCTGGCGAGCCGGGCGATGATCGGCGCCGTCGACTGGCACCTTCTGCTGCTGTTCGCCTGCCTGTTCACGGTGACCGGCGCCTTCGCGGAAACGGGCCTTGCCGCGGACGGGCTGGACTGGCTGGCGCGGCGCGGGCTGCTGCCCGACAGCCTGGCGGTGCTGGCCCCGCTCGCGCTCGTCGCGAGCAACGGCATCGGCAACGTGCCGGCCGTGATCCTGCTGATGGCGATCTGGCCGGATCCATCGGAGGGCGCGCTCTACGGCCTCGCCCTGCTGTCGACTCTCGCCGGCAACCTGCTCCTGGTCGGCAGCCTCGCCAACGTCATCGTGGCGGAGCGCGCGGCCGCGGCCGGGCTGCGGCTCGGCTTCGCCGACTTCGCGCGATCGGGCATCCCGATGACGCTTCTGTCGATGGCCATCGCCGTGGCCTGGTTGGCGCTCGGCGGCTGGATGCCGTGGTTCTGAGCGGCGTTGCCGACCGCCGCCGCGCCCTTTAGCCTGAACACAGCGATCGCGGCGCGGTTCGGCCTGCGGGGTGTGCAGATGGAGTTTGTGGACTATCTCGTCTTCGGGCGCGAGGAATGGGCGCGGCTGCGCTCGAACACCCCGCTTACCCTGTCCGATGCCGATCTCGAATCCCTGCGCGGCATCAACGAGAACCTCTCGTTGGACGAGGTGGTGGAGGTCTATCTGCCGCTGTCGCGGCTGTTGAACCTCCACGTGGCCGCGGCGCGCAATCTGGGCCGCGTCAAGGACGCCTTCCTCGGCCGGCCGGCGGGCGCCCCGCCCTACGTGATCGCCGTGGCCGGCAGCGTCGCCGTCGGCAAGAGCACCTTCTCCCGCGTGCTGCAGGCGCTGCTCGCGCGCTGGCCCGACCATCCACGAGTCGACCTGGTCACGACGGACGGCTTTCTTCATCCCAACCGCGTCCTCGAGGAGCGCGGGCTCATGCGGCGCAAGGGCTTCCCCGAAAGCTACGACCTGCGCCGGATGGTGCAGTTCCTCGCCGACGTCAAGGCCGGGAAGCCCGAGGTCGCGGCGCCGGTCTACTCCCATCTCGCCTACGATATCCTGCCCGGCGAATGGCAGGTCGTGAAGCAGCCGGACATCGTCATCTTCGAGGGCCTGAACGTCCTCCAGACGGGAAGCGGCATTCCCGGGCGAACCGCGCCGGTCGTCGTGTCCGACTTCTTTGATTTTTCGGTCTATCTGGACGCCGACGAAGCAGACATCGAGGCGTGGTACGTGGAGCGCTTCCTGGTGCTGCAGCGCCTCGTGTTCCAGCGGCCCTCCTCCTACTTCCACCACTACCGCGACCTCGCCCCGGACGAGGCGCGGCGGGTCGCCCGGCGGATCTGGCGGGAGATCAACGGGCTGAACCTGCGGGAGAACATCCTGCCGACGCGGGAGCGGGCCCGCGTCGTGCTGCGCAAGGCCGCGGACCATTCCGTCCGCGAGATCCGCTTGCGGCAGACCTAGAAGGCGCCCGCGCTTCAGGGCCCGAAATATCGGCGTCGCAGGCGCCTCAGCCAGTCCGTGGCCTCGTCGGACATCCGCGCCAGAAGGGGATAGCGTCGCTGCAGGCGCAGCCGGATCCGCCGGGCCCAGCGCGATTCGAGCGACAGCAGATAGAGCCCGACGACGAGGAAGAGGACGCCTTGCAGAAACGGCAGGACCAGGCCGGCGATTCCAAGCAAGACGAAGGCCCAGCCGGATCCGAGGATCGCATACCGCTTGAGAGCGGACCGAGAGATCATGCGGCAGGCGGCCTTCTCCGAAATCGATCCACCCGGTCAACCGACCGGCTTGGCCCGGAAACCAGGACGCGGCTTCGGCGTTCGGCCTCGTCGCGCGTGAACATGTCGATGAAAGGCTCGTTCGCCTTCTTCGACAGCAGCCTCAGATGCCCGGCTCGTCGAA
>CAZKCM010000037.1:0-41554 GCA_964551315.1 uncultured Rhodospirillaceae bacterium | reverse complement strand
GCGCTGACCCCGGTGGCGGAGCTGGAGCCGATCACGGTCGGCGGGGTCGTCGTCGCCCGGGCGACCCTGCACAACGAGGACGAGATCGCGCGCAAGGACATCCGTATCGGCGACTGGGTGACGATCCAGCGGGCCGGCGACGTCATCCCGCAGGTCGTCGGCGTGGTCAAGGAGCGGCGCCCGGCGGACAGCACCCCTTATGTCTTTCCGGACCACTGCCCGGCCTGCGGCAGCCTCGCCATCCGGGAACCGGGCGAGGCGGTGCGCCGCTGCACCGGCGGGCTGATCTGCCCGGCGCAGCGGCTCGAGCGCCTGCGCCACTTCGTCAGCCGCGATGCCTTCGACATCGAAGGGCTGGGCGGCAAGCACATCGCCGCGTTCCTCAAGGACGGGCTGATCAAGACGCCGGGCGACATCTTCCGCCTCAAGGACAGGGCGAGCGAGATCGAGAAACGGGAGGGCTGGGGCAAGCAGTCGGTCGCCAACCTGCTGGCCGCCATCGAACGGCGCCGGACGATCACGCTCGACCGGTTCATCTACGCGCTCGGCATCCGCCAGGTCGGCCAGGTCACGGCACGCCTGCTCGCCAAGTGCTACGTCTCCTTCGAGGCTTGGCGGAAAGCGATGATGGAGGCGCGGGACCCGGAGAGCGCGGCCTATGCCGAGCTCGACAACATCGAGGGGATCGGGCCGTCCGTCGCGGCCGACATCGTCGGCTTTTTCGCCGAGCAGCATAACCTCGAGGTGCTTGACGATCTTCGACGCGAAGTGACGATCGAGGACTTCACCGCCCCCGATGGCGCGAGCGAGGCCCTGGGCGGCAAGACACTCGT
This sequence comes from uncultured Rhodospirillaceae bacterium, assembly GCA_964551315.1. Taxonomy (GTDB): domain Bacteria; phylum Pseudomonadota; class Alphaproteobacteria; order Dongiales; family Dongiaceae; genus Virgifigura. The sequence continues at coordinate 40,721 of CAZKCM010000037.1, read as the reverse complement.
CTTCACCGGCACGCTGGAGACGATGACCCGCAGCGAGGCCAAGGCCCGGGCCGAGGCGCTCGGCGCCAAGGTGGCCTCGTCCGTCTCGAAAAACACGGATTACGTCGTGGTGGGAGCCGACGCGGGCTCCAAGGCCCGCAAGGCGGCCGAGCTTGGCGTCACCGTCCTCACCGAGAAGGACTGGCTGGAGCTGATCGGCGAGAGATAGAGGTCTATCCCCCTTTCCAGGATCGGACAAACAAACCCCATGCAAAGGGGAAAGGACGCGTCTGATGCCACCCGGCGAAGGTCCGGCGGGTGACGCCCGATCCGCGCCCCCCTGACGCTCTCCGGCGCGGTCGGGGTGGTCGGGGGGAGCCGGCTTGACCCGGACGCACAGCCACGGCGATCATCCGGTGAACCGTTACGCGTGGGGGGTCTTGGCGTGCCGGCACGAAAGCTCACCGCCGCGGAGGTCGGCCTGCCCGACTTCACGCCGCAGCAATCCGGAAACGGCGGAATCTTCGCCCTGTCCAGTCATCAGCGGGCGCGGGAGGCGCTGGCCTTCGGCCTGTCGATGGACGAACCGGGGTTCAATATCTTCGTCGTCGGCGAGGACCGCAGCGGGCGGATGACGGCAACCGTCGAGTTCCTGAAGGATGCTGTCTCCAGCCGGCCGCGACCGAGCGACTGGATCTATTTGTACAACTTCCGGCAACCGCACCGGCCGCGGCCCTATCGGCTGCCGGCCGGTGTCGGCCGGCTGTTCCGCGACCGCATGGCGGCCCTGCTGCCGCAGCTCCGCGAGGCGCTGGAGCGCGCCTTCGAAAGCGATTCCTACCAGACCAAACTCCGGACACGCAGCGAGCGGCTGCGGAACGAGATCGCCCGCCGCCTCGAGGCCCTGCGCGAAGACGCGGAGCGCCACGGCCTGGAGCTGGCGCCGACGCCGCAGGGCGGGATCGCCGTCGCCGTCCGCGCCGCGGGCGGCGACGGGACGGCCGAGGCACCGCCGGCTGAGACGGACGCCCGGCAGGAGATCATGCAACGGCTGATCGAAACGAACCGCTGGGCGGCCCGCGAGCAGGCGGCCCTTGCCGAATGGGCACGCGAATTGACCCGGGCGGTGGCCGACCAGGCAACCAGCGGCCTGCTCGGCGCGCTGGTCGAGGAATTCTCCGGCCACCCCGGCCTCGCCCGCTGGCTCACGGAAATGCGCGTCGACATCCTCGAGACCGTTGACCGCTGGCGTACGCGATCCGGCGCAGAGGCCGACGAAACGGAAGAGCCGGTAGAGCAACGCTATGCGGTCAATCTCCTGGTCGACCGCACGGACGACCCCCATCCGACCGTCGTGGTCGAGCCCAGCCCGAGCGAGGAGACCCTGTTCGGACGGATCGAATATCGGCAGGTGAAGGGGGCGCTGAAGACCGACTTCACCCTGATCCGGGCCGGCGCGCTGCACCGGGCCAACGGCGGCGTTCTGGTCCTGCGGGCGGAAGCGCTGGCGAACGACGCCGGGCTGTGGGCCCGGCTCAAGGCCGCGCTGCGCGACCGGGAGATTCGCGTCGAGCCGACCGGCCGGGCCGGGCCGCTGCCGATCGCCGGCGAACCGCGACCGAGGCCGATCCCCCTCGATCTCAAGGTCGTCATCGTCGGCGCACCGCGCTGGTATTACGCCTTCTTCTCGGTCGACCCGGAATTCCAAACCTACTTCAAGGTGAAGGCGGACATCGATGTCGACATGGACGCCACTCCGGAGAATGTCGCCTGCTATGCCGCGCTGATCCAGGATATGGCGGCGGCGCGCCAAGGGGCTCGCTGCGATGAGGGTGCGCTACGGTATCTCCTTGGGGTCGCCGCACGCTGGGCCGGACACCGCGACAAGCTCTCGGCGCAGTTCGAGCGGGTCGAGGACCTGCTAAGCGAGGCGATCCAGCTTCAGGACGGCTCCCCTCAGGGTGGAACCCAGCCCCTGGTCCTGTCCGCCCCGGCGGTCGCCGCGGCGGTGGCAAGCCGGCGCCGCCGCAACGCGCGGGTCGAAGACCGGCTGCACGAGAACATCGCCCGCGGCACGGTCATGATCGACACGCAGGGCGAAGCCGTGGGACAGATCAACGCGTTGACGGTCCGGGACCTTGGCGACCATGCGTTCGGCGCGCCGATCCGGGTGACGGCGCGGGCCTCCGTCGGCCGGCTCGGCATCATCAATATCGAACGCGACACGACCCTTGGCGGCCCGATCCAGCAGAAGGGCGTGATGGTGCTGCAAGGGTTTCTTGCCGGTCGCTTCGCGCGCCGGATCCCCTTGTCGTTCAATTGTTCGCTCACCTTCGAACAGAACTATGGGGGCGTCGAAGGCGACAGCGCGTCGATCGCGGAGCTGCTGGCGATCCTGTCCGATCTTGCCGGCCTGCCGCTGCGCCAGGACCTGGCGATCACCGGATCGGTCAATCAACGCGGTCAGGCGCAGGCCGTGGGCGGCATTCATCACAAGATCGAGGGGTTCTTCCGCACCTGTACCGATGCCGGCGCACTCACCGGGACCCAAGGCGTCGTCATTCCCGCCGCCAACGAGATCAACCTCGTGCTCCGCGACGAGGTGGCCGACGCCGTCGCGGCCGACCGCTTTCATATCTGGAGTGTCGAGACCGTCGATGAGGCGATCGAGCTGTTCACCGGCGTCCCCGCGGGGCAGATGGACGCCAAGGGCGATTATCCGCCGGACTCCGTTTACGGCCGCGTCGCCGCGGAACTCATGAAGTTCGACCGGATCCTCGCCGAGCGGGTCCGCGGCTGACCGGCCCGGCGGCGTCGCCCCGCGCCGCGCGACGGCACGCCGCCGGATCCGCTGCGCCCGCATGCGTCATCAATTCAATCACGCTAAGGCCCCCGACACAGGACGATCAGCGAACGCCGGAACCTTTCGGCCGAATTCGGTACAACCGGGGCAGCCCGCCGGATGTCGGGACGGAGGTCTGGTCATTCTCCGATCTGATCTCCGACCGCTTTCCCAAGCATGGTTCTTAGGTCCGAAGGCAGGCGCCGGACGCCCCTGCCGATCGCGTCTCGCCATGAGGGTCCGCGCTCGCATGCCTCGGCGAACGCGTCTTCGAGTTCATCGGGACGGTCTTCCGCCAGCACGCGAATCAGTGCAGCCGACTGCTCGATGTCCTTCCTTGCCTTGGCCGCCGCCGACGAAGCCCGCCGGGTCGCGACGATGAGCTTGTGGATCGCGTAGCGCGCCGGCCGGGGAACGTTGACGAGAACGCCCGACCGGTAGAGCGCCACGGCCTGCGCCGGCTCGTGGATCAGATAGTCGAGGAACCGGAGCGGCAGGGCGTAAGCCCCCAGCGCCGGCAGCTCCAATGGCTCGGTGCGGTCCGGCCCCTCATTGGGAGTAAGCAGCTCCACGAGGACGCCGCTCTCCTGGTCGCGCCATGCGGTCGCCGGTCGATGGAGGCCGGGCCGGGCGATGAACGGCCCAATCCGCTTCAGCGCCTCGGCCAGCGCCGGATCGAGACGATCGCCGAGCGCAACCGAGACCGAATGAAACGCCGCGACATCGATGTCCTCGGTCGCGGCACGGGCCTCGGGGATCTCGACTCCCAGGAGTCCGGCGTAGCACCGAAACGCATGGGTGCCGACGAGGACGCCGCGGAGCCGGAAGATCCCGGCCTTCGAGAGCGCCAGCAACACCTTCCCCGTCTGCACGTCGACGGGCGGCAGGCCGCCCTCGCGGCACATCCGGGCGAGGCGGCCGCGTTGCGTCTCGCGCCGCTTCAGGTCCTCGTTGACGTTCCGGGCGCGTTCGACCCGCTCCCGGACGTCCTCCGTATCCGGCCCGAGATAGCGCTCGACGGTGTGATCGGCGAGTCGCTGGACCGAATACCAGTACTTGCGCCCGCCCCGCTCGCGAAGGACCGGCGTGCCCCCGAGTTCCAGGACCGCGTCCTCTTGGACGCGCGCGAGCAGGTCCGCGTAGGCCGTCTGGACCGTCAGGGGCACCCGCCGAAAATGTAGACCCTCGGCCATTCGTGCCTTGCCCAACAAAAATATTTTCTGTTGGGCAAACTTTGGGTCATACACCGCCTGAGCGCAACCGGCACGGCGCCGGAGGCGATCCTGGATCGGCTTTGCCCAACAAAACGAAAATATGTTGGGCAAGGCCCCTGCCGCGATGCGCGGACATGCCGATCCCGCCGGGTTTCAAGCCCGCCCTCCGTTGATCGCAGCGTCCGTTCAATCGCAGGCGCAGTGGACGGCGCGGTCGGCTTCCCGGCGTCCGGCCAAATGCAGCTTTCTCCCGACGGCGCTCAGCCCGCGAGCGGTTGCGTCGCCTCAGCGAGCCAAGCGGCCGTCGCCTCGTCGACGAGCGGAGTCAGCGTCTCCCGCACCCGGGCGTGATAGGCGTCGAGCCAGGCGGCCTCGTCCGGCGTGAGGAGCGCCGGTTCGATCAGCGCCCGGTCGATCGGCGCGAGCGTCAGGGTCTCGAAGCCGAGCATCGGGCGCTCGGCCCCCGGCACTTCGACCGGGACCACCGTCACCAAGTTCTCGATGCGGATGCCGTAGGCCCCGGCCTTGTAGTAGCCGGGCTCGTTCGAGACGATCATGCCGACCTCGAGCGGCACGCGGTTGGGCATCTTCGAGATGCGTTGCGGCCCTTCGTGGACGCCGAGATAGCTGCCGACCCCGTGCCCCGTGCCGTGGTCGAAATCGAGCCCCACCTGCCAGAGGGCATGCCGGGCGAGCGTGTCGAGCTGGCTGCCGGTGGTGCCGCGCGGGAAGCGGACCGTGGCCAGCGCGATGTGGCCCTTGAGCACCCGGGTGAAGCGCTCGCGCATCTCGGCCCCGGTGGCGCCCGGAGGCGGCGCGCCGACGGCGACCGTGCGGGTCACGTCGGTCGTGCCGTCGAGATACTGCGCCCCGGAATCGACGAGATAGAGCTGCCCCGGCTCGAGCCGCCGGTTCGTCCGCTCCGTGACCCGGTAGTGGACGACCGCGCCGTTCGGTCCGGCGCCCGAGATGGTGTCGAAGCTGAGGTCCCGGAACAGCTCGTTCTCGCGGCGGAAGGCGGCCAGCCGTTCGGCGGCGTCGAGCTCGGTGAGCCCGCCCTTCGGCGCCTCGCGCGCGAGCCAGGCGAGGAAGCGGGTGAGCGCCGCCCCGTCGCGCCGGTGCGCCGCCCGCGCCCCGGCGATCTCCGTCGCGTTCTTGCAGGCCTTGGGCAAGGCACAGGGGTCCTCGCCGGCGACCGGCCGCGCGCCGGCGGCCGACAGGCGGTCGAAGATCCAGACGGCGCCGCTGGCGGCGTCGGTCAGGACGCGCCGCCCTTCGGCCCCGTCCCGGGCGCCCAGCCGGTCGAGCGCCGCCGCGAAGCCGTCGGGCGGGTTGATCGAGACGCCGTTGCCGAGATGCGCCTCGAGGCCCGGCGCCAGCTTTCGCCGGTCGATGAACAGCTCCACCGCGCCCTCGGCGTGCAGGATCGCGAAGGACAGCGGCAGCGGCGTATGCGGCACGTCGCCGCCGCGGATGTTGAGCAGCCAGGCGATCGAATCCGGCGCGGAGATGACCGCCGCCGCAAAGCCGTCCTCTCGGAGCTTCCGGCCGAGCATCTCCCGCTTCTCCCCCGAATCGAGGCCGGCAAAGCGCAGCTCGTGCGGGACCACCGGCGCGATCGGCGGCGGCGGCTGATCCCGCCAGACCGCGTCGATCGGGTTGCCGTCGCAGGCGACGAGCTCGCCGCCGGCCCGCTCCACCGCGCGGCGCAGGCGCTTGATGCCCTCCACCGTGTGGAGCCACGGGTCGTAACCCAGCCGGCCCCCGGCCGGCAGCCGCTCGGCGATCCACGCCTCGGGCGGCTGCTCGGTCAGGTGGCGCGGCTCGAACAGCCCGACATCCACCTGGTCGCGGACCTGCAGCGTATAGCGCCCGTCAACGAAGATCGCGGCCCGGTCCTGCAGGACGATCGCGAAGCCGGCCGAGCCGGTGAAGCCGGTGAGCCAGGCGAGCCGTTCCGCGCGCGGCGGGACGTATTCGCCCTGGTGCTCATCCGCCCGCGGCACGACAAAGCCGGTCAGTCCCCGCCGCGCCAGTTCTTGCCGCAGCGCAGCAAGGCGCGTCGCCGACGACTCCCCGGTGCCATTGGCCTGTTCTTTCGCCCGCAATTCCGTCTCAGTATTTCTCCGAAGCGCCCGAAGCTCCGCTTTCAGCTCCTCGCTCGGCGTTTCGGCGACCAGAACCATCCAGGCGTCCGGGTCCTCGCCCGGGGGCGCGGCGCAGACGCCGGCCACCAACGCCCGCAAATCCGCCGGCGTCAGCGGCGATCCGGCCTCCCTCAGCAGCCGCGCCAGGGCTTCATCCCCGGCCCCGCCGCGATCGCGGCGGCCGGTCATTTCCGTTCGTTCTGACGCCTCGGTCCTTTCCATAAATTGCCTTTTCTTTGCTGAATTGTGATGTGAATTTCCGGATTCTCGAAGAGGTCAAGTTTACCGTCGCAGGCGGTCATGTACTCGTAAACTACTGCGCAAAAAGATCCATGCGCTCCTTGCATTGCTGCAATGCAGCATTCCCGCTGCCGGGATGGTCGCGCCACTCCTATATTGTGGCACGTAAAGGTCGCCGGCAATGCCGCTGGCGGCCGCTTGGCATGGATGTAACCGATGCATTCGACAATCGAGAACGAGAAGGTGATCCGGGGCCCGGCGATCCTGCGGGACGTGATCACCCGGACCGATGCCCGGCGCGGCGAGGCCGCGATGGGCGGAACTCTTCTGGCCGCCCTGCGGCGGCGCTTCCGGCGAGCGGCCATCGCCCGGCAGCTGGCTGCCCTCGACGACCGCCTGCTGGCCGATATCGGGATCGAGCGCTGGCAAATCGCCGACGTGGCCGACCAAGCGGCTGCCGAAGCCAGCCCGATCACCCGGACCGACCGGGCGGCCGCGGGAACCTCGTTCCTGCAGACGGTCGGCCGGTTCGTCAACGACCACATCGTCGTGCCCCTGCGGCGCGCCTACCGTCGGCAGGTGGCCTATCGCGAGCTTTCGGCCCTCGACGACCGCCTCCTGAGCGATATCGGGCTGACCCGCGGAGACATTCCCGCCGTGGTCAACGCCCTTTCGGAGGGCGAGTTGCGGCGTGAGGCGTCGGCCCAGGCCGACCGGACGCGCGAGGAGGACGGGCACGATATGCTTTGGTCGCTGCGCCTGTGGAACCGCAGCCGCTCCGCGGCGAAGGCCCTCTACGCGCTGGACGACCGCACGCTGAACGACATCGGCCTTGTCCGCGGCGAGGTCGACGACGTGGCCGAGGAGCTGGCCCTGCGCTCGCTGCGCAAGCCGGTGGCCAACCGCAACCTGTCCAGCAAAGCCGCGTAACGGACCCGGTCCGTTCTTGACCCCCGGCACGGCGGCCCTTTCGGGGCCGCCGTTTCGCCGTTCGGGGCACCGGTCAATTCCAGCACTCGACGATAACGGTGAAGCGCCTTGCGCGCTCCACGATTTCGGTGACCTCCATCGGCCGATCGGAGGACGTCGTTTCGATCGGCACGCCGCTCTGTTCAAGAAAATCGAACACCGCACCGCGCGACGTGGCGAAGTTGACGTTCTGCGGCAGATCGCCGATGGCCGCCTCGATCTCCATCGCGTCAAGCTTCGAGGTAACGACGCCGATGGCGTTCCCGCTCATGTCAAGGACCGGCCCGCCGCTGTTGCCGGCCTGTACCGGGTTGCTGATCTGAATCAGGCGACGGTCGTCGCCCATGCCGGCCACGGCGCTGACGACCCCGGTCGAGACATTCACCCCGGAGGCGAGGATGCCGCGCAGCGGAAATCCGAGGACCACGAGTCCTTCGCCCTGGCGGATACCGCGTCCCTCGCGAAACCGCGCGTGGTCCGTGGTATTGCCCGGCCGCCGCAGTAGGGCGAGGTCGCTCTCCGGATCCACGGTGACGATCTCGGCCCTTGCGCTCTCGCCGCCGGCCGGAGTGACGCGGATCTCGGCACAGCCTTCGACGACGTGGTGACTGGTCAGCACGTGGTTCGCGCGACTCACCACGAACCCGGTGCCCGAACTTTCGAGCTCGAGTTCCGAGGGAGGTCGCGGGGCCGCCCTGAATGCGGCCCTTGCCAGGCTGCGCCGGCCATCGGGAGAATGCCGGGCGACGGCTTCGTCGGAGCCCGAGAACCAGGCGACGGCCATGGCCTGCGCTTCAGCCAGCCGTGCGGCGCTCAGCTGCCCGGCGATCATGTCCCGCTGCCGCACCGCGAAATCGCGGTTCGGCCCGGGTCCGGCACGGGCCGCGGCGAGATTCCACCAGGCGTAGGCTTGCGGTAGATCGCGGGCGACGCCGATGCCCTCGCCATAGATCCGGCCCAGACTCCCGAGCGCGTAGACATCGCCCTGCTCGGCCGCCCGCCGGTACCATTCCAGGGCCCGCTCCAGGTTCCGTGGCACGCCCTCCCCGTATTCATGGATATAACCCAGGCTGCGCTGGGCGTAGGGGAAGCCCTCCTCGGCGAGCTGGTGGAGCACGGCCATCGCCTCTTCCGGATCCTCCGGCAGCCCTTCGCCGTAGAACTGCATGAAGGCGAGGCTGTATCGGGCATAGGGGTGGCCTTGCTCGGCCGCCCTTCGATACCAGTAGGCCGCCCGCGCGTAGTTCTGCGGTACCCCCTCGCCGGCGTAGAACAGGTCGCCCAGGAAGGTCTCCGCATCCGGATCGTGCTGCTCCGCCGACCTGCGCATCCATTCATAGGCCCGGACGTAATCGGCCGGCACGCCCAGGCCGTAGTAGTACATGTGGCCGAGATAGTACTGGGCGGTCGCGTCGCCGCGCTCCGCGAGCGGCAGGAACTCCGTATAGGCGAACGCGTAATCGTAACGCTCCAGTGCCGTGACGGCATCGTCGAGAGCGGCCTGCGCCGGGCCGCCGAGCCCGAAACTGAGCAGCGCGGCAAGGATGGGCCGTCGCATCCGAATTCCCCCGGTCCGTCGATCCGAATCGGCCCAGAATAGCACCGATTCTTCTCTAATGGTTGACCCGGACGAACGTCCGCGCGGACCCGAAACGCGGCGGATCAGGCGCCCATTGCGGACCGGGACCGGCCGCGAGGCCGCTCGCGGCCGATGACGATCACCGACCAGTCGCCGAGGCGGCGGCGCTCCACGAGGTCGAGGCCGTGCGGCCGATGCGCGGCGAGAACCATCTCTTCCTGGTTGGCGAGCAGGCCCGAAAGGACGGCGAGGCCGTCGGCCGCGAGATGCCGCGACAGTGCGCCGGCCATGCGGCAGAGCGGCCGCGCCAGGATGTTCGCCACGACCAGGTCGAAGGGGGCGCGGCGGCGGACCGCCGCGGCCGCGTAGCCCTGGCTCTTCACCACCCGGACAAGCGCATCGAGCCCGTTGAGCCGGGCATTCTCGCGGGCCACGGCGACGGCCTGCGGGTCGTTGTCGCAGGCGAGGACCGGAACACCCCAGAGCCGGGCCATGGCGAGGGCCAGGATGCCGCTGCCGCAGCCCATGTCGAGCGGGCGGGCAAACCGCCGCCGGCGGGCCAGCCGATCGATGGCAAGCAGACAGCCGCGGGTCGATTCGTGGTGACCGGTGCCGAAGGCGAGCCCGGGATCGATCTCCAGGGCCAGCGTGCCGCGCGGCGCGGCAGCGGCGGGGATGTGGGCGCCGTGCACGAAGAACCGCCCGGCGCGCAGAGGCGGCATGTTCCGCTGGCACTCCGCGATCCAGTCCCGGTCCGCCACGGGTTCGATCGTCACCGCGGCCTCCCCGTCGACCCCGGCTTCGGCCAGGGCCCGACGGACCGCCCGGCTGTCGGGCTGCCCGGAGCTCAGCGCCTCGACGACCCAGGCCGGGCCGCCCTCGACCTCGAAGCTCGACAGAGCGATCGCGAAGGGCTCCAGCGCCGCCTCGACACGAGCGAGGGCCTCGACCGCGGCGGCGGGCACCGGGACGCGGATCGACCAGAGGGGATTGTCGGCGGTCATGGCTGCACCGGACATGGGGCCCCTCACCCGGCCTGATCGGCCGGAACGACGAAGCTCGCCATGACCTTCTTCGAACCGGCCTTGTCGAACTCGATCTCCAGCTTGTCGCCTTCGACCGCGGCAACGCGACCATAGCCGAACTTCTGGTGGAACACGCGGGCGCCCGCCCGGTAGGGACCCGACGCCGCGGGGCCGGCCACGACCCGCGCCTCACCCTCGATGAGCCGGCCTTCGCCGCGCCGCGGCCAGGCACCGCCGCGGTCCGGGGCAAAGCCGCGGGCGGCCGCCGGGCCGCCCAACCCGCCCGTCGTCCAGGCGCCCACGCCTTCCCCGCCCCAGCGGGCGGCGCCGTAGAGGCCGGGCTCGGCAAGGAGCTCGACATGTTCGGGCGGCAGCTCGTCGACGAAACGCGACGGAATCGCGCTCTGCCACAGATTGTGGACCCGCCGGTTGGCCGCATAGGAGACATAGGCCCGGCGGCGGGCGCGGGTGAGCCCGACATAGGCAAGCCGCCGCTCCTCCTCCAACCCGGCGGTGCCGGACTCGTCGAGGGCGCGCTGATGCGGGAACAGCCCCTCCTCCCAACCGGGCAGGAACACGATGTCGAACTCCAGCCCCTTGGCGCTGTGCAGGGTCATCACGGTGACCATGTCGCCGGGCGCGGCCTCGGCGTTTTCCATCACGAGACTGATATGCTCGAGGAAGCCGCCGAGGTTCTCGAACTCCTCCATGGCGACGATCAGCTCCTTCAGGTTCTCGAGCCGGCCGGGCGCGTCCGGCGACTTGTCGGCCTGCCACATCGCCGTGTAGCCGGATTCGTCGAGCACGAGCTGCGCCAGCTCCGTATGGCTCTGCTCGGCGGCGAGCGCGCGCCAGCGGTCGAAGTCGCTGAGCAGGCCGCCGAGCGCCCGCCGGGCCGCCGGCTTCAGCTCGTCCGTCTCGATGAGCCTCGCCGCCGCGGCGGTCATGGACAGCCCTTGCGCGCGAGCGATCGCGTGGAGCGTCCGGACGGTGGCGTCGCCGATGCCGCGGCGCGGCGTGTTGACGATGCGTTCGAAAGCGAGGTCGTCGTCCGGCTGGTGGAGGACGCGCAAATAGGCGATCGCGTCACGGATCTCCTGTCGCTCGTAGAAGCGCGGGCCGCCGACGACACGGTAGGGAATGCCGAGGGTGATAAACCGCTCCTCGAACTCGCGGGTCTGGAAGCCGGCCCGCACCAGCACGGCCATCGCGCCCAGGGACACGCCCTGCCGCTGCAGCGCCTCGATCTCGTCGCCGACGAAGCGCGCCTCCTCCTCCCCGTCCCAGAGGCCGCGCAGGCGGACCTTCTCGCCCGTCTTGGCCTCCGTCCACAGCGTCTTGCCGAGCCGCCCGGTGTTCTTGGCGATGAGGCCGGACGCGGCGCCGAGGATGTGATGCGTGGACCGGTAGTTGCGTTCGAGCCGGACGACGCAGGCGCCCGGGAAATCGGTCTCGAAGCGCAGGATGTTGCCGACCTCCGCGCCGCGCCAGCCATAGATCGACTGGTCGTCGTCGCCGACGCAGCAGATGTTCCGGTGCCCCTGGGCGAGCAGGCGCAGCCAGAGATACTGGGCCACGTTGGTGTCCTGGTACTCGTCCACCAGGATGTAGCGGAACCGCTGCTGGTAAGACCGCAGCAGGTCCTGCTCGCTCGTGAACAGCGTCAGATTGTGCAGCAACAGGTCGCCGAAGTCGCAGGCGTTCAGCGTCCGCAGCCGTTCCTGATAGTCGCGGTAGAGCTCCAGCATCCGGCCGCCGGCGAGGTCGCCCTGCTCGCCGATACCGACCTTCTCGGGCGTCAGGCCGCGATCCTTCCACCGCTCGATGACGCCGAGCAGCGTGCGGGCCGGCCACTTCCTGTCGTCGATGTCGGCCGCGCGGAGGAGCTGCTTCACCAACCGGATCTGGTCGTCGGTGTCGAGGATGGTGAAGTTCGGCTTCAGCCCGACGAGCTCGGCGTGGCGGCGCAGGATGCGGGCGGCCAGCGCGTGGAAGGTGCCGAGCCACCAGCCCTCGACCGGGCGGCCGATCAGCGCGGCGATCCGCTCCTTCATCTCGAGCGCCGCCTTGTTGGTGAAAGTGACGGCGAGGATCTGCGCCGGTGCGGCGCGGCCGGTCATGAGGATGTGGGCGAGCCGCGTGGTCAGCACCCGCGTCTTGCCGGTGCCGGCGCCAGCGAGGACCAGCACCGGCCCGTCGAGCGTCTCGACGGCGGTGCGCTGGGCCTCGTTCAGGCCGGCGAGGTAGGGGTACGCTGCCGTCGCGTTTGGTCCGGCCGCGGGCCGACCGTCCTGGATCTCCGAAGAATGGGTCATGGCCCGGGATATATAGCACCCCGCCCGCCCCGACTCAGCCCCCAAGAGCCCGGTTCCCTCAGATCGACGGCGCGCCTGGGTCGCCGCGTTCTTTCCGATGCCGGAGGCCGCGTGAACCTTGTGTCCCGCGAAGGCGTTGATGAATAGCGCCGGCCCGCAACCCTGCCACGCTCATACCGGAGGAATGCCGCACCCCATGACGGAGCACGCCTTCCGAAGCGCCCCGGCGTGCCTCCGGCGCCTGCGCAAGGCGGTCGTCGGGCCGCTTCTCGGCGTCGCGCTCGCGGCCTGCGACGGCGAGAACGCGGCGAACCAGGCGCAGCAGACACCGGCGCAGCCGGTGCCGGTCGGCGTGGTCGCAGTGCGGCCGGAGCCGGTGACCGTTGCGGAGACCTTCGTCGGCCGCCTCGAGGCGATCCAGAAGGTGGAGGTCCGCGCCCGCGTGTCCGGGTTCATCAAAGAGCGCCTGTTCAAGGAAGGCGAGACGGTGAAGCAGGGACAGCTTCTCTTTCGCATCGAGAGCGAGACCTACGCCGCAGAGGTGGAGCGGCGCCGTGCGGACCTCGCCGCCGCGGAGGCCGAACTGCAGAACGCCCAGGCCCAGCTTCGCCGCGCGCGGGAGCTGGTGCGACGCGGCAACATCCCGGAGGCCACCGTGGACGAGCGCGAGGCCGCGGCCCGCACCGCCGAGGCATCGGTGCTGCAGGCGCAGGCCGCGCTCCGCCAGGCCGAGATCGATCTCGGCTACACCGAGATCGACGCCCCCATCGCGGGCCGGACCGGCCGCGCGAACTTCGACGTCGGCGACCTTGTCGGGCCGGATTCATCGCCGCTGACGGAAATCGTCAATCAGGACCCGATCTACGCCCTCTTTCCGGTCAGCCAGCGCGTTATGCTGCAGGTGCAGCAGGCCGCGAAGGCCGGCAGGATACAGCCGAGCGGCTTCGTGGTGCGGCTGCGCCTTTCCGACGGCAGCGAGTACCCGCACACCGGGCGGATCGATTTCGTGGCCACCAGCGTGGACCGCGGCACGGACACGGTGCAGGTCCGCGCCGTGGTGCCCAACCCCGATGGCCTTCTCCGCGACGGGCAGTTCGTCCAGGTCGTGGTCCAGGAGGGCGAGCCCGACCTCGCGATCGCGTTGCAGCAGGCGGCCGTTCTGACGGATCAGGAAGGCAATTTCGTGCTGGCCGTCACTCCGGACAACCGGGCCGAGGTCCGCCGGGTCGAGCTGGGGGAAACGCTGGCGCGCGGCCGCGTCGTCGTCCGGTCGGGCCTCGAGGAAGGAGACCGCGTGATCGTCGAGGGCGTGCAGCGGGTGCGACCCGGCGCGCCGGTCGAGCCCCATCCCGCGCAAAGCGCGACCGCCGGAATGTGAGTCTTGCTGTCCTACATCTTCATCGACAGGCCCCGTCTGGCGTTCGTCCTTTCGATCGTGATCACGCTCGCCGGGCTGCTCTCCCTCACCCGCCTGCCGGTCGCCCAGTTCCCGGACATCGTGCCGCCGCAGGTTTCCGTCACCGCCCAGTATCCCGGCGCCAACGCCGAGACCGTCGAGGCAACCGTGGCCCAGCCGATCGAGGCGCAGGTGAACGGCGTCGACGGCATGATCTACATGGAGTCGACCAGCGGCAACGACGGCAGCTATTCGCTGAACGTCACCTTCGAGGTGGGCACCAATCCGGACATCAACACCGTCAATGTCCAGAACCGGGTCGCGCTGGCGGAGTCCCAGCTTCCCGAGGACGTGCGCCGGCTGGGCCTCACCGTGCGCAAGCAGTCCACCTCCTTTCTGCAACTGATCAGCCTCGTCTCCGACAAGGCGGAGTACGATCTCCTCTTCCTCAACAACTACGCGCGCCTCAACCTGCTCGACGCCCTGTCCCGGGTGCCGGGCGTCGGCGAGGCGCGGCTGTTCAGCCAGTACGACTACAGCATGCGCATCTGGCTGGACACGGACCGGCTGACGAGCCTCAACCTGTCGCCGAACGACGTGGTCGCCGCGATCCGGTCCCAGAACGTGCAGGCGGCCGTCGGCGCCATCGGCGCCCCGCCGATGCCGGATTACCAACAGATCGAGATTCCGTTGCAGGCGCAGGGTCGCTTGTCCGACGCGAGCGAGTTCGAGAACATCGTGCTGCGCGCCAACCCGGACGGATCCGTCCTCAGGCTGGGCGACGTCGCGCGGGTCGAGCTTGCGGCGCGGTCCTATGCCTCGGCGGGCACGTCCAACGGTCGTCCGGCCGCGGTCATCGGTGTGTTCCAGTCGCCGGGCGCCAATGCGGTGACCACCGCGGAAAGCGTCACCGAGACGCTCGATCGCCTGTCGGAGCGCTTTCCCGAGGGCGTGCGCTACGAATCCACCTATGACACGACCGTGTTCGTCACGGCCTCGATCGAGGAGGTGGTCCAGACCCTCGTCGAGGCGTTCCTGCTCGTGCTCGTGGTCGTCTTCCTGTTTCTGGGGTCCTGGCGCGCCACGATCATCCCGATGATCGCCATCCCGGTGTCGCTGATCGGCACCTTCGCCTTCCTCCTGCTGTTCGGGCAATCGGCCAACACGATCTCGCTCTTCGCCATGGTGCTGTCGATCGGCATCGTGGTCGACGACGCGATCGTGGTCGTCGAGAACGTCGATCGGGTCATGCGCGAGGAGCGTCTGCCGCCGCGCGAGGCGACGCGCAAGGCCATGGCCCAGATCACCCCGGCGATCATCGCGATCACCCTCGTGCTGCTCTCGGTGTTCGTGCCGGTCGGATTCATTCCGGGCATCACCGGCGCGCTCTACGCCCAGTTCGCGCTGACCGTGTCGGTCGCCATGCTGCTGTCGGCCGTCAACGCACTGACCCTGAGCCCGGCGCTCTGCGCGCTGCTTCTGCGGCCGGGAGAGGGGCACGGCCGCATCATGCGCTGGATTCAGGGGCGTATCGACGACGTCCGAAACGGCTATGCGTGGACCGTCGCGCGGCTGGTGCGGATCGCCGCCTTCTCGCTCGTCGCCGTGGCGGCGGCCTTTGCCGGTTATTACGGCCTGTCGCGCGTCGTCCCCACCGGCTTCGTCCCCGAAGAGGACCAGGGCGCGCTGTTCATGGAGGTCACGCTGCCGCAAAGCGCCGCGCTCAACCGGACCGAGCGCGTCGTGCGGGAGGTCGAAGCGCAGGTCCGCGACATCCCGGGCATCCGCAGCGTGACGGCGGTGGCCGGGTTCAGCCTGTTGCAAAACCTCCAGGTCGGCAACAGCGCGTTCATGGTGCTGTTGCTCGATCCGTTCGACGAACGCATCGAGCAGGGTATCTCGGCCTTCGATGTGCTGGCCGAAGCGCAGCGCCGGGTCGCGGCCATCGCGGAGGCACAGGTCCTCGCGTTCAACGTTCCCGCGATCGCCGGCATCGGCAATGTCGGCGGGTTCGATCTCCGGCTTCAGGATCTGGCGGGCGGCAGCCTGACCGATCTTGCCTCGGTGTCCGGCGCGTTGATCATCGCCGCGAACCAGAATCCCGTGCTCAGCCAGGTCTTCACGACGTTCGCGGTGGACACGCCGCGGCTTTTCATCGAGATCGACCGCGACAAGGCCCAGATCCTCGGCGTCGCCGTTGCCGACATCTACAACGCGCTGCAGACCACGCTGGGCGGCCTCTACGTCAACGACTTCAATCTCTTCGGGCGGACCTGGCAGGTGAAGGTGGCGGCGGAGGCGGCGGACCGCGACGCCGTGGAGGATCTGTGGCGCATCCATCTGCGCAGCGCGAACGGCGCGATGGTGCCGCTGCGCAGCCTGGCGACGGTACGTCTCGAGCTCGGACCGCAGGCGATCACCCGGTACAACAACCTTCGGAGCGTCACGGTGAACGGCTCGCCCGCACCGGGCCGCAGCTCCGGCGAGGCGATCGCGGCGATGGCGGCCGTGGCGGCCGAAACGCTGCCGGCCGAATATGACTACGAGTGGTCGGGCCTGTCGCTCCAGGAGATCGAGGCCGCCGGGCAGACGCCCATCATCCTCGCGCTGGCGGTGCTGTTCGCCTATCTCTTCCTCGTCGCCCTCTACGAGAGCTGGACGATCCCTCTGGCGGTTCTGATGTCGGTCTCCATCGGGCTCTTCGGGGCGATGGTCGCCCTCCTGCTCACCGGATTGGCGAACAACGTCTATGCGCAGATCGGCATCGTCGTGCTGATCGCGCTGGCCAGCAAGAACGCCATCCTGATCGTCGAATTCGCCAAGGAGGCGCGGGAACGCGGCTCGGGCATCGAGGAGGCGGCCACCGAGGGGGCACGCCTGCGCTTCCGCGCCGTGGTCATGACCAGCTTGGCGTTCATCTCCGGCCTGATCCCGCTCGTGATCGCCGAAGGCGCGGCGGCAGCCAGCCGGCGATCCGTCTCGACGGCCGTGTTCGGCGGCATGATCGCGGCCTCTACCCTCGGTCTGTTCGTGATCCCGATGCTGTATGTGACGATCC
This sequence comes from uncultured Rhodospirillaceae bacterium, assembly GCA_964551315.1. Lineage (GTDB taxonomy): Bacteria > Pseudomonadota > Alphaproteobacteria > Dongiales > Dongiaceae > Virgifigura. The sequence continues at coordinate 23,957 of CAZKCM010000037.1, read as the reverse complement.
AGCGCCTGCGCGAGCGGGTCAAGCGGCGCCGCGAGGTCGCAGTCGGAAGCGCGGCCGGAGAGGACTAGGTCATAGACTCATAAGCTCGCAACCGCAGCCGTATTGAGGCGAATTGGACCATAGCGAGAACGTTGGCCGCGAGCCTGTCATAGCGGGTGGCGACGCGGCGGCGAACGCCCATTAGCGGACGTTTGTCCGTCCGAAAGCCGCGCGATCAATCATCCGCGGTTTGACCACTCATCGTCCGCCGCCGCGAAATGCGCGATTTGGTCGGAATGAGCCTTTCGGAACGCGGGACGGGCGGTGAGACGTGCGACATAGGCTTCGCTCGCGGGACGCTCACCGTGAGCGCGCACCTCCGGAACTCGCAGCACGTCCGCCATAATCAGGTCTGCCACGGTGAAGCGATCGGCAGCGAGCCAGTCACGTTCGCTCAGCACCGCCTCAAGTTGGGCAAGCCGCTTGCCCATCCAGTCGGCCAGTCCATTATCCTCTTGGCCGGACACTTTCAAAAACCACCAAGGGACGGTCACCATTTCAATCGAATTGAGGGCGGCAATGACCCACTGAAGCGTTTCCGCCGCACCGGACGCATCACGCGGCATCAGCTTTTCACTTTTGCGCGCCAGATGCAGCAGGCACGCCCCGGTCTCGAAAATCTTGACATTGCCATCCGCCAGGAACGGAACCTGCCCGAACGGCTGGCTGTCGAGATGATTGGTCTCGCGATCCTCGAACGGGACAGCGCGCACGTCATAGGCAAGGTTTGCTTCCTCCGCGGCCCATCGCAGACGCAGGTCGCGCACGAATCCGCGCGGGCCTGCGGGGACCCAGTCATAGGTCCAGATGGTCAACGTCTCGGCCATAGCTTGGCATCCCTCTGACAGTTCGGGTTGTCGGCCTTCCGCGTCCCAACGACCGCAAGCGGCAGTTTATCCGCAGAAAAGCGGCCGTTCCGCTACCCAATATCTCGGTCAATCCCGATTTATGGGTTCACGACCCAGGTAGAGACCTTAGTCAGGCCCAGTCAGCCGTCACGGGCACGGGCGCGCGGGCTGCGAGGTCGGTCCCGGCGCGGCGGTCGTGTCGGATGGCGAAGCACCGCTGGTTCTCAGGGCGGCGGAACGGGTGCTCGATGAGATTGCGCCGGCGACGGCGACACGGCGTGCGCAACCCGCGTGGAGGGCATCTCCGGATTTAGGCGCTCAATGCCGCCAGCACGCGCTCGGGCAGGAACGGATAGTGCCGAAGCCGCACGCCGCCGGTAAGCCGCGCCACCGCGTTGGCGATCGCCGGACCGACCGGCGGCAGGCCGACCTGGCCCATGCCTCCGACCGGACTTCCAGACGTCGGGACCACGGCCACCTCGATTTCGGGCGCCTCGGACATGCGTATGACCCGATAGGTGTCAAAGTTTCCTTCCTGCACCTCGCCGTCGATGATGTTGATCTGCTCGAACAGCGCGTGGCTCGTTCCGTTCGTGATGCCGACGATCATCATGCCTTCAATGTGGCGCGGTTGGATCGCCACCCCCGGATCCACAGCGCACCAGACCTTATGCACCCTAATCACACCGGTTTCCCGGTTTAGCGACACTTCCGCAATCTGCGCACAATGAGAGCCAAAGGCATCGGAATAGGCGATGCCCAGCGCCCGACCGTCGCGGCGGCGACCCCATTCCGCCATCCGGGCGACGGTCTCGATGACGTTGCGCGCCCGCGGTTGGTCCTTCAGGAGTTCGAGCCGGAGTTGCAGAGGATCGGTTCCCCTGGCGGCCGCGATTTCGTCGATAACGCATTCGATGCCGAACCTCGTGTAGCCAACCCCGACCGCGAACCAGAAGCCGATGTCCAGGCCGTTATCCTGGCGGATATACTCGATCCGATGCGCCGGCACCGTGTAGTTGAAGTGCGCGCCCTCCGTCACGACATCGTCATGACCACCCTGGCTCTGGAACAAGTCAGGCATCGTCCGGGCGAAAATGGAGTCCGCCACGATGCGATGGCGCCAGCCGGTGATGTTGCCATCGGCGTCGAGCCCGACCTGAATGTGCTGCGCCACGAGCGGTCGGAATTTGTCGTGCCGGACATCGTCCTCGCGGCTCCAGATGACCTTGACCGGGCGGCCCTCGGCCTCCCTCGCCAGCGACACCGCATCGACAATGAAGTCCGCCTCGGCCTTGCGGCCGAAACCGCCGCCAAGCAGGGTCGTGTTCACCTTGACCTTGTCGGGTGTGGTACCGACAACCTCTGCGGCAAACCTCTGGGTACCCGTCGGTCCCTGGGTCGGTGCCCAGACTTCCACCGTATCGCCGCTCACGAGCGCGGTAGCGTTCATCGGCTCCATGGTCGCATGGCAAACAAGATCGCTCATGTAGTCGGCTTCAATGACCGTCGCGGCATTCGTGATCGCGGCATCAGCATCACCCTCCGAGAGCGCCTCGACGCCGGTCTGGGAGAGGTCGCGGCCAACGCTGCGATACTGTTCCAGAAGCCGGTCGCTCGTGTAGTTGCGGATCCGTGAGGACGTGCTCCATGTCACATTGAGCAGGTCCTTGGCCCGCATCGTTGCTTCCACTGTCTCACCGATAATTCCGACGCCGTAGGAGAGAGGAACGATATGCGTGACGCCGGGCACGGCTCTGGCTTCCGCGTCGATTCTCTCCGGTCGCTCGCCCTGGACCGGCGCCCGCAATACTGCGCCGTACAGCATGTTGGGAAGCTGCACGTCCATGCCGTAGATCGCGCTCCCGTCGACCTTCGCGGGCACGTCGACGCGGGGGATGTCACGCCTGCCGATATAGCGCCACTGTTCTTGCGGCTTCAGATCCGCTTCGGTAGCCTGCGGCAGCGGATCGGGAAGAACACCGTTCGCGGCGATCTCGCCGAAGCTGAGTGAACGTCCCGACGGAGCATGTACGATCCTGCCGGGTTCGGTCGTGAGTTCGCTGACGGGGACGTTCAACATGCCAGCGCCGCTCGTCACAATCACCTTGCGCGTCTGAGCCCCAATCAGCCGCAACAAATCAAAGTAGCCTCGCGTGGATTCGCTGCCGCCCGTGAGCTGGATGCCATAGAAGCCGGGATTGCCGTATTTATCCGCATCGGATGGAGCCTGAACAACGCGGACCATCTCCCAATCAGCATCCATTTCTTCCGCGATGAGAAGCGGCAGAGTGGTCATGATGCCTTGCCCCATCTCGGAGGCAGGCGACATGATCGTCACGGTTCCATCGCCCGCGATGGTCACCCATGCGTTGGGGAGGTAATCGCCCTCGACGACTGACGCCATTGTCGCGCCAAAGACATTCCGGGTCGGACCACCGAACGCAACCGCGACACCGAAACCGCCAACGGAAACGAGGAAGCTGCGCCGCGAGATCGCGCGACTATGAAGCTTGACTGTCCCGGTCATGTCTCAGGCCTCCCGTGCGGCGCGCTGAATGGCGCGGATGATGCGCACATAGGTCCCGCAGCGGCAGATGTTGCCGTCCATATGTTCGACGATCTGCTCGCGCGTGGGGTTGGGGTTGCTCTCAAGAAGAGCCGCCGCCTGCATGATCTGCCCGGACTGGCAATAGCCGCATTGCGGCACCTGGTCGTCGATCCAGGCTCTTTGAAGCGGATGGCTGGCGTCCGGCGACAGGCCTTCGATCGTCGTCACCTCCCGGCCGGCCACGTCCTCGAGCCAGGTTATGCAGGAGCGCGTCGGCGCGCCGTCGACATGAACCGTGCAGGCACCGCACTGCCCGATGCCGCAGCCGAATTTGGTGCCGGTAAGCTTCAAATGCTCGCGGATCACCCACAGAAGTGGCGTATCGGGCTCGGCGGCAACGTCTACCGCGCGTCCGTTGATCGTAAACGCTGTCATGACTGCTTTTCCCCGGGAGGGTTACTGATTTTCGAGACAGGCGATGATTGCCGCGCGCTGGGCCCCGTCGGGGCGGCCGATGGCGCTGGAGAGATGGCAGATGCGCTTGTGGCGACGAGAAGCAAAGCTGCAAGGTTATGGGCTTCGATATTTGCCTTCATGTCAGCTTGTCGATGCCAAAACCAAAGTTCATGAAGGCGGCTTGTTGCCGCGCGGCCCAAAGATAGACAGCCGGAGAAGTGCGATCTATGCTCGGAAGTCCATATTATCTTCGCGATCGTCCAGAAGGCTTCATGGACCCGCTGTCGGACGTCCTGTCCTTGCTCAAGCCGCGCAGCTATGTGTCCTCCGGTTTCGACGCGGGCGGCGACTGGTCGATTCGGTTCTCCCACCAGCAGAACCGAATGAAATGCTACGCGGTGATATCGGGTGAATGCTGGCTGCTCGTGGAGGATCTCGCCGAACCCGTGAGGTTGGGAGCGGGCGATTGCTTCGTATTGCCGAGCGGCCGGAACTTCCGGCTCGCGAGCGACATCGCTTTAACGCCTGTTGATTCCAGCGAGTTCTTCCCGCCGGTCAACCCGGGCGGCGTTGTAACGATCAATGGCGGCGGCGACTTTTTCCTGGTCGGCAGCCGCTTTGCCGTGAGCGGCCGAAATTCGACCAGCCTTCTTCGCATGCTTCCGCCCATCGTCCACATCCGAAGAGAGTCCGAGCAGAGCGCGTTGCTCTGGTCGGTTGAGCGCATGCGGCAGGAGTTGCGTGAGCGGCGTCCGGGCGGCTCGCTCATTGCGCAGCATCTTGCGCACATGATGTTGGTCCAGGCCCTGCGACTGCATCTGGAGGAAGGACCGAACGACGGCGTCGGATGGTTCTTCGCCCTTGCGGACAAACGGCTCGGCGCTGCGATTGCCGCCATTCATGCCGATCCTGCGTATCGCTGGACTCTGCAGACACTCGCCGAGCGCGCCGGCATGTCGCGATCCAGCTTCGCCCTGAAGTTCAAGGAGACGGTCGGCGAGACCCCCATGGACTACCTGTCGCGCTGGCGCATGATGCTCGCCTGTGACAGGTTTGAGAACACCGATGACCCGGTCTCCGCCGTCGCGCTGTCGCTCGGCTACGAGTCAGAAAGCGCCTTTAGCACCGCCTTCAAGCGAGTCATGGGATGTACGCCGAGACAGTACAGGCGCGGTCCGCCTCCGGCGTCCCATTCGGCCAACGGCCGAGACACCGGCGAAGCCAATGTGCGGAAACCGGCACCGCATCATGCGCTTCGGGCGGATTCGGCCTAAGTCCAAGGTGAGCTGAACTCAAATCTGTGCGCGGTTTGCGACGGCGCCGGCCGGCGCTCTAGCCCCCCGGCCGAGAACGACGTCAGGCTGTCACGGCGGCCATGCGCCGACGCCGCCCCCATTGGGAGGCGACGACCAGGGCGAGCAGCGCGAGCGCGGGAAGGAACAGCCACTCCTTCGCCGGCCGGTCCGTGGGCACCTCGATGCCGCGGATCGTCCAGCCGAGATCGAGGCCGAGCGCCTCTGCCTCGCTGCCGAAGGCGACGCTCAGTATTGCGACCTCCTCACCCTGCGGCATCACCGTGAGGCCGGCCGCGCGCAGCCGCTCCGCCGCGGAGCCGGAGCCCGGCAAACGGAGCTGCACCGTCTTGTCGATCTCGCGGCCGGTGAGGAAATCCTGCCCGGAGGCCTGCAGCCGCAGGAAGCCCCCCGGCGGCGTCGCCGCGACCAACTGCTCGAGCCGGCTCGCCTCCACCGTCTGGTAGGGAGGATAGACCATGTCCATCCAGAAGCCCGGCCGGAACAGCGTGAAGCAGATGAGGAACAGCGCGGCCGTCTCGTACCAGCGGCTCCGCACGAGGAAGTATCCCTGCGTCGCGGACACGAACAGGAGCATGGCGAGCAGCGCGCTCCCGACGGTGAGCGCAAGGTGAACCGGACCCTCCACGCCGATCAGCAGAAGCTGGGTGTTGAAGATGAAGATGAAGGGCAGCAGCGCCGTCCGGATCTCGTAGCGGAAGGCCTGCACGCCGGTCCGGATCGGATCGGCCCCGGACACTGCGGAGGCAGCGAAGGAGGCGAGGCCCACCGGCGGCGTAACGTCCGCCATCAGGCCGAAATAGAAGACGAACAGATGCACCGCGACCAGGGGCACGGCAAGGCCGTGCTCCGCCCCGAGCTGCACGACCACGGGCGCCATCAGGGTGGCGACGACGATGTAGTTGGCCGTGGTCGGCAGGCCCATCCCCAGGATCAGGCAAATGACCGCCGTCAGCAGCAGCATCACCATCAAATTGCCGCCGGACAGGAAGCCGACGAGCTCGGTCATGACCAGGCCGACCCCGGTCAGCGAGACGGTGCCGACAACGATCCCCGCCGCGGCGGTGGCGATGCCGATGCCGATCATGTTGCGCGCGCCGCCGACCAGCCCGTCGAGCAGTTCCCGGCAGCCGAGCCAGAACGGCCCCACCAGATCCCGCTGGCCGCGGAAGAACTGGGTCAGGGGCCGCTGCGTCACCATGATGAGGATCATGACCACGGTGCCGTAGAAGGCGGAGAGCCCGGGCGAGAACCGCTCCACCATGAGGCACCAGACCAGGACCACGACCGGCAAAAGGAAATGCAGCCCCGTTTTCGCGGTCGGGCCGACCTCCGGCAGCGACACGATCTCCGCATCGGGATCGTCCAGCTCCAGGTCCGGGAACCGCGCCCGATAGGCCATCAGGGCGACATAGGCCGCGACACCGACGATGCCGATCACCCATGTGGCGGCGTCGCCAAAGACCTGCTTCGTCCAGCCGATGCCGTAATAAACCAGACCGGCGAGGATGACGAAGCCCGCCGCCGTCATGCCGAAGGAGGCGAGCGCCTGCGCCCGGCTTCGCTGGTGCGGCTTCGGCAGGCCCTGCATGTTCGCCTTCACCGCCTCGAGATGGACGATGTAGAACAGCGCGACGTAGGTGATGATCGCCGGCAGGAAGGCGTGCTTCACCACGTCGAGGTAGGAAATGCCGACATACTCGGCGATCAGGAAGGCAGCCGCGCCCATGACCGGCGGCATGATCTGCCCGTTCACCGAGGCCGCGACCTCGACGGCGCCGGCTTTGTAACCGGGGAAGCCGACCCGCTTCATCAGCGGGATCGTGAAGGTGCCCGTGGTCACCACGTTGGCGATCGACGAGCCGGAGATCAGCCCCGTCGTCCCCGAGGAGACCACCGCCGCCTTCGCCGGCCCACCACGCAGATGGCCGAGCAGCGCGAAGGACAGCTTGATGAAGTAGTTGCCGGCCCCGGCCCGCTCCAGCAGCGAGCCGAACAGGACGAACAGGAAGACAAAGCTCGTCGAGACGCCGAGCGCGACCCCGAACACGCCTTCGGTGGTGAGCCAGTACTGCGACATCGCCCGGTTCACCGAGGCGCCGCCATGCGACATCATGGCCGGCAGATAGGGACCGGCGAAGGTATAGCCGATGAAGATGAGCGCCACGATGCTCAGCGCCGGCCCCAGCGCCCGGCGCGACGCCTCCAGCAGCAGGACGAGCCCGACGACCGAGACGACGATGTCGAACGTCGTCGGCAGCCCCGGCCGCTGCGCCAGATCGCGATAGAACAGGAACAGGTAGCCGGCGCAGAAGGCACCGATCAGCGCCAGCACCCAATCCTGTACCGGCACATGACCGCGCGGCGAGCGCGCGAAGGCGGGATAGGCGGTGAAGCCGAGAAAGACGGCGAAGGCGAGATGGATCGAGCGCGCCTCGGTGTCGTTGAGGATGAAAAGGTTGAGCATGAAGGGCAGCGGCGAGGCGTACCAGAGCTGGAACAGCGACCATGCCAGTGCCGTCAGCAGCAGAACGCGTCCGGCGATGCCGACGGGCTGCCTGGCACCGGTATCGACCTCGGCGACGATGTCCTGCGCCGTGCGGTCGTTCGGTCCGTTGGTCGATCTGGTTTGATTCACGGCTGCCCTCCCAGAAGGCCCCTCTTCCCTCTGCGAGCTTCGCCCGCGCTTCGTTGACATTGCCGCCGGAACCGGCGTGGGAGAGGGCGGGGTCAGTTGTCGATTCGTGTAGGGGCGGGTTTCAAACCCGCCCCTACGAGATCACGGAAGCCAGACACGCCCGCGCATCCTCCCCGCCCTGCAAGGGAAAGGGAGCCGCACGGGCCACCCGTTACATCCAGCCTTTTTCCTTGTAATAGCGCACGGCGCCCTCGTGCAGCGGCGCCGAAAGGCCGTTCTTGATCATGTCCTGCGGTTCCAGATTCGCGAAGGCCGGATGCAGGCTCTTGAACTGGTCGAAGTTCTCGAACACCGACTTGACGATCGTGTAGACGACGTCGGCCGGCGTGTCCGTCGAGGTCACGAAGGTCGCCAGCACGCCGTAGGTCTCCGTCGGCTGCGGGTTGTTCGCGTACAGGCCGCCGGGGATCGTGACTTTCGCGTAGTACGGATTGTCGTCCACCAGCTTGTCGATGGCCGGTCCGGTCAGCGGCACGAGCTGCGCCCCGCAGGCCGTGGTCGGGTCCTGGATGTTGGCCGAGGGATGGCCGACGGCATAGAAGAAGCCGTCGATCTTGTTGTCGCAGAGCGCCGGGCCGTGCTCGTCCGCCTTCAGCTCGGAGGCCAGAGAGAAGTCCTGGATCGACCAGCCCTTGGCCGCGAGCAGCTCCTCCATCGAGGAGCGCGTGCCGGAGCCGGGGTTGCCGACGTTGAACCGCTTGCCCTTGAAGTCGTCGAAGGTCTTGACGTTCGCCTCCTTCCGGGCGACGACGGTGAACGGCTCCGGATGCACGGAGAAGACCGCGCGCAGCGCCTCATAGGGCTCGGCGTTCGCGAACTGCCCCTCGCCGTGATAGGCGTTGTACTGCACGTCCGACTGCACCATGCCGAAATCGAGTTCGCCGGCGCGAATGGTGTTGACGTTGAACACCGAGCCGCCGGTCGATTCCACCGAGCAGCGGATGCCGTGCTCCTTGCGGGTGGCGTTGACCAGCCGGCAGATGGCACCGCCCGCGGCGTAGTACACGCCGGTGACGCCACCGGTGCCGATCGTGACGAACTGCTGCTCCTGGGCAACGGCGGAGGACCCGCCCGATCCGATCGCGATACCGGCCGCGATGACCGCCGAAGCGCAGGAAAGCAAGATTTTCTTCATGACGTAGCTCCCTCGTTTACAGCCCGGATTCACAACTCTCCCGGCCCCAGGACCACGGAGGCTCGCGCGTCTCAAACGGACGCCGACAGCAGCGCCCTTGCGGCCGCCGCATCGGCAAGTTTGCGTCCAAGCAGCGCCGCCCCCGCCGCGACCTGGGCGACCAGGGCAGCGTTGTCGGGTGCGGTACGACCGTCGGCGAGTTGTGTGTTGTTCTCGAAACCGACGCGGACGTGGCCCCCTAGCGCCGCCGCAGCGAGCGCGCAAGCATTCTCCCACGGACCAAAAGCACAGATTGCCCAGTCGATGTCAACCGGCAGTGGGTTAACGAAGGGCAGCAGATCGGCCGGCAATGAGCGCTGCCCGCGGGCGTACCGGCCAAGCACGAACAGCGCGAACGGCCGCTCGCCCGGGATCAGGCCGCGCCGGCGCAAGCCGCGGAATCGCTCAAGATCTTCGGCGGAATAGAGGATGTATTGCGGCATCACCCGCTCGCGGGCGAGCCAGGCGAGGAACTCGGCGGCGGCCGGCTCGGCGGCCTCGTCCGGCACGATCTCCCGGATCGCGATCGAGACGGCCTCCGGCCGGACGGCGCGGACGACCGCCATCTGCTCCGCCGGCCCGTAGCGGCCGACCGATTCGGTGGTGATCTGAACGACGAGGTCGTCGCCGACCTCGCGCCGAATCGCTGCGGTTGCCCGCCGGTAAGCCTCGGCGTCCAGCAGATGCGCGCCGTCGCGGTCGCGCACGTGCAGATGAATCATCGCCGCACCGGCCTCGCGGCAGGCCGCCGCGGCGGCGGCGATCTCCTCGGCCGTCACCGGCAGGGCCGGGTGGTCCGCCTTGGTCTTGCGCGCCCCGTTCGGCGCAACGGCGACGATCAGGGGCCCCAGTTCCGGGGTTTCGGCGGCGGATGCGCCGGGCGAGGGCGAGGCAGCGGCATCGGTCATGGCAGGATCCAAGGCAGGACTCTCGTTCGATTCGGAAGCGATTGGGCGGTTCGGGGACGATCTGGCTTTTTCACGGCCGGACCTGGCCTGGCAATCCGGAATCCGGCGCGCCGGCATCCGCCGCGATCAGCCTGGCGCGGGTTGCGAGATCGCCCCGCCAGAGATAGACGGCAAGCAGCGGTTCGGCGCCGGTCCGCGTCGCGTGCGCGAGACCGGAGGGGTGATGAATGAGGGCGCCGGGCGGCTGCACCCGCCACGGCGAATCGCCGCGGCGCCACTCGGCCGCGCCGCCGATCACGCAGTAGAGCTCGGTGGCCGGGTGACGGTGCAGGGGATAATGCGTGCCCGGGCCGAGGAGCAGCAGCCCGACCGCAAGCCCGCCGTTTCCGGCGACGAGCGGCGGGTCCGCCGCCGATTCCGGCCCCGCAATCACCGCATAGCCATAGTTTTCGAGGAATCGCGGGTCCGGAGGCCGGCGGCGGTAATTCGGGTTCTGCGTCCAGCGCAGGGCCGGCCCGAGCGCACGAACCTCCTCTGCCGGCACCGCGGTCGCGCCGGCGAGCGCGGCGTCCCAGAACCGGCAGACCGGCAGCGGCGGAACCGGCGGGCCCGAATCGGGTCGGGGGACGGGGCGGACAGCGGCGACATCCCGGGCGAAGGCGGCGATCCCGGCCGCCGCCTCGGCATCGGCCTCGCGCGCCGCGCCGGCCGTCAAACGGTCTTCAAGGGCCGAGAAAAAGCGCCGCAAGGCGGCGTCCAGATCGCTCATGGCGCGAAAATCTATAGCAGAGGCCGTGCCGCTGGCCCATAGTGCCGGCGCGAACCTACGACACGAAACCTACCCGCTCCGATTGCACGCCATGCCCAAGCAGATCGAACGACTCCGCCTCCAGCAGAACAGCCCCGGCACCGACCGCCACGTTGTGGTCCACCGCTATGGGCGGCCCGGCGCCCGGCCGAAGGCCTACCTGCAGGCGTCGCTCCACGCGGACGAGATTCCGGCCATGCTCGTCCAGCACCATCTCATCGGTCTTCTGGACGAGGCCGACCGGCAGGGCCGGATTCTCGGCGAGATCGTCCTCGTGCCCGTGGCCAACCCGATCGGCGCGGGGCAGGTGCTCAACGGCATGCTGGCCGGGCGCTATGAGCTGGGCGGAGGCGGCAACTTCAACCGCAGCTGGCCGGATCTTGCCGCCGGCCTCGCCGACCGGCTGCGCGACCGGATCGGTGCGGATCCCGCGGCCAATGTCGAGACGATCCGCGCGGCGATGGGCGAGAACCTCGCCCAGTTGTCCCCGTCGACCGAGATGGCGAGCCTGCGCCTGACGCTCGCCCGGCTCGCCTACGACGCCGACATCGTCCTCGACCTTCATTGCGACGACGAGGCGCTGCCCCACCTGTTCCTGATCCCGGCCCATTGGCCGGACGCGGCCGACCTCTCGGCGGAAATCGGCAGCCGCGCAACGCTGCTGGCCGAGGATTCCGGCGGGGCCTCCTTCGACGAGGCCTTCAGCACCCCCTGGACCCGTCTGGCGGCGGCGTTTGGCCCGGACCGGCCGATCCCGGCCGCCTGCCTCGCGGCGACGATCGAATATCGGGGCCGCGCCGATGTCGCCGACGAGTTGGCCGGGCCCGACGCCGCGGCCTTGTTCCGCTTCCTGCAGCGCCGCGGGCTGGTCGCCGGCGATCCCGGCCCGTTGCCGCCGGCCCTGTGCGAGGCCACGCGGCTCGACGCCTGCGACGTGGTGCGCTCGCCCGGCGCCGGCGTGCTGGCCTATCGCCAGCCGCTCGGCGCCCGGGTCAAGGAGGGCGACCTCATCGCCGAGCTGGTCGATCCCACGGCCGAAGACCCGCGGACGGCGCGGACGCCGATCCGGTCCGGCACCGACGGCCTTCTCCTGTCGCGACGCCTCGCCCGGCTGGTCCGCCCGGGCGATACGGTGGCGAAGGTGGTCGGCACCCGTCCCCTGCCCCACCGCACGGGGCGACTGCTCGAGGATTGACCTCGGGGACCGCCCGCCGGGCCATTTGAGCCGGTTGTGAGCGATCCGGCTGCGGGTGGCCCTCACGGGCGCGCGGCTCGGTCGCCCCGAGCCACAGAAGGCGCCTGGAGCGGCGCAGCACGGCGGCGATCGGCTAAATAGCCGGCCGGGGTGATTGACCATAGGGACGTTGCCTTGGGCGGATCCGCCCGGAAGCAGGATCCGGAGCGCCCCCCGGGCGAGATCCCGCAGAGGGCTTGCCAGCGGTCCCGCGCTAATCCAATCTTTTCCGTAAAGACTCACGGAGGGGTCCCATGGCGCAGCCGTCCCGCCCCGTCCCAAGTCTCCGGCCGGAGCTCCGGCACCGTTCCGGCCGCCGGGCCGTTCTCGGCGTCCGCCTTCTGTCGACCCTCCTCTGGCTTACCGCCCTCGGCCTCGCCGCGCCGGGCCAACCGGCGGCGCAGGTTCGCGCGGAGGACATCCTCAACGCCGTCGTCGGCGTGCGCGCCGACATACCGCCGAACGCGCGCACGGCCGACTCGCTCGGCCTCCTGCGCGAAGGCTCCGGCATCGTCATTGGCGAGGACGGGCTGATCCTCACGATCGGCTACGTGATCCTCGAGGCCGGGCTCGTGGAGATCACCGGGCCCGACGGGCGGCCCGTCGCCGCCGACATCGTCGGCTACGACCACGAAACCGGCTTCGGCCTGGTCCGCGCCGCGCACCCCCTCGACCTCAAGCCGGTGGCCCTCGGCGACTCCGCGGCGCTCAAACCGCGCGACGAGGTATTGGTGGTAAGCCAGGGCGACCCGCCCGCCGTTCATCCGGCGCTCGTCGTTTCAAGGCGGGACTTCGCCGGCTATTGGGAGTATCTCCTCCCCGACGCGATCTTCACGAGCCCGCCCCACGGCGCCTTCGGCGGCGCGGCGCTGATCGGGCGCGACGGCCGGCTGCTCGGCATCGGCTCGCTCCTGGTCGGCGACAGCCGCGGCGACGGGTCGGCCCTGCCCGGCAACATGTTCGTTCCGATCGACGCGTTGAAGCCGATTCTGCCGGAGCTTCTGAAGACCGGGCGCAGCACCCACCCGCCGCACCCCTGGCTCGGCCTCTTCGCCGAGGAGCTGCAGGGACACATCGTCGTCACCGGCGTCTCCGCCGGCGGTCCTGCCGCCAGCGCCGGCATCCGCCCCGGCGACATGATCGTGAGCGTGGCCGGCGCGCCGATCGACGGCCTGGCCGATTTCTACCGCAAGGTCTGGGCGCTGGGGGATCCGGGGGTCGAGGTGCCGCTGCGCGTCCTCCGCGCCGACGGCGCGACGGCGGAGGTCACCGTGCGCTCGGGCGACCGATACGCCTGGCTGCGGCTGGAGCCGACCTACTGACCGGTTCCCGGCCGCGCGCGCACCGGGTCACCGTGGCGGGCGGTTGGCGAGGCTGATTCGCCGCCCCACCTCGGGCGGGACCGGGACGGCGGAATGCGCCTCGAGAACGCGGGCCAGATGCCGCTGCAACGTCTCCGGCATGACGGCGACCTTCCGGCGCGTCATGTCGATGTAGAGGATCAGCCACTCGCAGGTCGCGGCGAGATAGCCCTCCCGCGCGTGGTACATGCACTGGATATAGTGGAAGCGCTTGGGGTCGAAACCGAGGAGCTGGGTGGTGATCCGCAACGGGTCGCCTTCCAGCACCTCGCGCTGATAGGTGAGGTGTATCTCGGCGCTGAAGGTCGAGGCGTTCGTGTCCTTCAGGTCTTCGGCGCTCAGGCCAAGGCGCTCGTAGATCGAGTCGAACGCCATGTCGAAGGCCTTGAGGTAGTAGGCCACGTTCATGTGGCCGTTGAAATCGATCCATTCCGGTCGAACCGAAAGGCCCTCGACCGTGAAGGGTGCCTCGATGGCGGTTGGGGCGATGTCGTCCATGGACGGGAACCATATCGATCCGGCGGCCGCCGTCAATCGGTATGGCGGAGTCCATTGACAGTGGCAAAGCGGCGGGCCTACCGTCCGTTGAAGAGGCGGAAATAGACGCAACAAAAAACCCCGCCCCCGAATAACCAACCTTAACGACCAGCAGGGAGATGAATCGAGCAATGAAACGCCGACTTCTGAGAACCACGGTCGTCGTGGCCTTCGCCCTGGGCGTCATGGCTTCCGCCCAGGCAAAAACGCTGGTCTACTGCTCGGAGGGGAGCCCGGAGGGCTTCAACCCGCAGCTCTACACCGCTGGCACAACCTTCGACGCCTCGTCGGTGGCGGTCTATGACCGGCTCGTCGAATTCGTCCGGGGCGGGACCGAGATCGAGCCCGGCCTCGCCGAGTCCTGGGAGATCTCCGATGACGGCCTGACCTACACCTTCCACCTGCGCAGCGGCGTCAAGTTCCACACCACCAGCACGTTCACGCCGACGCGCGAGTTCAACGCCGACGACGTGATCTTCAGCTTCATGCGGCAGTGGGACGCGCAGCATCCCTACCACGGCGTGTCGGGCGGCACCTACGAGTACTTCGTGTCCATGGGCATGCCGGAGCTGATCAAGTCGATCGAAAAGGTCGACAACCGCACGGTGCGGTTCGTGCTGAACGCGCCCAACGCGCCGTTCCTCGCCGACATGGCGATGGACTTCGCCTCGATCCTGTCGGCCGAGTATGCCGAGCAGATGATGGAGGCCGGCACGCCGGAGCAGATCGACCTGCAGCCGGTCGGAACCGGACCGTTCCAGCTCGTCGCCTATCAGAAGGACGCGGTGATTCGCTACAAGGCCAACCCGGATTATTGGGAGGGCAAGGCGCCGATCGACGACCTTGTCTTCGCCATCACGCCGGACGCCAGCGTCCGCTACGCAAAGCTGCAGGCCGGCGAGTGCCATATCATGCCCTATCCGAATCCGGCCGACATCGCGGCGATGAAGAAGAACCCCAACCTCACCGTCATGGAGCAGGAGGGGCTGAACGTCGGCTACCTTGGCTTCAACACGACGAAGGAGCCGTTCACCGACAAGCGGGTGCGCCAGGCGCTCAACATGGCGATCAACAAGGACGCCATCATCGAGGCGGTCTATCAGGGCGCCGGCACGAAGGCCAAGAACCCGATCCCGCCGACCATGTGGTCCTACAACGACAACGTCGAGGACTACCCCTATGATCCGGAGCGGGCGCGGGCGCTCCTGGCCGAGGCCGGTTATGCGAACGGCTTTCAGACCGACATCTGGGCGATGCCGGTGCAACGGCCCTACAACCCGAACGCACAGCGCATGGCCGAGATGATCCAGGCCGACTGGCAGGCGGTCGGCGTGAACGCGAAGATCGTCACCTACGAGTGGGGCGAGTATCTCGAGCGCTCGCTGCGCGGCGAGCACCAGACCGTCCTGCTGGGCTGGACCGGCGACAACGGCGACCCCGACAACTTCCTCTTTGTCCTGCTGGGCTGCGACGCGGCCAACGACGGGGCCAACCGCGCCCGCTGGTGCCACAAGCCGTTCGACGATCTCATCGTGCAGGCGAGGCAGATCTCTGACCAGGACCGGCGGGCCGAGCTTTACGAGAAGGCGCAGGTCATCTTCAAGGAAGAGGCGCCGTGGGTCACCATCGCCCACTCCGTCGTCTTCATGCCGATGCGCAAGGAGGTCGTGGGCTACAAGATGAGCCCGTTCGGCAAGCACGACTTCTACGGCGTGGACCTCAAGGAATAGAGGCCCGCCCGGGATCATGATCGGCGGAGGAGGTTGGCGAACCTCCTCCGCCGCTTAGCTTTTGCGGCGATGTTTCGATTCTTGCTGACCAAGGTGGCGCTGCTGATCCCGACCTTCTTCGGGGTTACGCTGCTGACCTTCGCGATGATCCGTCTGATCCCGGGCGATCCGATCCTGCTGCTCGCGGGCGAGCGCGGCGTTTCCCCGGAACGCTACGCGGAGCTTCGCCACCAATACGGCTTCGACCAGCCGATCCTCATCCAATACGGCACCTACATCGCCGACGTCCTGCAAGGCGACCTCGGCCGTTCCCTCGTCACCAAGCGGCCGGTCCTGACCGAGTTCATGACACTGTTCCCGGCGACGCTCGAGCTCTCGATCTGCGCAATGCTGTTCGCCGTGATCGTGGGGCTTCCGGCCGGCATCCTCGCTGGCGTGAGGCGGGGCTCGGTCTGGGACCATTCGGTCATGGGCCTCTCGCTTACCGGCTACTCCATGCCGATCTTTTGGTGGGGCCTGCTGCTCATCATCCTGTTCTCGGTCAACCTTGGCTGGACGCCGGTTTCGGGGCGGATCTCGCTGCTCTACTACTTCGAGCCGGTCACCGGCTTCATGCTGATCGACAGCCTGCTGTCCGGGCAGGAAGGCGCCTTCCGGTCCGCGCTGCGCCACCTGATCCTGCCCGCCGTCGTGCTCGGAACCATTCCGCTGGCCGTGATTGCGCGCATGACGCGGTCTTCGATGCTCGAGGTGCTGGGCGAGGATTACATCCGCACCGCCCGCGCGAAGGGGCTGTCGCCGGCCCGGGTGATCGGCCTGCACGCGCTGCGCAATGCCCTTGTCCCGGTGGTCACCGTCATCGGCCTGCAGACCGGCGTGCTTCTGGCCGGGGCCATCCTCACGGAGACGATCTTCGCCTGGCCCGGCATCGGCAAGTGGCTGGTCGAATCGATCTACCGGCGCGACTACCCCGCGCTACAGGGCGGGATCCTGCTGGTCGCGGTCATCATCATGCTGGTGAATCTGGCCGTGGACCTGCTCTACGGCCTCATCAACCCGCGCATCCGGCACGCAGGCTGACCATGGCAATCGAGGTCGATACCCCCGAACTGCGCACCGCCACCGCCCCGGCGCCGCCGGGCCCCTTGCGCGAGTTCTGGTCGTCCTTCGCCGAGAACAAGGGCGCCGTGGCCGGACTCGCCATCATCCTCCTCATGGCCTTCGTCGCCGTCTTCGCCGATTTGATCGCACCCTATTCCCCGATCGAGCAGTTCCGGGACGCCTTCCTGGTGCCGCCCTTCTGGGCCGAAGGCGGATCAACGCGCTTCCTGCTCGGCACCGACGACGTCGGCCGGGACATCCTGTCGCGGCTCATCTACGGCGCACGCTATTCGCTGCTCATCGGCTGCATCGTCGTGACCCTGTCGCTCGCAGCCGGCGTCCTGCTCGGCCTCATCGCCGGATTCTTCCGGGGCCTCGTCGAGGACGTGATCATGCGGGCGATGGACATCATGCTGGCGTTCCCGGCCTTGCTGCTCGCCATCGTCATCGTCGCGATCCTCGGCCCCAGCCTCACCAATGCGATCATGGCCGTTTCCATCGTCGTGCTGCCGCATTACGTCCGGCTCGCGCGCGCCGCGGTCATCACCGAGATCACCAAGGAGTACGTCACCGCCTCGCGCGTCAGCGGCGCCGGGCTGGCGCGGCTGATGTTCGTGACCGTGCTGCCGAACTGCATGGCGCCGCTCATCGTCCAGGCGACGCTGGGCTTCTCCACCGCGATCCTGGAGGCGGCGGCGCTGGGATTCCTCGGTCTGGGCGCGCAGCCGCCGACGCCGGAATGGGGCAGCATGCTAGCCAAGGCCCGCGAGTTCGTGCAGAGCGCTTGGTGGGTCGTCACTTTCCCCGGGCTGGCCATCCTGATCACCGTTCTGGCCTTCAACCTGGCGGGCGACGGGTTGCGCGATGCCCTCGACCCGAAGCTGAAGCGCTGATGGCGGCGCTGATCGAAATCCGCAACCTGGTCGTCGAGTTCCAGACGGCACGCGGCCTCTTCCGCGCGGTCGACGGCCTCGACCTCACCATCGAACCGGGCGAGGTGCTCGGCATCGTCGGCGAATCGGGGTCCGGCAAGAGCGTCTCGATGCTGGCGCTCATGGGCCTGATCGCCTGGCCCGGCCGCGTCACCGCCGACCGAATGACCTTCGAGGGCCGGGACCTTCTCGCCATGACTTCCGCCCAGCGGCGGCGCATCATCGGCAAGGACATCGCGATGGTGTTCCAGGAGCCGATCACGAGTCTCAACCCCTCCTTCACCGTCGGTTTCCAGATCATGGAAACGCTCAAGGTGCACGAGGGCGGCAGCCGCGCCGACCGCCGCCGCCGCACGGTCGAGCTTCTGGGCCAGGTCGGCATCCCGGCGCCGGAGAGCCGCCTCAAGGCCTTTCCGCACCAGCTTTCGGGCGGCATGAACCAGCGGGTAATGATCGCCATGGCGATCGCCTGCAACCCGCGGCTGCTGATCGCGGACGAGCCGACCACCGCGCTCGACGTGACCATCCAGGCGCAGATCCTCGACCTGCTGATCGATCTGCAGCGGGACCGAGGCATGGCCCTCATCCTGATCACGCACGACATGGGCGTGGTCGCCGAGACCGCCGAGCGGGTCATGGTCATGTATGCCGGACAGCAGGTCGAGGAGCAGCCGGCCGACGCCCTGTTCGCGAACCCCGCCCATCCCTACACCGCCGCCCTTCTCGACGCGCTGCCGGAGCGCAGCGTCGGCCGGCGCCGCCTCCCGACGATCCCCGGGGTGGTGCCCGGGATCGAGGACCGGCCGCGCGGCTGCCTGTTTCATCCGCGCTGCCGTTTCGCCGAGCGGCGCTGCGTCGAGGAGCAGCCGCTCCTCCGCCCCGATGAGCGCGGCCGTCTGGTGCGCTGCCACTACGCGCTGGTCGATGGCAAGCCCACCAACAAGGAGGACGAGACGGAGGCGGTGTCGTGACCGGGACCGTCGTCCTCGAGGCCGAGAACCTTACCCGCGACTACCGCGTCCGCACGGGACCGTTCCGGCCAACGGCCCTTCTGCGTGCCGTCGCCGGGGCGAGCTTTACGCTGTCCGCCGGGCAGACCCTGGCCGTCGTCGGCGAATCGGGCTGCGGCAAGTCGACGCTCGCCCGCCTGGTGACGATGATCGAGCCGCCGAGCTCCGGACGGCTGGTGATCGCCGGAACCGAGATCGCCGGAGCGAACCGCGCCGAGCTCCGGCGTCTGCGGCCATTCGTCCAGATGGTGTTCCAGAATCCCTTCGCCTCGCTCAACCCGCGCAAGAAGATCGGCGCCATCCTGGAAGAGCCGCTGCGCATCAACACGCGCCTCGGCCCGGCTGAGCGGGCGGAGGCGGCGCGCGCCATGATGGAGAAGGTGGGCTTGCGGCCGGAGTTCTACGGCCGCTACCCGCATATGTTTTCGGGCGGGCAGCGCCAGCGTATCGCCATCGCCCGGGCGCTGATGCTGCGCCCGCGCATCGTCGTCGCCGACGAGCCGGTGAGCGCGCTCGACGTGTCGATCCGGGCGCAGGTGCTCAACCTGATGATGGACCTGCAGGAGGAGTTCGACCTCGCCTACCTGTTCATCTCGCACGACCTCAGCGTGGTGCGCCACATCGCCGCCGAGGTGATGGTGATGTATCTCGGCCGTCCCGTGGAGCACGGGCCGAAGGAGGCGATCTTCGCCCGGCCGCGCCATCCCTACACCCGGGTCCTGCTGGCGAGCACGCCCTCCGTCGACCCGGCGGCGCGCTCCCGCCGCATCGCCGTCAGGGGCGAGCTGCCCTCGCCCCTCGACCCGCCGCCCGGCTGCCCGTTCCACCGGCGCTGCCCCTTCGCCACCGAGGAATGCGCCGCGGTCCGCCCGGAGCTGCGGCGCGTCGACGGCCGTCTGGTCGCCTGCCACTACGCCGAAACGGTCAGTTGACGGGCCTGCCTTGGCAGAAGCGTCCCCGGCATCAGCGCTCCTCCGCCGCGGCCGTGAGGTTCGGCAGGGACGCGCAGCGCGCCGGGTCGACGGGCCCCATCCGGTCCCAGCGATAGATCCGCAACCGGTAGGGACCGGGGGGATTGACCGATTCGGGCAGCGGGATCGGGTCCGCACGCTCGGTCAGCAGCGCGGCCGCCTCGGGTCCGCCATGCTCCGCGCTGCCCCAGTACCGTTCCTCGGTTATGAAGAGCCCGCTCGGATAGCAGTCCAGCACCCGCGCAAAGGAGGCGAACTCGGCGATGATCGGCCGGCCGGTGCGGGGGTCGTCCTTGAACTCGGCCGGCTTCGGCGTCTCCATCAGGCGGATCCGGTTCAGCAGGATGTCGGACCGGCCGAGATAGTAGAGCGAGCGCAGCTCGTCCGTGGTGACGAGGACATCGACCCGGTCGAGAAGCGGCCCGAGCCGCTCGCGCGCGGCGTTCCAGGCGCGCGTGCGCACCGGCTCGCGCGGGTTGAGCAGCGATTCCGCCGTCTGGGTGAAGGCGGGGTTGGCGACCACCAGAAAGGCCGCGGCGGCGGCGGGCACGCCCCATCGGGCCGACCGCCGAAGCCACTCCGGCTTGTCGAGGTGCAGGGCGGCGAGGCCGCGATCGGTCACGGCGAGCAGCCAGCGCGACGCCGCGGGCAGGACCTGTGCGAGCGCGATGCCCCAGAGCACGAACAAGAACGGCATCGCATAGTAGATGTAGCGCTCCAGCTTGTTGCCGGCGAAGGAATGCAGCAGGAAGGCCGTGCCGAACACGGTCGCCGCGAACAGCGCCGGCCGCGGCCGGCTGGCCACCGCCACGAGGACTGCAACCGGCAGGAACGGCCACAGCGTCGGGTACTGTGCCAGGAAGAGGTTGAAGTAATAGGCTTCGTAGGCCTGCACCTCGGCGTTCCAGTAGGTCACGTCGCGATAGGTTTCCCACAGCTTGACGGCGAGACCCGTGCGAAGCAGCACGGCCGCGCCGACGATCGCGAGCGCCGCGGCCGCGATGACGCCGAGGGTGCGCGTTCGGCGCGGAAGATCAGCCCGGAGCCAAGCCATGCAAACCACGCCCGCGACCCAGAGCCCGAGGCCCAGCAGGCCAATCACCGTGATCAGCTGCAGATGCAGGGCGATCCCGAAACACAGCGCCACGCCCGGTATGACCGCCAGGTCGATCGGCCGGAGCGGACGGCTGAAAAGCCGGTAGACGCCCACAGCGCCCAGCCAGAACAGGAGCCCGTGAACGGCGTAGAAGCGCGTGAACTGGGACAGCCAGATGGCGCCCGGGGCGAGCGCGAACAGCGCTCCCGCCGCCCAGGCGGCGCCGGCCCCCGCCGCCCGCCGCGTCCACAGGAAAACCGCCGCCACCCACAGGCTGCCGGCGATCACGGAGGGCAGGCGCGCGCTCGTCAGGCCGTCGCCGAACAGCCCGAACCACCAGCCCAGCAACATCGTGTAGAGCGCCCCCCGGTCGTAAATCCCGTCGGCGATCCGCAGCTCGCCCTCGGCCAGCCACGACCGGGCCGCCAGAATGTGGAAGAACTCGTCGATATGCGGATCCTGCCGTAGTTCCGGCAGACGGACGAGAACAGTGAGGCCGACGAAGAGAGCGGTCTCGAACCAGACGCGCCGCGCGTCCATCGCCGAGGCGTTCAGCCACTCTCCCGTTCCGCGGCGGCTTCGCCCCGAGCGGTATCGCATTACCGTGACCTCCGGAGAACCGTGCAACGGGACCACATCGCAAGCGCCCCAACGAGGTCGGCGGCGGGCAAGGTGTCCCGGGGCCCTGCCATGGATCGTTCGGATTCGCGAGGCGCCGGGTATCCCGCCCCCGAATGCCGCGAAGCTTCAGCCATTCTCATAGCCCCCCTGTGCAAGGACGGCGCGGCCGAGGTGATCCTTCCCGTGGAAAGGACGCCCCACCCGTCGACATGGTTCCCTCCCCCGCAATGTGGCAGTCGATCGGGCCCTCGGCGGCGATGGGGGCGGGTGTGTCTGCCGAGCAACGCCTCCCGACGGGACCGCCGAGGTAGAGCTGCCTCCGAGTGCCCGCTGCAACCTTCCAAGACCGGGGCGACGCCCGGCGAGCGCGGCCGCCGGCGCCCGGGAGCGCAGCCTCGACGAACCCAAGATTCGGCAACGGGAACCGCACCCTCCGCCCGATAAGACCGTCGAAGGTGAGGCATTTCCGCAACAGGTGTGTCGGACGGGCGGTTCCGGACCCTGCGCCCGACTGGTGTTTTCCCGGTGCTTGTGCTACCTGAGCCGAGCAAAAGACAGGGGGTATTTGCCCGGAGTTTTCGGCGAAAGCGAGGTTTCAGGGACTTGGTGCCCGAATCCGGTGTCCGGTCGTCGTCCGACGGAAAAGTCGGCTTGGATCGCCGGGCGAGGTGCAGCGGCCCGGCTTGGGCCCGGTTGTCCCTGGAACCGACGCCCCGTGACTTCGGAAGACGACATAACGGCCTTTATGCGATCAATCATGTCTCCGCACCGCCGTCTTCTCGCAACCGCCTGCATCTGCGTGGCAGCGGCGCTGACGGCCGGTTGCGCGACAAAGCCGACGGACCCGGAGCTGCTGGCCGCCTATGAGGAGGCGAACGATCCGCTCGAACCGCTGAACCGGTACATCTTCGAAGTCAACTACGCCCTCGACGAACTCTTCCTCAAGCCGGTCGCCGGCTGGTACTACATAGCCCTTCCCAACCCGGTCCAGGACGGCATCCGCAACGTCCTGCAGAACCTGAGCGCACCGGTGGTCCTGGCGAACGACCTGCTCCAGGGCAACGGGGAACGGGCGCAGACCACCGCCGGCCGCTTCCTGATCAACAGCACGATCGGGCTGCTCGGCCTGTTCGACGTCGCGTCGGAACTGGGGCTCGAATACCACGACGAGGATTTCGGCCAGACCCTCGCGGTCGCCGGAGTCGGGGAAGGCCCCTACCTCGTGCTGCCGCTGCTCGGGCCCTCCAATCCGCGCGATCTTACGGGCCGGGTCGTGGACTTCTTCCTCGACCCGTTCGGCTATTTCGTCCAGAACGACATCGAGCTGGCGCGTAACGGGTTGGAAGGCGTCGATACCCGGGCGCGCAATCTGGACACCGTCGAGGCGATCCAGGAAAGCGCCATCGATTACTACGCGACGGTCCGCAGCCTCTATCGGCAACGGCGCAATGCGGAGATCCGCAACGGAGCGCCGGCGCCCGATGCCGACGCCTTCCCGGGCACACCGTACGAGGACCCTTTCGAGGATCCCTTCGAGGAAGAGCTGGAACAGGATCTGGAAACGGAAGCGAACTGATCGATGGCATCACTGTCCCGTCGTAGCCTATTGACCGCCGGCTTGGCCGGCCTTGGGATGGCGCTTGGGGCCGTTTCCGGCGCCCTCGGGGCCGGCGCAGACCACGTCGTCGCCGACCCGGAAGGGTTCATCGAGCAGCTGGGGATCTACGCGGTCGAGGCGCTGACCGGCCCCGAACTGCCGCCCGAAGAGCGCGAGCGCCGCTTTCGCGCCATGCTGGACCAAAGCTTCGACATCCCGACGATCGGACGCGTCGTGCTCGGCCGGTACTGGCGCACCGCCTCGGACGCCGAACGGGAGGAGTTCCTCCGTCTGTTCGAGGCCTTCATCGTGAAGTCCTATGCCGCGCGCTTCGTCGAGTATTCCGGCGAGCGGTTCCAGGTCCACGGAACGCGGCAGGAAAAAAGCCATGTCATCGTGCACAGCACGGTGTTCCGCCCGACCGGCGAAGCGATCCGCGTCGATTGGCGGCTGCGGAACGGCGACGGCGGATTCAAGGTGATCGACATCATCATCGAAGGAGTCAGCATGGTCGTCACCCAGCGGGCCGATTTCGCCTCCGCGATCCAAAGCAGCGGCGGCAGGATCGCCGGCCTGCTCGACCTGCTGCGGCAAAAGACCAGGTAAGCGTCAGACGGAGACGGGCGCACCACCATGCGCCCGCCCGGTCGCATCGCGAGGGATCGTCGCCCCGGGGATCACCCCGGCGGCTTGCCCCCGAGGCGGCTTACCCCCGAGTCAGGGGCTTGAACTTGATCCGGTGCGGCTGGTCCGCTTCCGCGCCCAGGCGCCGACGGCGGTCGGCCTCGTAGTCCTGGAAGTTGCCCTCGAACCAGACGACCTGGCTGTCGCCCTCGAAGGCCAGGATGTGCGTGGCGATGCGGTCGAGGAACCAGCGGTCGTGGCTGATGACCACGGCGCAGCCGGCGAACTCCAGCAGCGCCTCCTCAAGCGCCCGGAGCGTATCGACGTCGAGGTCGTTGGTCGGCTCGTCGA
>CAZKCM010000036.1:13806-42455 GCA_964551315.1 uncultured Rhodospirillaceae bacterium | reverse complement strand
ACGCGCACCGCGCCGAGCACTGGGTGGTGGTGCGCGGCACCGCGCGCGTCACCCGCGGGACCGAGGTGTTCGATCTGCAGGAGAACGAATCGACCTACATCCCCGTGGGCACCGTTCATCGGCTGGAGAACCTGACCGACGAGCCGCTGCACATCATCGAGGTGCAGTCCGGCGGCTATCTGGGGGAGGACGACATCGTCCGCCTCGACGACAGCTACGGGCGCGAGTGACACCGCCTGCGGCTCCACCGCTCCTCGCCCGCCTCACCTCTGAACAGGGCGAGAAGATTGAGGCAGGGAAAGCCGATTCCGATCAGGACGAAGACAAAGAGTGTCTCGCCGTCGAGATCTCCCGCCGCAAGCATGTAGGCGAGCGCGACGGCGAGCCAAGCGACATTCGCGGCCACGGCAGCATCACGGAGCATCGCGGCTCCTCCCTCAAGCGGATTCGACGGCCTGGCGCCCAACTGCCAACTACCAATTATAGGTCCGCTTCCGTTTCCGTCGAATCGAATACCCCGCCGAGGCGTCCTGCCCGCAGTCAGGCCTCCATTGAACTCATACATTGGTCTGCGCGTTCTCTTCCCGTTAGGATTTCGCTCCAAAGAACGATCCGGAGGCAGTTGCGTGGATCATGGGCGCGGAAGGGCAGGCGGCGGATGGCCTGACCGACGACAAGCCGGTTGCGCCGCCCGTCCTGCTCGGCGGCGCGAGATCCGGCCCTCGTCCGGCCGGATCGCGCACGCCCGGACCTCAACGGGGCCTCCCGCTGTCCCGTTCTCGGCCCCCGGCACCTGGCCGTGGGCGGCGCGGGCCTCCTGCCGACCCCCGGATCGATCTTCCCCCTGTCAGCGGTTCACATCGAATGACAATGCCCCCCTCCAAAGACCGGCACGGCATCGCCGGGCTCCGCATTCTCGTGGCGGAAGACGAAATGCTGGTCGCAATGATGCTCGAGGACATGCTGGACGACCTCGGCTGCACGGTCGTCGGTCCGGCCAATCGCGTGCCGCAGGCCCTCGACCTGGCGCGGCAGGAAACGTTCGACGGCGCCATTCTCGACGTCAATCTCGCCGGACAGGAGATCTATCCCGTTGCCGAAGCGCTGGCGGATCGGGACATCCCCTTCGTGTTCGTGACCGGCTACGGCTCCGCCGGGTTGCGCGATCCCTTCTGCAACGTCGCGACGCTCCAGAAGCCGTTCCAGCCGCAGGACCTCGAACAAGTGATCCGGGCCGCGATCCTGGGCCAACCGAAATGACCGGGCACGCCCGTGCCGCGAGGCCCCGTCACGGCCGGGCCGCGGCGCCGGAATCGGGACCGCGCAACCGCACCGTTGGCTCTCGAAACCTCCACCCGCCCCTTTGACTTTGGCCCGGCCAGGGCCGATAGTGGCCGGAGAAAGTCGGACGGACGCGGGCGTTCGCGCTTACGACCCCGCGCGGGTGCGTTGCCACCCGATCATCGAACAAGACATGAGGAGATCATGACCCAGCGGAGCAATTCCGCCAGCGCGCGGGATATCGCTTACCACTTGCACCCCTACACCAATGCGGTGAAGCACGAAGCCGAGGGTCCGCTTGTCCTGACCGAGGGCAAGGGCGTCTACGTCTACGACGAGAACGGCAAGGCCTACATCGAAGGCATGGCCGGGCTCTGGTGCGCCTCCCTGGGATTTGGCGAGGAACGACTGGTCGAGGCGGCAACGCGGCAGCTGCGCAAGCTCCCCTACTACCACAACTTCACCCACAAAGCCGCGAACGTGGCCATCGACCTCGCCGAGAAGCTGATCGAGATCGCGCCGGTGCCCATGTCGAAGGTGTTCTTCACGAATTCGGGCTCGGAGGCCAATGACACCGTCGTCAAGATGGTCTGGTACTACAACAACGCCATCGGCCGGCCCCAGAAGAAGAAGATCATCTCTCGCCTGAAGGGCTATCACGGCGTCACCGTCGCCGCGGCGAGCCTGACCGGACTGCCCACCAACCACATCGATTTCGACCTGCCGATCGCCAATATCCTGCACACCGATTGCCCGCATCACTATCGCTTCGGCCAAGAGGGCGAATCGGAGGAAGACTTCGCGAGCCGCATGGCCGCCAATCTGGAGAAGCTTATCCTCGACGAAGGGCCGGACACGGTCGCCGCCTTCATCGCCGAGCCGGTGCAGGGCGCCGGCGGCGTCATCGTTCCGCCGGCCACCTATTTCGAGAAGGTCCAGGCGGTCCTGAAGAAGTACGATATTCTTTTCATTGCCGACGAGGTGATCACCGGTTTCGGTCGCACCGGCAACATGTTCGGCACCGAGACCTTCCGGCTGCAGCCCGACATCATGACCGTCGCCAAGCAGCTATCCTCGGCCTATCTGCCGATCGCCGCCGTGCTGATCAACGACAAGATCTATCAGGCGATTCGTGACAACAGCGGCCGGATCGGCACCTTCGGCCACGGCTTCACCTATTCCGGCCATCCGGTGAGCGCCGCCGTCGCTCTCGAGACCCTGAAGATCTACGAGGAGCGGGACATCCTGTCGCACGTCCGGGCCTTGGCCCCGGTCTTCCAGGCGGGTCTGCGACGGTTTGCCGATCACCCGCTCGTCGGCGAAGTCCGCGGAATCGGGCTGGTTGGGGCAATCGAACTGGTCAAGGACAAGGCGACGAAGGAGCCCTTCGACCCGAAACAGGGCGTGGCGATGAAGACCGTCTCCTTCGCCCAGGAGCACGGGGTCATCCTGCGGGCCATCCTCGACAGCGTCGCCTTCTGCCCGCCCCTGATCGCCACCGAAGCCGAGATCGCCGAGATGTTCGACCGTTTCGGCCGCGCCCTCGACGATGCCGCCGCTTGGGTTCAGGAGCGCGGGCTGAGATCGGTGGCCTGAGGAGCGCCCGGAGATCGCCGAAGAAGGATTAACCACAGAGACACGGATGATCGTTAACTCTCTGTGTCTCTGTGGTTCCAGGACGGTCGATTGCCGCGACGCCACCAGCCGGGCGCGGCAGTCTGCCGCATTCCCCAGAGGGCGCTTTCACGGGCATTTTACGCTTGCGGCCTAGCGTCCGCGGGGTGGTCGGCGCTATATAGGGACTCGGTATGGATTTCGAGCAGTTCTTCCGCGACGCCATTGCCGGCCTCAAGGCCGAGGGGCGGTATCGCGTCTTTGCCGATCTCGAGCGCTGCGCAGGTGCCTTCCCAAAGGCGCTGTACCGGCCACCTGAGGCCTCCGGGCTTGGCCCGCAAGAGGTCATCGTCTGGTGCAGCAACGACTATCTCGGGATGGGCCAGCACCCGGCGGTGATCGAAGCGATGACCGAGGCGCTGCGGCGTTGCGGCGCGGGGGCCGGGGGCACCCGCAATATTTCCGGAACCAATCACTATCACGTCCTCCTCGAGCGAGAGCTGGCCGACCTCCACGGCAAGGAAGCGGCACTGCTGTTCACCTCGGGCTACATCTCGAACGAGACGACCCTCAGCACGCTGGCGAAGCTGCTGCCCGGCTGCGTCGTCTTCTCCGACGAACTCAACCACGCCTCTATGATCCAGGGCATCCGGGCAAGTCGCGTCGAGAAGCACATCTTCCGCCACAACGACGTGGCTCATCTCGACCGGCTTCTGAGCTCGGTCGATCCGGGCCGGCCGAAACTCATCGCCTTCGAATCGGTCTATTCCATGGACGGCGACATCGCCCCGATCGCCGAGATCTGCGACCTGGCCGACCGGTACGGCGCGATGACCTATCTCGACGAGGTGCACGCGGTCGGCATGTACGGGCCGCGCGGCGCCGGCGTCGCCGAACGCGACGGCTGCATGCACCGGGTAACGGTGATCGAAGGCACGTTGGGCAAGGCCTTCGGCGTCATGGGCGGCTACATCGCGGGGTCTGCTGCACTCGTCGATGCGGTCCGCAGCTTCGCTCCCGGCTTCATCTTCACCACGGCCCTGCCGCCCGTCATCGCGGCCGGCGCGCTGGCCAGCGTGCGCCACCTGAAGACCGAAGACGGGGCGGCGCGACGCGCCCGCCATCAGGAGCGGGCGGCGACCTGCAAGCGGCTGCTCACCCAGGCGGGCCTGCCGGTCATGCCGTCGCCGAGCCACGTCGTCCCGGTTCTGGTGGGCGACGCGCGGGCCTGCAAGCAGGCAAGCGACGAACTGCTGACGCAGCATCGGATCTACGTCCAGCCGATCAACTACCCGACCGTGCCGCGCGGCACCGAGCGGTTGCGTATTACGCCGACTCCGCTTCACGACGACGTCATGATGGCGCGGCTCGTGGACGCCCTGGGCCAGGTCTGGCAGCGGCTCGGTCTGCCGGCCGCCGCCTGAGGGCCGTCGCGCGGAAGGGGGCCGCCCCGGATGTACAAGGACAACAGCCTGATCCCGAGCGAATCGATTCGTCTGGCGGCGCTCGGCATCCTGGCGCAGACGCCTCGCCCCTACGCCCAGCTTGCGAGCGAGGTCCGCCACTTCAGCGGCCGCATCGTCGGCCCGTCCCTGGAACTGATGAGCCCGTCGCTTGAGCTGCTCAGAGTCGAGGGGTTGGTCGAGGCCGACGGCGCCGGCGACAACGCCGTCCTGCGGATCACCGATGCCGGGCGTGCCGAGCTCCGCCGCCTGCTCACGGCGAACCTGCGCGGGCCGATCGGTGAGATGAACAAGCTGATCATCGCACTCAAGATGCGCTTTCTGCATCTACTGGACCGCGCCGATCAGCAGATGCAGGCGGAAATCCTCATCGACGTCTGCGAGCAGGAGCTGGCGCGCCTCACCGACCTGCGCCGCCACCATGCCGACGAGCCCGGCCATCTGATTCCTTGGCTGGATCACGACATCGCCGAGGTCGAAGGCCGCCTCGCCTGGTTCCGCGCCCTGTACGACCGGCTGTAGCACCGCGCCTCGTCCCGGAACCAGACCGGGTGAACCGCCGCCGCTTCGTCGGCCGCGACGGTTCGCCCGAAAGCACCGCCTCTATTTGATGCCGACAACCATGGAATAGTGGCCGCACAGGGGCTCGATACGCGCCTCGGCGAATCCAGCCTGCCGAACCCAACCCAGGCAGTCCGCACCGGTGTAGTCGAACCCGCCCGGTGTCTCGATGAGCATGTTGAGGCTCGCCAGGAGCCCGGCTGCGTTCTCCCGCCGATCATCGTCAATCATCCGATCGTAGACGATCAACGCTCCGCCCTTGGGCAGGGCCGCATGAGCCTTCGTCAGCAATTGCCGCTTCGTATCGAGATCCCAATCGTGAAGGATATGCCCCATCACGAGCAGGTCGGCCGGCGGCAACGGCTCCTTCAGGAAATCGCCCGGGTGGAACCGCAGCCGGTCACCCAACCGGTGCCGCCGCACATAGGCGTCGAACATCGGCTGAACCGGTGGCAGATCGAACCCACCGCCGGTGAGGTGCGGGTGGGCCTGGGCGATCGCCACCGGCAATGCACCCTCGGCGGTGCCGATATCGATCACGGTTCGATAGTCGGCCCAGGGAAACGCCTGAACGAGCGCGTTCGCGACCGGCAGGCTGACGCCGGTCATCGCCCTCAGGAACAGTTTGAACTTGGCTTGATCGGCATACAGAGCCGCGAACAGGTCGCCGCCGTCCCTGATCTCGTTCTGGGGCCTTCCGGTCTTGAGCGCCTCGGTCAGTCCGCCCCAGCTTGGATAGAGGCGTGCGTTGTCCATCTCGAGCCTGCCGCCGATGTAGGACGGCTTGCCGCGGTCGAGGTAGACATCCGCTTCGGCGGTGTTCGCATAGAGGCCGTCCTGCCGGTCGAGCAGGCGCAGCGCGACGAGCGCGTCGAAGAAGTCACGCGCGCCGCGCTCGTGCAGCCCGAGACGCCGCCGCAGCGTATCGCCATCGAGGCGTTCCTTGGCAAGCTCGGTGAAAACCCCGAGTTCGACGGCGCTCAAGAGGACCTTCGAGGCCTGAAAGCCGAGTCCCAGCTCCATGATGACGTCTGGCGAGACACTGGTCGTGGTGTTCATGATGGTTCCTTCGTTGCCGGTGGTTTTCGTCGAAGTCGCGGGCAAGAGTACCGATCGCCGAGCGCCGCGCTGGACGAACGGGCCGGTTATCGCGTCGAACTGCCGCCCGATGACGCGGGGCCGCGGCAGCACCGATCGTCGCGATCGGATCTCGTTACGTGGCCCTCGGCCTCTTCCGCGGATGCGTCGGCCAAAGTGAGCAGGCCGTGAGTGATCGCTTCGGCGTCCGAACGCGTGAGGCCGATATCGCGCAGCAAATGATCGTCCAGCCGCATCAGCGCGCGCTCGCAGGCACGGCGGCAGATACGGCGCCTCATCGGCGCGATCACGCCGCGGCGGAGCAAGCGGGCGAGACCGGCGAACGGACCTGCCGGCGGCCGGATGCCGTTAGTGTGTTGTCCGTCGTTCATGATGCGCAAGCCCCCGGGGGCGCTTCGGCAGAGGCGCCGACGCGCCCGCCGTTGCCCCTGACGCTTCGGCACGGATGTGACCGACGATCGAGGCATGTTTCGGGCGACCGCTCCGCGCGGGAGCTTACGCCGCAAGCTGATCCGTCGGGCATTCGATCCGATTTCCATCGGGATCGCGGTAACGAGCATCTTCATCTCCTCCACTTTGCGGACCCCGCCTTTGGCCAGATCGCAGGCGGGTCCGTCTGCCATGCCGCGCAGGACCATCCGGGCACGGACACCAGCCTATGTCCTTGTCGGCCCTTCGGACGGTGCGACTGTCGGAGGGTGGCGCTACAGAATGATTTCAGGCCGGCGGAATCGGGTTACGTTTGAAACCGTCCCCGCGGCCGATCGTAACCGGCCTCTCTTCCACGAGATGGGTGCCGACATGGGGCGGCCTCGGCGCTCGGCAACAGGCCGGTCCGGTCGATCTCAGTCGATCGACGACGCGGCCGCGGATCCATCGCCCGAATGCAGATGCCGAGCGAGACCGTTGGCGATGTCCGCCGACAACAGCGGCTTCTTGAGCACCTCGCGGATGCCCACGGCCCGAAGCCGCTGCGCTTCGAGCTGCCCGCCGTAACCGGTCATCAGGATCATCGGAAGGTCGGGCCGGATCCGGTGAACCGCCGCCGCCAACTGCGTTCCGTTCATCTCCGGCATGACCTCGTCGACAATCAGAAGGTCAAACCGCTGCGGATCGGTACGGAACGCCGAAAGCGCCCGGGCGCTGCTGTCGAATCCAACCGGCTCGTAGCCGAGCGCCGCCAGCATTTCCTCGCCGAGCAGCACGAGCGGCGTCTCGTCGTCGACAAGAAGAATGGTCTCGCCACGGCCGCGCGGCAGCGGCGCCTCGGCCGGACGGTCCTCCGCCTCGCCTGCTTCCGCGCATCGGAAGAAGGCCTCGAAAGTGCTGCCCGCACCCGGACGGCTGCGAACGTTCAGGGCGCCGTCATGGTCGGCGACGATGCCATGCACGGTCGCGAGGCCGAGCCCCGTCCCCGCCCCTGCCGCCTTGGTGGTGAAGAAGGGTTCGAAGATTCGCTCCATGGTCGCCTCGTCCATGCCGTGACCGGTGTCGCTTACGGCCAGCCGTACATAGCGTCCCGCCGTCAGTGTCCCGTGCGACAGCACCTGGTCGCCGGCGAAGGCGGCCCCGTCCAGAACGATCTCCACGACGCCGTGTCCCGTCATGGCCTGCGCCGCGTTCGTGACCAGATTCATGACCACTTGTTGCAGCTGGGTCGCGTCGCCGAGCACCACGGCATCCTCGACCCCGATATGTGCTCGAATCTCGATCGCGGCGGGCAGCGAAGCGCGCAGCAGCCCGATCGCTTCCTCGATCACGGGCTGCATTCGCGTGGGTCGCCGCCTGTGCTCGACGCGACGGCTGAAGGTGAGAATCCGGTCGACGACGCCCCGGCCACGCTCTCCTGCCTTCCTCACCTCCTGCACATGCCGCCAGGCGCGGCTGCCCTTGGGCAGAGTGCCGAGCGCCATCTCCGCGTAGCCGAGAATCGCGCCAAGAATGTTGTTGAAGTCATGCGCGATACCACCGGCGAGCGTGCCGATCGCTTCCATCCGCCGGGCCTGCCGAAGACGCGTTTCGAGCGCCTCCTTCTCCCGCTCCGCCCGCTCGCGCTCCAAGGCATTCGCGAAGATCTCGCCGGCCGTGCGAAGCAGCGCGATGTCGTCGTCCGCCCACCGCTTCTCGCCGCGCACGCCGTCCAGAGCGAGCAGCCCGATGCGCCGCCCGGCATGCCACAGGGGAACGCAGATCCAGGAGCGGACCCCTGCCGCTTCCAGCACCGTCCGCTCGGCGCCGGGCGGAAGCGCCGCAACCGACGGCAGGTCGATACAGCCATGGCGCTCGTAACGTTTGAGCCGTTGGCCGGATGCGATCGCCGACACGGCGATCGGCCAGCGTTCGGACGGGGTCACGCCCTCGCGATCCCAGCCGTAGATGCTTTCGGCCCCTGGGTCGTCGTCGGCGGAGAAAACGACATAGGCGCGATCGACACCGACATGACGGCCCAGACGCTCGAGCCCCTGCCTCAGCCCCGCACCGATCTGATCGCGCGGCAGATCGATGAACTGCGCCGAGATCCCGGCGATCAGGTGCTCGAAGTCCGAACGCGCCTGAAGCGCCCGCGAACGATCCGCAAGGACCCGCGCATTGGCCCGGAGGCGAAGATAGAGGTAACCGAGATAGGCCAGCAGCGACACCGCCGCGAGATAGAGAAGGACGCGAAAGATCTTCGCGCGTGTCTCGGCGCGGCGATAATCCCCGAGAATGAGCGTCTGCAGCGCCTGCGCCCGCTCGGCGGTCCGGGCGGCGAGCAGCCGCGCCAGGACGTCGTCGACGGCGGGGAGCGTTACCAGGATCAGCCGCCCGTGGGCAACGAGCACAGGCCCATCCTCCCGAAGCGCCCCGGACAGCGGCAGATCGGCGAAGCGATCCAGCGAGGCCGCAACTTCGGCCCCTGCATCCGATGAAGGATCCCTCGTGAATCGGAGCATGGCGTTGGCCAGCGCGCCGACGGTCGGGGCCGCCGCTGGGTTTACGCGCCTGGCGAGCACCTCGAGCCGAGGGCTCATATAAGCAAAGTACGCCAGCGAGTTCTGCAACAAGGCATTGCTCGATTTGAAATCCTCGACCAGCGATTCCTGCGCGCGGATCTCCTCCGTCAGCTCCCTGAAACGCCGAACGGCCTCCGCGTTTGCCCGGCGCAGGCCCTGCAGCGTTTCCACGGCCTCGCGCAGGCCATCGACCGCCAGCACCAGGGGATCGTAGTTGCGCAGCAGGCCGGCGCGCGCCCTGAGGACGTCGCGATGCAGCGCGGCCTGGCTGAAAATCACCGAATCCAGGGCATCGAGTCTCCGTTCGTACAAGGCGATATCCGGCGCCGTTCCGCGAAACAGCATGTATGTCAGGAGCAGCAGCAGGCCGGCGACGACCAGCGCCATTCTGCCCGCCGCCCCGATCACGGCCGCTCTCCGCCCTGGTCGGATGGAGGCCGGTCGGACAGGGGCCGCCCCCGGTATTCTCCGGTCAGGGTATGCAGGAACTTGGCGATCAGGCCGATCTCCTGTCGGGTCAGGGTTCTGCCGAGCTGACTGCGCGCCATTTCCTCGATGGCGCGCTCCAGGCGTCGGGCGCGGCCGTCGTGAAAGTAGGGCGCCGTGACGCCGACGTTGCGCAGGCTGGGAACGCGAAAGACGTGGCGGTCGCTTGCCTCGCCGGTAACGGTGACTCGGCCGAGATCGGCAGCGGTAACGGGACCTTGCGCGAACGGGTCGTAAAAGACGCCGAATCGCTGGAACAGGTTGCCGCCGACATTCACGCCCTGATGGCAGGCGATGCATCCGTAGGTCTTGAACAGCTCGTAACCGCGCTTTTCTTCCGGCGTGATCGCGTTCCGCTGTCCGCGGAGGTAACGGTCGAAGCGCGCGTTGGGCGTCAGCAGCGAGCGTTCGAAGGCCGCAAGCGCATCCACGACATGGGCCGGCGCGGGCTCATCGCCATAGATCGCGGCGAAAGCGCGCCGATAGTCGGGATCGGCTCTCAGCTTCCCGATCACCTCGCCCCAAGTGGCGCCCATCAAATCGGAATCGAGGATGACCGCCTCGGCATGCTCCTCCAGACCGCGGAAGTTCCCGCGCCAGTTGAGCCGGAAATTGAGCGCCGCGTTGAAGACCGTGGGCGTGTTGAAATCAAGCGGCCGGCCGTCCGGCCCCGGCGGCCGGGCAAGCCCGTCATGGCCGCCGGCCTCCAGATCGTGGCACGAGGCGCAGGAAACCCGATCGCCGCGCGAAAGCCGGGTATCGTGGAACAGTTTGCCGCCCAGCCGTGCCTTGTCCGGGTCCACGGGCGTCGAGAGAGGAACGGGCGTGATCGGTTCATCGCCGACGATCGCGGCCGGTCGATCCGTGATGGCCGTCGCGCCGGGCGCAAGGAATGCCGCCCACCCCAGCGACAGCAGCCAAAGGAGCAATGCCCGGCCCCGCCTTCCTGCCGGCGCGGCCACATCCGGAGCGCAGGCCATGCGCCTTGATCCGGTTAGGCGCAGCAATGTCTCTCTCGTCCGGCGGTATCGCGATAAACTTACCATGATATAACTTAGGTCGATGGTCCGGCGCTCTCCCGAGTGCAGGGATCGGGGCCGCCGCCGGAGATGCAGCCGGCGGCCTTCCGTCGCGTCCGTGAAGTGGCGGCGATGCCTTCATGAAAGTGGAATTGTCGTGAAGCACATTCTCGCCGTTGACGACGATCCCTCGATGCGCGCCATGATCGCCGATTACCTCGCCGAGCAGAATTTTCGCGTCAGCACGGCCGCCACCGGCGAGGAGATGGGCCGCATCCTCGCCGAGAACACCGTCGATCTGGTGATCATCGATCTGAAGCTCCGCGGCGAGGACGGCTTGGAGCTGGTCCGCGAGATCAGGACGCAATCCGATCTGCCGATCATCGTCTTGACCGGCCACCGCCGCGGCGAGGTCGATCGTGTCGTCGGTCTCGAGCTCGGGGCCGATGACTATCTGACGAAGCCCTTCAGCCTGCGCGAGTTGCTCGCCCGGATCAGAGCGGTCCTGAGACGGTCGGCATCGCCGGAGCGTCGAGCGAAGCAGGGCGGCGACCGGACGCGATATCGCTTCGCCGGCTGGGAGCTCAACCCGCGGACCCGCCGGTTGACGTCGCCGAGGGGAGATCCCGTGCCCTTGACGAAGGGAGAGTTCAGCCTGCTGGCGGCGTTTCTACAGTCGCCGCAGCGGATACTGAGCCGCGAGCAACTGCTCGCCGCCACGCGCCTGCACGACGAGGAGGTGTATGATCGCAGCATCGACGTACAGATCCTGCGCCTGCGCCGCAAGCTGGAAGCCAACCCCAGCGAGCCCGAACTGATCAAGACGGAGCGCGGCGTGGGCTATATCTTTGCGGCGCCGGTCGAGCGTCGCTGAGACCTGCCCCAAGACGAGTGTTCTTGGCGCTCCGATCGACCGGGGCGCGCCACATTGGCCGACAACGGCGCTACCCGACTGCGGCGCTGGCGCCCTCCCGCAGCCGCACCACGTTGAAGGCGACGACCGGTTTCGAGAATCCCTTGAGCGCGAGTTCGCCAATCGGCTCCACCTCGACGAGATCGTCGACCTCGGCATAGACGCGCTTGGAGATCAGAATCTGCCCGCTCCGCGCCTTGTCGCACAGCCGGGATGCGAGATTCAGGACCGAGCCGATGGCGCCGTAGTGAAATCGCCCGGCGAAACCGATCTGCCCCAGTGTCGCGTAGCCGAGGGTGATTCCCACCCCGAAGCCAAGCTCGTAGCCGCGCTTGCGCCAGACGCCGACCAGCCCATCCACGGCCTCGCGCATGGCGACCGCCATCCGGACCGCCCGCGCAGCCGGATCCGGGCAGGGCAGCGGGTCGTTGAAGAAGGCCGTCAGCCCGTCGCCGGCGATGTGCTCCAGCGTCGCCTCGAACCGGAAGGTCAGCGGCCCCACAGCTTCGTGGTACTCGTGCAGGACCCGCATGACCTCCTCGGGCTCGGCAGTCTCCGCGAAGGCGGTGAAGCCGCGCAGATCGCAGAACACGCCCGTGATCTCCCGCCGATGGCTCTCCATCAGTCTGTCGCCGCCGGCCGAAACGATGTGGTCCACGAGTTGTGGCGAAAAGAACTGCTTCAATTGCGCGACGCGCCTCAGCTCCATGAGCTGCTCCGCTACCCGCTCCTCGAGGCGTTGGTTCCATTCCGCGAGCTGGCGGGCCTGGGCCTCCAGCCGTGCCGCCTGCTCCTGCGTCGTGTCGTGCAGCGCCTTGATCCGCAGCATCGATTTGACCCGCGCCACAAGGGCAGGCTGGTCCACGGGCTTGGTCAGGTATTCGTCGGCGCCCGCTTCCAGGCCCGCGATGACGTCGCGGGCGTCCGACTTGGCGGTGACCATCACGACCGGGATGAACGGAAGAGACGGATCGCTCTTGAGTCGCCGGCAGACCTCCGTGCCGTCCATCTTCGGCATCATCACGTCGAGGAGGATAAGGTCCGGCAGCTTCTCCCGGGCGACGCGCAGGGCCTCCTCCCCGTCGGTTGCCGTGATGACGTCATAGCCGTGGTTGGCGAGACGCGTGCGAAGGATGTCCAGATTCGCGAAGTTGTCGTCGACGATCAGGATCTGCGGCGCGTCCCTCATCATCGGCTCCTGGAAAGCGCTCGCCCCGGGCGCTCGGATCACGTTCAGGGCAAGTATTCCCGTACCTTGGCCAGCAGCGCGCGGGGGCTCACGGGCTTGGAGAGATATGCGTCGCAGCCCGCCTGCAAGGCCTTTGCGTCGTCGCCGCTCAGAGCATAGGACGTGACGGCGATGATCGGGATCTGCCGAAGCTCCGGGTTCGCCTTGATCCGGCGCGTCGCCTGGTATCCGTCGAGGCCGGGAAGCTGTATGTCCATCAGGATCAGGTCCGGGCGTTGGGACTCCGCCATCGCCACGCCGCTGTCGCCGGAGACCGCCTCGAGCACCTCATAGCCGGCCCGGGCAAGCAGGTCGCGCACGATCCGCCGGTTATCCTCCTGATCCTCGATTACCAGAATGCGGCTGCTCATGTCCTCTCCGTTCCACGCGAACCGGCACCTCGAACGCAAAGGTCGAGCCCCGCCCCGGCGCCGAATCGACCCAAAGCCGCCCGCCGTGCATTTCGATGATCCGCTTCGCGATCGCGAGACCGAGGCCGGTCCCGCCCTTCTGCCGGGTACTGGAATTGTCGACCTGATGGAACTCCTTGAAGATCTCCTCCTGGTCGGCCTCGGAGATCCCCGGGCCGGTGTCGGACACCGAGACCCGGATCCGGCCATCCGACGCCACGGCCTCGATCGCAACCTCACCGGCCTCGGTGAATTTGATGGCGTTGCCGACGAGGTTGAGGAGCACCTGCGTAAGCCGTCGCTCGTCGCCAAAGCCGACCGGCAGGTCGGCAGGAGCGGCAACCCGCAGGGCAAGGTTCTTCTCCGCCGCCAGGGTCTCCACCGAAACGACGACGGAGCGAACGATCTCCGCCATCGAGTAGTCGTCAAGCGACAGCGTCAGTCGCCCCGCCTCGATCTTCGACAGGTCGAGGACGTCGTTGATCAGGTTCAGTAGGTGGCGGCCATTGTGATCGACGCGCTCCAGAACCTCCCTCATCCGCTCCGGAACCGCGCCATAGAGGTCGTCGAGGATCAGCTCCGTGTATCCGAGAATGGCGTTGAGCGGCGTGCGCAGCTCGTGACTCATATTGGCGAGGAACTGCGACTTGTGCCGGCTCGCGTTCTCGAGTTCGATTTCCCGGCGCTGGACCTCCTGGAATAGGCGGGCATTGTCGATCGCCACCTTCGACTGGTTCGCGAGCGTGGTCACGAACTCGACCACCTGCGAATCGAAGCGGCCCGGCTCGCGGCGGAAGATCACCGCTCCACGCGTCGCGGTTTCGCCGCCCATCGGCACCACGAGGACCGCCCGGTACCCCTCCCGCAGAACGACATCGCGGAAGCGATAGCCTTCCGACTTCTCAACATCGGGAATCTGGAACGGCTCGGCGATCACGGCCGCGGAGGGTTCGACGGAAACGGCCGCGACCGCTTCGAGGAACGGTGTCGCCAGGTTGTGGCTCGCGACAACGTCGTATCGGCTTCGGGCCGCGTTGAACTCGAAGATGGCGCAGCCGTCCGAACCGGACAGGTCGGTCGCGTGTCCGGCGATGGTGTCGAGCACCCATTGGAGGTCGAGCGAGGCGCTGACCGCGTTCGTGATCTCTGCCATCGCCTGCACTTCCCGCAGCGACCGCTGGAGCGCCTCGCTCTGCTCCTCGATCTCGCGAGTCCTCTGGCGGATCCGGTCTTCGAGCGTCCGGTTCAGGTCCCGCAGCCGCTGGAGGGCGTGCTCCTTCTCGTCGATGTTGCGCTTGAGCGCAACCGCCATCCGATTGAAGCTGACCGCCAGCTGCCCGATCTCGTCGCGGGACTCGACCTCTGTCACCTCGTCGATGACGCCCGCCTCGATCTGCTTGGCCTGGTTGGTCAGCCGCATCACCGGCTGGGTGATGCGGCGGGACAGCGTGTAGATGGCGATCAGGCTCAAGGAGATCAGCACGACCGTGATGCTTCCCCAGAGCTGCATCAGCCGGATGACGTTCGCCTCGAGCCCCTCGAGCGACAGTCCGAGCCTGACCGCGCCGATCATCCGCTGGTCCGACCCCTCTCCCTGGCCGCGCGTGTCGCCGAGCGAGCCGATCAGGAGTTCGTCCGGCATGCGCGCCTGCTCGGACAGGATGGGCGCCAGAAATTCGATGAAGTCGCCGCCCGGGCCGACGACGCGCTTCGAGAACGGGTGCCGCTCCTGTGCCAGACGCGCCTGCTCGTTCTCCACGAGGGCATCGGAGACGCCTTCGACGCGGAGGTCGTCATCGCCCCCCCGCGTCAGCATGCGCCCGTCCTCGCCATAGATCGCGACATAAGCCACGTCGGGATCGCCGGTAACGCCGCGCAGCGACGCTTCCAGAAGCTGCTGATCCTCCGTGAAGACGCCGAGTTCGCTGCTGTAGGCCAGATTGCCGGCCATCGCCTGGCCGCGCTTGAGGAACTCGGTCGTTGCCAGCTGCCGATGGTCGTAGATGTTCCAGACACCGACGACGACCCAGAGGACGAGGATGATCGGCATGACCGACCAGAAGATCCGACCGCCGAGCGTCGAGGGCCTCGGAAGCCAGGCACGCCGGGCTCCCGCCGGCCTCGTCGGCGCCTCGCCCGTCCTGTTCTCTTCGCCCAGAGCTTCCAACATCTCCGTCTCAGAAGGGCATCTCGAGCCCGACGGTCCAGACGAAGTCCGGCCGCAGGCCCTCGTTGCGGTTGATCGGAACCTGGATGTTACCGGTCAGGAGAAGGTCGCCCACCGCGTTCCACTTCGCCCCCGCCGCCAGGTCCACGATGTGATCGCCGACCTCATCGCCATTGGGCTCCCAGCGGCCGAAGACGTCGAGCGCGAGCGTGACGCTGGGCGAGACCGCCCAGTCTCCGCCGACGAAGTAACGAAGATTGTTCTGGTCGGAATCGGTCGAGACCTCGTAGCCGAGATTGAGGTGCGGCGTCACGCTGCCGTAGGTGCGGGACGCCACGAAGAGGCCGAGGACATTCGTCTCCCCCGTGCCGAGGAGATCGTCCTCGTCTCCGGTCGGGAGCTTGACGAGGCCGACCACCGCGAGATCGGGCCAGGTCGGGTCGTCCCGCAGGAAGTTGTACTTCGTCCGCAGGATGACGTCGCCGATGCCGGTCGCGCTGCGATCGACGGTCGAGTCGGCAGAGTCGCCGCCCCTTTCGGGCGCGAAGTTGTGGATTAGCTCGCTGTTGGGACTGTTGCGGACGATGGTCCCATGAGCCTCGGCGCGGGCGCTCGAATGGATGACCGGCACGATGATCCCGAGGTCCCACCGGTCCGTCAACCCGTAGGTCGCGTAGAAGGCGAGGAGATCCTGCTCGATCTCCAGGTCGAGCTCGACCAGGATCTGGTCGGTCTCGAAGGCGAAGGGCGTGCCGGCGGGACCGAGGACGCCGTCGCCGTTCACGTCCTCATGCGTGAAGGTGAGCGACAGATCGTCGAGCGAATCGCCGTCGAAGCGTTTGAAGTCGATCCGGCTGTAGGACAGGCCAAGATAGAGATTCCCTTCTCCGAGCGTCGGCGCGCGTTCGGAGAGGATCGGCCCAAGGCTCTCGGCCGTGCGGACCGGCACACCGAGCTCGACGTCGAAGGTGAAGCCCGCCACCACCGAGCTGAACGGGAACAGCCCGATATTGGCCGTCAGCGCGTCGTTGAGATCGCTCAGTTCGCCCAGAGAGGAAGCGATGAAGTGCGGCGCGTGGCTTGGGAAGGGCGGCGGCGTCGGGGCGAGAAGGATGCCGTCCCCGCCATAGAGATCCGTCACCACATCGGCGACGTCGCCGGCGACCGCGCTCTGCGGCCAACCGCTTGCCGCCAGCAACAGGGCTGCGGTCGACGACCTGAGGAACGCGGACCGGACCGGCATGGGTCCCTCCCTGCTTCGGCTGGGCCGATTCTCAGCGTATGACGGTGTCGGCCATGGCCAGGATGCTTTCCGGAATTTCGACGCCGAGTTTCTCGGCGGCCTTCAAGTTCACGATCACCCTGATGCTGCGGGCGGTCGTGTAAGGAATTGGCCCGTCGCCCCCCCCTTCCAGAATGACGTTCGCGAGTTCGCCTGCCTGCCGCCCGATGTCCCGGCTGCTGCCGAACGAGACCGAGAGCAGCGCGCCCATCTCCGCCTGCCGCTCCGACAGGCCAAGGAGCGGGATCTTGTATCGATAGGACCACAGCAGCGCGTATTCGAGGACCGTCGGATCGAGCACCGTCTCGTCCGGCAGGATCCACAGCGCGTCGATCCCTTCGGCCCGCAGGGCGTTCACCGCCTGCACCGCCTGCTTCGACGATGCGATCTCCCGCGCCACGAGCTCGAGGCCCCGCTCCTGCGCGGCCGCGGCCGCCTTTTCGACGAGATAGCCTGTTTCCGCCGCGCTGTAGATCACGCCGACGCGGCGGATCGTCGGGCCCAGCTCCTCGAGCAGCTGGATCGACTGCTCGACCGGAACGTTCATGCTGGCGCCGGTGATGTTCCGCGGCTCGCTGCCGATGACGGTCGACGGGTTGAGCACCATGGCGAACACGACGGGAATGTCGGGCGGATCGCGGACGATCGCCTGGAGCGCCCAGACTCCCACCGCCAGGATAAGGTCGGGCTGCACATCGGACCGGATCTCGGCCAGGATTTTCCGGCCGCGATTGAAATCGCCTTGCATGTCGTACTCGGCGACGATCCGGTGGCCGACCGTGTCCTCGAAGCCCCGAAGGGTCTCCTCATAGGCGTCGACAGGGGCGCTGAGAATGACCGCGATGTCCGCCGCGCGAGCAGGGGTGACTCCCGCCACGCCGAAAACGATCAGAACCGGGAGAAGCAGGATCGGCCGCATGCGCGCACGCAGGCTCCCACGGCGGTTCGTCGGATTCACAACTTAGCACAAACTTTCTCCGCTGTGCATCCGGCTGGCGACGGCGGTGCCGCGGACGGATCTCGGAAGAATCGCAAGACGACAGGGCCGAATTTTGCAGGGGCCTGACAGGATCGAGGCCCTGCCTCACGTCCACCGCCTC
Source organism: uncultured Rhodospirillaceae bacterium (assembly GCA_964551315.1). Classification (GTDB taxonomy): domain Bacteria; phylum Pseudomonadota; class Alphaproteobacteria; order Dongiales; family Dongiaceae; genus Virgifigura. Next base: position 24,840 of record CAZKCM010000036.1, on the reverse strand, counting down.
AATAGAGGTGCTGGCCGCCGGTGACGAAGATTTCCGTGCCGGTCACATAGCCGAAATCGGCGCCGCAAAGCTGGAAGACGGCGGCGGCGACCTCCTCGGGCTTGCCCATCCGGTGCATGGGAATGCGGGGGATCAGGGCCTCGTATTCCGGGCCGACCATGGCCGTTTCGATCTCGCCGGGCGCCACGGCGTTGACCCGGACGCCGAGGCTGGCGAACTCCACGGCCAGTTCGCGTGTCAGCGCCGACAGCGCCGCCTTTGAGGTGCTGTAGGCGGATCCGGCGAAGGGGTGGATGGCGTGACCGGCGATCGAGGTGATGTTGACGATGGACCCCTTCCCCCGGTGCAGCGCCGTAGCGAAGCCGCGCGCCAGCAGAAGCGGCGCGAAGAAGTTGAGCTCGAACACCTCGCGCCAGGCCGAGACGTCGCCGTTGAGGCAGCCCAGCCGCTCCTTGAACGGTGTCTTCGGCGAAACCGCGGCGTTGTTGACCAGCGCGTGCAGCGGCCCGTCGTCGAGCAGCCCGTTCGCCTCGGCAACGAACCGGTTGAGGCTGTCCGGATCGCGGAGATCGGCCGAGATGTGGTGGGTCCAGTTGGGATCCCGTTTGCACTCTTCCGGGACCGCTTCGCGGCTGCAGGTGATGATCCGCCAGCCCTCCTGGCTGAACCGCTTCACCGTGGCGTGGCCGATGCCGCGGCTCGCCCCGGTCAGGATCAGGGTCTTGCGCTGTTCATTGCCGGTCATGGCCGCGAGTTTAGCCGAACCCGCGGCGGACGCCAGCGGTCATTGCCCCGGCCCGCGGGGCCCGCTCAGCGGCGCTCGGCCAGAACGAGCCGCACCGCCAGCCCGGCGAACACCGCCCCGGGCAGCCATCTGAGGACCGCCAGGGCGCGAGCGCTGCGGACCAGCCGAAGGCCGAGATGCCCGCTCAGCACGCCGACGGCGCTGTCGATGACGAGGCCGACGAGGACGAAGAGGAAGCCCAGCAGGAAGAGCTGGCCAGCGGGCGAACCCGCGGCCGGTTCGACGAACTGCGGCAGGAACGCCAGATAGAACAGCGCGATCTTCGGGTTGAGCAGGTTCGTCACCAGACCCTGCCGAAAGACCCGGCCGAGCGGCGCGGGCGGCCGGACGGGGGCGTCGGCCCGGAGCGGCGGCTCCCGGACGCTCTTGACGGCGAGCCAGAGCAGATAGGCGGCGCCGGCATAGCGGACGATCTCGAAGGCCAGCGGCACCGCCGCCAGGAGCGCCGAGAGGCCGAGCGCCGCCGCGGCCGTGTGGCAGACCATCCCGGCGGCCATGCCGCAGGCGGCGGCGAACCCGGCGCGGGGCCCCCGGGTGAGGCTGTTCGCCAGGATATAGAGCATGTCGGGACCAGGCGTGATGCAGATCGCGACGACCGCCGTCAGGAAGACCATAAGCGCTGCGGGTTCGATGAACATCCCGACCTTCCGTAACAGCGGTCGTCACCCTGCCTGTTTGCCGACAGCTTAAGGGGGCGTCGCCGCGGCCGACATCGAGAAATTCTCACCCCATCCGTTAGGAAAACTCTTGAGGGAAACCCTGGGCGCCATTTGGCTTCACGCCGCCGGGACCAGCCGGCCTCTCGATATCCTCCTGCCACCTTCGGGCATGATTGCGTGTTGATCTCCGTGGATCACGGGATCGCTGCCGCAACCAGGCTCGGTGTCGACGATCCAAACGGCGGAAGCGGGCGCATCGATGGATCTCAACGTGATGGAGGGCGGCAAGGATGGATTCGGCAAGGCCGCGCAAAGCAGACCGCGCACCCGTCTTCGTGGATCTGGCGTTGCAAGGCGGCGGCGCGCATGGCGCGTTCACCTGGGGCGTTCTGGACCGGCTGATGGAGGAAGACTGGCTGCGGATCGACGGGATTTCGGGAACCTCCGCCGGCGCCATGAACGCTGCGGTCCTCGCGGACGGCTATGCCGAGGGCGGCGCCGAAGGCGCACGGACGGCACTTGAAACCTTCTGGCGCAAGGTTTCCAAGGCGGCCCAATTCAGTCCGTTCCAACGCGGCCCGCTCGACGTCCTGCTCGGTCGCTGGACGCTCGACAATTCGCCGGGCTTCATTGCCATGGACCTCATGGCGCGCCTCTTCTCGCCCTATGATCTCAATCCGCGCGGTGCCAACCCGCTGCGTGACATCCTCGCGGAAAGCATCCATTTCGATCGGCTGGCGCAGGGGTCGATAAAGCTCTTCGTGACCGCCACCAATGTGCGGACCGGCCAGGGCCGCGTCTTCCGTAACGGCGAGATCACGCCGGACGCCCTGCTCGCCTCGGCCTGCCTGCCGACCATGTTCCACGCGGTGGAGATCGACGGCGAGGCTTACTGGGACGGCGGCTACTCCGGCAACCCCACCATCACGCCCCTCGTGCGCGAATGTCGATCGCAGGACACGATCCTCGTCCAGATCAACCCGGTCGAGCGGCCCGGCACGCCGCACACGGCGCGCGATATCCTCAATCGCCTCAACGAGGTCTCTTTCAATGCCGTGCTGCTGAAGGAGCTGCGCATGATCGCGCTGCTCCGCGAAACCGCCGATCCGGGCAATGGCGAGGGCGCCGCATGGGCCGGCATGCGCATCCATCGGATCGCGAGCGAGATGATGGTTGCGCTCGGCTATTCCTCCAAGCTCAACGGCGAATGGGCGTTCCTCACCATGCTGCGCGACGAAGGGCGGCGGGCCGCCGAGGCCTTCCTGGCCGAACATGGCGCGGAGCTCGGCAGATGCTCGACCGTCGACATCGACAAGCTGACGGAGGCCGTGTGACGCCATGGGCCTCCTCGGCATACTCCTCGGCCTCGCATTCCTCATCCTCCTCGCCTTCCGTGGCTGGAGCGTGCTTCTGCTCGCGCCCGTCGCCGCCCTCCTTGCCGCCGCTTTCTCCGGACAGCCCCTGCTTGCGATCTGGACGCAGATCTTCATGGAGGGCGCGGCGGGCTTCCTGGCGCAGTTCTTCCCTTTGTTCCTTCTTGGCGCGCTGTTCGGAAAGCTCATGAATGACAGCGGCTCGGTCACGGCGGTTGCCAACGTCATGACAAGGCGGCTCGGCAGGAAACGCGCGGTGCTCGCCGTCGTCCTCGCCGGCGCCTTCGTCACCTACGGAGGGGTCAGCCTGTTCGTCGCCTTCTTCGTCCTGGTCCCGATGGCGCAGGCCCTCTTCCGCGCCGCGGATATCCCGCGGCGGTTGATGTCGGCGGCGATCATTCTCGGCACCTCGACCTTCACCATGACGGCACTGCCGGGCACGCCGGCGATCCAGAACGCGATCCCCATGCCCTTCTTCGGCACCACGCCCTTCGCTGCGCCCGGCCTGGGGCTCGTCGCCGCGGCGATCATGCTGGGCGTGGGCCTCTGGTGGCTCGGCCGCGCCGAGGCCGCCGCCCGCCGCGCCGGCGAAGGCTTCGATTCCGAGTTTTCCGTCCCGATCAAAGCGACGGCGAGCGACGAGAAGATCCGCGAGTACGCCACCACGGCGCGCGAGTTCGATCCCGCCGAGATGCAGCGGGGTCGTCACGCCGACACGTCACCCCCGATCCTTCTTGCCGCTCTCCCTTTGATCGTTGTCATCGCGGTGAATCTGCTGATGTCGCTCTTCGTGCTGCCGCGGCTCGACGTCTCGTTCCTTGCCGAGGAGCGCTGGGGCGGCACCTCGCTCTCCGCCGTGGCGGGCGTGTGGTCGGTGGTGGTGGCGCTCGCCGCGGCGATCGCCACGGTTGTCATCGCCAATCGCCGGCACCTGCCGGCGCTTCGCGAGAGCATGGACGCCGGAGCCAATGCCTCGGTGCTGCCCGCGCTCAGCGTCGCGAGCCTGGTCGGGTTCGGCGCGGTCATCGCCGCGCTCCCCGCCTTCGCCGCCGTGCGCGACTGGGTGCTGACGATAGAGGGGGGGCCGCTGGTCTCGCTGGCGGCCGCGACCAACCTGCTCGCCGCGATGACGGGCTCCGCGTCGGGCGGACTGACGATCGCGCTCGATGCGCTCGGCGAAACCTATATGACGATCGCGTCGCAGCTCGACATCGACCCGGCCCTGATGCACCGCGTCGCCGCGATCGGCTCGGGCACGCTGGACATCCTGCCGCACAACGGCGCGGTCGTGACGCTCCTCGCCCTCTGTGGCTCGACGCACCGCGAAAGCTATTTCGACATCATCATGGTCGGGATCGTCGGCTCCCTGCTCGCGCTGGCTGCCGTAATCGCCCTCGGCACGACGTTCGGCTCCTTCTGAATGGCTTCTTCGCGATGGCTTCCTCGCGGCGTGTATCGCGCTTCGATGGGAGCGGACGCGCCGCGGCCGGCGCCACCGCGGGCCGCGGGGGGCTTACCGTCGCCGGAGGGACGGTCGCCGCCCTGGGTGCGTTTTTTTGGTGCTCAAGATCGTCCGACGCAATCGCAGCGGCTAGCGAGGTTATCGGAGGCACGAACCGCCGACGGTCCCCGATGTGCCGAGCACCGGTTCTCGCGGCGCCCTCAGTGGGCCATCAGCACCGGCAGGCTGCTGCCCGCGAGGAGGTCGCGCGTGGCGCCGCCGAGGATCATCTCGCGCAGCCGGCTGTGGCCATAGGCGCCCATGACGATCAGGTCGGCCTCCACGGCCATCGCCTCTTCCAGAAGGCCCTTGCCGGCGGAGCGCGAGCCGAGCCTGAACGGATCGCCCGTGGCGCGGACCTCGTGCCGCGCGAGGTAGGAGAGCAGCATGGCGGCCGGAACGCGCCGGTCCGCCTCGTCGGCCGTCAGGACCGTCACCTGTTCGGCCTGCCGCAGGAACGGCAGCGCGGCGCCGACGGCGCGGGCCGCCTGGACGCTTCCGTTCCAGCACAGGGCGATGCGGTCCCCCATGGTCGGCGGCGGCGGCTGCGGTGCCACGAGCACGGGGCGGCCGGTATCGAACAGGGCCGCGTCGAGCGTCGCCGCGAGGGTCCCCTCGCCATCCGCCTCCGGCCGCGCGATCACCACGAGGTCGCAGCAGCGGCCGGCGATGCCCACCTCTTCCGGCTCCCGGCCGGTCACCTCACGCCAGGCGACGGACAGGCCCGAAGCCGCGCAATGCGCGTTGAATCCCGCGCGGGCCCTTCGCGCGCGCTCATCGGCCGACTTCGCCATCGCGTCCATCATCTGCTCGACCATCGCGCCGGACATGCCTTCGCCTACGATCGGGACCATCGCTTCCGGATCGGCCCGGACGTGCAGCACGTCGATATGCGCCCCGAACCGGCGGCCGGCAAGAACGGCCGTCTCCAGCACCGCGTCATTGCCGGGTCCGCCGTCGGCGAGGGCCAGGATCGACTTGATTGTCATCGTCACGTCCCCCTCTCTCGTCTGATCCGTTGCACCGGCGTTGCGCGACCATGATACCACAGTTCGCGCTTCGTTCGGCCTCTTCTCGGACAGGGCCGGGAACGAGCGGAAATCAGCCGAATCGGGCGCGATCCTCGGCCACGCCGACCGGATCCTGGTGGATGATGACCTCGGCGCCCGGGAAGGCGGCGCGAATCTCCGCCTCGACCGCGTCGGCGACCGCGTGCGCCTCGTAGAGGCTCATCCGCCCGTCCATTTCGAGGTGAAGCTGAATGAAGGTCGCGGGGCCGGCGCCGCGGGTCTTGAGGTCGTGCAGGCTCTGCACCTCCGGATGGGCCATGGCGATGGCGCGGATGCGCTTCCGGTCCTCGTCCGGCAACTCGCGGTCCATCAGCATGTCGAGCGCGCCGCGGGCGATCTGCCAGGCCGTGTAGAGAATGTAGAGGGCGATGCCGATGCCGAAGAGGGGATCGGCCAGCCACCAGCCGAACTGGGAAACCAGGAGCAGCGCCACAATGACGCTGGCGTTGACCAGAAGGTCGCCGAGATAGTGCAGCGAATCCGCCTTGACCGCGACCGAGTTGGTGAGGCGGATCACGCGCCGCTGATAGCCCACCAGAAGCAGCGTCGCCGCGATCGAGAACAACATCACCGCGATTCCGATGGCACTGTTCTCTAAGGGCTGAGGATTGACGAGGCGGCTTCCCGCCTCGAACACCAGGAAGATCGACGAGCCGGTGATGAAGGCGGCCTGGCCGAGGGCTCCCAGCGGCTCGGCCTTGCCGTGGCCGAACCGGTGCTCGCGATCGGCCGGCGTCAGCGCCGCGCGGACCGCCACGAGGTTCACCAGCGAAGCCGCGGCGTCGAGCAGCGAATCGAGCAGAGTCGAGAGCAGGCTGACCGAGCCGGTCGCGAGATAGGCGGCCAGCTTGGCGACGATCAGCGCCGCGGCCGTTACAACCGAAGCGTAGGTTGCCCGCCGCATCAGGGTCGCGACCCGATCCGCCGTCATCCCCGGCCCCGCCGCTTCATCGGATGTCCGCTGCTCCTGCATCGGCGCCGTCCTCACGGATAGAGGCGCTCGGTCACCCAGCCGTCGCCCCTGCGGCGATAAACAAGGCGATCGTGCAAGCGAAACGGGCGGTCCTCCCAGAACTCGATCCGCGACGGGACGACGCGGAAGCCCGACCAATAAGGCGGGCGCGGGACCGCCCCCAGCCCGAACTTCGCCGTGTATTGAGCGATGCGCTTCTCCAGTTCGAAGCGTCCGGGCAGGGGCCGCGACTGCTGCGACGCCCAGGCGCCGATCTGGCTGCCGCGCGGCCGGCTGGCGAAATAGGCGTCGGCCTCCTCGGCGTCAACCTGCTCGACCGGGCCCTCGACGCGGACCTGCCGCCGCAGGGACTTCCAGTGAAAGCAGAGCGCGGCCTTCGGATTCTCGAGCAGCTGCCGGCCCTTCTGGCTTTCGTAGTTCGTGTAGAAGGTGAAGCCCCGACCGTCCACGCCCTTCAGCAGCACCATCCGGACCGAGGGCTGGCCATCGGCGCCGACGGTGGCAAGCGCCATCGCGTTGGGATCGCTCGGCTCCTTCTCCGTTGCCTCCTTGAACCAGGCATCGAACAAGGCGTAGGGGTCCTGTGGGTCTCGTGCACTCATCACGGTCTCGTTCGGTTCGCTCGATTGACGCGGCCCGGCGCCGCGCCTATGTCCACTCTGGACTGGTCTCGTAGGTTCGCCTCGTTGCTTGCCTGTGTCCACCGTCCGCCGAATCGGGTAGTTTCGGCGCCAAGAGAGGGTCGGCTGCGGGTCATTGGCTTGAAAATATTCGATTGGGAACGAAAGACCATGAAAATGACGAGAATTCTGGCAGCTTTCACGATGGCCCTCCTGGTCGCCGCCTGCCAGGGCAGCGGCTACGGAACGAAAGAGACCGGTGGCGCCATCCTGGGGGCCGCCGGCGGTGGCCTCCTCGGGTCCCAGTTCGGCTCCGGATCAGGCCAGATCGCTGCAACGGTCGCCGGCACGCTGATCGGCGCCTGGATCGGCAGCGAAGTCGGCCGATCGTTGGACCGGGCGGACCAACTGGCCGCCGAACGCACGACGGTCAGCGCCCTGGAGTACAATCCGGACGGGCAGCGATCGACTTGGCGCAATCCAAACAACAACACCAGCGGCTACACGGAGCCGATTCGTACCTATCAGACCGCGAGCGGCGTGGATTGCCGCGACTACAGGACCACTGTCGTCATCGACGGACGCTCGGAAACGGCGACCGGCACCGCTTGCCGCCAGAGCGACGGAACCTGGAGAATCACGAATTAACCGGGCAGCGGGCGCAAGGAGCCTGTCCCTAGGCGCCGGATCGGCCGCCGCCCGACAACGGGCGGCGGCCGGCCGGCGGGGCCGTTCGGGCATCGAAGCATGAAAGATCCATACCAAGTCCTGGGCGTTTCCAGGAACGCGAGCCAGGAAGAGATCAAGCAGGCTTATCGCAAGCTGGCGAAGAAGCTGCACCCGGATCTCAATCCCGGCAACAAGAAGGTGGAGCAGCAGTTCAAGGAGGTCTCCGCCGCCTATGACCTGCTGTCCGACCCCGAGAAGCGCGCGCGTTTCGATCGCGGCGAAATCGACGCCAGCGGGGCGGAACGGCCGGGCCGGTCCTATTATCGCAACTACGCGGAAACCGGCCAGGGCGCGAAGTACCAGGACTTCAACTTCGGCCAGGGGTTCGGGTTCTCGGTGGACGACATCTTCTCGGACCTGTTCCGGGACCGCCGCTCCAGCCGCACCGTCCGCATGCGGGGCGCCGACCTGTCCTATACGGCGACCGTCGATTTCGTCGAAGCGGCGACCGGCACCAAGAAGCGCCTGACGCTGGCCGACGGGCGGTCGCTGGAGGTTACGATCCCGCCGGGCACGGAGGATGGGCAGACGTTGCGCCTCAAGGGCCAGGGCCTTCCCGGGGTCGGAGGCGGGCAACCAGGCGACGCATTCATCGAGGTTCGCGTCCGACCGCATCCCTTTTTCACGCGCGTCGGCAACGATATCCATTTGGAGGTGCCGGTGAGCCTGCAGGAGGCGATCCTCGGCAGCCGGATCACCGTGCCGACCATCGAGGGCAAGGTGGCGATGACGGTGCCGGCCGGCTCGAACACCGGCTCGGTGCTGCGCCTGAAGGGACGGGGGATCCTCGATCCGCGCAGCGGCCGGCGCGGTGACCAGTATGTGAAGCTGAAGGTGACTCTGCCCGACCGGATCGATAACGGCCTGCGAAAGTTCATCGAGGAGTGGGGGAAAGACCACCCATACGACCCGCGGGCCAAGGCCGGGATAGGATAGTTCGGCGGGGGTGACGTGATCCGAACGCTGGAACAGGTTGTGGAAGAGGCGCGGCTGAGCCGGGTTGAGCTGACCGACTGGATCGAGCAACGCTGGGTCCGGCCGGCCCAGGAGGAGGGCGTCTACCTCTTCGACGACGCCGACGTCGCGCGGATCCGCCTCATTTGCGAGCTGCGCCACGACCTGCAGATCAATGACGAGGCCATCCCGGTCGTCCTGTCGCTGCTCGACCAGGTCTACGCCCTGCGGCGCGCCATCGGGCGCCTCAACGACGCCATCAGCGCCTGCTCCGAAGAGGCGCGGACCGAGATCGCCGAGCGCCTCGGGCAACCCTCCGAGGACTGATCGACCGGAAGATCGCGATCAGCGGGCGGCAGCGGCGCTGATCCGCCGGGCGATCGAGTAGGCGAAGGACCCGGCCCAGGCACCGAGACCGTTCGCCGCCGCGTCCCGGATTTCCGCCCATCGGCCGACCCCCATCCCCCACTGCGCCAGCTCGAGGGCGCCGCCATAGAGCGGGAGTCCGATCAGCACGACAGCGAGCGAGAAGGGGCCCTGAAAGGCGAGCCGCCCGAGCACCGCGAGGACGAAATAGGCGAGAAAATGTCCGAGCTTGTCCGGCAGCGCCGTCGCCGGGACGTGCGCGGACGGCAGCAGGGTGAGAAGCGCAACGACGGCGAGACCCGCGGCAAACCCGACCGCGGCCAGGATCCGAACCCAGCGCCCGAACGATCGATGCGCCGTCGAGGCGGTTTCGCGGCCCTGTCGCATGGCGGCGGACGCCTGCCTCAAAACCGCCGGTGCGCGTGCTGCCTAAGTGGCATCGGCTTCGGGCGGCGCGGGTGGCGGAACGACGAGAATCTTGTCGATCCGGCGTTCGTCCATGTCCAGAACCTCGAAGCGGGCGCCGTCGAACACGAATTGCTCGCCGACCGTCGGAAGGTGCCGAAGCTGGCTCAGAACAAAGCCGGCGACGGTGTGATAGCCGCCTTCGGCCTCCCGCATGCCGCGGATTCCCAGCACCTCCTCCGCCTCGTCGATCGGCATCGCGCCGGAGACCAGCCAGGAGCCGTCCTCGCGGCGGATCGCGTTGGGCTCGGGCGCTTCGCCGGCCTCGGGCAGGTCGCCGGCAATCGCCTCGAGGACGTCGGTCAGAGTCACGATCCCTTCCACGCCGCCATACTCGTCCACCACCACGGCCATGTGGCGCCCCGAACGCCGCATGAGATCGAGGAGCCGGAGGACCGGCGTGCCGTCGTGCACGACCAGCGCATCTTCGGACGCCGCCATCAGGTCAAACGGCTCGCCGCGGAGCGCGCGCGAAAGCAGATCCCGGGCATGGACGCCGCCGACCACGTCGTCGAGCTCGCCCCGGCAGATCAGGAACCAGGAGTGACGCGATTCGCGGATGTCCTCGATGATCCGTTCGGGCGGGTCCTCCAGATCGAGCCAGTCGATGTCGGGCCGGGGCGTCATGATCGCCCGCACCGGCCGATCGGCAAGCCGCAGCACCCCCTCGATCATCGCCTTCTCCTCCGGCACGAACACGCCGGCCCGGGTGCCCTCCGTGATCAGGGACTTGACCTCCTCCTCCGTCACCGTCGCCTCGCGCTCGCCGTGCAGCCCGAGGAGCCGGAGCACCAGATCGGTCGAGGTCCGCAGGAACCAGACGAGCGGCGCGGCCAGCCGCGAGAGCAGCCGCATGGGACGGGCGATAAGGGCCGCCACCCGCTCGGGGTTGCGCAGGGCGATCCGCTTCGGCACGAGCTCGCCGACGATCAGCGACAGATAGGTAATCACCGCCACCACGATGGTGACCGCGATCGCGTGGCCCCGCCCGGCCAGGACCGGGATGGCCTCGAGCCGGTCGCCGATCGGGCCGGCGACCCTCGCCCCGCCATAGGCACCGGCGACGATGCCGACCAGCGTGATCCCGATCTGGATCGTGCTGAGGAACCGGCCGGGATCGTCGATCAGCCGCAGCGCCGTCTTGGCCCCGGCGCTGCCGGACTCGGCCATCTGCCGGAGACGAACCTTGCGGGACGAAACGACGGCGAGCTCCGACATGGCGAAGACGCCGTTGAGCAGAATGAGCAGGAGGATGACGAGGATCTCGAAAGCGATCATGGCGGTTATCCGGGCAGTCGGGCAAAGGCCGTTTCAGGACAGAACACCGGAACGGGCCCAAGCTCTCCCGGCTCATCGCATCCCCGGCCGGGGTCTGTCCAGGTTCAAGGAACGCTTCGACGCGAAGAGGCGAATGGCGCGGCCAGGCCGGGGGGGCCCGCCCGGGCGCCCCCATGAAGCCCCCCAAACCGGCGCGGCCGGCGCGTGAGATAGGCACCCCCCCCCCGGGCCAAATACACCC
>CAZKCM010000036.1:0-13796 GCA_964551315.1 uncultured Rhodospirillaceae bacterium | reverse complement strand
CATGTATCGATTCGACGCGATGAGGCGAATGGCGCGGCCTGGCCTTTGCGACCGGCCTGGCCGCGCCATTCAGGCCCCGAATCCGGGAGCGGCATGCGCTTCAGATCGGCACGCCGCGCGAGGTCCTATTCCTCCTGCTGGCCCACGAAATGAAGCAACAGCTGGAACAGGTTGATGAAGTTCAGATAAAGCGACAGCGCGCCCATGACGGCGAGCTTGCCGTTTGTCTCCGCCCCATAATGCTCCGCATAGGTCTCCTTGATTCGCTGCGTGTCATAGGCGGTCAGGCCGGTGAAGACCAGGATACCGATGACGGAGACCGCGAACTGCAAGGCCGACGAGGCGATGAACAGGTTCACGAGGCTGGCGATGATAACGCCGATCAGCCCCATCAGCAGGAACGAGCCCCACCGCGACAGGTCCGCCTTGGTGGTGTAGCCGTACAGGCTCATCGCACCGAACATGGCCGCGGCGATGAAAAACGCGCGGGCGATGCTCACGCCCGTGAACACCAGGAACACGGACGCCAGAGACAGCCCCATGACGCCGCAGAACGTCCAGTAGAGGGTCTGGGTGGCGGCGAGCGACAGCCGTTCGAGGCGCCAGGACAGAACGAAGATGAAGGCAAGCGGCGCCAGCATCACGATCCATTTGAGCGGCGTGCCGAAAATCGGCATGTAAAGCGCCGGCGTGTTGGCAACCAGGAAGGCGATGACGCCGGTCATCACCAGGCCCAGGCCCATGTAGTTGTAGACGCCCAGCATGTGCTGGCGCAGGCCTTCGTCGATAACCGCCCGGTCGATCGTCCGCGCGGCGGCGCCGTAGGGTCTGGAATAGTTGTCCATCTCGATGCTCTCCCTCCTTATGTCTTGGGATCGATTTGCGCTTTCAGCGATTCCACGCCCGCTCCGCCAAGGACAGCAGGCGCTTCCGTGGGCCGGTTCCGCTGATCGCGTAGCCGAACCAGCCCTCCTGCCAGTGAACCAGGGTGAACCCGTCGACGGCCTCCGCCCGCGGCGGCCGGACCTGAAACGCGTCTACTTCCGCAGCAAAGAGAGCCACGGGTCGCTCCTCCGAATCGTGATAGACCACCTGCACGGCATTGCCGCCGTCCCACGCGAGAAGATGCGCGCCGACGGGCGTCAGCGCCTCCTCCCCAGCGAGATCCGGCAGCGGCACGCTCGCGCCCGGGCTCCGCGCCGCCAGGGCCGCCAGCACCGCCGGATCTTCCTTCGGCCAGCTGTTCGGGCCGAGACGCTCCTCGAGGATCACGGTGCGATAGGCCTCCGCCGCCTCGTCGGCGTGCAGCGGGAGTCCATTGGCCGCCGAAGCGGTGTCCGGCCCCCAGCCGCCGAAGGCCATATGCGCGAGCCAGCCCGCCGCCACGAGCACCGCGGCCGCGGCGGCCCGATGCAGCCGGACGGTCCAGGACCGCAGGCGCAGGCGCCACCGCAACCGCCGGGCCAGCTCGATGACCGCCCCCGACGGACGGCCGCCGGCCGCTTCGGACAGCCCCAGGCGCAGCTCGGCCGCGCCGCGGAGGTCGTCCATGACCTGGGCCGCAAGCTGCGGATGACGCGCCAGATGCTCCTCCACCGCGATCCGACGCTTCGGGTCGAGCTGGCCGTCCACGTAGGCCATGAGCTCCCATTCGGTGACCGGGTCCGTCATCGCTCACCTCGTGAATCGCACTAGCTTGCCGCCGCCGGCAGCTTCCGAGGGCGTTCCGCCGCCCTCCGACCGTCCGGACGCGGTCCGCAGGAACGCGCGTGCCCGCCCGAGCCGGGACATGACCGTCCCCACCGGAACGCCGAGGACCTCCGCCGCATCCTTGTAGCTCAGCCCCTCGACGACGATGAGGGCAAGCACCTCCCGCTGCTCCTCGGGCAGCTTGAGGGCGGCCGCGAGAGTCTGGTTCAGATAGATGCGGTCCGGCTGCTGCGGCGGCATCGATGCTTCGCCAAGCGCGGCGAGGCCGTCGGCCACGGCCGCTTCCAGGACTTCGCGGCGACGCCTCGACAGATGGGTGTTCCGGAGAATGCCGAACAGCCACTTGCGCAGGTCGCGCCGCGGATCCCAGGACGCCGCTCCCTGCATCGCCCGGGCCAGCGTCTCCTGCACGAGGTCTTCGGCCGAGTCGGCGCTCCGGGTCAGCGCGAGGGCGTAGCGGCGCAACGCGTGGAGATCCTCGGTCGACAGCGTGTTCATAACGGCCATTCGCATTCACTGGATATTCGCGCGACGCGCCCGCTTATTCCCGACCGACGCCTCTTTAGGGATCTTTTAACCACTTGGGCGCCATTCCCGGGGCGGGGGTATCCTTGGCCATCTCGGCCCTATCGACCATGCCGGCAAGCCCAGCTTATCGAGGATGACCCGTCATCCGCCGCGGCCCCGTGTTTCGAAGGCACGCGGCGGCGTGGAGCCCGCGGCGGCGCGCCGACCAGGGCCGTGCCCAAGGTACCAACCGAGGTTTTTTTTGATCTCCCTTTGCGTTCGTGTACGATGCTTGAAACCCTGATTTTCCCACCACAGCGAGGAGCGTATGACTGAGATCAGCGGGCTGATGGCCGGCAAGCGCGGCTTGGTCATGGGCGTCGCCAATGACCGGTCGATCGCCTGGGGCATCGCCCGTGCCGTGGCGGCCCAAGGCGGCAAACTGGCGTTCACCTACCAGGGAGAGGCGCTCGGCAAGCGGGTGGTCCCGCTCGCCCAATCGCTCGGCTCCGATCTGGTGATGCCCTGCGACGTGACCGATGACGCAAGCCTCGACGCGGTCTTCGCCGAGATCGAGCGTCAGTGGGGCGACCTCGACTTCGTCGTCCACGCCATCGCCTTTTCCGACAAGGAGGAACTGAAGGGCCGCTATCTCGATACGACGCGACGGAACTTCGCCCAGACGCTCGACATCTCCTGCTTCTCCTTCACCGCGGTCTGCCAGCGGGCAGCGCCCCTGATGCCGCGGGGCGGCAGCTTGCTCACCCTCACCTATTACGGCGCCGAGCGGGTGATGCCGCATTACAACGTGATGGGCGTCGCCAAGGCGGCGCTCGAGGCCAGCGTACGCTACCTTGCCGCCGATCTCGGCATCCAGGGAATCCGCGTCAACGCCATTTCCGCAGGCCCGATCAAAACGCTTGCGGCCTCGGGCATCGGCGATTTCCGCTACATCCTGAAGTGGAACGAGCTCAACTCGCCGCTGAAACGGAACGTGACGACGGACCAGGTCGGCGGCGCCGGCCTCTACCTGCTGAGCGACCTGTCAGAGGGCGTGACCGGCGAGGTGCATCACGTCGACAGTGGCTACCACATCGTCGGCATGTTGCGGACCGACGCTGCGTCGGAGGTGGCCGAGATGCTGCAGAACTTCAATCCGCAGTCCTGATCCGCGCGACCGCCCAACCCGAGAGACGATGTCCGCCAACAGCTTCGGCCATATGTTCCGCTTCACCACCTGGGGCGAGAGCCACGGGCCGGCGATCGGATGCGTTGTCGACGGCGCACCGCCGCGCATCCCGCTGACCGAGGCGGACATCCAGCACTGGCTCGACCGGCGCCGGCCCGGGCAATCGCGGTTCACGACCCAGCGCCGGGAGCCGGACGAGGTGCGGATCCTCTCCGGCGTGTTCGAGGGACAATCGACCGGCACGCCGATCAGCCTCCTGATCGAGAACAAGGACCAGCGGTCGAAGGACTATGGCGAGATCAAGGACCGCTTCCGCCCGGGCCATGCGGATTACACCTACTGGGTCAAGTACGGCATCCGCGACTATCGCGGCGGCGGCCGGTCGTCGGCGCGGGAGACGGCGAGCCGCGTCGCGGCGGGGGCGATCGCCCGCAAGGTCCTCGACCACCTGCTGGACGCGCCAGTGACCATCCGCGGCGCCCTCGTCCAGGTCGGGCCGCATGCGATCGATCGCGACCGCTGGGACTGGGCGGCCGTGGAGCAGAACCCCTTCTGGTGCCCCGACCCGGTCGCGGCATCGACCTGGGAGACCTATCTCGACGAGGTGCGCAAGGCCGGATCCTCGACCGGTGCGGTGATCGAAGTGGTGGCGAGCGGCGTTCCCGCCGGCCTCGGCGCACCGGTCTACGGCAAGCTCGACGCCGATCTCGCCGCGGCGATGATGAGCATCAATGCCGTCAAGGGCGTCGAGATCGGCGCCGGGTTCGGAGCGGCGGCCCTGTCCGGCGAGGAGAACGCCGACGAGATGCGCCGCGGCGCGGATGGCAAGATCGCCTTCCTGTCGAACAAGGCGGGCGGCGTCCTGGGCGGCATCTCGACGGGACAGGACATCGTGGTCCGCTTCGCCGTGAAGCCAACGAGCTCGATTCTCACCCCGCGCAAGGGCGTGACGGTGACGGGCGAGGAGGTCGAGGTGCGGACGAAGGGCCGGCACGATCCCTGTGTCGGCATCCGCGCCGTGCCCGTCGGCGAGGCCATGATGGCCGTCGTCCTGGCCGACCACCTGCTCCGCCACCGGGCTCAGTGCGGCTGAAGCGGGCGCGGCCCGACGCAGACCGTGGACGGGCCAGGCCCGGCACTCTAAGCTAAGGTTCCATGTTCATTCTGCGCTATCTCGGCCGGGTGCTGACGCTCCTCCTGGCCTTCTTCGGGGCGTTGGCGGCGCTCGTCATCGCCGTCGGCCTGATCGTCTGGCATTACCTGCCGTCGTTCGAGCCACGTGTTCCGCCGGAGGCGGTGTTGGTCCTCGACATCGGGGACGGGCTGATCGAGGCGCGACCGGAAGGGCCGCTGGCCTGGGCCGCCGTGAACGACGCGCTGGTGATGCGAGAGCTGGTACAGGCGCTGGAAGCAGCCGGCCGCGACGATCGTGTCAAGGGCCTGGTGGCCCGGCTCGGTGGCGGCAATCTCCAAATGGCGCAGGCACAGGAGCTGCGCGACGCGGTCCGCGCCTTCCGCCAAAGCGGCAAGTTCGCCGTCGCCTTCGCGGAAACCTTCGGCGAGGCCGGCGACGGCAACACGCATTACTACCTCGCCACCGCCTTCGACGAGATCTGGCTGCAGCCTTCGGGCACGGTCGGGCTCATCGGCGCGCGCCTTGAAAGCCCGTTCCTGCAGGAGGCGCTGGCCAGTATCGGCGTCGAGCCGCAGCTCGATCAGCGCCAGGAGTACAAGGGGGCGATGAACGTCTTCACCAGCGACCGCATGCCGGAACCGGTCCGCGAGAACCTGCAGCGCCTGGTCGACTCCTGGGTTCGGCAGATCGCCTCCGGCATCGCGGCCGAGCGCAAGATCAAAGAGCAGGCGGCGCGCGCCCTCATCGATCGCGGCCCCTTCCTCGCCCGTGAGGCGAAGGCAAACGGCCTGGTGGATCGCCTGGGCTACTGGGACGAGGTCGAGACGACCTCCTTCGCCCGCGCCGGACTGAGCGCGACCGGCATGCGCATCCACGACTACATCGAGGCGCTGCCGCCGCCCCCGGAGAACGCGCCGCGGATCGCGATCGTCTACGGCCTCGGGCCGGTGCAGCTCGAGACCGGCCAAGACGACTCGCCCTTCGGCCCCGTCGTCATGGGATCGGACACCGTCGCGAAAGCGATCCGCGATGCGGTCGCCGATGACGGCGTCGCGGCGATCGTCCTGCGGATCGACAGCCCGGGCGGCTCCTATGTCGCCGCCGACGCGATCTGGCGCGAGGTCGATCGGGCGCGCGAGGCCGGCAAGCCGCTGATCGTCTCCATGGCGAATGTCGCGGCGTCCGGCGGGTACTTCGTCGCCGCGCCGGCCCACGCCATCGTCGCCCAGCCGGGCACGATCACCGGCTCGATCGGCGTCTTCGGCGGCAAATTCGTCCTGTCCGGCCTTTGGGACAAGCTGGGGGTCAACTGGGACGGCGTCCAGGCGGGCGCCAACGCCGGCATGATGAGCCCGAACGTCGCGTTCTCCGAATCCGGCTGGGCGCATCTGCAGACCAGCCTCGACTTCATCTACGAGGATTTCGTGGCAAAGGTGGCGGCGGGCCGCGACATGCCGGTCGAGGCGGTGCGCGCCGCCGCGAAGGGCCAGATCTGGAGCGGCGCCGATGCCAAGGCCAATGGGCTTGTCGACGCGCTGGGCGGCCTCTCGACGGCGGTCGACTTGGCGCGACAGGCGGCCGGCATCGCGCCCGAGGCGACCGTCCGCCTGGAGCGGTTCCCGCCGGAAGCCGACGGGTACCGCGCCCTCCTCCGCCGGATCATCGGGGAAGAGCTCGCGCGGGCCGGCATCACCACCGAGCTGGCGGCACCCCTCGTCCGCTTCACCGAGATTCTCGCCCCGATCGCGCGGACGCTCGCGCCGCTGGCCGAGGAGCCGGCGGGGCGGACCCTGCGGATGCCGGAGATTCGGTCGGCGCCGTAACCGCGCCGCCCGCCTACGCGGCGCCGGCGAGCGCGCTTTCGTAAAGCTCGCGGACGTCGCGCGTCAGCCTGGCCCGCTCGGACGGGCGCATGTACAGCATGTGCCCGCCCTCATAGACGCGCAGCCGCGCGTTCTCCTTCACCGCTTCGGGCAGCGCCATCCGGTCCAGCAGCCAGGCCGACGCGAAATAGGGCGTGACCAGATCGTAGATCCCGTGCGCGACCAGCACGCGCAGCGACGGGTTGAGCGCCATGATTGACTCCAGCGCATCCAGCGCTCCGACATCGCCGCGATCGCGGCGCCCGTCGCCCCAGTCCCAGTTGCGCGAAACGTCACGGTTGAGGATGCGGTAGGGCGTGTCCGTCTCGTAGCCGAGCTCGCTCCGGACATAGGCGTTGAACGCCGTCGCATAGGGGGCCAACACACCGTCCAGCATCGGATCGGGCCCCAGCCGGGATTCGTCCGGATTCGGGTCGGGGCTGTCGATGGAGCCCTCGTAGAGGCTCAGGACCCGGCCGTCGTCGCGCAGCAGTTCCTTGGCGAAAACGGAGATCGGAATGCGCCCGTCATGCCGGTCGACGATCCGCTCCGGCAGGCCGAGAAGCTCGGCGACGCGCCGTTCGGCGGCGGTCGGCCGGTCCTCCGGCCGGTCCATGGCCGCGAGGTCGAGCAGGTAATCGGTCAGAGCGAACCGCTCCACCGCCTCCCGCGGCACCGCCGGCGCCTTCCCTTGCGCCCGCGCCGAAGCGGCCATCGACGGCAGTCGCAGCGCCCAGGGCAGCAGGTGGTGAACCTCGCCGTCCAGGAGCGAGAATTCGAGCGCCGGCGACACCAGGACCAGCCCGCTGACCTCCACGCCCTGGTCGCGCTGCAGGGCGCGCGCCATCATCACCGCACGGAATCCGCCGTAGCTCTCGCCGGCCAGGAACGTCGGCGACGCCCAGCGCTCGTTGCGGGTCAACCAGAGGCGGACAAGCTCGCTCAGCGTGTCCACGTCGCCGCGCACGTCCCAGAAGGGTTCGTCGGCCTTGTCGCCTGTATCGGTCGGGCGGCTGAATCCGGTTCCGACCGGATCGACGAAGACCAGGTCCGTGAAGGAGAGCCAGCTTTCCGGATTGTCCTTGAGCCGGGCCGGCGGGCGAGGCACGGTGCCGTCGTCGTTGGTCACCAGGACCTTCGGTCCGGCCGCGCCGAGCATCAGGAAGGCGGAGGCCGCCCCGGGACCGCCGTTGAACAGGAAGGTTACGGGCCGGTTCGCCTTGTCCGCATCCTCGGCCAGATAGGAGACCACGAAGATGTCGGCGACCGTCTTGCCCTTGCGGTCCCGGACCGGCAGCGTTTCGGCCGTCGCCCTGTAGCGCAGCCGCTGATCGTCCGGCAGCGTCAGGACCCCGCTGGCGCGTCCGGTGGGTGGCGGCGCTTCGGCTTCGGGCCGGGGCGCTTCGGCCGTCTCGGCGGCCTCGGCCTTGGCCGCGGCGTCGGGTGGTGACGCGTCCTCCACCTCCGAGTGCTGCGCGAGTGCAAGAGCGGGAGCCATCATCGCCCAGGCGGTCACCCACAGAACGAGCCAGGAAACGCCTCGGCGACGGAAATTTCGAATCTCGAAGTTTGGCATCGCGGCACCTTCTGGTTCGAAAGGTGGAACGCCGCCGGCACCCCCCGATCAGGCACCGGTGGCGGGCTTGAGCGCCAGCGTCAGGATGGCGTGGGCGGCTGCGTCGGACAGTTCGTCGATCGCCCGCCGGCTTATGGACTCGACGGTATCGCAGGCGCGGTGATAGCAGGGATCGTGCGGCCGGCCGGCGATGCCGCCGAAGAGTGCGGCCTGCTCGTCGGTCTTGGTCTCCAGCGACCCGGCATAGAGGCCGCCGATCGCGATGCCCGCAGCGGCGAAGGGCAGGTGATCGGACCCGGCCCTTATGTCGGTCGGCGCGGCGGCGAGGCCGACCGCCTCGAAATAGTCCAGAAAGACGCGTTCGATCGCGGCGGAGCCCGGCGGCGGGCGCCGCGAATCGCCGCCGGACCCATCGCCGTCATAGACGTACCGGCCGTAGTTGGGCGATCCCAGCATGTCGAAGTTCAGCACGGCAACAATTCTCTTCCTCTCCGCGGCGGAGAGAGAATCGACATAGTGCCGCGACCCGACCAGCCCGACTTCTTCGGCGCCCCAGAAGGCGAACCGGATGCGGTGATCCGGGACGATCCCGAGCGCGGCGAGCTGCAGCGCCGTTTCCAGAACGACCGCCGCGCCGCTCGCGTTGTCGTTGAGTCCCGGGCCTGCTGCGACGCCGTCGAGATGCGCGCCGACGAGGATGGTTTCGAGCTCATCTCCCTCCGGCTCCTGTCTGCGCGGCAGCTCCGCGATGACGTTGCGCGTCGCCCGCCAACCGCTGCGCGCCTCGACGGTCAACCGAACCTCGACCGGACCGGCACGTGTCGCCGCGAAAAGACGCTCTCCGCTGGCATAGTCGACGGCGACCGCCGGGATGTCCGCCGGTTCTGCGAGCCGCCCGCGGAACGGGCCGACCGCATCGCCGAGACCGTGGTTGAAAATCACGACGCCGGCCGCCCCTGCCGCCGCGGCGTTTTCGACCTTGGTCTGGAAGGTACAGGTTCCACGGCGGATCAGCGCGATCCGCCCGGGCTCGAACCCTTCGAAATCCGCCGCCTCGCAGCCGCTGGTGGACGGACCCGGCGGCTCGCCCGGGGCCATGCCGAGATCGACCGGCTGCAGGGATGCCGTCACCTGCCCGGAACCCGAATAGGCCAGCGTCCGCACCGCGCCGATTTCCGGCGCGCCTCCGGCCTTGGTCTCCGCCGCCAGGGTCGGAGCGGCGAGCTCCTCGAAATAGGGGAAGTCGAACGCCTGGAACTCGACCTCGTATCCGGCGGCCCGGAGCCGCTGCGCCACATAGGCCGCCGACTGATCGTAGCCGGCGGAGCCGGCCGCTCGATGACCACCGTTCCGGTCGGCGATCGCCTGGAAGGTTTCGAGATGGCGGAAGACCCCGTCCGCCGTGACCGCCCGGCGCAAGTCCTCCGTGGCCTCCAGGGAAGAACCCGCATCCACCGGACCGCTGGCCACCAGAAGCGCCAGGGCCGCCGCGACGGCCCGCGCCGGCCGGCACGGTCCGCCCCACCCCGCCCTGGGGCCGCATGTCCGCCGTTCCATGGGCTCGGTCATGGTGGAAGGGTCATAGCCGCCGCATCCCGCCACATCGAGTTAACTTTCCGTAACTTAAATCCATGCGGTCCCGGCGGGTTCCTCGGTTTCGGAGCATTGCCGCCTCAGGCTCCCGTCGCCCCGCTGCAGCGTCCGACCAGAAGGAACTCGCGATTGCCCTCCGGCCCGGTAATCGGGCTTTCGGTCACGCCGATCACGGACCAGCCGGGCTGGCGGCCGAGCCAGCCGGCGATCCGGTCGCAGACCTCCCGGTGCAGCGCCGGATCCCGCACCACGCCGCCCTTCCCGACACGCTCCGGGCCGACCTCGAACTGCGGCTTGATGAGCGCCACCAGCCAGGCGCCCGGCGCCGCCAGGCGAAGCGGGGCCGGGAGCACCGTCTCCAGGCCGATGAAGCTCGCGTCGCAGGCGATGAGATCGACAGGCTCGGGGATCTGCTCCGTCGTCAGGTAGCGGGCGTTGGTACGCTCCATCACGACGACGCGCGGATCCTGCCGCAGCTTCCAGGCGAGCTGGCCGTGCCCCACATCCACCGCATAGACGCGCGCGGCGCCGTGTTGGAGCAGCACGTCGGTGAAGCCGCCGGTTGACGCCCCGATATCGAGGCAAACCCGGCCCGCAACGTCGATCGAGAAATGGTCGATCGCGTGGGCAAGCTTGATCCCGCCGCGCGACACCCAGGGGTGATCCTGTCCGCGCAGCTCGAGCGGCGCGTCGGCGTCGATCGTCATCCCGGGCTTGTCGAGCCGCCGCTCGCCGCTGAAGACCTGTCCCGCCATGATCAGCGCCTGCGCCTTTGCCCGGCTTTCGACCAGACCACGGTCGACGAGCGCGATGTCGAGGCGCTGTTTCGCGGCTTTGCCGGACTGTGCCATCGGATTTCGGCTCCAAGGTTACATCGACGATGAGCGCAGCGCCCGCCCCGGCGTCAGCCGAAGGCCGGTCGCGGCACGGGCCGCGCCTGGGCCATGGTGCGCCTGCGGAAGCGCCAGGCGAGCAGCGACGCGGCCGTGGCGAGGCCCAGCGCCACCCCCCAGAACAAGCCCGGACCGCCCATGCCAAGTGGAAAGGCAAGGAGATAGCCGACGCCGAGGCCGACGATCCAATAGCCCAGCAGGCCGATCAGGAAAGGCACCGTCGTGTCCTTGAGCCCGCGCAGCGCGCCGGTCGCCACGACCTGGATGCCGTCCACGATCTGGAAGACCGCGGTGATGGCGAGCAGGACGGCCGCGAGCGCCAGGGTTTCCGCGTTGGCGGGATCGCGCGTGTCGAGATAGACCGCCGCGATCGCCTCCGGGAACAGCCACATCACGACGCTGACCAGCGCCATGAAGGCGGCGCCGAGCAGGATGCTGAGATAGCCGGCCTGCCGCGCCGCCGCGACGCTGCCGCTGCCGATGCCGTGGGCCACCCGAATTGTCGCGGCTTGGCTGATGGCCGCCGGAATCATGAAGGCGACGGACGCCGAGACGACGGCGATCTGGCTCGCCGCGAGCGCCGTCGCGCCGAGAACCCCCATCAGCACCGCGACCGCCGAGAACAGCCCCGTCTCCACGCCGCTCATCCCCGCGGCCGGCAGCCCGTGGCGCAGGATCTCCCCGCACAGCGCCGCGTCGATCCGCCCCAGCCCCCTGAACACCTGATAGCGTCGGAAGGCAGAAGCGCGCGCCGCGTGAACGGCGAGCGTGCCGAACATCACCCAGCAGACGAAGCTGGTTCCATAACCGGCCCCGGCGACGCCGAGGGCCGGCAGGCCGAACTTGCCGAACACGAGGCCGTAGTTCGCGACGACGTTGAGCCCCACCGAAGCGACGCAGATCACCATCACCGAGCCGGCGCGCGACAGCGCCGACACGAAGTTGCGCAGCACCGTGAACCACATATAGGGCAGGAAGCACCAGATCGCCGCCCGCAGATATTCCTCCGCGAGCCTCACCACCTGCTCCTCCTGCCCGAGCAGCCGCAAGCCCGGCCCTGCGTTCCAGCCAAGCCAGGTGGCGGGCAGAGACAGCGCGGTCGCGACCCACAGGCCCTGCCGCACGGCGCGGCCGACCGCCGCCTCGTCGCCCGCGCCGTGGGCCTGCGCGACGAGGACGCCGACGATCGAGACCACGGCCATGCAGACCAGCAGCACGCTGATCAGCAGGTTGGAGGCGAGCCCGACCGCCGCCAGCTCGACGCTGCCGAGGTGGCCGACGATGACCGTGTCGGTGAAGCTCATGGCCATCTCGGCCAGAAAGGCGGCGGCCAGCGGCGTCGTGATCTTCAGCGTCGCCCGCAGTTCGGCCCGCGGCGCCGGCACGGGCGCCGCGCCCTGACCCGCGCCTTCGGCCGGCCGCTCCGCCGGATTCATCATCTGCATGGGTCCCTCACCCGTCTCTTCGGCCGCATCGGCGGCCGGAGCCGTCGAGGGGCCGTGCGGCGCTTTTAGGCGCGCGCCGGGGCCTGGGTGCTGTCGTACCCGAGCGCCTGCAACGCCGTCGCGACGATGTGCCGAGCATTCAGCCCGGCCTCGTCGTACTGGCGCTCGGGCTTGTCGTGATCGATGAACCGGTCGGGCAGCACCATCGGCCGGACCTTGAGCCCGAGATCCAAGAGCCCCGCAGTCGCCAGGAACTGCAGCACGTGCGAGGCAAAGCCGCCGATCGCGCCTTCCTCGACGGTGATGAGCACATCGTGCTCGACGGCGAGGCGCCGGACAAGATCCTCGTCGAGCGGTTTGCAGAACCGCGCGTCGGCGACGGTCGCGGACAGGCCGCGCGTCGCCAAATCGTCGGCCGCCTTCAGGCATTCCTGCAGGCGGGCGCCGAACGACAGCAGCGCCACCGCCGTCCCCTCCCTCAGGATCCGACCCTTGCCGATTTCAAGCGGTTCGCCGCGCGCCGGCAGCTCGACCCCTACGCCCTCGCCGCGCGGATAGCGGAAGGCGCAGGGCCGGTCATCGATGGCCGCCGCCGTGGCCACCATATGCACGAGTTCCGCCTCGTCCGCCGCCGCCATGATGACAAAACCCGGCAGGCAGCCGAGATAGGTCACGTCGTAAGCGCCGGCGTGGGTCGGCCCGTCGGCACCGACGAGCCCCGCCCGGTCGATGGCGAAGCGAACCGGAAGCCGCTGTATCGCAACGTCGTGGACGACCTGGTCATAGGCGCGCTGCAGGAAGGTGGAGTAGATCGCGGCGAAGGGCTTGTAGCCTTCGGTCGCGAGCCCCGCGGCAAAGGTAACGGCATGCTGCTCGGCGATGCCGACATCGAAGCAGCGCTCCGGGAAACGCTCGGCGAAGCGGTTGAGCCCCGTGCCCGACGGCATGGCCGCGGTGATGGCGACGATGCGCGGATCCGCCTCCGCCTCGCGGATCAGCGCGTCCGCGAAGACCCGCGTATAGCTCGGCGCGTTGGACGGCGCCTTCGCCAGCGCACCGGTCACCACGTCGAACTTGCCGACGCCGTGATACTTGTCGGCCGCGGCTTCGGCGGGCGCGTAGCCGTGGCCCTTCTGGGTCACGACATGGACCAGCACCGGGCCTTCCTCCTGCGAGTCGCGGACGTTCCTCAGGACCGGCAGCAGGTGGTCGAGGTTGTGGCCGTCGATCGGCCCGATATAGTAGAAGCCGAGCTCCTCGAACAGCGTGCCCCCGGTCATCAGGCCGCGGGCATACTCCTCGGCCCGGCGCGCCGTCTCCTTGAAGCTGCGCGGGAACCTCTTGGTCACCTCCTTGCCGATATGGCGGAACGACCGATAGGGCTTGGACGAAAGCAGCCGCGAGAGATAGGCACTCATCGCCCCAACCGGCGGGGCGATGGACATGTCGTTGTCGTTCAGGATGACGATGAGGCGGCTGTCCATCGAGCCCGCGTTGTTCATCGCCTCATAGGCCATGCCGGCGCTCATCGCACCGTCGCCGATCACCGCGATCACGTGGTTCCTGCGCCCGTCGAGGTCGCGGGCCACCGCCATGCCCAGCGCGGCGGAAATCGAGGTCGAGCTGTGCGCCGCCCCGAAGGGGTCGTACTCGCTCTCCGACCGCCGCGTGAAGCCGCTCAGCCCCCCGCCCTGCCGCAGGGTCCGGATGCGGTCGCGCCGGCCGGTCAGGATCTTGTGGGGATAGCTCTGGTGACCGACGTCCCAGATCAGGCGGTCTTTGGGCGTGACGAACATATAGTGCAGCGCCACCGTCAGCTCGACGACGCCGATCCCGGCCCCAAGATGGCCTCCGGTGATGGAGACCGCCTCGATCATCTCCTGCCG
>CAZKCM010000035.1:0-45007 GCA_964551315.1 uncultured Rhodospirillaceae bacterium | reverse complement strand
GGCGGAGTTTCGGGTGCCGTGATGGCGGCAAGCCGCAACCGGCCGGTCCTGGTCACCGGCGCCGCCGGCTGTATCGGCGCGTGGGTGGTCGCAAGCCTCGTCCGGCGCGGCATCGCCGTCGTCGCTCTCGACCGATCGGACGACCGACGCCGCCTGCGCCTTTTGTTGGATGAGGAGGACGTCGCCTCGGTGCCGTGGATCACCGGCGACATTGCCGATGCTCGGGTGGTCGATGCGGCAATCGCCAAGTCCGATGCCGATGCGATCATCCATTTGGCGGCTCTGCAGGTTCCGTTCTGCAAGGCGGATCCGGTCGCCGGGGCCCGGGTGAATGTGGTTGGGCACGTGAATGTCTTCGAGGCAGCTCGGCGATACGGCATCCGGCGATTGGTCTATGCCAGCTCCGTTGCAGCTCTGCCCGCGGACGGTGCCGTACATATCTCTACTCTATACGGAGTCTACAAAGCGGCCGGTGAGGGGATTGCGCGCGTCTACGCGCAGGACTGGGGCGTATCCAGCATTGGTCTTCGGCCCCATACCGTCTATGGACCCGGTCGGGATCAGGGACTAACCGCGGCGCCGACGCTCGCGATGCTCGCCGCCGCCGCCGGGCGGCCTTATCGAATCCCGTTCAGCGGCGCGCTCCTGTTCCAGTACGCCGGGGAGGTTGCCGAGATTTTCACGCGCTGCTGCGTCGACAGGGCGCCGGAGCCCGGTCGAAGCGACGTTTTCGACATTGCTTGCGCCCGGGTTACGGTGGAGGAGATCGTGGCAGCGATCCGGCGGGTAGTGCCGAGCGCGGAGATCGCCACCGACGGGATAGCTCTGCCATTCCCGGCTGATCGGGACGACGCACCCCTGCGCCGGTTGATCGGCCCCTGGGCGCAGGTTGGTCTGGAGGAGGGCGTCCGTCGAACGATCGTACGCTTCCGCGAATTGCTCGACCGCGGCTTGCTCCAAATAGATGCAGCCTGATCCGGCTTGGCTTGCCGCTTAGCGGTGCACCTAGGATAGTGCGGGATCGAGTTGCCTTGTGTCATCGCTTGATCGCCACGCCAGCGGTGTCGCGATCACGCTCGGCAGGGGCCGGGCGGATTTGTTGGTCCTGTCACGGTAACTTCAAAGAATGAGGGTGGGAATCTGAGGAGAAGTCGCTCAGGCGGCAGCGTTTGCCTGCTGCCACACCTCCATTGTCTCCGTCGAGAAGCGCCGCGTGGATCCGGTCGATTTGAAGCGTTGCATCCTTCGGCTTTCATCTTCGCACCACCTGTTGCGAGTTCTCCGCCCGGCTGTTCTTGCGCAGGTCCTGCTTATGTCGAGCTGAGAGTCTCAACGGTGGACGCCCCCGTGAAAATGGTGAACGGGGGCGCGCAAGCGACGCTTATCGCGTTGGGGCAATCGATCTCCGCGAGGCTGCGGCAAGGCCTGTTCGAGGCGGTTGCGGGGCCGTTTAGAGCGAACCGGCGGCTCGATGGGCCTCGCGAAGCTCGCCGACGAGGCACTGGAGGAGCGGTTCGCGCAACCGGGCGCGTCGATAGGCGATTTCGAAGCGCGACGTGTAGGACAGGCTCTCCGGCAGAAGGGGGCGCATGCTGCCGGTTCGTTCCCATGTCAGGGCGTAGTGCACCGGGAGATAGCCGATATACTGGCCGCTGAGAATCAGGAGCGCGATCGGTTCCATGTGATCGCTTGTGCCGGCTCTGCGCGGCGAGATCAGGCGCGGCGTCTGACGTTCGCCCATGTAGCCGCGCGCGACGTAGCGGCAGCGGTTTATCTCCTCGATCGAAACCTTGTCCGGCGCGCGCCGGAACAGCGGGTGGCCCTTGCCGCAGTAGAGCGCCTGCTCCTCCCTGAACAGCGGCTCGTAGGCGAGGCCGGGCGCGTGGTGGTGGAATGCCGCGATCGCGGCATCGGCGCGCCCCTCTAAAAGAGCCCGCTCCAGCGACACCGGCTCGCCGATCGTAATCGCGATCTGGATCCCCTCTGCGGCCTGCGCCACGCGGCCGAGGGCTTCGCGGATCCGGGCATCCGGATTGGTGATCGTGTTGTCGACGATGCCCAGGCGCAGAATGCCGACCGTCTCGCCCCGAAGGTTCGCAACGCTGGACTGGAAGCTCCGGTGGGCCTCGAAGAGGTGGTTCGCCGCCTCAAGCACCTTTCGACCCGCCTCCGTCACGCGAAAGCCGCTGCGCCCGCGTTCGCACAGACGCAGGCCAAGGCGGCGCTCCAGTTCCGCCATCTGCCCGCTGATGGTGGCGGCGCTGACGTTGAGCTGCATCTGCGCCGGCGTGAATCCGCCGCAGGCCACGATCGTCGCAAAAACGCGGAGGAGCTTGAGGTCGGTCTCGGAGCGACGGGACGGTAGCGTCATACTTAGCCTAATTCCGAATCATAGTTCGAATATTTCATGTTTATCGAAACTCGTCACTGCGGCAAGCTTCGAACCAATTAAGAAACGCCATCGGGAGGACGCATGCAGGACCAAGGTCTCCAGCCGGTTTCAAGCAGGCTTGTGCCACGCTTCGCCGATGTCGCGACGTTCATGCGGCTACCGCGCACGAACGATCCATCGGAGGTCGATATCGCGCTCGTCGGCGTGCCGTGGGACGGGGGAACCACGAACCGGGCCGGGGCCCGGCACGGGCCGCGCGAGATTCGCAACCAGTCAACGCTGATCCGCGGCATCCACCACGTCACGAAGCAAAGCCCGTTCAGCATCTGCCGCGTCGCCGACCTCGGCGACACGCCGGTCAACCCGGTCGACCTCATGGCCACCCTCGGGCTCATCGAAGAGTTCTTTACCCGGATTGCCGATGCTGGGGCGGCACCGCTCGCGGCCGGTGGAGATCATCTGATCTCGCTGCCGATCTTGCGCGCCCTGGGCCGGGAACGGCCGCTCGGTCTCGTGCATTTCGACGCGCATTCCGACACCTGGGACTCCTATTTCGGCGGGTTCAAATACACGCACGGCACGCCGTTCCGTCGCGCCGTCGAGGAGGGGCTGATCGATCCCGGGCGCGTCGTGCAGATCGGCATCCGCGGCTCCCTCTACGGCGAGGCGGACATGGACTGGGCGCTGGCCGAGGGCATGCGGGTGATCACCATCGAGGAATTCTACGACCTCGGGGTGCCGGCCGTGATCGAGGAGGTGCGGCGCGTCGTCGGCGATGGGCCGACCTACGTCACCTTCGACGTCGATGGCCTCGATCCCGTCTATGCGCCCGGGACGGGCACGCCCGAGATCGGCGGGCTGACGACGCACGAGGCGCAGCGGATGGTGCGCGGGCTCGCCGGACTCGACATCGTCGGGGGCGACGTCGTCGAGGTGTCGCCGCCCTTCGATCCGAGCGGCATGACCGCGCTCGTCGGGGCGACGATGATGTTCGAGATCCTTTGCGTCCTTGCGCCGGCCGTGGCGCGCCGGAGGATCTCGTGACCGTCCGCTGGTCCGACCTCGCCTGGCCGGACCTCAAGGAGCGCCTTCGGGCGGAAACCGTCGTGTTCGTGCCCTGCGGGGCGATCGAGCAGCACGGGCCGCACCTGCCGCTCGAGGTCGATGCCTTCATCGCGCGGGCGCTGTCGGAGGCGGTGGCCACGGAGGTCGGCGGTCTTGTCGTGCCGACGCTGAGCTACGGCTACCGCTCGATGCCGAAATCCGGCGGCGGACCCGGGTTTCCGGGAACGCTCAATCTCCAGGGCGCCACGCTGGCCGATCTTCTGCGCGACGTGCTGCTCGAACTCGCCCGCCACGGCGTCCGCCGCGTCTGCGTCATCGACGCCCATTACGAGAACCAGTGGATGCTGACCGAGGGCATCGAGCAGGCGATTCGGCTGCCGGCCGCCGCAGAGATGCGGGTGATGCGGCTCGAATACTGGGACTTCGTGACCGACGAGTTGCTGGCGCAGATCTTTCCGGACGGTTTCCCCGGAATCGCGCTCGAGCACGCCGCCGTCCTCGAGACCTCGCTCATGATGCATCTCGATCCGGCGCGCGTGCGGGTCGACCGGATTCCCGACAATCCGCCGGCGGAGTTTCCGCCCTACGACATCTTCCCGGCCGCGCCTGACTGGGTGCCCTCGACCGGCGCGCTGACCTCGGCGAAAGCCGCAACGGCGGAGAAAGGCGAATTGCTGTTTGCGCATTACGTGACCGCGATCGCGGCCGCGGTGCGGCGTGAATTTCCGGCGGCCGGGCCCTCGGGCTGACGTGCCGTCGGGCCAATAAGGAGACACGAAACAGGGAGAAAGATTGATGAGGGGCATTCTGGCTATTCTTGCATTTCTCGCCGTCGGTGCCGCCGGCATCCTCGTCCCGGAGCGGGCGAATGCGGCCGGGCCCGATCACCTCGACTGCGCCTATCCCTTCTGGGTTGGCTTCGCGCCGCTGCATCTCGCGAACGAGCTCGGCTATTTCGAGGAGCAAGGCATCACCGTCAACGAGATCATCGACGACGACCGGAGCAACGCGCTTGCGGCGATGGCCCGCGGCGACATCGACTGCTATCTGCGCAGCGTCGGCGAGTATCAGGGGCGTCCCCGCACGCCGGAGACGCAGGGCATCATTATCGGGACGATCGACGTCTCGGACGGCGGCGACGGCATTGTCGCCGACGGATCGATCAAATCGGTGTGCGACCTCGAGGGAAAGACCGTTGCGTCGGAACCCAATCTGCCCTCGACATTGCTCCTGCAGATGGCCCTGAAGAAGGAGTGCGGCCTGACGATCGACGCGGTTGATCTGATCGACATCGCCTCTGCCGACGCGATCGGCGTCTTCTCGGATACCGGCGTGATGGCCGTCGGCGCCTACGAGCCGGTCCTGACGGAGACCGTGAACGCGCATGGGAGTCGCGGCGCCCACGTTCTTCTTTCCTCCAAGGATTATCCGAACCTGATCACCGACACGATCATCGCGCGGACGGACAACCTGCGAGAGCAGCCGGACAAATACGTGAAGCTTCTGCGCGGCATCTACCGGGCGATCGACTACTTCAACGAGAATCCGGACAAGGCCATACCGATCATGGCCCGCCGCTTCGACCTGACGCCGGACGAGTTCCGGGAGGTCCTGACGAACATCCGGTACTTCACGCTTGAGGAATCGGTGGCGCTGATGGGCACGGGCGGCGAGCGCGGCGAGCTGCACGGGATCTTCGACGAAGTCATGCAGCTCAACATCGAGAACGGCGCGGCCGACGTTCGCCTGATGGCGGACCAGCAGATCGACAACACGATCATCGAGCAGGTATGGCAGACAAGGTCCGAGTGATCGACCGCGGGGGTGCCGCCGGAACGGCGCCCCCCTTCCCTCCGAAGGACACGCACGCGGCATCGCCGCCGCGCCGATCCGGGGCGTCGCCGGAAGCCGGCGTTCACTCACCCGCGCAGCGAAGGGAGGCCGGCTGGCGCGATCTCCTGCGGTTCCGGGCGCGTGCCCGGGCGGACGTGGAGCTGGCGGTCGGGGCTGCCGGTTTCGCAGTCGTTCTGGGTTTGTGGCTCTTCCTCACCGAGGCCGGGCTCGTCGCCGGGCAGTTCCTGCCGTCGCCCTTCGACGTGCTGGCGGCGCTGTATCGCCTGTTCGCCGAGACCGGATTCCTCAGCGATGTCTGGATCTCGATCTACCGCGTCTGGGTGGCCTTCGCCATCGCCGCGGTCATGGCGATTCCGCTCGGCATCCTCATGAGCGCCTACCGGATCGTCGGCGCGACGACCGAGCCGCTGATCGACTTCATCCGCTATCTGCCGGTGCCGGCGCTGGTGCCGCTCACGCTCATCTGGCTCGGAATCGGCGAGCTGTCGAAGATCACGCTCTTGTGGATGGGCACGTTCTTCCAACTGGTCCTGCTGATCGCCGACGACGCGCGCCGCGTGCCGAAGGAATATATCGAGACGGGCCGCACGCTCGGCGCACGGGATCCCCAGATCATGCGCGACATCCTCCTGCCGGCCATGCTGCCGAGCATGGTGGACAACCTGCGCATCACGCTTGGCTGGTGCTGGACCTACCTCATCATCGCCGAGATCGTCGCCGCGAACTCCGGTATCGGCTACGTCATCTGGGCGGCCAAGCGCTACGTCAAGACACCGGAGGTGTTCGCCGGCGTGCTCGTGATCGGGATCATCGGACTCGTCACGGACCAGGCGATCCGCTGGGGGCATCGCAAGGCCTTCCGCTATCTGGGGTGAGGTGTTCCATGACCGCCGGTGAGAATCGTTTTCTGAGCATCGAGCGCGTTTCCAAAGTCTTCTGGTCGGATCGCGGGCGGGTGCCCGTGATCGACGACGTGTCCCTCGCCGTGGAGGAAGGCGAGTTCGTCGTCTTCCTCGGGCCGTCCGGCTGCGGCAAGACCACCCTCATGCGCATGGTCGGCGGGCTCGAGACGCCGAGCGCCGGCCGCATTCTCCTGGAAGGAGAGGTCGTCACCGGGCCGAGCCGCGAGAAGGGCATGGTCTTCCAGTCCTACTCCTCCTTCCCCTGGCTGACCGTCTTCGAGAACGTGCGCTTCGGCCTCAAATACCGGACCGACCTGTCGGCCACCCGGAAGGACGAGATCGCGCGCCACTATCTCGACCTCGTCGGCCTTGCCGCCTATGGCGACTTCCACATCAACCGGATTTCCGGCGGCATGCGGCAGCGGGTTGCGATCGCGCGAACGCTCGCTGCCAACCCCGACATCCTCCTGATGGACGAGCCCTTTGGCGCGCTCGACGCGCAGGCGCGGGAGCGGCTTCAGGTGCAGCTGCTTCGGATCCGGCACGCCGAACGAAAGACGGTGATCTTCGTCACGCATGACGTGGACGAGGCGATCTTCCTCGCCGACCGGATCATCGTCTTCTCGGCGCGTCCGGCGAGGATCATCCGCGACATCCGGGTCGGCGACCGGCTGGCGGGCGAGCGCACCCTCGAGACGCGCGACAGCCAGGACTTTCTAGCGCTGCGCCGGGAGATCCTCGCCATCATCCGCGACGAGGCGCAGCGCAGCGAGGATCTGATGGTCGCCGGCGGCATGGGGTGAGGCGAGGGGCGGAGAGGGCGGCATGGGGCAGCTTGACGGGCGCAAGGCGTTGGTGACGGGCGCTTCGCGCGGCATCGGCCGGGCGATCGCGATCGCCCTCGCGCGCGAAGGGGCGCGCGTTGCGGTGAACCATTTCGGCGACCGTTCGGGCGCCGAGGCCGTTGTCGCCGCGATCGAGCGGGACGGCGGTGCGGCCTTCGCCGTGGAGGCCGATGTCGGCGACGAAGCGGCGGTGGAGGCGATGTTCGCGGCGGCGCTGCCGCGTCTGGGCGGGATCGACATCGTCGTCAACAACGCCGGCGTGATTCTCGAGAAGGGCGTTCTCGAGATGACGGCCGAGGACTTCGACGGCGTGATCCGAACCAACCTGCGCGGCACCTTCCTGGTGGGCCGGCGTGCCTTCCGCGAGATGGCCGGTCGCCCGGACCTGCCCAGGGTCATCAACATCGCCTCCGATCTCGGCTATCTCGGGCGCGAGGGATTCTCGGCCTACTGCGCCTCGAAGGGCGCGATTCTGGCCCTGACGCGGTCCTGGGCCAGGGAGTTCGCGCCGGCCGTTCTGGTCAACGCGATCGCGCCCGGCCCGATCGAGACGGCCATGCTGAGCCTTGAGAACATGAGCGCGGAGTGGATCGAGAAGGAAAAGCAGATCCCGCTTGCCCGCTTCGGCCGGCCGGAGGAGGTGGCGAGCGTAGCCGTGTTTCTCGCCGGACCGGGCGCCAGCTTCGTCACGGGGCAGACCTTCGGGCCGAACGGCGGCAGCGTAATGCCGTAAGGCCGGCGGCTCATCGCCCGCGCGCGGGCTGATGCGCCCAAGGGCGGGCCGCAGATGCTCCATCGGCAGGAACTCGCGCGGGTTCGTCTCGACGATCGAGGTCGCCGCGCCGTCGCGCAGCATGTGCGGGTTCGTGCGGCGGCCGAACAGGCGCTCCGTCACGCCGCCAACGTGCCGCGAGAGGTCGCCGGTGGCGAGGGCCGCACCGTCGCGGCCAAGCCACAGGCGCCCGTCGTGCGCGGCCGCGCGCCAGGTGCCGGCGACTAGGTGTCGAGGTAGACGCGCAGCGCGTCGAAGAGCGCCGGCGGCCAGGGCATGACCCGGGGCGCGATCGAACCAGCCGGCGACGGTGCGGATGTCGCCGGCGATCCGCTTGGCGCGCGCCGACGGCAGCGCCGCGGCATCGACCATTGCCTTTTCCGGCGTCGTCGAGGACACCGGTCCACCGCGGGACCCGGCACCTAGCCCTTGATGCACACCATGGGGTCCAGCCGTGCCACCTTTCGGGCGAGCGCCGCCCGATCCGCCGCGTTCACCACGGCCTCCGAGTCCTTGTACGCCCCGGGCGCCTCCTCCGCGATGCCGCGCCAGGACGGGCTGCGGACGATGATGCCGCGCTGCGCCAGCTCTTCGACGATCTGCTGGCCGCGCCAGCGCTTCACGGCCGCATGTCGACTCAGGCTCCGCCCGGCGCCGTGGCAGGCCGAGCTGAAGGCCCGCGCCTCGCTTTCGGGCGTGCCCACGAGGACGTAGGAACTCGTGCCCATGCTGCCCCCGATCAGCACCGGCTGCCCGACGGGGCGCAACGCGGCCGGAAGATCGGGATGCCCAGGGCCGTAGGCCCGTGTCGCGCCTTTGCGATGCACGTAGAGCTTCCGGGGCTGGCTATCGACGACGTGCTCTTCGAGCTTGCAGGTGTTGTGCGAGACGTCGAAGAGCAGATCGAGCCGCGCCTGCGGGAAGAACCGGGCGAAGACCTCGCGCGCCAAATGCCCGATAATCTGCCGGTTCGCGAGCGCGCAATTGATGCCGGCGCGCATCGCGCCGAGATAGCGCTGCCCGATGTCCGAGGCGATCGGCGCGCAGGCGAGTTCCCGGTCCGGCAGCGTTATGCCGTGCTCCGCCGCGGCCAGTGCCATGTCCCGCAGATACTCGGTGCCGATCTGGTGCCCAAGGCCCCGCGAGCCGCAATGGATGCTGACGACGACCTCGCCTTCGTTCAGGCCGAAGGCGGCGGCGGTTTGCGGGTCGAACAGCTCTGCGACGACCTGCACCTCAAGGTAGTGGTTCCCCGAGCCCAGCGTCCCCATCTCATCGCGCTGCCGCGATTTGGCCTTGTCCGAGACGAAATCCGGACGGGCCCCGGCCATGCGGCCGCGCTCTTCCACACGCTCCAGATCGGAAGCGTCGCCGTAACCCCGTTCCACGGCCCATTGGGCGCCTCCGTCGAGCATCGCATCCATTTCGTCGGGGCTGAGCCGGATCTGTCCCGTGCTGCCCATTCCGACCGGCACGCTTGCGTACAGGGCCTCCGCGAGCTCCTCCTTCTTCGGCTCGATGTCCTCGCGCTTCAGGCCCGTGAGCATCGTCCGGACGCCGCAGGAGATGTCGAACCCGACACCCCCGGCCGACACGATCCCGCCGGCATCCGGATCGAAGGCGGCGACCCCGCCGATCGGAAAGCCGTAGCCCCAATGCGCGTCCGGCATGGCATAGGAGGCCTTGACGATACCGGGGAGCCTCGCGACGTTGGTGACCTGCTCGTACACCTTATCGTCCATGTCCCGGATCAGCGCCTCGTCGGCATAGATGATCGCCGGGACGTGCATGCCGCCGATAGGCGCGATATGCCATTCGAAATCGCCGTGTCGCTGGAGAAGAGCTGGGTCCATTGTACCGGATACCTCCCTTGATCCGGTTCACACATCGACGACGCATTGGGCAAGCCAAAGGCCATCGGGCTGTCTCGTCACCTTCAAAGCCGTGTAGGTCGCGCCCTTGACCTCGACGGCGGGTCTGTGCCTTGCGGGGTCGATCCGTTCGCCCGACGCCTCGGCTTCGAGACGATGCCCGCGGATCGTCACGGAGAACGCACCGAACAGCATATGGCGCGTGGCCATTTCGAATATGAGCGCATTCAACCACTCGACGAAGAGCAGCTCGTCGTCGGGTGCCTCGCAAGAGATCCGAACGCGTTCTTGCTGTGCGACCGGTTCGTCCGTGATTGCCGCCATCAGGGCGGTGGCGCCCTGCTCGAACGCCGATTCGCGTGTCGGCCCAAACCCGCAGACGCCGATATCGGCGCCGTGGGTGAAATGGCGCCAGCCGGCCGCAGGTGATCCGACGGTTGAGCGCATCTCGCCTCGCATTTCCAAACGGCCAACATAGGCCTTGGTGGGCGCTCGACACTGATACAGATCAACGACAAAAGCGGCGCTTGGTTGCAGCGTGCCGTGCTCGTTGATCGAGTTGGGCGCCGGCCCGGCGCCGGCCGCGCGATGAGGCCGCCCGATGTCCGCTGACTGGAACGCCGTCGCAACGGTCCACAGCGAAGGCTATCGGGACGCACGCAAGA
Organism: uncultured Rhodospirillaceae bacterium; assembly: GCA_964551315.1. Classification (GTDB taxonomy): domain Bacteria; phylum Pseudomonadota; class Alphaproteobacteria; order Dongiales; family Dongiaceae; genus Virgifigura. The sequence goes on along the minus strand of CAZKCM010000035.1, from coordinate 34,641 downwards.
TTCTTGCGGCCTATGGACGGGTTCGTCCGGCGGCGTTCTTCAACGTTCTCACGATCACGGCCGAGGATCCGCTCGCCCTCCTCGATCAACTCGACCAGCTGGCCGCCGCGCAGCCCGGGATCATGAACTTCATTTCGCGTGTCGTGCCGGCCAAGGCGGCGTTCGATTTTTCGTCGCGGGAGGCGTTCGAACGCCAGGCACGCGAGGTCGTGCTGGCCTGGGCGCCCGATCTGCGCGGCAAGAGCTTTTATGTCCGCATGCACCGGCGCGGCCTTAGGGAGATCCTGGAGAGTCGGGGCGAAGAGCGGTTTATTGCCGATGTCCTGCTCGATGCGACGCGGGAGATGGGCGAACCTGCGCGCATCTCGTTCGAGGATCCAGATGTGGTTCTCTCGATCGAAACCGTGGGAGATCGCGCCGGCCTCTCATTCTGGACGCGGGAGGATCTGCGGCGCTACCCGTTCCTGAGGCCGGACTGAGGCCCTCGGTATGTTTCGGTGAGGGGTCTGAGCGCCGGTCCCCGCGCCGTTCCAACGGGACTCACCGTCACGCGGCCGATTCCGGATGCTTCGGTCTCGATCCGGATGCGTGCGAGCTCGAAGCTCTCGATCACCCACGCATTGGTTTCCAGATGAAGCGTCACCTGTTCGACGGTGAAGCGCGAGGGGCCCTCCGTCAAGGCGAGGGGCAGGAGGAGCTGATCGCCGAGATGCAGATCCAGGGCGGCGCCGGACGCGCGGTGCCGGAGCACCGCCTGGACCGCTTCCTCCGCGACGGCCTCCGCCGGCTTGCCGACTGCCCCCAGCGCGGAGAACCCGCAGCGCAGATTGGCATACTCGGCCGTGAGAAAGATCCCTGCTCCCGGGCAGGCCGCCCGCACACGTTCCGGCCTGATATGGCTTTCGACGCCCTGTTCGGTCAGGAGGGCGCGGGCGCGATCGGCCATTCGTTGCGAGATGTGAGCGGGCAGGTTCGCGGCCAGCGCCCGGCCCGTGACCCGAACGAGCGGCCCCGGCTCGAGAAGATCGACCGGATGCAGCCGGCGGCGCCCCGGCGCGGCGCCCGCAATGGTGGCCCGGATCTCGCCCTGGCCAACCGGATACCATCCGAAGGCGTGCAGCTCGAAGCCGATCGCGAAGCCGAGCCGCGCGAGCATCGCTCCCCACACCTCGCTCAGGTAATCGAACGACGGACTCCAGGCCATATGGGTTCCGCCCCGGACGGTGACGTCGGATGTGCCGTCGGCCAGCGCCAGCGGGAGGACGACCGTTTGTAGAACGAGGCTTGCGGCGCCGGCGCTGCCGCCCTCCCTTGCAGCCGCGACGTCGAAGCGGTAATTGCCCGGCCGCACGGGGGCTTGCGGCGCAAACCGAAGCCGCTGCGAGCCAAGGCTATCGCCCTCGATGACGGCTTGGCAGAGAGCCCCGGCGGCCCGGACTGCGGTCAAATGCTGCGCGGCCAGACCGGGCTTCGGTCTGCCGGCCCGAATGCTGTGGATCTCGAGAGACCGTCCGGTCAGCGCCGCCGCCGTCAGGGCCGTTCGCAGAATCTGTCCGCCGCCTTCGCCGTAGGATCCGTCGAGTTCGAGTGGCTGGCCCATCGGAACCTCAAACATCCTGCGGGCCGCGGCGAGGCCGGGCCCGAACGGGGGCCCGCGGGATATTGCGATCGCAAGCTTGAAGTACGACGAACGTCCCTACATCGTTCGAGACGACTGCGGGCGGTGCGCGCTGCTATTCGGTCGTCGGCCTCCGCGTCCGTCGCTCAAAGATGCCCGCGCTCGAAGTCGTCGCAAGAGTAGCCGAGCGCCGAGAGCCCCTCTTCCAGAAGATCGCCGAGCATCGGCATGCCGAGAAGGTAGTCGGCCGACCGCCCGCGATGCCGCTCGTCCGCGAGGGCAACCAGGCTGGACCATTCTTCCACATCGGCATCGCCCCGGCCAAGCCATGCGAGGGCGATCACTTCGATGATCTCGTCCTCGTTGAGGCTCTCGATGGCATCCCGCAGCTCGGCGAGCGTCGCGTCCTCGGAATAGTCTTCGAGGATCTCCCGGCTGTCGTCGTCCGTCGGGTTGGATCCCTCTTCCATTTCGGAGTCTGGCGGCGCCACCTTCGCGTCGTACTCCCGTGCCTTCAGGATGATGTAGCAGACTTTCTCGGGGCTGACCGTCAACCGGTTCGTCGTTTCTTCGGGATCATCGGCCATTCTCGATACCCTCCTCTTCCTCTCCTGCCCGGACTTTCACCATGGGCTCAGTGCTGTGAAATCGCTCTGATCTCGATCAAAACCCGATGACGAATGGCGCGGTGGCGCCCGGCCGACACAACTCTTTCCGGGATCGCACTCCGCCCGAAATGACTCGAGTCCCGATGCCGGTTCGGCTCGATCGGGCAGCACCCGGAAGAGCCAAGCGCACACTGTTCCAATTCGGTCGTCGGTGAACCATCTTCAAACACGAATACGGGCATGAAGTTGCCCATCCGTCCCGATCACCGATCCGTCGAACTGATGCCGACCCCGATATCTGGCCCAAGCGGAACGAGGGAGAACGTGATGGCCGCGACGACAGAAAACGTACTCGGTGCCGTGCGTTCGGCGCTGCAGAGCATACCGCACATGGATCTTCACGCCTGTCCCATTGCCTTGAGCTTTGCCGATGGCGTCCTGACGATGGAAGGCGAGGTGCCCAACATCGCGCTGAAGAAGCTGGCACTGGAACGCGCCGCCGCCATACGCGGCGTCACCGGCATCGTCGACCGGCTGCGCTGCGCGCCGGCCGCAAGGATGGGCGACGTCGAGATCAGCAACCAGGTCCGCGATGCGCTGTTGCAGGAGCCGGCGTTCGCCGATTTCGCGATTGCCCGGACCTTGAAGGGGCAGGAAGAGGTGGTGCGGACGCCCCCAGCCACCGTCCGCGGCTCCATCAGCCTCGAGGTCGAGGACGGTGTGGTCACGCTTAACGGGTATGTCCCCGGGCTCGACGACAAGCGGCTGGCCGGCGTTCTCGCCTGGTGGGTGCCCGGCAGCCGCGACGTGATTAACGGGATCGTCGTCGAACCGCCGGAGGAGGACAGCGACGACAAGATCGCCGACGCGGTGCGGCTCGTCCTCGAGAAGGACCCGCTTGTCAACGCCAGCCAGATCCGCTTCGGCGTTCGCCGGTCGGTGGTCACGCTGACCGGCCTCGTGCCCACCGAGTCCGAACGGGAGATGGCCGAGTTCGACGTCTGGTATATCTTTGGCGTCGACGGCGTCGTCAACAAGATCCAGGTGCATCCCTGAAGATCCAGGTGTATCCTCGAGCGCCTTCGCGCGGGAAGTTCCGGCCGGCACGTGGCGGTCCGATCTCGGGAAGCCCGGATCAATCCAGGAGCGGAACCGGAGGCTCTTCGTCTTCATCCAGCGTCAGCAAGACGTCGGACCACGGTCCCGGATCGAAGTGGGTCAGCTCCGGCGGTCTATCCGGCCGCAGCTCCCAGGTCGCGACCGTCTCGGGGCCGTACATGACGTCGAGGACTTCGGTTTCGGCATTCACCCTGCCGAGAAGAAGATTGAACGGCCCGACACGCGCTTCGGTCGCCCCCCAGGCCGAGATCTGGCGGCCGTGTCGCTGCAGCAGCGCCAAGGCCGTCTCGCACAACTGCTCGATTTCTTTCGCGTCTTGCTTCATGGGCGCCTCTTCCGCACAACATCGGAGGCCAAGCTAAGTTGCGGGCTGGATGTCGCCGCATGGCCGCATGGGGCGGCGCCTCGTCACTCCACGCGTCGGTCCGGCCACAACTCGCGGATCGCCTGTGGCAGCGCCTGCCGCACCTGATCGAGTTCGTTCTCGCTGATATGCCGGCTGAGCGTCCGAAAGACGGCGCGCGCCGCGTCATCCGCGCCCATCGGGCGCACGTTCTGAAGTCCTTTGCCAATGTGCTGCAAAAACGCATCGAGCGACCGCAGCTTCAGCGGCTTGTTCGCAGGATGCCACCCCTCGTAATAGATCCCGCGGACCAGCATCGGCAGCTGGGCGCCGAGATGCGCGGCCTGATCCACCGTCAACCGATCGCGCAGTGCGTGCAATACGGCGCGCAGGGCGTGATAGCAGCGCTGGCGGTCGGGGCCGAGCTCCTCCCCGAGATCGTTCAGCCAAATGCTCGTGGTCTGGACCGTCGTGTCGATCACCTTGAGGCCAGTCGCGCTCATGGATGTCTCCATCGACCGTGGAATCCCGACAAGTTTATGGCTCGACGCTTCGCTTCGCGCTGATCTCGATCAAACGGCCGGTCGATCCGCTCATCCCCACTGCACCGATAAGGTGGCATCCGCCTCCAAGCTCAGGCCGGTGCCGAACCTTGCGCTCTCCCGGGCCAGGACATCCCGGAGCCAGACCGCATCCTCCGGCGAAATGGCGTTGAGCCGGAAGTTTCGGATCTGATACGGCACCAGCGTCAGCGCGCTCAGCCTGCCCGTGGATGGGCAAAACCGGCACAGATAGAGCACGGCGAGATCGTCGCGAAAGGCCTCGTATCCGCTGATTCCCTCGTAATCGGTCAGAAAGTCGCCGCAGCCATACAGGATCGGGCAGCCCTTGTAGACCTCGATGCCCTTGGCATGATGCGAGGAGTGGCCGTGAACGACGTGGAAGCCTGCACGGTCGATCAGCGCATGCGCGAAATTCCGCTGCTCGCGGGGAACGGCGTAGCCCCAGTTCCCGCCCCAGTGAATGGAGGCGACGAGCAGATCGCCGGGGCGCCGCGCTGACTCCGCTTGCCGTGCGATCCGGGCGACCGTTCGCTCTCCGAAGTCCGTCAGCAGGTTCACCCCCGGCCGGCTGACGCCCGCCGCCCAGTCCGTCGGGATGCCGCTGGTGACCGACCCGAAGGCAAAGACGAGGACGCGGCCCGTGCCGGGCGGGTTCAGAACGGCCGGCGCCTGCGCCTGGGCGGCATCGCGACCCGCCCCGGCGCTGCGGATGCCGGCTCGCGCCAGGGTGTCCAGCGTCTCGAAGAGGCCCGCAAGACCCCAGTCGAGCACATGGTTGTTCGCGAGGACGCAGCAGTCAATCGCCGCCGCATTGAGGCAGCGGACGTTCTCCGGATGCATCTTGTAGTTTATGCCCTTCGGGACGTGATCCTCGCTTGTCGTGATGCTGGTCTCGAGGTTGACGATCCGCGCGTCCAATCGATCGGACAGGAATACCTCGAGGGCATCGCCCCAGACATAGGCGAAGTCCACCGGCCTTGGGATCGGACCGTTCGCGCGCTCGGCAAGCGCGACGTACTCGACGGCACTGGCGACATAAGGCTCGTACAGGCGCGGGTCTCCCGGATGTGGAAGGATCTGATCGATGCCCCGGCCGAGCATCACGTCGCCGCAAAGGGCGACCGTGACGGTCCCGGGTGCTCTAGGTTGCGCGCCACCAATCGGTCCTGTCATCCTGTTTGCCCGGGCCCGGGGCTGGTCCGCGGGCCGACGCTTCCGACACCTGATAACATCATTATGTAACTGGTCTCCTGGACGCCTGTCGCCAGAGGTTCAGCCAGTTCACAACGGTTGGATGATTGCGATATTCAAGGCCCGCACGCATTGATCTCGATCATCCACGTCAACATGGCTCTGCTGCCAAGGTTCCCGCCGCGGCGGAGCATGGCGCGAGAAGCCGAGCGACGGGGCAGGGTTTCCGCTAGGCGGGCTCGGCGGCGGCCGCAGATGAAGACGAGGCAGGATGGAACAGGAGTTCTGGACGGCTTTTGCGGCAAGCGCGATCGCCGCCATGGTGACCACGGCGGGCATCCTGTTGGTCCGTCGCCGTGAGGCCTGGACGCGCCGTAATACGACGTATTTCGCCTGCTTCGCCGCCGGCGTCCTGATCGCGGTTTCCTTCCTGCACATCGTGCCGAAGTCGATCTCCATGACCGGTCAGGCAGCGGCTCTTCTCCTTGCCGGCTATCTGCTGATGTACGCGTTCGATCGTTTCCTCAGGGGCTACGCCTGCGGTGAGCCGCAGACCGCCGAGTATGCCCTTGGGTTCGTGCCGCTGCTCGGCATTGGCCTTCACTCGTTTCTCGATGGCGTGACTTACGCCATCGGCTTCACCGTCAGCCTGCTCACGGGCGTGCTCATGGCGATCGGCATGGTCCTGCACGAGTTTCCGGAAGGCATCGTGATCTACGCGCTGCTGCTTCGAAGCGGCGTGTCCGAAGGACGCTCGTGCTTGCTTGCGTTCCTCGCGGCGGCGCTCACGACGCCCCTCGGCACGCTCGTCGCCTATCCTTTCGTCAGCCGGATCGACCTGCCGGTTCTGGGGGCGTTGCTCGCGTTTTCCGGGGGGACGCTCGTCTATGTCGGCGCCACGCACCTGCTGCCGCAGGCGGAGAAGGACCCGCGCAGGTTCAGCACGCTGGCCTTTGGCGCCGGAATCCTCGTTGCCCTGGGCATCATCGTGAGCAATGCGTAGACTTGCCGCGTCCGGGTGCCCTTTTCTCGTTCTCGCCGTTGGCGACGGATCCGTCCGCATGGTGCTCCCGGCGAGGCTGACCCCGCCTTGTTCCTGATCTCCGTCAAGGCGAGCCTCCTCGAATCCACGTAGAGGTCGAGAAAGACCGGCGGCGCTCTGCGACCGGGAGCGGCGCGGACAGCCGGCCGCGCCTGGAACCGGGACGCCGCATCATACGCTGAATCCGGGCGCGATCCTCAGTTGGTGCGAAAAGCCGGCGGAAGGGTCCGGCAACTCGGCGGCCGGCTGACCTGCGCGCCGTGTGATTGTTGCCGCGGGAGGCGTGGAACCATGACAGATAAGGATTTTCTCGCTCCGATCGCACGCCATATCTGGGAAACCAAGTATCGGTATCGTAACGGCAAGGCCGTTCACGATCGGGACATCGACGCGACTTGGCGGCGCATCGCCAGGGCTTTGGCCGCACCCGAACGGCAGGACCGGGCCGGCTGGGAACGGCGCTTTTACGACATTCTGAAAGGCTTCAGATTCCTTCCCGCCGGGCGGATTCTGGCGGGCGCCGGGACCGGCCGGAACGTGACCCTCTTCAACTGCTTCGTCATGGGAGTCGTCGAAGACTCCATGACCAGCATATTCGACGGCCTGAAGGAAGGGGCCGTCACGATGCAGCAGGGCGGTGGCGTCGGCTACGATTTCTCGGCCCTGCGGCCTCGCGGAGCCCGAGCCAAGGGTGTCGGCGCCATTGCGTCGGGCCCGGTGTCGTTCATGCACATCTGGGACGCCGCCTGCGCGACGCTGCTCTCAACCGGCGCCAGGCGCGGCGCCATGATGGCGACGCTGAGATGCGACCATCCGGACATCGAGGAGTTTATCGCGGCCAAGCAGGAGCCCGGCAGGCTCCGCAACTTCAACCTGTCGGTTCTCGTGACGGATGCCTTCATGGAAGCCCTGCAGACGGACCAGCCGTGGCCACTGGTCTTCCCGGCCGAACACCTCGACCTCGGCGCATCCGGGGAGACCGTCATCAGATCCTGGTCGGGAACCGATGGGCCGGTCCCCTGCCGGGTGGTGGCGCGGGTGTCTGCGCGCGGCCTCTGGAACAAGCTCATGCGGGCGACCTACGACCATGCCGAGCCCGGCGTGCTGTTCATCGACCGAATCAATCGGCTCAACAATCTCTGGTATCGAGAACGGATCTCCGCCACGAATCCTTGTGGCGAGGTGCCTCTGCCGCCATATGGCGCGTGCAATCTCGGCTCGCTCAACCTCACCCAATTCGTTCGGCGACCCTTTGCCAAGGACGCCAGCTTCGACCGACAACGCCTGCGTGCCGTCGCCGAAACCGCCGTTCGCCTGCTGGACAACGTGATCGACGTCTCGCGCTATCCGCTGGAGGCGCAGCGCCTTCAGGCGCAGGGAACGCGGCGGATCGGCCTTGGCATCACCGGGCTCGCGGACGCGCTCCTCATGCTCGGGCTGCGGTACGGGAGCGAGGAATCGCTGGCTTTTGCCAAAGATGTGATGCGGGATGTGTGCCACGCCGCCTACCGCACGTCCATTCGCCTGGCGCAGGAGAAGGGCAGCTTTCCATACCTGGACCGGGAGAAGTTCCTCGACGGCCCGTTCGTCCGGGGACTGCCCGAGGACATCCGCCTGGGCATCGAGCGGCACGGCATCCGGAACAGTCATCTTCTGGCGATTGCTCCGACCGGAAGTATCAGCCTGCTGGCGAACAACGTTTCGAGCGGCCTCGAGCCCATCTTCTCCCTGGAATACTGCCGTCAGGTCCTCAACGAGGACGGCACCACCACGGAGTTCTCGCTGCGCGACTACGCGTGGGACCTCTGGCGGCGCACACATGGACAATCGGATACGCCGCCGCCGGCGTTCGTCAGCGCTTACGAGCTCCCGCCCGAGGCGCATCTGGACATGCAAGCGGCTTTGCAGCGCCACGTCGACAACTCGGTGTCGAAGACCGTCCACGTGCCGCGAGACTACCCGTTCGAGGACTTCGAGCAGCTCTATCAGACGGCGTACCGGAAGGGCGTGAAGGGCTGCACGACGTTCCGGCCGAACCCGATTACGGGGGCGGTCCTCAAAGGCGCGGACGAAAGCCCCGAGGCGCCGCATTGCTGCGTTCTGGAACGGGAGGCGGATTGAGCCGGGCGGCCGGGGGCGCGCGACGTCCCGTTCAAGCGAGCTTCAGCTCGTAGAGGCCCTTCATCAGATAATCGTGCAGGTCGGCTTGCGTCATGAGCGAGTCGATGAGCGATGCGTCGCTCGCGGGGACGGCCTCTGCCATTGCCTGGTCCCAGTCCTTGGCGGCATAATCGCCGCGGCCGATCAGCGTCAATGCCCAGATCTTGCGCAGGACGGCGGGCGGGAGCTGCTCAATGGCCTCGCGGAGGGCGCTTCGTGACGGTTCGTCTGGCGGAAGTGCATCGAACCCAAGGCTACCCGCCGGGTTGTGCTCGCCGCGGGCCGGCTGTGGCTCGCCGAGATCTGCCTCGGGTACGCTTTCAAGGAGACGATCGCGTGCATCGCGCGCCTCGGCCGCCAGTTCGGCGATGTGCTTCGCTTCCAGGATCTCCAGTTCGTGCAGCATGCCGTCATCCCCACATGCGAGTTGGACTTCGTCTCGGGGCCGTGACCGGGCTTCGTCCGCAACGGCGACCGTTCTTCGAGCGAGAGGCGCCCATGGTCGCAACAACGATACGGCCAAGCCGGGACCCGATTCTGTTGCTCTTGCCGTGCGCTTCACCCTTCCGTCTGTCGCTTCGCGGCGCCGATGGCTGATCCGGCGCGGTCGAGCAGTTTGGTCACTTCCTCGTCGCCTATCTGGTGGAAGTCGTTATAGAAGGCCCCAATGGCGGCGAAATAGGGCGGCATTTCGAGGCAGATGACCTCGTCTGCCTCTCCGCGGAGGCTCTCCACCGTCTCGGGTGGGGCGACCGGTACGGCCAGAATCAGGCGCGCGGGATGCTTTCGCCGGACCGCCCGCAAGGCGGCGCGCGCGGTCGCCCCGGTCGCGATGCCGTCATCGACGATGATCGCCGCACGTCCGGCGACATCGACTTGCGGCCGTCCGCGGAGATAGAGCTGCCGGCGCCGTTCGATTTCCTTCAGCTGCTTGGCGCTCTCCTCCTCGACGTAGCCCTCGGGCAGCTGAAGGCTTTCCAGCAGCTCCGCGTTCGTCACGAACTCCGGGTTTGAGCCATCAACGACGGCACCAAGCGCTAGCTCAGGCTGCCAGGGCACGCCGATCTTGCGCACCAGAACGAGGTCAAGCGGCGCCTTTAACGCGATCGCGATTTCGACGCCTACGGCAACCCCGCCCCTTGGCAGAGCCAGGACGACGGGGTTCTGGTTCTTGAATCCAATGAGGCGGTCGGCAAGCCGACGGCCTGCATCATGGCGATCTGCGAACATCGGTTCGTCCAATCCGGCTGACCACATCGCGATTCTAAGACTCTTCGTAGGATCGTATTGAAACGCCCGCGGCCGGCGGGGGTTCAGCCGTTGCGTAACCAATTAAGGCGTCTGCGGCGCGGCGGTTCCCGCAATGACCGGCCCGGACCGACATTTGCCCGGACCTCCGCGAGAGCCTGGGCCTGCTTGATCCATGTCAACGCGGAGCCGCTCCCGCAGCGTTAGTTTATTGCGGAACGAACGGGGATCTACGGTGCGGCCGTCCGGGCGTCCCATGGTCGCCGGGCCGCCGTCCTCGGGACAGGGCCAATCCATGTGTCCGGAGATCCGCCGGGCGGGGAGGGGAGAATGCAAACGGCACCATATCGCGTGATCTTCTACAGGGCGACGCGCCGTCGCGATGGTTTGCCGCAGCGGCTTCCTGTGGCGACGATAAATGTGGATGGCGCGATGCCGAGAGAGGCCGCCGTTGAGCTGGCGATCGCTCAGTTCCGGAACCGGCTGCGCAGACGTGACCGGTCAGACATCGTCGGCGATGGCGTGGACCGGCTGATGGACGCATAAGTCGGGGCGGACCGGCATGCAGAATCCCCGGCTTCCGAGCGTGGCTAGCGACCGTCCGCCCGCAAGGCCCCGGAACCATTGCCTTCCGACGCCGTTTCCGGGCGCGGACCGTAGCTCTTGAACTTCTCGATGACGCCGGCGATCTCGGTGTCGGACAGCAGCTGCGGTCCGCCGATCAGCAGCGAATGATAGTACTGCCGCGCCAGCGTCTCGAGCTCGACAGCCAGCCACATCGCCCGTTTCAGGGTGGGGCCGGTCGCGATCATGCCGTGGTTGGCCAGCAGGCAGCAGGTCCGTCCCTCAAGCGCCTTCAGCGCGTTGTCGGACAGTTCCTTCGTGCCGTAGGTGGCATAGGGCGCGACGCGGATGTTCGGGCCGCCCGCCGCCGCGATCATGTAGTGGAGCGCCGGGATCTCGCGGCCGCAGATCGCCAGGGTCGTGGCGTAGGTGCTGTGCGTATGGACCACCGAGCCGACCTCGGGCCGCGCCCGCATGATGTCGAGATGGAAACGCCATTCCGAGGAGGGCTGCATCGGCCCCTCCCAATGGCCGTACTCGCCCTCGATGGGCATCCGCGCGATGTCTTCCGGCATCATCTCCTCATAGGGCACGCCGGACGGGGTGATCAGCATGACGTCACCATAACGCGCACTGATGTTGCCGGAGGTACCCTGGTTGATGCCCATGGCATTCATCGACCGGCACGCATCGACGATACCGCGCCGCAACGCCATTTCCGCCTTTTCCATTCTTACGCCATCCTTCAATCGATCTGTTTCGTCATTCGTTCCTTGCGCGCCGGAGGTCATCCGGCGGTGACCTTGCGCGGCGACGCCCGCGTTTGCCGGACCGGCGGCTGGGCGGCCTTGCCGTCCGCCACCCGCAATATGCCCTCGGCCGTCGCCTCGTCCGTGATCAGAACGTTCCCGTAGCCTTGCGCAAGCGCTCCGTAGAGCGGCGCCACCTTGTCGCGCCCCCCCGAGGCAAGAATGACGCTGGGGATGTCGCGGAGCTCCTGCGGGCTCAATGCCACGACCTTGCGGTTCAACGGGTGATCGATGATCCGCCCTTCGGCGTCGATCCAGTAGGCGCAGATGTCGCCGACCGCCCCGGCGCGCCGCAGAGAGGTCACGTCGTCCCGTTCGATGAGACCGAGCTTCAGCATCGTCGCGTCCCGGGTCAATGAGCCGACGGACACGACAGCAAGATCGACGGCGCGCACCTTGTCGAAGACCTCGCGCAGCATCGGCTGCTCCATCAGGATGTCCCGCGTGGCCGCGGAATCGGTGAAGACCGGCGCCGCAACATAGAAGCATTCGGCGTCGAAGAGATCAGCGAGGTGGGACGCCGTTTCGTAGGCGTTCATGACCGAACCGCGGGTGAGGCCGCCGATCAGCGAGACCACCGAAAGCTTCCGGACCGGTCGTCGCGTTACGGATTGGAGGCTCATGCGCAGCGTCCGTCCCCAGCCCACGCCGACCGACATGCCGTCGCGGATGCGGTCCGAAAGGGCGATGCCGGTCGCGATCGCGACCGCATGCGGGACCTTGCCGGGGTCGGCCGGCGTCGGCACCACGATCGCCTCGTCCAGGCCGAAGCGCGCCGCGAGCTTCCCTTCCAGCGCGACGCAGCTTGCCAGCCGCGTATTGATGCGGATCTGGACGATGCCCTGCTCCCGCGCCTGCGCCAGCATGCGGTTGACCCGCACGCGATTGAGGCCGAGGCGCTTTGCGATCTGCGCCTGCGTCATGTCGGCGGTGTAGTAGAGCCAGGCCGCGCGTGTCGTGAGCTGCTCCTCGCGATCGACCGCGATGGCGGCGGTTTCGGCGCCGTTGTCCGCCGGCCGCTTTTCGCGGTGCTTTGAATCTCTCTTACGCACCACCGCTCCTGCCTGTGCACGCGTGCGGCGATCGCCGGCGCGGTGCCGTTTATCCATGGGCGAGCGCCTTTCCGCTCTCTGCGTCGAACAAATGAACACGGTCCGGCCGCGGCATCAGGCGAACGGCGCTTCCGGGCTCGATCTCTAGGCGGTCGTCCGTGATCGCGCAGACTTCCCGGCCTCCGATATCGACGTAGACGTGGATCTCGGGACCGGTCGGTTCGACGACGTTGACCGTCGCCGGGATTCCGGCCCCGTCCGAGGTGAAGCCGAGATGCTCCGGACGAATCCCATAGACGACCTGCGCGCCGGCCTGGACCGGGGCGCTGTCCGGCAGCGGCAATTCGATTCCGCCGTCGCTCCGGACGCAGGGCGCGCCGTTGATCGCCGTGACTTCGCCCCGGAACAGGTTCATCGCCGGCGAGCCGATGAACTCCGCGACAAACAGGTTGGCCGGACGGTCATAGACCTCGAGCGGCCGGCCGACCTGCTCGATCACGCCGTCGCGCAGGATCACGATGCGGTCGGCCATCGTCATCGCCTCGATCTGGTCGTGCGTGACATAGACCGTCGTGGTCTTGAGGCGCTGGTGCAGCGCCTTGATCTCGGTGCGCATCTGGACGCGCAGCTTCGCGTCCAAGTTCGAGAGCGGCTCGTCGAAGAGGAACACGGCGGGATCGCGGACGATGGCGCGTCCCATGGCGACGCGCTGGCGCTGCCCGCCCGAAAGCTCGCGGGGGTAGCGCTTGAGATACGGCTCCAGCCCGAGGATCGCGGCCGCCCATTCCACCTTCCGGCGGATCTCCTCCCGCGCGACGCCTTTGAGCCGCATCGAGAACGCCATGTTGTCGAACACGCTCATATGGGCATAGAGGGCGTAGTTCTGGAACACCATGGCGATGTTGCGGTCCTTGGGGTGGAGGTCGTTGACGACCTTGCCGTCGATCGCGATCTCGCCCGATGAGACGGTCTCGAGCCCGGCAACCATGCGAAGGAGCGTGGTCTTGCCGCAGCCGGAGGGGCCCAGCAGAACGACGAAAGAGCCGTCCTCGATCTCGAGGTCGATGCCGTGGATGACCTCGAGATCGCCGTAACGCTTGCGGACGCCGCGGATGTCGACGGAGGCCATCGATCTAAATCCCGAAGTGGGGAGGTGTGCGAACGGCCATTACGCCTCCTCCGCCACGAAGTCCTCGAGGATTCCGGCGCCCGCCGCAAGATCGAGGAAAGACCAGCGGTTCCGGATCTCGTGGGCGTGGCGCACCGCATCCCGCCAGAGGCCGATGTCGATGCCGAGCTCCGCCGCCGTCGTGGGACCGCCCGCCGCCGCGAGCGCCGCGCGCATTCGCTCGACCGGTACCGTCTTGGCGAGGAGCTCGCGCCGCAGATCCGGCCACATCCGTCGCAGCCTGTCGTTGAACGCCGCCGCTCCGGCCTCGTCGAGCGCCTTCTTCCGGAGTTCCGCGACGCAGGACGGGCCGACCTCCGGGCCATAGCGCCGCAGCATGGCGGCCTCGTCCACCACGGTCGCCTTGACCTCCGGCGGCGTCGGCATGGCCAGGATCCGCGCCTGGAGACGCGCCATGGTGAGCGAGGCGACGCCGACCTGCTGGCCGTGCGTGGTCCCCGGATGCCGGTCGCCCGCGAACATGTCGATCCAGTGAGAGATCTGATGCTCTCCCATCGATCCGTGATGCGAGACGCCGGTGAAGCAGATGCCGAGGCCGCACAGGGTCAGAACCCGCTGCAGGTGGCCGACCGCCTCGACCTCGCCGCGGGCGAGCCCCGGTGCGCTGTCCAGCATCGGCCCTTCGTCGGCTTCCTGCAGGATGTAAGGCGTCTGGGAGTAGAAGGTGCCGAAGAGGCGGTGCGAGGCGAGCCAATCCACCTGCGCCGTCGGCCGGCACAGCGAATCGCCGAGACCGGCCGCCGTGAGCCAGCCCGGGGCGCCGGCCGAGACCTTCAGGTCGAGGAAAATGCCGCGGGGCGCATGCGCCGGAAGCGAGGTCTTGAGCCCGCTGGCCAGGGTGATCGAGGCCGTCGATGCGGCGTAGCCGTTCATCGACGCCGCGGTACCGAACACGGCGTAGCGCCGCCCATCCTTGAAGGTTGCGTATTTACAGGCGTCGTTGATGGAGCCCGATCCCACGGCGACGATGCCGTCGGCGTGGCGGGTCCGATCCTGAATCGTTTCGACCGCCGCCTCGGTTGCCTTGACGCCGCCGGGCAGGACCACTTCGTCGATTGTCGCGACAGAGCGAAGGGCGCGGGCGACGCGGCGTCCCATTACCTCGACCGTGTGGCCGTCGGAGACGACCGCGAGCCGATCGCCGAGCTTCAGCGGCGCGATCAGCTCGGCCTCCCGGCCGTCGAGATCCTCCTCGATCCGGATCGTATCGAAGGGGACCTTGGCCGGCTGCCCCGTTTCCGGGTCGGTCCACCGGCCCGCGACAACGTCGCTGATGAGCGCATTCCAATTCATTGACTTTCTCGCGGAGTCATCCATGGTCGTGTTCTGCGAAGGCGGACAGACGCCGGTTCCAGGCCGAGAGCGCCGGCCACAGCTCTTCGTAGATCGCGCCGAGCTCGGCGTAGCGGGCGACGGCCTGCGGCCTCGGCTCGAAGGTTCGGACCGCCCGGCCGGCCATGGCGTTCGCCGCCTGCGCGATCGAGGGGAACCAGCCGGCGCCGACGGCCGCCGCCATCGCGGCGCCGAGCGAAGAGGCTTCGACCGTGCCCGAGCGCTGCACGGCAAGGCCCGATGCGTCGGCCAGGATCTGGCACCACAGGTCGGACGACGCGCCGCCGCCGATCGCGGTGTAGTGGTCCACCGGCCGCCCCACGGCCGCGCCGATGCGCCGTGTCACCATGGCCTGCTCGAGGGCGATCCCCTCCAGCATCGCGCGATACACGTCGCCCCGTCCGTGCGAGGCGGACAGGCCGGCGATCACCCCGCGTGCCGAGGTGTCCCAGTAGGGCGGCATACAGCCGGACCAATAGGGCACGAGAACGAGGCCGCGCGCGCCGATGGGCGATGCTGCGGCTTCGGCCTCGAGCGTCGAGAAGATCGTCGGCTGCTGCTTGGGGTCGATCTGGAACAGTTCCCGCACCAGCCAGTCCACGAGAAACGTGCCCGTGCGGACGCAGGATTCGTAAATGTAGCCGCGCTCCGCCACGGCGGTCATCGTGCGGAAGGCGGTGTCGTGGGCATAGTCTTCGCCGTAGCTGCCGGACACGACGGCGGTCCCCAGATTGATGTAGGCGCGGCCGGCGGCGAAGACGTCGGTTCCGGTGCCCGCGCACTGCCCGTCGCCGCCGGCGGCCACGACCGGCGTGCCTTCGCGCAGGCCGGTTTCCGCGGCCGCCGCGGCGGCGACCTGTCCGGTCACGCCGCCGGGACGCACAAGCCGCGGCAACTGGGTCGTTGACAGCTCTAGGGCCGCGAGCAGCTCGCCGGACCAGTCCATCGCCGCCATGTCGAGCACGCCCATGGGGTCGGCCGAGGCGGTGGAGGTCGCCCACTCCCCCGTCAGCCTGTGCGTCAGGAAGGCATGGACCTCGGCGATCCGACCGATCCGGCCCCAGGTCTCGGGCTCATGCTCCCTGAGCCAGACGAAGCGGTAGACCGGGGGCGTGATGTCGCGGGGCTTGCCGCTGATCGCGTGGATTCGCTCCTCTCCGAACGTGGCGGAAAAGCTCAGCACCTGCCGCTTGGCGCGCTCGTCGAGCCAGACGATCGCGGGGCGGAGCGGGGCGCCGCCCTCGTCGAACAGCCCCACCGTCTCGCGCTGGTTCGAAATGCCGACGGCGGCGATGCGCGCGGGATCGACCGTCGCCAGCACCCCCCTGACAGCGGCTACGGTCGAGCCCCACCAGTCCGCCGGATCCTGCTCGAACAGGCCAGGGCCGGGATTCGCGAGCGGGATCGGCGCGCGCCCCTCGGCGACGGGCCGGCCGGTCGCGTCCCAGGCGATGGCCTTGGTCGCCGTGGTCGAGGAATCGATACCGATGACGAGGTCCTTCTTCATGGCCGCATCAGTGTCGAAGGGGGCCGCCGGTGCGCGAACGGCACCGGCGGCAAAGGTGATGTCGAGGCATGGAGGGGTAATCTAGGCCTTGCGGAACGGTTCGGCGAGCCGATCCGCCTGGCTCTTGATCGCTTCCATGCACTCCCGGCCGGACCCGTACTGGCCCGCCAGGAGCTTGCCGAGCTCGACCGGGATCACGTTGTTGGAGATCTCTGCCCAGGCCGGCATGTCGGGTTCCGATCCCATCGCGTTGTCGATCGTCCATTTGACGGCGTCGAAATGGCGCGTCGTGCCGGGACCGACCTTTGCCATCTCCTTGACGCGGGGATCGGTGAAGGACGAGTTGCGCATCGGCGAGGCGCCGCCGCCGAGGATCGACGACCGGGCCATGACGTCCTTCGAGCAGACCCACTGCATGAAGATCCAGGCCGCCTCCGGGTTCTGCGAATACCGCGACAGGGCGATCGCCGATCCGCCCTGGTGGCCGATATGCGGGATCTCGCCGAAGCCGGCGTTTTCCGGCGAGCGCAGCTTCTTCTCCTTCGGCGGGGGCGCGGCCTCCATCAGGCCGACGACCTTCGAGTTGTTTCCATCGAAGCCGGGGAAGAACTCGCCCCAGGAGATCAGCATCGCCGCTTGGCCCTGGGCGACTGACTGGCTCTCGCCGTCCCAGGTCCAGGTCGTGGCGGCGGGCGGCATGTGCTTGACGAGCTCTTGCATATAGGCGAGCCCGGCGAGGCCGTCCTCGTCGCCGCCGCAGAAGAACCCGTCCTTGTCGAAGACCGAACCGCCGTGGGCCCATAGCCACGCGGTCCAATCGCAGTTCAGCGAATAGTGACCGGACTTCAGCTGCCCCGTCGTGCCGAAGATGCCGTTGCCGGATTCGGCCGCATGGATCGTCTTCACGGCGTCCATGTAGGCGTCCATCGTCGTCGGGACCTCGATGCCGTGCTTCTCGAACAGGTCCCGGCGGTACATGAGGATGAAGATCGGGATGTCGAAGGGAATGCCGACCATCTTGCCGTCGTACATGGAGATGCCGTCGACCAGAGGTTTCGAGAAGTCGTCCCAATCGAAGCCCGGCATGGCGAGCTCAGAATTCGAGGCGTAGTACTCTTTCGGATCCACCGTGTCCTGGGCGAAGGTCGCCATCCAGGATTGGTCTAGATAGTAGAGATCGTAGGTGCCGAGCTGACCCTGCACGTCCAGCGTCGCCTTCTGCAGGACCTGCTCCAGTGGCACGATCTCGACCTCGACCTCGATCCCGGTCAGCTTGGTGAACTCTTCCTTGGCGAGCTGATTCGCGACGATTGAGGGCGGCGTTGCCTCGGTCGAGTAGCGGATCGTCGTTCCCCGGAACTGCCCCCCGACGTCCTTGAGCCACGCCGCCACGTCGTCCGGCGTCTGCGCCGCCGCGGCGCTGGTGCCCCAATTCGTCAGTCCGCCGAACGGCCGGCTCCGGCCGAGAAAGGTGGTCGCGAATGCCGAGAAACCGATGCCGGCGAAGGCCATCTTCCTCAGGAACTCGCGCTTCGAAATGCGCCGCTCACTGAAGGCCCGGGCCGTATCGGCGATGAATGTCTGTCGATCGTGCTTCTTGAAGCTCATCGGCTTTCCTCCCCTTGCTTGTTCTGTGGCGATGCGTGCTTCATCGGTTCCTAATCCTTCAGCGAACCCAGGGTGAGGCCCCGGACTAGGTGCCGTTGGACCAGCAGGATGAAGATGAAGGACGGCAGGATCGCGGCGCTGCCCAGCGCCGTGATGAATCCCCATTCCGTTCCCGTCGAGGTGACGAAGGTCGAGATCTTGACGGGCACGGTGCGGATCGAACTCGTGAGCTGCAGGGACAGAAGGAATTCCGTCCAGGAAAAGATGAAGCACAGGACCGCCGTTGCGGCGAGGCCGCCGCGCACCATCGGCAGCACCACCTTCGCAAAGGTCTGGACGCGCGTGGCGCCGTCGATCATCGCCGCCTCGTCCACGTCCTTGGGAACGTCGTCGAAGAAGCTCTTCATCAGCAGGACGGCCAGCGGCAGGTTGATCAGCGTGTGGGCGATGATGAGCCCGACATGCGTGTCGCGCAGCCCAAGGTCGCGGAACATGAAGAAGATCGGAATCGCCAGGGCGATCGGCGGCATCATCCGCTGCGACAGGATCCAGAACACGAAATGCTGCTGTCCGCGGAACCGCATCCGCGACAGCGCATAGGCGGCCAGCGTCGCGATCACGAGGGCGAGCGCCGTCGAGCAGACGGCGACGATCGTCGAATCGAGAATCGCCGGAATCGAGTAGTAGGACGAGGCGCCGCCCGCGGCCCCGCCGATGCCGCCCTGTTCCATCATCGCCTCGACCCGCGATCGGCCGAGCAGGGTGACGGCGTAGTTGGAGAGCGTCGGCTCGAAGTCGAAGTAGACCGGCGCCGTGTTGAAGATGGCCGTATAGGGCTTGAACGACGCCAGGACCCACCAGAACAGCGGAAACATGAAGACGAAGATGGTGAGCCAGGCGAGCAGGTCGCGCAGGGTCCGTGCGGCGAAGGACGGCTGCATCGTCAGAACCTCACCTTGAAGATCCGGACGAACAGATTGCCGACGACGACAAGCGTCACCAGAACGATCAGCGAGAGCGTCGCCGCATAGGGAAAATTGCCGGTGGTGAAGACGCGGCCGGCATAGAACGACAGCGATTCGGTTGTCGTGCCGGGTCCGCCGGCCGTCATGACGTAGACGTAGTCATAGATGCGGAACAGATCGATGCCGCGGATCAGGACTGCGATGGCGATGACCCGCCCGAGCATCGGCAGGGTCAGGCGGAAAAAGGCCTGCACCGCATTGGCACCGTCAATCGCGGCCGCTTCGTAAGGCTCCTTCGGCAGCGCGCGCAGCCCCGCCAGCAGGATCAGCACCATGAACGGCGTCCACTGCCAGATGTCGACCAGCATGACTCCGGCGAGGGCGGTCGCCGGCGTTCCCAGAATCGGATGCGCGCGCGAAAGAAGGTCGGCGGCGACCGCGTAATAGGTCAGCACGCCGAACTGGCCGTCCAGCATCAGAAGAAACATAAGCCCGGTGACCGCCGGCGGAACGACCAGCGGCAGCGTCATCAGCGCACGCAAGACGCCGTAGCCGCGCCGGTCGCTGTCCAGCAGGAGGGCGATCAGCAGGCCGAGGATCAGCTGCAGGGCGAGACAGACCACCGTGTAGGTCGCCGTGACGCCGAGCGCGTTCCACATGCGCGGGTCCCCGAGTGCCGTCGCCCACTGCTCGAACCCGGCATACTGGAAGGCCCGCGTGAACCGGTTCCATTCGTGGAAGGACAGCCAGACCGAGTAGAAGAAGGGATAGAGGCCGAACACCAGCAGCATCGCCGTGACCGGCAGAAGCCACGGCAAGGGATGCTCCCCCGTCAGGAATCGGGGAACCGCGAACAGCGACAAACGCTCCGCGCGGCGGGTGGCCCCGGCCGCCGTCATGTCTTTCCCGTTCCGGACACTGACCACCGGCTGCGGCCGGCCATGAGCTTCCTCCCGTTGTTCCTGGCCGCCTGACGCGACCGTGAACTTTTATTATTCTCGCGGATCATTTGTTCAAAGATCCGCCGGACTGTCAACAGGCGCGGCGACAGGCCGCGACACCGTCGCGCGGGCGAACGGTCCATCCCCTTCGCGCGCATCGCGGCGGCACGCACCGGCTTTGCTTCCGTTGCAAGGGGGCCTGGAGATCGTCAGTTGGTGCCGGTGCTCGGTGTGACGGCGGCCGGGTGGGCCGCGATCGATCAGACCGCCGAGGGGCCGCTCGATGAGGAGCCGGCGACGGCGCGCGACCGCTTCGCGCCCGGTCTCCGGGCGTGTTTCCGGCGGCGGAGGCACGCGCCGCTGGCTATGCTCCGGAATGTCTTGTTAGTATGGAGCGGATGTCGAGTCCCCCAGGATCAACCCCACTTACGCTCGCCGCGGCGGAGCATGGTTCCGGTCGCCCGGTCGTAATCCTGCACGGGCTGTTCGGCTCGGCCCGGAACTGGGCATCGATTGCGAAGCGGCTCGCGGCCACCCACCACGTCTATGCCCTGGACCTGCGCAACCATGGCGCCTCGCCCTGGGCCGAGACGATGCGCTACTCCGAGATGGCCGAGGACGTCCGGGCGTTTCTGCGGGACCGCGGCCTCGACGGCACGGCGACGCTGCTCGGGCACAGCCTGGGCGGCAAGGTGGCGATGGTGACCGCGCTGCGTCATCCGGACGACGTCGCCCGGCTCGTGGTGGTCGACGTTGCGCCGGTTGCCTATCCGATGACTTTGCTCCCCTACGTCCGGGCGATGCGCACGGTCGATCTCGACGCGATGACGCGGCGGAGCGAGGTCGAGGCGGCGCTGAGCAAGGCGGTCCCGGATCCCGCCGTGCGCCTGTTTCTGCTGCAGAACCTCGTCGTCGAGGACGGGCGACTCAAATGGCGCCTCAACCTGCCGGTTATCGAGCGCGAGATGCCGGAGCTGTCGGGTTTCCCGGAATTTCCGGCCGGGACTGTCTATACGGGACCGACCCTGTTCGTCGCCGGCGAACGTTCGGATTACATCCGTCCGGAGCATCGCGTCGCGATCGAACGTCTGTTCCCGAACGCCGGCCTCGCCACGGTGCCGGATGCCGGGCACTGGGTGCACGCGGAGCGGCCGGAGGCGTTCCTCGAGACGCTCCGTCCATTCCTGACCGGAGACGGGGAACCGAAGGCCTAGGACCGGCCCAGAGCGGCGCCCGTCCCGAGGGCGAATCGCAACGGGTCTAATCGGCGGCCGCGAGGTCCGCCGCCGCCTCCTTGCCGCGTTCGCGGACAACCTCGTACTGGATCTTCTGGCCCTCCTGAAGTGTCCCCATGCCGGCGCGCTCGACGGCGGAGATGTGAACGAAGACATCCTTGCCGCCGCTCTCGGGTTGGATGAAACCGTAGCCCTTTTGGGCGTTGAACCACTTGACGGTACCGACGGGCAATGCGCTCTCCATTCGAACGGCCGCGCCCCGTTGGCGCGAGCATGCATCCCAATCTAGAAACAGTCGGCGAGAGATCAACGGATGCCCTTCTGGCGGTAGCCGGAGCGTATGGTCCTCGATGCGCCGGCATCCGGCGTCCGATCACGGCCTCCGCGCCGGCCCGAACATCAGCCGCAAGACCAGCGCCGCCGCGAGCGCGATGCCGGCCAGCACGATCGAGGCGTGCAGGGCGGCGGCCTCGCCAAGCCGCTCGATCAGAACCGCATAGGCGAGCGGCGCTAGGGCCGAGAGGAGGAAGCTCGGCGCCAGCAGCCAGCCGACGAGTCCCCCATAGGCACGGTAATCGAAAAGCACCAGGGGCAGCGTGCCGCGCACGATCGTGACGAGTCCGTTCCCCGCCCCGTAGAGGAAGGCGAAGGCTATGCCGGCCAGCGCGGTGGCGCCGCTGAAGAGCCCGCTCACGAAGCACAGCGGCAGCAGCGCCGTCGCGAGAACGGCCAGGCTGAGGGGGTGCAGGCGCCCGCCGAACAGCACCTCGCAGAGCCGCGCGAAGGACTGGCCGATCCCGCGCAGGGTCGAGATCCAGACGGCGAGTGTCGCGCCGAGCCCAAGCCCGGCGAGCACGCCGATCATATGGGCCGCCATGCCGGTGTTCAGGAACGCGGTCACGGTGACGATCAGGGCGTAGAGGGCACCCGCCAGCAGCCGGTGGCGACGGCTCCGCAGGCGGGCGGAGCTCCCGGCCGCACCCTCGGCGGAACCGGCGGGCTCTCGATAGCGCCCGCCGGGAATCGCGAGAAGAAGCGGAATCGCCGCGATCGCGAAGCCCGCATAGGCGAGAAGCGCGCCCCGCCAGCCGAACTGGTCGGCCAGCGCGTGGCCGATCGGCCAGAAGGTCGTGGAGGCGAGGCCGCCGAGCAGGGTGATCTGCGAGATCGGGCGGCGGGCCTGCGGGCCGCCCAGCCGCGCGAGCGCCGCGAAGGCGGCGTCGTAGAGCGTCATCCGCATCGCCAGGCCGAGGCAGAGCCAGGCCGCGTAGTAGTGGACCGGGTGGCGGGACAGGCTCAGCCCGACGCAACCCAGCGCCGTCAGGATCGTGCCGGCGATCATCACCGGACGGCCGCCGCGGCGCTCGGTGGCGCGGCCGACCGCCGGCGAGGCCATGCCCATGACCACGAGGGCGGCGGAGAACCCGCCGTAGACGATCGGCCGGTTCCAGCCGAGCTCCGCGGCGATGCGGTCCCCGAAGACGCCGATGAGGTAATAGGAGACGCCCCAGGCGACGAGCTGCGCGAGGCCGAGGCACAGGACGGTCCGTCGCGGGATCGGCGGCGTGGCGGTCGATAGCGCGGTCATGCTACGAGTTTCCCTGCTCCCCCTGGACCCGGCCGCGGCGCGGGCCGCGAGGCGGGGCGGACAGCATCGCCGAGGACGGGATGCGCGCCGGCCGCGACCGTAAGGTCTGCCCCCACGGGGACTTTGTCAAAGCCGGCCTCGGCCCGTATAAAGGGCGTGGGACAAACAATTCGCGTGCGGCGCGGCCGCCGCGACGACAGGGAAGGGGAGACCAAGCCCATGCGACGGATGTTAACCGTGATGGCGGCGGCCATCGCGTTCGTCGCCGCGCCGGCCGCGGCGGAGGAGCCGGTCCGGATCGGTATGATCACCACGCTTTCGGGGGGCGGCAGCGCCCTCGGGATCGACGTTCGCGACGGGTTCGAGCTGGCGGTGAAGCTGCGCGACGGCAAGCTCGGCGGCGTGCCGGTCGAGCTGATCGTCGCCGACGACGCGAACGAGCCGCAGAACGCCATCCAGATCGCCGAGCGCATGCTCCAGCAGGACAAGGTCCAGATCATGACCGGCATCATCTGGTCGAATCTGGCGCTGGCTGTGGTGCCCAAGGTGGTGCGCGAGGGCGTGTTCTACATCAGCCCCAACGCCGGGCCGTCGCAACTTGCCGGGCGCGGCTGCCATCCGAACTACTTCAACGTGGCCTGGCAGAACGACAACCTGCACGAAGCGGTCGGGCAGTACGTGCAGGATCAGGGCTACGACAATGTCTATCTGCTCGCCCCCAACTACCCGGCGGGCAAGGATTCCATTGCCGGCTTCAAGCGCTTCTACAAGGGCGGCATCGCCGGCGAGACTTACACGAAGCTCGG
The DNA here is from genome assembly GCA_964551315.1 of uncultured Rhodospirillaceae bacterium. GTDB lineage: Bacteria > Pseudomonadota > Alphaproteobacteria > Dongiales > Dongiaceae > Virgifigura. The sequence continues at coordinate 11,153 of CAZKCM010000035.1, read as the reverse complement.
CCAGCTCGACTACGCCGCCGAGATCGCCCAGATCCGCGCGGCCAAGCCGGACGCGGTGTTCTTCTTCCTGCCCGGCGGCATGGGAATCAACTTCATCAAGCAGTACGACCAGTCCGGCCTCAAGAGCGAGATTCCGCTGTTCGGCCCCGGCTTCTCGTTCGATCAGGCGATCCTCGGTGCCGTCGGCAAGGCGGCGGTCGGCGCGATCAACAGCTCGCAGTGGAACCGCGACCTGGACAACGAATCCAACCGCACCTTCGTCGCCGCGTTCGAGGAGACCTATGGCCGGCTGCCCTCGCTCTACGCCAGTCAGGGATACGATGCGGCGCTGCTGATCGATTCGGCGATCCGCGCGGTCGGCGGCGATCTGTCGGGCGCCGACGCGTTCCGCGCCGCGCTCAAGAAGGCCGACTTCGAATCGGTCCGCGGCGACTTCGCCTTCGGTGCCAACAACCACCCGGTGCAGACGATCTATGTCCGCGAGGTGGTGGTCGACGAGCAAGGGCGCGTGACCAACAAGATCCTGGACAAGGCGTTCGAAAACTACACCGACGCCTACGCGGAAGAGTGCCGCATGTGAGCCTTGCCGCCCGGCGGATGGGCGCGGGGATCGCCGGTCGTGATACCGGCGACGGTCCCGCACCGTCGCCGGGCGGCTGTCTCCGGGCGCCGGGCGCGATCGGGGAGCGATGTCCTCTCTTCTCGTTCTCGAACAGATCCTGAACGGCCTGCAGCTCGGCGTCACCCTGTTTCTGATGGCGGCCGGGCTGACGCTGGTGTTCGGCATCATGGGGCTGATCAACCTGGCCCACGGCTCGCTCTACATGATCGGCGCGTTCGTGGCGGCGAGCGTGACCGGCGCGACCGGCAGCTTCCTGCTGGGGTTGCTGGCGGCGGTGCCCGCTGCGGCCGCGGTCGGCGTCGCGATCGAGGTGATCGCGCTGCGCCGGCTCTATGAACGCGACCATCTCGATCAGGTTCTGGCCACCTTCGGCCTGATCCTGCTGCTCAACGAGCTGGCCTCGATCCTCTGGGGCGCGCGCCCCTTGTTCATGGACGTGCCGCCTTGGCTCGCGGGCACGGTCGAGATCCTGCCCGGCGTGCCCTATCCGGCCTATCGGCTGGCGATCATCCTCGTCGGGGTTCTCGTCGCCGGGCTGCTCTATCTTCTGATCGCCCGCACGCGCCTCGGCATGCTGATCCGTGCGGGGGCCACCAACCGCGCCATGGTCGGCGCGCTGGGCGTCGATGTCGCGCGGCTTTATACGCTGGTGTTCGCGATCGGCGCCGGGCTGGCGGCGCTGGCCGGCGTGATGGCGGGGCCGATCCTCTCGGTGCAGGTCGGCATGGGCGAGCAGATCCTGATCCTGACCTTCGTCGTGGTCGTCATCGGCGGGCTCGGCTCGATCAAGGGCGCGCTGGCGGGCGCCTTGCTGGTCGGTCTGGTCGATACGCTCGGGCGGGCGTTCCTGCCGACGCTGCTCCGCGTCGCGCTGCCGCCCGCCAGCGCGGATGCGGTGGGCGCTTCGCTTGCCTCGATGACGATTTACATCCTGATGGCCGCCGTGCTCGTCTGGCGCCCGAACGGCCTGTTCGGACGGCCGCATGCTTGAGGCAAGCGGCCATCGGCGAACGGCGATCGGAAGCGGCCGAGGCTTCGGCCGGCCGACCCGCGCCGCTCTGGTGACGCTGGCCGGCCTTGCCGTCCTCGCGCTGTTGCCGCCGGTCATGCTGGCGCTCGATCAGCCGTACTACGTCAGCCTCGCGACCCGGGTGGTGATCTACGCCATCGCGGCGGTCAGCCTCGACCTGATCCTCGGCTATGGCGGCTTGGTCAGCTTCGGTCACGGGGCCTTCGTCGGCGCCGGCGCTTACGTGGTCGGCATTCTGTTCGTCCATGCGCAAGAGGGATCGCCCGTTCTGACCTGGCCGGTGACGCTCGGCGGCAGCGAGGCGGCGCTGGTGGTGTGGCCGGCGGCGGTGCTTGTGTCGGCGCTGCTGGCGCTCGTGATCGGTGCGATCTGCCTGCGCACGCGGGGCGTCCCCTTCATCATGATCACGCTGGCCTTTGCGCAGATGCTGTTCTACCTGTTCGTCTCGCTGCCGCATTACGGCGGCGAGGACGGCATCAGCCTGTGGTGGCGCAACACGCTGCCAGGGGGCATCGATCTCGGCGACGACGTAACCTTCTATTACCTGTGCCTCGCCCTGCTCGTCGGTTTCGCCTTGCTGTGCCGCCGGCTGGTCGACAGCCGGTTCGGCCGGATCCTGCGCGCCGGGAAGGAGAACGAGCGGCGGCTGCGGGCGCTGGGCGTCGCGCCCTATCCCTACCGACTCACCGCCTTCGTGATTGCCGGAGCCGGGGCCGGGCTCGCCGGCGCCCTGCTCGCCAACCAGACCGGCTTCGTCAGCCCCGCCCCGCTGCACTGGACCGGCTCGGGCGAGATCATGGTGATGGTGATCCTGGGCGGGCTCGGGACGCTGGTGGGGCCGATCCTCGGCGCGGCGGCCTTGCTGGTCCTGGAAGAGACGCTGTCGGCCTACACGCCCCATTGGGGCCTGATCCTCGGCCCGATCCTGATTCTGATGGTCCTCACCTCCCGGCGCGGCCTCTATGGCTGGATGGCCGGCCACCGGGACCGCGACGGCGGGGCCGGCGGTGGCTGAGCCCCTTCTGGAAGCGCGGGGGCTGATCAAGCGATTCGGCGCCGTCGCCGCCGCCGATCACCTGTCCCTCGCGGTGGAGGCGGGCGAGCTCCACGCGCTGATCGGCCCGAACGGCGCCGGCAAGACCACGGCGATCGCCCAGCTCGCCGGCGAGCTCGTACCCGACCGCGGCACGGTCCGCTTCGCCGGGCGCGACGTCACCCGCCTGCCGATCGAGCGGCGCTGCCGGCTGGGTCTGACCCGCTCCTACCAGATCACAAGCCTCTTCCGCGGCTTCACCGCGCTCGAGAACGTGGCGCTGGCCGTGCAGGCGCGCGCCGGCCACAGCTTCCGCTTCTGGCGCCCCGCCGGCCGCGACCGACGGCTGCTCGACCCGGCGGCGGCGTTGCTCGACCGCGTCGGGCTCGGTGACCGGGGCACCGTCCGCGCCGCCGATCTCGCGCATGGCGAGCAGCGTCAGCTCGAGATCGCCATGGCGCTGGCGACGCGGCCTCGGCTGCTGCTGCTCGACGAGCCCATGGCCGGCATGGGGCCGGAGGAAAGCCGGGCCATGGTCGGGCTGCTGTCCCGGCTCAAGGGCGAGGTCACGATCCTGCTGGTCGAGCACGACATGGACGCGGTGTTCGCGCTTGCCGACCGGGTGACGGTCCTGGTCTACGGTCGCGCGATCGCGACCGGTGCGCCCGCAGAGATCCGCGCCAATCCCGAGGTCCGCGCCGCCTATCTGGGCGAGGAAGAGGGGGCGACGTGATGCTGGAGGTCGTCGGGCTCGAGGCCGGCTACGGCACCAGCCAGGTCCTGTTCGGCGTCGATCTGGCGGTTGGCCCGGGGGAGGTGGTCACGCTCCTCGGCCGCAACGGCATGGGCAAGACCACCACGGTGCGCGCCCTGATGGGGCTGATTCGTCCGTCCGGCGGCCGGGTTTTGTTCGACGGCGAGTCTCTCGCGGGATTGCCCAGCCACCGCATCGCCCGAGCCGGGCTGGGGCTGGTTCCCGAGGGGCGCCAGATCTTCCCCACGCTCACCGTGTGGGAGAACCTGGTCGCCACCGCCGCCAACCGCGCCGCGCAGGCCAGCCCGTGGACGGTCGAGCGCGTGTTCGAGCTGTTCCCCGGCCTTGCGGAGCGCCGACGGCATCCGGGCCACGCGCTGTCGGGTGGCGAGCAGCAGATGCTCGCCATCGGCCGCGCCTTGATGACCAACCCCCGGCTGCTGATCCTCGACGAGGCGACGGAAGGCCTGGCGCCGCTGGTGCGGGCCCAGATCTGGGACTGCCTTGCCCATCTCAAGGGGCTCGGCCAGTCGATCCTGATCATCGACAAGAACCTCGACGCGCTGGGGCGCCTCGCCGATCGTCATTACGTCCTGGAGAAGGGCAGGGTGGTGTGGTCGGGCGATTCGGCCGCGCTGGCGTCCGACCCCGCCGTCAAGCATCGCTACTTGGGCGTTTGAGATATCGAAGGGCAACACACCGCATGACCATCGGTACCGACCCCGCTTGGCGCGAGGCCCAGTACAACGCCCGCGCCGCCGTGCCGGAGCATCCGGCGATCTTCGCCCGCTGGGCGGAGCGCAGCGCCGCCGCCCGGGCGGAGGCCGGCCGGCGCGTCCGGCTGGATCTCGCCTATGGCGACGGGCCGAACGAGACCCTGGACCTGTTCCTGCCGGACCGGACCGGGGCGCCGCTGCACGTCTTTCTGCACGGGGGATACTGGCAGGCGCTCGACAAGAAGGACTTCGGCTTCGTCGCCCCGCCGCTGGTCGCGGAGGGGATCGCCGTGGCGGTGGTCAACTATGCCCTCTGCCCGGCGGTGCGGGTCGGCGACATCGTCGATCAGGTGCGCCGTGCGCTCGCTTGGCTGTGGCGCGAGGGGGAGGGGCTCGGCTTCGACCGCGACCGGATTCACCTGTCGGGCCATTCGGCGGGCGGCCAGCTCGTCGCGATGATGATGGCGACCGACTGGCCGCGGCGGGCCCCCGATCTGCCGGCGGACCTCGTCAAGAGCGGGCTGTCGATCAGCGGCCTGTTCGAGCTGGAGCCGCTGATCGGCACCTCGATCAACGCGAAGCTCGGCCTCGACGCCGATGAGGCGCGGGCCGTGAGCCCGATGGGCCTGACGCCCGCGACGGGGGCGCCGCTGGTCCTGGCGGTGGGCGGGGAGGAAAGCGCCGAGTTCCATCGCCAGAGCGCGGCGTTCGGCGCGCACTGGTCGGCCCTCGGCACGCCGGTCCGGTGGGTGCCGCTACCCGGACGCAACCATATGACGGCCTGCGAGGCGCTGGCCGAAGCCGGCCATCCGCTGTTTCGCGCCGCCGTCGAGTTGGCGTTGGGAACCGGCGCGCGGCCTTCCTGAAGCGACCGGCCGGCGCGCCTCGTCAGGAAAGCGCGCGCAGCTCGGCCAGCAGGCGCTCGGCGTCGGGAACGAGACTCTCGTTCGCCGCCTGCGCCTGTTTCCACAGCGGAAAGGCGGCGGCAAGCAGCCGGCGGCCGTCCGGCGTCAGCGCCAAGCGCCGGCCGCGTCTGTCCGCCTCGTCGATCGACACCCGCACCAAGCCGCGGCGCTCCAGAGGCTTGAGGTTGGCGGTGAGCGTGGTGCGGTCCATGGCGAGCAGGGCCGATACCTCCCCGATCCGCGGCGGGTGGGGGCGATTGAGCGACATCATCAGAGAGAACTGGCCGCTCGTGAGCCCCATCGGCCGCAGCGCATCGTCATACCGCCGGGCCAGCGCCCGCGCGGCTCGCTGCACGTGAAGGCACAGGCAGGAGTCGCGAACCTGGAGGGTGATCTCGAAGGGAAGCTCGTCGCGACTTGACATGGTCTAATTATGTTGATATCAACTTATATGTCAAGGAAAGCCCGCCGCAATGCGGCGGCCGGTCACGCATCCGGTCGGGGAGATCTGGCGATGCAGAACAACCGGGTCGTGTCTCGCGACGAGTGGCTGGCCGCACGCAAGCAGCTCCTGGCCAAGGAGAAGAAACTGACCCGGCTGCGCGACGAGCTGAGCGCCGAACGGCGTGCGTTGCCCTGGGTGAAGGTCGAGAAGCCGTATCTGTTCGACACGCCGGAGGGCAAGAAAACGCTCGCCGATCTCTTCGAAGGGCGCAGCCAGCTCATCGTTCAGCATTTCATGTTCGCCCCCGACTGGGAAGAGGGCTGCGTCGGCTGCTCGTTCGGGGCCGACCATGTCGATGCCGCCTACATGCACCTCAAGCATCACGACGTGACCTATGTCGCGGTCGCGCGCGCGCCGCTTGCCAAGCTCGACGCCTACTGGAAGCGTATGGGCTGGCGGTTCGGCTTCGCCTCGTCCTACGGCAGCGACTTCAATTACGACTTCCATGTGTCCTTCACGAAGGACGATCTGGCCAAAGGCAAGATCTACTACAATTACGAGCCGACCGATCCCTTCATGGAGGACCTGCCCGGCACGAGCGTCTTCTACAAGGACGAGAATGGCGAGGTCTACCACACCTACTCCAGCTACGGACGCGGCGGCGAAGAGGTGCTCGGCGCCTACATGCTCCTCGATATCACGCCAAAGGGCCGCAACGAGACGGGGCCCAATCGCAACTTGACGGACTGGGTGCGGCGCCACGACGAGTACGAGGACGCCGAAAGCCCGGCATCCTGCTGCGGTTCGGCCACCGCATAGGAATTCTTGATAAGGAGTTCGATATGGCGGATCGGACATCCGGCATCATTCCGCATCTCGTGGTCGATGATGCGGCGGCGGCGCTGGAGTTCTACAAGAAGGCGCTCGGCGCAACCGAGACGACGCGCGTGCCGGCGGAAGACGGCAAGCGTCTCATGCACGCGGAGATCGAGGTCAACGGCGCGAAGCTCTTCCTCAGGGACGACTTTCCCGAATATCGGGAGGGGAAGGGCAAAGCCTGCGTATCGACGCCCAAGGTGCTGGGCGGGACGCCCGTCACGCTCCATCTCGAGGTCGCCGATTGCGACGAGGCGGTCAGGCGCGCGGTGGCGGCCGGAGCGCGCGTGACGATGCCGCCGACGGATGCCTTTTGGGGCGCAAGATACGCCCAAATCCTCGACCCGTTCGGTCACGCCTGGAGCTTCGCGCATCCGCTACCGGGCGATCGGGGATGATCGCGGCGGCCGGCACCGCGCGCCGGGGTGGAACGCTCCGAACGTCCATCGCCACCGAGGCTGGCGCCCCGACGGGGCGTGGACCCCGACGGGGCGTGGACGCTGGGCTCTGGACCTCGGCCTACCAGGCGGCGATCGACGGCCGAGCCTCAGGGACGACTGGCGGGAGAAGGCGCTGCGCGCGGTGGATGCGCCGCCCGGCTGTCCGCCGGCGCTTCCTCCCGGTCAGTGAGACCGTAGTCCCGAATCACACTGGCAACGCGCAGACGGTAGTTGCTGAAAACTCCGGCGCGCCCCTCGGCCTGCGCCATGCGATGGGACGGCAGATTTCTCCACCGCGCCACGGCGTCCTCGTCGCGCCAGAAGGACAGCGAAAGCAGCTTCCCGGGCTCGCTGAGACTCTGGAAGCGCTCGATCGAGACGAAGCCGTCGATCGTCGAAAGCTCGGCACGGAGCGTCGCGGCGAGATCGAGATAGCGCTGGGTCTGTCCCTCGGCGGGCCATACCTCGAAGATCACGGCGATCATGGGCGGACAAGCTCCGCATGCGGCGCCGAGGCCAGCCGAAGGAAAAGCCGGTCCTCGCGGCGAATGAACCGCTCCTTCCTCGCGAACTCGTAGTTCGCACGGCCTTGCGGGTCGTTGCTCAGGCGCGCGCGGTACGCCTCGTAGGCGGCGAGGCTGTCGATGGTGTAGACGCCGTAAGCGACGGTGCTCGATCCCTCATGCGGCGCGAAGTAGCCGATCAGGTCTGCGCCGCAGCGGGGTATCGCCTGCCCCCAGTTGCGGGCGTATTCCTCAAAGGCGGACAGCTTGAACGGGTCGATCTCATAGCGGATGAAGCAGGTAATCATCGTGCCGAAGGCTCCCCTTGTCGAAAGCACCGCGGCACCCTACCGGATTGATCGGCGATAATGGTTCGGTTATGATCGAAGTATGAAAGACGGACCCGTCATCGCCTCCGTGGCCGCGCTGCTCGGCGACCCGGCACGCGCCAACATCCTGACCGCCCTGATGGACGGGCGCGCCCTCACGGTCAGCGAGCTGGCCGAGGCCGCCGGCGTCACGATTCAGACGGCGAGCGGGCATCTGGCGAAGCTCGGTGCCGCCAATCTGCTCGCGGCCGAGAAGCAGGGACGGCACCGCTACTTCCGCCTGTCGGGTCCGGACGTGGCGCAGGTGCTCGAGGCGCTGATGGGCCTTGCCCAGCGCACGGGCGCGGTGCGGGTCCGGACCGGTCCGAAGGACGCGGCGCTGCGGGCCGCCCGCGTTTGCTACGACCATCTCGCCGGTGAGCGGGGCGTCGAGCTGCTGGACTGCCTGAAGCGGCAAGGCGTCGTCGCGGGCGAGAGGGACCTTGTCCTGACGGATCGGGGGCGACGGTTCTTTGCGGACTTCGGGATCGACGTGGCGCGGCTGGAGAAGGGGCGCCGCCCGCTCTGCCGCCCCTGCCTCGACTGGAGCGAGCGGCGCAGCCACCTTGGCGGGGCCCTGGGCGCGGCCATTCTTTCCCGGCTCATCGAACGACGCTGGGTCCGGCGCGGCAACGGCCGTGTCCTGACCTTCACGCCCGACGGCCTCCGCGAATTCGCCGCTGCCTTCGGTCGCGCGGCCTGAGTCTCGCGCCCGACAGGACACCCCTCTTCCTTCCCCGATCAGGTTTCGACGGCACGAGAGCCAATGCGCCGCCGGTCGCGCGCGCAACTTTGTTGCCGTCGCGGGACCGGATTCGATCGAACCGCAAAATTCTTCTTGACCTGTCCGGCTGGCATGGGGACAGTGGAAAAAAATACAACGAGCGAAAAAAATTTCAGGAGGCGGCGATTCCCACCGTATCGCCAGAAGCGAGTCTGGCCACGCGCGCGGCCTGGTTGTCCTTCGTCGGGGGCTACACCCAGGGGCAGATCGCCGCGCGGCTCGGCGTGTCCGCGGTCAAGGTCCACCGGTTGATCGCGCAGGCGCGCCAGCTCGGGCTGGTCAAGGTCTTCGTCGAGGGGGCGCCGGTCGAATGCATCGAGGCGGAGGACGTCCTCGCCCGGCGCTTCGGCCTGCGCTTCTGCACGGTGGTTCCGAACATGACGGCCGCGGCGCCCGAGGCGGAGGACTCCGCGCGCACCATCGCCGCGCTGGGCGCTGCGGGCGCGCGGTTTCTTGCCGGCTATCTGGAGCAGGACAACGCGAAGCTGATCGGCGTCGGGCACGGCCGGACGCTCGCGGCCATCGCCGACCAGCTGCCGACCATCCCGCGGCCCGACCATCGCTTCGTCTCGCTGATCGGCAGCCTGACGCGGCGCGCCGCGACCAACCCGTTCGACGTCATCCACCGCCTGGCCGAGCGCACCGGGGGCGAAGGCTATTTCCTGCCGGTGCCCTTCATCGCCGACAGCGTCGAGGCCAAGCAGGTCCTGATGGCGCAGCAGAGCGTCCGGGCGATCGTGAAGCTCGCTCGCGAGGCGGAGATGTTCATGGTCGGCATCGGCGAACTCGGCGCCGAGGCACATATGAAGCAGGTCGGGCAGCTCACCGCCGCCGAGTACTCGGCCCTGCGCGAAGCCGGCGCCGTCGGCGACCTCATTGGGCATTTCCTCGATGCCGAAGGCAGGCCCGTCGATTGCGAGGTCAATGACCGCACGCTCGGCCTCCGGATCGAGGATCTGCGCGACCGCGAGGTGATCGCCGTGGCCGGCGGCGCCGGCAAGCGTGACGCCATCCTCGCGGCGCTCCGCAGCGGAGTCATCACCGGCCTCATCACCGACGAGGTCGCAGCTCAGCAGATTGTGGCCCTCGAGCGGGACGCGCGCTCGACCGCAACGACGGCCGCCGGATCCGGTTCGGCCGGAAGGCGAACGGCGTAATCGTGTCTTTTTTTGGGAGGAAACAAATGTCCAGACGCTTGAACGACCTGTTCGACGCCCATTTGGCGCGCAAGCTTGGCCGCCGCGAACTGATGGACCGGGTGGCCCGGCTGGGACTCGGCGGAGTCGCCGCCGGCTTCCTGCTCAATGCGGCCGGCACGCGGGCGCTTGCGGCCGGCGACTTCGACTGGAAGGCCCATCAGGGCAAGACGGTGAAGCTGCTGCTGAACAAGCACCCCTACACCGACGCCATGATCAACAACCTGGAGAACTTCAAGACGCTGACAGGGATGGACGTCGTCTACGACGTCTTTCCCGAGGACGTCTATTTCGAGAAGGTCACCGCCGCCCTGTCGAGCCGCTCCTCGCAGTACGACGCGTTCATGACCGGCGCCTACCAGACCTGGCAGTACGGTCCGGCCGGCTGGCTGCAGGACATGAGCGAGTGGATCAACGATCCGGCCAAGACAGCCGATACCTACAACTGGAATGACGTCCTGCCCAACCTGCGCGCCTCGACCGCCTGGAGCGGCGTGCCGGGCGAAGAGCTCGGCGGCCCCGGGGCCAAGCAGTGGGCCGTGCCGTGGGGCTTCGAGCTCAACAGCATCGCCTACAATCGCCGGATGTTCGATGCCGCCGGGCTGACGCCGCCGGAGAACATGGAGGACCTCGTGGAGAAGGCGGCGGCGCTCACCAAGGGCGACGTCTACGGCATCGGTGCGCGCGGCAGCCGGAGCTGGGCGACCATCCATCCGGGTTATCTCTCCGGTTTCACCAATTTCGGCGCCCGCGACTTCGTCGTCGAGAACGGCAATCTGAAGGCGGCGATGAACAGCCCGGAGGGCAAGAAGTTCACCCGGATGTGGATCGACATGCTGCGCAACTCCGGCCCGCGGAACTGGACGACCTACACCTGGTACGAGGTCGGCAACGATCTCGGCGCCGGCGCCTCGGCGATGATCTACGACGCCGACATCCTGGGCTACTTCCAGAACCGCGGCACCAAGGAGGCGGGCAATATCGGCTACGCCGCCTTCGCGCCGAACCCCGAGGCGGAGCGTCCGACCCCGAACGTGTGGATCTGGTCGCTGGCGCTGAGCGCCTTCTCGGCGCAGCCCGACGCGGGCTGGTACTTCATCCAGTGGGCGACCGGGACCGAGCACACCACCTTCGGGGCGACCAAGGCGGATCTGGTGAACCCGGTGCGCCAGTCGGTCTGGGACAACGCCGACTTCCAATCGCGCCTGAAGCAGGACTATCCGGGCTATCTCCAGCAGTACCAGGAGTCGCGCGACGGCTCGAAGATCTACTTCACGCCGCAGCCGCTGTTCTTCAACGTCACCACCGAGTGGGCGGCCAGCCTGCAGAAGATGTACGCCAACGAGGTGGATGTCGACGAAGAGCTCGACCGGCTCGCTGCCTGGATCGACGACCAGCTGCGCAACGTGGGCATCGCGCAGTAGGGGCGGGCGCCGCGGGCGGGGGCGGCCCCCCGCCCCGCCCCGCCCGCCCCCGGTGAC
>CAZKCM010000034.1:0-45934 GCA_964551315.1 uncultured Rhodospirillaceae bacterium | reverse complement strand
AAATTGGCGTCCCCAGGGGGATTCGAACCCCCGTTGCCGCCGTGAAAGGGCGGTGTCCTAGGCCTCTAGACGATGGGGACGCTGGCGGGCCTGCGATGGTCTAGCGCCGGACGGCGCGAATTGCAACCCGCTTGACCGCGACCCAAGGGCCGGGTCGCGGCAAGGCCCGGCGGCCGTCGCGGGCCTCTGCGCCCGTGGGAGTCCTCCCTTCGGGCCCTTACCCGTCGGACCTGGATCGGCGATAATCTGCCGGCTTCGGGCCGCCCCTCCCTCAACCCTGACCGAAACCAGAAGGAGTCCCACGCATGAGCCCCACCCGCATCGAGGCCGGACCGCGCATGAGCCAGGCCGTCGTCCACGGCAACACCGTCTACCTCGCCGGCCAGGTGGCGGAGGATCCGGTGCCCTCCGTCGCCGAGCAGACGAAGCAGATCCTCGCCCGTATCGACCGCCTGCTGGCGGAGGCCGGCACCGACAAGTCGAAGCTCCTGTCCGCCAACATCTGGCTCACCGACATGGCCGGCTACGACGAGATGAACGCGGTCTGGGACGCCTGGGTCTCGCCCGGCAACGCCCCCGCCCGCGCGACCGTGGAGAGCCGCCTCGCCCTGCCGCAGTATCTCGTCGAAATCATGGTGGTGGCCGCGCGCTAGCGGCGATCTTGGGCGGCGTTGTCACGCCGCCTCGGCGTCATGCCCGGACTTGATCCGGGCATCCAGAGCACGGCGCCGCGCTCGTCCGGACCGCCGGGTCAACCCTCGGATCATGCCCGGGGGCAGGCCCGGCCATGACACGGAACGACGAGGGCCGCCAACGCGGCCCGAAACCGGCTCCGGCGGCGCGCGGCCGCCCCTCCCCCGGTCCGGTCCCCGGCCCGCCTCGCCGGTCCGGCCGCGCCCGCGAGTCGACAATCGGCCCCATCGCGGTCATGCTGGTGCGGCCCCGGCCGCCCCCTCGCCGGGCCCGACAGAACGGAACCAAAGCGGAACCGGGGCGGCCGCTCGGCCATTTATAGAAGGCCGGCTGTCGCCAATGCCGGTCGCACAAGACGGGCCGGCCGCACGCCGCGGCGCACCGGCCCCGACGGACAAGGGGAGGTTCCGAATGCTGCAAACGGGGCTCAATCGATCCCGCTTCGGGCTGGAGCAACACGGCCTGCGCAACCTGATCGCCGAGCGCTGGAACGATCCGACGCCGGTGCTGTACGAGGAGGCGCTTCGGCGCAACGAAGGCGTGATGGCCGAGGGCGGGGCCCTCGTCGTCCGCACCGGCGACCATACCGGCCGCTCGGCCAACGACAAGTTCATCGTGCGCGAGCCGACCACCGAGGGCCAGATCTGGTGGGGTGCCGTCAACAAGCCCTTCGAGCCGGAGCGCTTCGACGCGCTGCGCCGCCGCATGCTCAACTATTTCGAGAAGGGCCAGGTCTATGTCCAAGACTGCTGGGCCGGCGCCGACCCGGAGTACCGGCTGGCCGTCCGCGTGATCACCGAATCCGCCTGGCACGCGCTTTTCGCCCGCAACATGTTCCGCGCCCCGACCGCGGAGGAACTCACGGGCTTCGAGCCGGGCTTCACGGTCCTGCACGCCCCCGGCTTCACGGCGAAGCCCGAGCGGGACGGCACGCGCTCCGACGTCTTCATCCTGGTCAACTTCGCCGAGCGGATGGTCCTGATCGGCGGCACCAGCTACGCCGGCGAGATCAAGAAGTCGATCTTCTCGATCCTCAACCACCTGCTGCCGGAGCGCGACGTGCTGCCCATGCACTGCTCCGCCAATGTCGGCCCGAAGGGCGATTCCGCGATCTTCTTCGGCCTCTCCGGCACCGGCAAGACCACGCTTTCGGCCGACCCGAGGCGCGCGCTCATTGGCGACGACGAGCATGGCTGGTCGGCGCATGGCCTGTTCAACTTTGAAGGCGGTTGCTACGCCAAGGTCATCCGGCTGTCGCCCGAGGCCGAGCCGGAGATCTACGCCACCACGCGGATGTTCGGCACCGTGCTGGAGAACGTCGTCGTCGATCCGTACACAAGGCGGCTCGACCTCGACGACGCCAGCCTGACCGAGAACACGCGGGCGAGCTACCCGATCGACTTCATCCCGAACGCGAGCCCGACCGGGCAGGCCGCCCACCCGGCCAACCTCCTCATGCTGACGGCGGACGCCTTCGGGGTCCTGCCGCCGATCGCCCGCCTTACCCCGGCGCAGGCGATGTTCCACTTCCTGTCGGGCTACACGGCGAAGCTGGCCGGCACGGAGAAGGGCCTGGGGCGGGAACCGCAGGCCACCTTCTCCACCTGCTTCGGCGCGCCCTTCATGCCGCGGCACCCCTCGGTCTATGCCCGCATGCTGGGCGAGAAGATCGCCCGGCACCGCACCGCCTGCTGGTTGGTCAACACCGGCTGGACCGGCGGCGCCTATGGCACGGGGCACCGCATGCCCATCGCCCACACCCGCGCGCTGGTCAACGCCGCGCTCGACGGCAGCCTGGCGGAGGTCCCGACAAGGACAGACCCGAATTTCGGCTTCCAGGTCCCCGTCGCCTGCCCGGGCGTCCCCGAGGAGGTGCTGAACCCGCGCAACACCTGGGCGGACAAGGCCGCCTACGACGCCAAAGCGCGCGAGCTGGTGACCCTCTTCAACGAGAACTTCAAGCAGTTCGCCGACCACGTGGACCCCGAAGTCCGCGCCGCCGCCCCCGCCAAGGCGGCGTAGCGACGCAAGCGGCCGGCTCGTCGATCGAATCACAGAGGCACAGAGAAAAGACGGAATCCTCTGCGCCTCTGTGGTTCTCTATCCCGTTCAGCGAACGCTCAGGCGAACGCCCCGAAAGCGACATTTCGCCCGTCGCTTCCGCCTTCGCATGGGAGCTGTTTATCGCACCGGAGCGGAGGGGGTATGCGCCCCCCCTCAGACCGTCCCGTAGACGGGCGCCGCGTCCTCGATCAGGAACTGCACCCCCTCCCGGCCCTGCCAGCGGTCGGCCCGCAGGTGGCCGGCAAGGTGAATCGGTGCGCCGCCGGCCCGCAGCAGCGCCGGACCGAGCTCGCCTTCCAGGCAACGGAAGGCGATGGCCTTCAGCCGGCTGCCGTCGGCGCCGGTCAGGATGCAGCGGACATGCGCCTCCCCCACCACGTCGGCGCGCAGCACGCGCGCCGCCGGGATGGCGAAGCGCGGCTCGGCATTGCCGGCGCCGAAGGGGCCGAGCCGCTCCAGCAGCTCCGTCAGCGCCGGGGTCGCGGCGGCCGGATTGAGGACTCCGTCGAGCGAAAGCGTCGGCTGCACCGGCCCCGCCCCGTCCCCCCCCGCCGCGATGCGCGCGCCGAGGAACGCCTTCAGCTCCTCAATCCGATCGGCCTCGACGGTGAAGCCGGCCGCCATGGCGTGGCCCCCGCCATTGACCAGCAGCCCGGCCTGCCGCGCCGCGATGACGGCGCTGCCGAGATCCACGCCGCGCACCGACCGGGCGGAGCCCTTGCCCAGCCCGTCGGCGATCGTGACGACGAAGGCGGGCCGCGCGTAGCGCTCCTTCAGGCGGCTGGCGACGATGCCGATGACGCCCGGGTGCCAGCCTTCCGCCGCGGCGAGGACGAGCGGCGCGTCGGCCTCCGCCTCGGCCTCGACCCGGGCGATCGCCTGCGCAAGCACCGCCTGCTCGATCTGGCGCCGCTCGGCGTTGAGGGCCTCCAGCCGGGCGGCGAGCGCGGCCGCCTCCGCCGGGTCGTCGGTCGCGAGCAGCCGCGCCCCCAGATCCGCCGCGCCGACGCGGCCTCCGGCGTTCACCCGCGGCCCAAGCACGAACCCGGCGTGGTAGGCGCCCGGCCGCTCGCCGAGGCCGGCGGCGTCCGCGAGCGCGGCCAGCCCAGGATTGCTGCGCCGCGCCATGACCTTCAGCCCCTGCGCCACCAGGGCGCGGTTCAGCCCGATGAGCGGCACCACGTCACAGATCGTGCCGAGCGCGACCAGGTCGAGCCATTGCAGCAGGTCCGGCTCCGCCCGGCCGCCGCGGTACCAGCCGGCGTCCCGCAGCCCGCGGTTGAGCGCCACCACCAGCAGGAAGGCGACCCCGACGGCGGCGAGCTGGCCGTAGCCGGGGGCTTCGTCCAGGCGATTCGGGTTGACCACCGCCACCGCCTCGGGCAGGAGCGGCTCGGCCACGTGGTGGTCGATGACGATCACGTCGAGGCCCGCTTCCCGGGCTGCCGCAAGGGGCTGGAAGGCGGTGACGCCGCAATCGACGGTGACCACCACCGACACGCCCTCGTCCTTGAGGCGCAGCAGTGCCGGCGCGTTCGGGCCGTAACCCTCGGCGAGGCGGTCCGGGATGTAGACCCGGATCGGCACGCCGACGGCCGCGAAGAAGCGCCGCAGCAGGGCCGAGGAGGTGGCGCCGTCCACGTCGTAGTCGCCGAAGACCGCGATCCCCTCCCCCCGCTCGACCGCGCGCACCAGGCGCTCCACGGCCCGGTCCATGTCGTTGAAGCGGGACGGGTCCGGCAGCAGGTCGCGCAGGGTCGGGTTCAGGAAGGCGGGCGCCTCCTCGGCATCGACGCCGCGCGCCGCCAGCAGGTTGCCGACCAGCTCGGGCAGGCCGAGCCGCTGGGCAATCGCCATGCCGAGCCGGGAATCGGCCAGCCGCGCCCGCCACCGCCGCCCGCAGAAGGAGCGCTCGACGCCGAGGAAGCCGGGCGATTCACTCATGCCGCGCCCGTCCTTTCCCTCTCCCGCTGCCGGAGGAGGCGGGGGACCCGGTGTGCCGCCAGGGGACTCAACGGCTTCCTGCCGGGCGCGAAAGGCCTATCGGTCCACCGGCTCGAAGCCGGTCTTGCGCTCGAAGTTGTGCTGGGCCTCGATGACCCGGACGGTGCCGCTCTTCGACCGCATCACCATGGAATGGGTCGTGGCGCCGGCGTGGAACCGGCGGACGCCGCGCAGCATGGTGCCGTCGGTCACGCCCGTGGCCGCGAACATCACCTCGCCGCGGGCGAGGTCGAGGAGGTCGTACTTACGGTCGAAGTCGGTGATGCCGCAGCGCTGCGCCCGGAGCCGCTCGTCGTCGTTGCGGAATATGAGGCGCCCCTGCATCTGCCCGCCGATGCAGCGCAGGGCCGCGGCCGCGAGCACGCCTTCCGGCGCACCGCCGCTGCCGAGATACATGTCGATCCCGCTTTCGCGCCGCGAGGTGGCGATGACGCCGCTGACGTCTCCGTCGGGGATCAGCATGATCCGAGCACCGGCGGCGCGAACCCGTGCGATCAGCTCGGCGTGGCGCGGCCGGTCGAGGATGCAGACGACGATGTCGGAGACATCGACCCGCTTCGCCCGCGCCAGGTTCCTGAGGTTCTCCTCCGGCGTCGCGTCGAGGTCGACGACGCCCTCCGGCAGCCCGCCGCCCACCGCGATCTTGTCCATATAGACGTCGGGCGCGTTGAGGAAGCCGCCCTCGTTCGCCATGGCGACGACGGCGAGCGCGTTGTACCCCCCCTTCGCCGTGATGGTGGTCCCTTCGAGCGGATCGAGCGCGATATCGATCCTGGGTCCCCCGGTGCCCACCTTCTCGCCGATATAGAGCATCGGCGCCTCATCCCGCTCGCCCTCGCCGATCACCACGGTCCCGTCGATCGACAGGCTGTTGAGCGCCCGCCGCATGGCGTCGACCGCCGCCTGATCGGCCGCCTTCTCGTCGCCCCGCCCCATGAGGCGCGACGCCGCCAGCGCCGCCGCCTCGGTCACGCGCACGGCCTCGAGGGCCAGGTTGCGATCCATCGTCTCGGACATGGTTCTCCCTCTTCCTTGTTCTGAGCGAACCGCCCCCACTCTCCCGGCGTCAACCTGCCCTTACAGCGCTTCGATGCGGATCATACGCGGCGGCTCCAGCACCGTGTCGAGGCGGACGATGCGGTCGAGCGCCCTGCGCATCGCCGCCTCTTCCGTCTCGTGCGTCGTCAGCACCACGGGCACGGCCTCGTCCGGCGCGCGGCCGTGCTGAAGCACCGATTCCATCGATACCCGCTCGTCGCGCAGCGCGGCCGCGACGTCGGCGATGACGCCCGGCCGATCGACCACCATCAGGCGCACGTAGAACGCGCCCTGGCGCCGCTCGATCGGCGCGGAGGGCATTCGCCGCAGCGCCGAAACCGGAACCGCAAAGGCCGGCAGCAACCGGTCGCGGGCAATGTCGATCAGGTCGGAGACGACGGCCGACGCGGTCGGCCCCGCCCCCGCACCCCGCCCCTCGATGACGCTCTGCCCGACGAAGTCGCCCTCCGTCACCACGGCATTGAAGACGCCTTCGACATGGGCGATCGGGGTGCCGAGCGGCACCATGGCCGGATGGACCCGCTGCTCGACCCCGTGCTCGGTCGGCCGCGCGATGGCGAGCAGCTTGATGCGATAGCCCAGCTCCTGGGCATAGGCGATGTCGACCGGGGAAACGTGGCGAATGCCCTCCACATGGACACCGGCGAAATCGACCTCGCAACCGAAGGCGAGGCTCGTCAGGATCGCAAGCTTGTGCGCCGCGTCGATGCCGTCGATGTCGAAGCTGGGATCGGCCTCCGCGTAGCCGAGCCGCTGGGCGTCGGCCAGCACCTCGTCGAACTCCCGCCCCGTCTCGCGCATCGTCGTCAGGATGTAATTGCAGGTCCCGTTCAGGATGCCGTAGATGCGCTCGATCCGGTTGGCCGCGAGGCCCTCGCGCAGGGCCTTGACGATGGGTATGCCGCCCGCCACCGCCGCCTCGTAACCGATCACCACGCCCGCCGCCTCCGCCGCCCGCGCCAGCGCCGTCCCGTGATGGGCGATCAGCGCCTTGTTGGCCGTCACCACATGCGTGCCGGCGGCGATCGCGGCTTCGACCAGCGCCTTGGCGGGGCCATCCGAGCCACCGATCAGCTCGACGACCACGTCGATGTCAGGCTCGCGGGCGAGCGCGAGCGCGTCGTCGAACCAGCGCAGCCCGTCGAGCGCCACGCCCCGATCGCGCTTGCGGTCGCGCGCCGACACGGCGACCACCTCGATCGACCGGCCGCAGCGCTCCGCGAGCAGGTCCCGGTGCGTTTGCAGCAGCTTGACCGTGCCGGCGCCGACCGTGCCGAGGCCGGCCACGCCCACGCGCAAGGATTCGCTCATCGCTGCCGCCTTGCGCCGCGAATGAGGGCTTCGACCGGATTGGGAGCGTATGGATCGATCATCCTGATGATTTTCTGTTTCCTTGCAGCCGGACCGCGACGCCGGGGCGGCGAAGCCGCACCGGCCGCGCGTCCGGTCCGGGCCGCCCCCTGTATTTACCGCCGCGGCTGGCAGAATGTCGAGACGATCAGTCGGCGGATCCGCCCGCCTCCGGATGGAGCGCCTCCGGATCGGGTCCCGGATCCGTGGAAACCGCGCCGCCGCCTCCGGACTTTGCCCGATCCTTCTTCAATTCTTCAATGACGGCCCGCCGTTCCTCCGCCGACGAGGCCGACGGCGGACCCGCCGGGATTGAACTGAGCGCCGGGAACGAGGTTCCGCCCTCGGCCGCGCCACTTTCCGACGGGACCCTGCATCCGACAAGCGCCAACGCGAGCAGCACCGCCGACGCGACCGCGCTTCGCCGCGCCGCAGCCCCGTATCGTCTTGGCATGGATCGGCCCCGGCCCCATTTTAAGACGGCCAAGTATCACGGCCGCGTAACGGAATTTGATCATAGAGGAATCGGACATGACCGATCAACAGGGCGCGGGCGAGAAGGGACTCGATCCCATGGAACTGTCTCGGACGATGGCGAGCATCGCCGAGCGTTCGCAGCGGATCGTGTCCGAGTTTGTGAGCCGCCAGGCGGCCGATTCCGGCCTCGGTCTCGCGGATCCTCTCAATATCGGCGAGGCGTTCCTCGAGATGACGCGGCGCCTGATGGCCGACCCGACGAAGCTGGTCCAGGCCCAGATGAACCTGTGGCAGGACTACATGAACCTCTGGCAGGCAACCGCCCGCCGCATGATGGGCGAGCCGGCCGAGCCGATCGCCGAACCGGCACCGGGCGACCGGCGCTTCAGGGACCCTGCCTGGCAGGAGAACGAGGTCTTCGACTTCATCAAGCAGTCCTACCTGCTGACGGCGCGCTGGCTGCAGTCGACCGTGCGCGAGGTCGACGGTCTTGACGAAAAGACCGCGCAGAAGGTCGATTTCTACACGCGGCAGTTCGTCGATGCGCTCGCTCCCAGCAACTTCGTCCTGACCAACCCCGAGGTCCTGCGGGCCACCGTGGAAAGCGGCGGCGAGAACCTGGTCAAGGGGTTGCAGAACCTCCTGGAGGACCTGGAGCGCGGCAAGGGGCGGCTGAACATCCGGATGACCGATTTGGACGCGTTCCGGATCGGCCAGAACATCGCGGTCACGCCGGGCAAGGTCGTGTTCCAGAACGACCTCATGCAGCTTCTTCAGTACGAGCCGACCACCGAGACGGTCCATCGCCGGCCGCTGCTCATCATCCCGCCCTGGATCAATAAGTTCTACATCCTCGACCTGCGCGAGAAGAATTCCTTCATCAAATGGGCGGTCGACCAGGGCCACACGGTCTTCGTCATCTCATGGGTCAACCCGGACGAGGCGCTGGCCGAGAAGAGCTTCGAGGACTACATGGCGGAAGGGCCGCTGGCGGCGCTCGACGCCATGGAGCGGGCGACCGGGGAACGCGAGGCCAACGTTATCGGCTATTGCCTCGGCGGCACCCTGCTTGCCTGCACGCTCGCCTACATGGCGGCGAAGCGGGACCGGCGGGTCGTCAGCGCGACCTATCTGACCACGATGATCGATTTCTCCGAACCCGGAGAACTCGGCGTTTTCATCGACGAGGAGCAGCTCAAGGCCCTCGAAGCGCGGATGAACGAGAAGGGCTACCTCGACGGCAGCGCCATGGCGACCACCTTCAACATGCTGCGCGCCAATGACCTGATCTGGTCCTTCGTCGTCAACAACTACCTGCTCGGCAAGGACCCCTTCCCGTTCGACCTGCTTTACTGGAACGCGGACTCGACGCGCATGCCGGCGGCGATGCACAGCTTCTATCTGCGCAAGATGTACCACGAGAATCTTCTGCCGCAGCCGGGCGGCATCACGCTCAAGGGCGTGCCGCTGGACCTCACGCGGATCAAGACGCCGACCTTCATCCTGTCGACCCGCGAGGACCATATCGCGCCCTGGACCTCGACCTACAAGGCGACCCAGCTTTACTCCGGGCCCGTGAGATTCGTGCTCGCCGCCTCCGGCCACATTGCCGGCATCGTCAATCCTCCGGCGGCGGAGAAGTACCAGTACTGGACGAACGACGAGTTGCCGGAATCGCCAGAGGCCTGGCTTGAGGGCGCAACCCCGCATCCCGGGTCCTGGTGGCCGGAGTGGGGGAAGTGGATCAAGAAGTTCGGCGGGGGCAAGGTACGCGCGCGCCGCCCCGGCGATCGCGACCTGCCCGTGCTGGAGGACGCCCCCGGCTCCTACGTCAAGGTCAGAGCCTGACCGGAGGGAACCGCGGGCGGCGTTCCCGCCTTTGTAGCTTTGGAGGGCCGCCCTCGCCAAGCGGCGCCAAGGTCCGAAACGGAGCGAGTCCGACAATGAAACATCGCCTCGCGGCCATCGCCGCCCTGTCCACCCTGTTGGTGTCGTCCGCGGCCGCAGCCGAATGGACGGTCCGCCCGGCGCCGACCGACTACGGCGGTCTCCCGGCCGCGGCGATCACCAACGACGCCGGCGACACGCTCTATCTCTGGCCGCGGCACGGCCCAGACATCTATCAGATCTTCGCCGAGGTCCATCTGGGCGACGGGCCCGCCTTTGCCGATGTCATGCCGAGCTACCGGATCGACGACGGCGAACCCGTGGACACGGAGCGGATCCGGGAGGCCGGGGAGGCCGAAAGCGCCCTGTGGGGCCATGTCGGTGACAAGGTTGCCTTCTGGCGCGCCTGGTCGTCGGAGGAGGACGTGATCCGGCGGACGGACCCGTTCGGCGCCTGGCTCAACGGCGATACGCTGCAGCTCACCTACCGCGCCGCGAACGGCGAAACGGCCACAACCTCCTTCCCGCTCGACGGGCTGGACGAGGCCGTGGCCGAGGCCACCGGCGTCAAGGTGCCCTGACGCCCAATCCGACAGTTCCGGTCAGGGGAACAGCGCTTCCTGCTCGAGCCCGGTCCACTCCTTGAATCCCGCCATCAGGTTCATGTTCTGCACCGCTTGGCCGGACGCACCCTTGACCAGATTGTCGGTGACCGAAAGCAGGATCGCGCGGCCCGGCACGCGGTCCGCGAACACACCGATCAGGCAATGGTTGGAGCCGCGCACGTGGCGAGTCGCCGGCACCGCGCCGGCCGGCAGGACGCGAACGAAGCGCTCCCCCGCGTAGCGTTCGCCGAGCACCCGGCGCAGATCCTCCGCCCCCGCCCCGGACGCGAGCCGGACATAGATCGTCGCCAGGATGCCCCGGCTCATCGGCATGAGATGCGGCGTGAAATTGACCGTGATCGGGCGGCCGGCCGCCTCGCTCAACCCCTGCTCGATCTCCGGCGCGTGCCGGTGGCGTGCGACGCCGTAGGCGTGGATGCCCTCCGTCACCTCGGCGTAAAGATTCGCCTGCTTGGCGTCTCGCCCGGCGCCGCTTACACCCGACTTCGCATCGATGATGATGTCCGCCGGCTCGATCACTCCCGCCTCGAGCAGCGGCACGAGAGGCAGCTGCGACGTGGTCGGATAGCAGCCCGGGTTGGCGACCAGCCGCGCCGGACGGATCGCCTCCCGATTCAGCTCGGTGAGGCCATAGACGGCCTCCTGCTGCAGCTCGGGCGCGCGGTGCTCATGCCCGTACCACTCGGCATAGGTCGCCGGGTCGCGCAGGCGGAAATCGGCAGACAGATCGACGACCTTCAGGTGACGCGGCAGGGCGGCGACCACCTCCTGCGTCGTTCCGTGCGGCAGGCCGCAGAAAACGAGGTCGAGGCCACTCCAGTCAGCGTCCTCGATCTTGATGAGCCCCGGCAGGTCGAGGCCCCCCAGATGCGGGAAGACTTCCGCGAGCGGCCGTCCGGCCTGCCGGTCCGCCGTCAGAAGCCGGATCTCGATTTGGGGATGATGGGCCAACAGCCGCACCAGCTCCGCGCCGGTGTAACCGCTGGCGCCGAGGATGCCGATCCGCAGCCTGTTCGTCGTTGCCGCCATCGCCGTCCTTCCCAAAGCCGAAGTTGGAGCAGAGTAGACAATCCCCGCCAAACGATGAAGGGCGTCCCCGCAGGAACGCCCTTCAGAAAAGAGACCGCTTGTTCCGCGGGATCAGCGCTTGGAGAACTGGAAGCTACGTCGGGCCTTGCGCTTGCCGTACTTCTTGCGCTCCACGACGCGGGGATCGCGCGTCAGGAACCCGCCGGCCTTCAGCACCGGGCGCAGGGTCGGCTCGAAATAGGTGAGCGCACGGCTGATGCCGTGCCGCACGGCACCGGCCTGTCCGGACAGCCCGCCGCCGGCCACGGTGCAGAACACGTCGAACTGTCCGACGCGATTGGCGGCGGCGAAGGGCTGGTTGATCATCATGCGCAGCACAGGCCGCGCGAAGTAGACCTCGCCGTCGCGCCCGTTGACCTGAATCCGACCGGTGCCCGGCTTGATCCAGACGCGGGCCACCGAGTTCTTGCGCTTGCCTGTCGCATAGGCACGACCCTGGGCATCGAGCTTCGGCTCCGGCAGAGGCGCGGTGGCAACCGGCGTGGCCGCCTGGCCCAGATCCTTCAGATCCGTCAGAGTCTGCGTTCCGTTGCTCATGATCAGGCGATCCTCTTGTTCTTGCGGTTCATGCCGGCGACGTCGAGCACCTCCGGCTGCTGGGCCTCATGCGGATGGCTGGGGCCGGCGTAAACGCGCAGATTGCTCATCTGCCGCCGCCCGAGCGGACCGCGTGGCACCATCCGCTCGACGGCCTTGAGAATCACCCGCTCCGGATGGCGACCTCGGAGGATCTGACCCTTCGTTCGCTCCTTGATCCCGCCCGGATGGCCGGTGTGCCAGTAGAACTTGCTCTGGTCGAGCTTGCGCCCGGTGAGCCGCACCTTCTCGGCGTTGACCACGATCACGTTGTCGCCGCAATCGACATGCGGCGTGTAGCTCGGCTTATGCTTTCCGCGGAGGCGACTGGCGACGATGCTGGCCAGTCGTCCGAGGACGAGGCCGTCGGCATCGATCAGGATCCACTTCTTCGCCACCTCGGACGGCTTGGCGGAATAGGTCTTCATGAGAACCCGCTGTTCGATCCGTGAAAGAATGAAGGTCGATAACCAAATCCGGCGGGAACGCCGTCTGTCTCGGCGCCTTGTCTAGGGTCCGTTTGGCCGCTTGTCAACCGGAAAAGAGGCGTCAGCCTAGTAACTTAGCTATTGGGTACCATGATACCGCTTGCTGGCGTAGCGGCCAGCCGGCAGGCGGCCGGCCTCGCGTCGTCCCGAAGCGACAGCGGTGGTCCGCGACCTCTGTACAGATCACGCTGGCGGTCGGATTCACCCTCGAGGTTTGGGCCGTCAGACGGCACGCCTTTTCACGCCGATACCGCTTGAACTGCCGGACGCGGAACAGGCAAAGTTCCAAGACCCGAAACCTCCGGGAACACCGCCATGACCGCCGAGCAGCCTGCCGCCACCGAACCGATCCTGCTGCGCACCGACACCGACGGGGTCGCGACGCTGACGCTCAACCGGCCGCAGGCGCGCAACGCCCTGTCCATGGCGCTGATGGCAGAGATGCTGTCGGCGCTGGAAGCCATCTCGGACGACGACTCTGTCAAGGTGGTGGTTCTCGCCGGCACGGGACCCGCCTTTTGCGCCGGTCACGATCTCAAGGAACTGCGGAGCGATCCCCGCCGCAAGACCTATGAGGCCGTCTTCGACCGCTGCAGCAAACTGATGCTCGCCATCACCCGCCTGCCGAAACCGGTCATCGCGCGCGTGCACGGCATCGCCACGGCGGCAGGCTGCCAGCTCGTCGCGACCTGCGACCTCGCGGTTGCGTCGGAGGACGCCCGCTTCGCAACGCCCGGCGTCAATATCGGCCTATTCTGCTCCACGCCGATGGTGGCGCTGAGCCGAGCCGTCCCGCGCAAGCAGGCGATGGAGATGCTGCTGACCGGCGAACTGATCCCGGCCCGGCGCGCGGTCGAGATCGGGCTCATCAACCGTGCCGTGCCGGCGGCCGAACTGGACGGCGCCGTGGCGGACCTTGCGCGCAGGATCGCCGACAAATCGCCGCTGACTCTCGCGATCGGCAAGGAGGCGTTCTACCGCCAGATCGACCTGGACCTCGCGACGGCCTACGCCTATGCCAGCGAGGTCATGACCGCCAACATGATGGCCCGCGACGCCGAAGAAGGCATCGACGCCTTTCTCGCCAAGCGCAAGCCGGTCTGGCGGGGCCAGTGAGCCGGGGCCAGTGAGCGATTCCCTGCACTATCCGGACGCGCTGCTGCGCCGGATCCTGGGCAGCGTACGCACGATCGCCATGGTCGGCGCCAGCCCCGACTGGAACCGGCCGAGCGCGTTCGCCATGAAGTATCTGCAGGGCAAGGGCTATCGGATCATCCCGGTGAACCCGCAAGCGGCCGGCCGCGAGATCCTGGGCGAAACCTGCTACGCCGGCCTGCGCGACATCCCGCAGGAAACCGTCGGCCCGATCGACATGGTGGACATCTTCCGCCGCTCCGATGCGGTGGGACCGATCGTCGAGGACGCAATCTCGATCGGCGCGCGAGTCGTCTGGATGCAGCTCGGCGTGCGCAACGACGAAGCCGCCGCCCGGGCGGAGGCCGCCGGGCTGACGGTCGTCATGAACCGCTGCCCGAAGATCGAGTATGGCCGCCTTCACGGCGAGCTAAGCTGGGGCGGCTTCAATTCCGGCATCATCACCAGCAAGCGCCGCAGGCTCTCGCGATGACCGACGACATTCCGGGCGACGCCCCAAAACGGTTCGGCTTCGAGACCCGCGCGATCCATGCCGGGGCGCCGCCCGATCCGGCGACCGGCGCGCGCATCATGCCGATCTACCACACGACGGCCTATGTCTTCGACGACGTGGACCACGCCGCCTCGCTGTTCGACCTGTCGACCTTCGGCTACATCTACTCGCGGCTGACCAACCCGACCGTCGCCGCGCTGGAGGAGCGCATCGCCAGCCTGGAAGGCGGCCGCGGGGCAACGGCCACGGCTTCCGGCCATGCGGCGCAGCTCGTCGCCTTCTTCGCGCTGATGGCACCGGGCGACGCCTTCCTCGCCTCGCGCAAGCTCTATGGCGGATCGCTCACCCAGTTCGGCCGCAGCTTCGCCAAGTTCGACTGGCACGCGATCTTCGTCGACCCCGATGACCCGGAGAACTTCGCCCGGGCGCTGACGCCGAACTGCAAGGCGATCTTCGTCGAGAGCCTGGCCAATCCCGGCGGTGTGGTGACCGACATCGAGGCGGTCGCGCGGATCGCCGGCGACGCCGGCATCCCGCTCATCGTCGACAACACGCTGGCTACGCCCTATCTGTGCCGGCCGTTCGAGTGGGGCGCCGACATCGTCGTCCATTCGACGACCAAGTTCCTCGGCGGCCACGGCAATTCGATGGGCGGGGCGATCGTCGATTCGGGGCGCTTCGACTGGCTGCAGAACGACAAGTTCCCCGCCCTCACCCGGCCCGAGCCCGCCTATCACGGCCTGCGCTTCTACGAGACCTTTGGCGACATGGCGCTGACCATGCACACAAAGGCGGTGGGCCTGCGCGACCTCGGGC
Organism: uncultured Rhodospirillaceae bacterium; assembly: GCA_964551315.1. GTDB lineage: Bacteria > Pseudomonadota > Alphaproteobacteria > Dongiales > Dongiaceae > Virgifigura. The sequence continues at coordinate 31,157 of CAZKCM010000034.1, read as the reverse complement.
CCGCGCTCTCGCCGATGAACGCGTTCCTGACGCTGACCGGCATCGAGACGCTGCCCCTGCGCATGCAGCGCCACTGCGAGAACGCGCTCGCCGTGGCGCGCTTCCTGGAGGCGCATCCGCGGGTCGAATGGGTCTCCTATGCCGGCCTGCCCTCGAGCCCCTATCACGCCCTGGCCCGCAAATACATGCCGGCCGGGGCCGGCGCCGTCCTTACCTTCGGGGTGAAGGGCGGCTACGAGGCGGGCGTCAGGGTGGTGGAGGCCTGCGAGCTTCTCTCGCACCTCGCCAATATCGGGGACACCCGGAGCCTGATCCTGCATCCGGCCTCGACCACCCACCGCCAGCTGACGGACGAGCAGCGGGCGGCGGCCGGCGCCGGTCCGGAGGTCATCCGGCTGTCGGTCGGCCTCGAGACCGTCGAGGACATCATCGCCGACCTGGACCAGGCCCTCGGCCAGGCGGACCGGTAGAGAATCCAAAGGCCGGGTCCGCTGGAGCGGCGCCCACCGCATTTGGGGTGGCGTGCCGAGCCGGGGATCAGCGCTCGCGGACGAGCGCCATGAAGTTGTCGTAGAGGCGGCGCGCATTCCGGTTGAAAGCCGCCATCTGCCGGCCCGCTTCACGCTCGAGGCCGGAGAGCGCATCCGGCCCCAGCGTCCGGTCGAGGGCCTCTTGATAGGTCGGCACCGCGCCCCATTCCCGCACCGTGTCGGCGGTGATCTCGACGTGATACTGCAGGCCGTAGGCGCGGGCGCCGACCCGCATCGCCTGGATGCGGCAGGCCGGCGAGCTCGCCAGGACCGCCGTATCGGGCGGCACGGCCGCAACCTCGGCGCCGTGCCACTGCAAAGCGCGAAACCGAGCCGGCAGGCCGTCGAACAGGGGATCTCCGGCGCCCGCCTCGGTCAGCGCCACATCCAGAACGCCGACCTCCGGCTCGGCCATCGGGGCGACCCGCCCGCCGAGCGCATCGGCCAGCAGCTGATGACCGAGACAGAGGCCGAGATAGGGCAGATCGCGCTCCTTCACCGCCTCGCGGATCGCCCGCTTCTCGGCGACGAGCCAGGGATGCTCGCGTTCCTGCCAGACATCCATGGGCCCGCCCATCACCCAGAGAGCGTCATAGCCGTCGAGCGCGGGGATGGTCTCGCCCGCATCGAGCTCGATCGCGTCCCAGGCGATGCCGTCGGCGGCGAAGAAATCGCGGAAAACGCCGGGATGCTCGACGGGGAGGTGCTGAAAAACCAGGAAGCGCATGAGTTCCCCCCAAATCGAGCGTCTACGGCCGCTCAGGCTACTCCGCCGGCTGAACGACCCGGGGACCGGGGGCCGGGCGGGGATCGCCCGGCAGCAGCAGCGCGGCCGCGAAGACCAGCGCGGCAAGGCCCGCCAGCAGCACGAAGAGCCAATAGAAGCCCCCGGTCGCCTCGTTGATCCGCGCGACGATCAGCAGCGCCAGAGGCGCGGATCCGAACGCGATGACGTACTTGACGGCGAAGGCGAGGCTGCGGTGCCGCTCCGGCGTGAAGCGGGCGAGCATCATGTTCTCCGCCGGCAGCACGCCGATGCTGAGGAGGACCGCCAGCGCCGCCGCGGCCACGAGCGGCAGGCCAGCGAAGCCGGCGAGAGCGAACAGAAGCGGCCCCTGAACCAGGAAGGACAGAACGTAGACCCATTTCAGGGGATAGCGGTCGGCGAGGTGGCCGCCCAGATACTGCATCACCCCGGCGACACCGTAGACGATGGCCACCAGGGCGCCGACGCCCAGCGCGCCGTCTCCCAGCAACCCGCTCAGCCGCTCGGCGAAGAGCTTCGGCAGGGCGGCCTGGGTCGCCTGGTAGATGAGGCCGCCGCACAGCATCCCCACGATCAGGATCGCGAAGCCCCGCAGCATCTCGCCCCGGCTGGTCGGCTGTTCCCGGGTGCGCCCGGCCTCCCCGTCGGTGATCCACCCGGCCCGAACGCAGAGCAGGAACAGCATGCCCGTCAGCACGGAGACGGCGCCCGGGACGATGAAGGCGGCGCGCCAGCCGGACAGGTCGATCAGGGAGCCGGCGATCAGTCCCGCGCCGGCGACGCCGGCGCTGCCGAAGATGCCGTTCAGGCCGAGCGCCTTGCCGCGGCTGCGGGCGTGGCGCACCAGCCAGGCGATGCCGACCGGATGGTAGATCGAGGCGAACAGCCCGATGCCGGCCAGCCCGACCGTCAGACCGGCCGGCGTCTCGGCGAAGCCGCAGACGATCGAAGACAGGCCGATGCCGATGAAGAAAACCGCCATCATCCCGGGGGCGCTCCACCGGTCACCGAGCCAGCCCGCCGGGAGAGCGCCCGCACCGACGAGGAAGGCGCCGAGCGTCCACAGCTCCACCAGTTGGTGATAGGGGAGCTGCCAATCGGCCTCGATCGCGAGCACGATGACGAAGAAGAACGCCGTGAACAGATGGATGTAGAAATGGCCCGCGGCCGAGAAGGCCTGCGCCAGCCGGTCGGAAGAAGGATGCATCGGCGCCCTTTCGCTCTTGTCGGTTCGATCCTGCCACCGGTCGGCCCTCAGGGCAAATGCGTCGCCCGCATGGATCCCATGCGCGGTCGCGGGAGCCTCGTCTCGCCCGGATCTCCATCACATTGCCGCAATTCCGCCGTGGCACCGTCGAAAATTCCCGGCATCCTTCCGATGCTCGCCCTTCTCATCAAGATCGGTACGCAAGGAGCCACCAGCCATGATCATCGATGCAAAGCCCCCCGGAGCAGACGAGAGCATCGGTCGGGCGCCCGGCCAAGAGCCATTGCCGGTCGACCCGATCGACACGGACCGACTGATCTGGGATCTGGAATATCGGCGCCAGATCATACAGTTGCTCAAGTTTACTGAGTCCGGGAATTAAGCAAGAAGCGATGCCGCGGCATGAAGCACACCGAATGACTTGCGAACGGAAAAATTCTTCTTAGTATTACAGAAAAGCAAAAGATTTCAGGCGATCGGCGTCACGTTCGGAAGCGATACATGCAGGAAAAGCTCGCAGCCCCCACGAAAGGCGAGAGCAGGCCATCGGCGGCGCAACTTCATTGGCTGGCACGCGGCCTCGACCAGCCGGGCGGCAAGCTGCCGCTTTTCGACGAGTGGGGTCAGAGGGTCAATGAGCGAACGATCCGCAGCTGCATTGAACAGGGATGGGCCGAGCCCTGGTTCGCCAATGCGCTGAAGCCCGACTGGCTGGTTTGCAAGCTGACCGACACCGGCCGGGCGGTGCTGGTGGCCCACGCCGCCCCCGTCATCCGGCTCGAGCACAGGGGCCGCGGCGCCAAGCCGCACCGGCGCCGCGAACCGCAGCTCTAGGCAAAGACGCCCACCCTGCCGCGGCAGCCGGCTACGTCTCGCTGCAGGAAGCCCAGTATCCGGACGCCTCAAGCGGAGGCGCAGTCGGAGGGCCCGTCTGCGCTCTCCTTCGCCGCCGAGGCGCCCCCCTCATGAACGATGTCCTTGGCGTAGATCGCCTTGCCCTCGCCGTTCCGGTAGAAGTCCGGAAGGTCGGCCAGTTTGCGGTAGCCGTGGTTGCGATGGAAGGCGGCGGCCAGCCGATCCGGACGCCGAGTCGTGATTTCGACGTAAAGGCGAGCAGAATCTCCTGCGCTCGCTCGATCACGGCCTGGTTTGCCGGGGTGCTGTCATCGAAGATCTTGCGGATGCGGAACATCTGCACCCGGCGGGATAGTGCCGGGACGGCGCGATGGCGGCGCCCCGGCATCGCATTAACACTTTTCTTACCACAGGTTGCTGAAGTCGACCCATGCCTCCACAGCGTATCAAGATGAGGCGGATCCCCGCATTCTGCGCCCTCCTCCTGTTCGTCGCCGGATGCACGGCGCCCCGATCGGACTCGACGGGCAGCGCGGTTATCGATCGATCGATTCGATCCTCGGTGCAGCTGTTCACCGACCGGGACGACAATGGCCGCCGGGCCGGATCGGCGGTCGTCCTCGCCGCCGACGAGACATCCGGGCGCGCACTGATCCTGACGACCGCCCACATTCTCCTGCCGCTCGTCGAGCAGAAGGTCCTCGCGAAGACGCCGATGAACCGCGGGTACACGACGGCCCGGATCGTGGCCGTCGACGCCGACGCGGACTTGGCCGTGCTGGAAGCCGAAGGATTGAACGTCGTACCGGCCTCTCTTCGCCGGCAGGCTCACCTCGGCGACGACGTCTGGGTCATCTCCTATCCCTGGGGGCGCCGGCTGACGGTGGTCGACGGCGTGGTCAGCCAGATCTACCGGCGCAGTCCCGCATCCGATTCCGCGGCCGGCCCCTTCGCCGGACCGGTCCGCCAGATCGACGCGACCGTGGCCCACGGCACCAGCGGCGGCGGGGTGTACGACCGTCGGACGGGCGAGCTGGTGGGAATCGTCCGCGGTTACAGGACGGCGAAGCTATCGCTCCCGGGCGGCGGCGCCGCGCCGCTCGAGGTGCCGATCGCCGGAGAAACGACGGTGATTCCAGCGACCCGGATTCTCTGCTTCCTCAAAACGGCGGAGTTGGGCGCGCCCATCCCCGCCGAGCTGCGCGGCCAGATCGCCGACAGCCGCTGCTGAGACCGAACAGGCCGGCGTCGGCTCGTCGCGCGGCTTGACCTTGCCCCCGCGGAGGACCGCATCGCGCGCGCTCGGCGCTAAAAGCGGATGCCTCCGGCGACCATGCCGCGGTAGTCGATGTTGAGGCCCGCCGCCTGATCGCTGACGCCCGACCCGAACCGGCCAAGCAGGTAGGCGGCGCGGCTCGAGGCGGTATCGAACAGAAGGTCAAGCCAGTCGACCTCGGCCGAAAGATTCCACTGCCAGCCGAATCCGTCTTCGAGCCTCTCATCCGCAATGATGCGCGCCCCGGTTCCCATATGCCCGGGAACTTCGAGAATCCGCCGCAGGTCGAGGGAAAGATGGGCGTCGGCCCCCGTGGCGAGCCCGCTTGTGTGATCGTCCCCGGTCTCGGTCAAATCGGCGAGCAGATTGGTCGAAAGCGTGACGGCATCGGAATCGAGAATCGTGCTTCCATCGAACCAGTCGGTCCAGTTCAGCGCGACGCCGACGACGTCCGTCTCTCTCTCCGGGTCGTCGAGACCATCGGCCCCGCTGACGATCGTGCGCTCTTGGACGTGGTTCGCGTAGACCCTGATCCGATTGGGCAGGATCGGTCGCCGGCCCACCCCATAGGACCCGTCCGCCGTGATCGTGCGCCAGAGATGCGTCCGGTCCCGATCGCCGTCGAGGTTGTCCTGGGCGCTGCGGAGCGTCAGGGTCAGAGCCGCGTCGCCCGACCGCAGATTGACCATAGCATCCAGCGTCTGCCGATCCGGCGTCGCAGCGCTTCGGCGCCCCTTGAAGTCGCGATCGACGCTCGAGAAGGAAAAGGTCGTGGACAAGCTGCTGTTCGCCGCCTCGAGCAGGCGGACCGATATCCGATGGCGCTGCGCGGTGCCGATCCGGTCTTGCGTCTCGCTCGCGGAAACCGCCACCTCCGAGCTGAGCGCCAGTCGCTTGTCGGCGCTGCTGAACCACAGGCGATTTCCCGTCACGCGGTCGGCGGCCGTGTCTTCGACGATAGCGGTGTGAAGACTGGCGGCATATCCGATTCGGCCGAGGTCACCGAAGGCGGATTCGAACTCGGCGTCGAAAAAGCTCTCCTTATCGCGCGAGCGGCCGCCGATCCGCTCGAACGGATCGGCTCCGCTGGCCGCTGAGTAGGACATCCGCAAGGCGTCGCCCAACAGAAACTGGTGCCGCTCGCCGCAGCCGGCAAACGAGCCGTACACGTAATCGGTCGATCCTCGAATGGAGAGATACTCGCTCGCCCGCTCCGCGGCGCCAGGGGTCGCCTGCGACCCGGCGCCCAGGGGAGAGCCTTCCGGCACCACCGAAGCGCCAAGAGACGACCGCCCGTCGGGCACGCAAAGCGACCCCGCCCGGGCGACGCCGGACGGCGGGAGGAGAAAAGCGGTAAGCAGGATCACGGCCGCGCAAGACGCGATGCGCCGCATGGTCACCCCCCCAGCCCCAACAGGTGATCAGCTCGGCGCCCATGATGGACACAGTATGGTTAATGAACCCTTGCGGAGGGGCGCGAGGAACTCGGGAGGGGCGGCGATTCGCGGCCGTCGGCAGACGAGTCCGGACCGGCCCCAACCGCCACAGCCAAGGAGTCCCTGGGCCGGGGATTGGAATGTCCGATCATCCGCCGCCCGTGCTTCGGACCGAAGCACACCGGGCCGGAAAAACCGTCAGTGGTTAACGAGATTGAAAAAAGAAATGGTCGGAGCGGCGGGATTTGAACCCACGACCCCCACACCCCCAGTGTGATGCGCTACCAGGCTGCGCTACGCTCCGACCGCGACAGGACCCTGTCGAGAAGGGTTATATAGCGGGCACCGGCAAGCGGTGCAACGCGCCAATCGGCAATTCCGGGTCTCGTCCGTTCGCGCTCGATTACCCCAGAACCGCGCGCAGCCGGTCGCGCAACGCCGTAAGCTCCTCGAGCACAGCCTGCAGTTCGGCGCGTTGCTGCGGCCCTGGCCCGGCGGCACTCGACTCGACCTCTGCGATGCCGGTCTCGGCGACGTCCGATTCGATCGCGCCGCAGCGCTCCTTGAGCGCACCCTGACGCATCAGACGCTGCACGCCCTTGATGGTGTACCCCTCCTGGTACAGGAGGCTGCGGATGCCCCGAAGCAGTTCGACGTCCTCGGGACGATAGTAGCGCCGCCCGCCGCCGCGCTTGAGCGGCCTGACCTGGGGGAACTTGGTCTCCCAGAACCGCAGCACATGCTGCGGAACATCGAGTTCCTGCGCGACTTCGCTGATCGTACGAAACGCCGCGGCGGACTTTTCGACCCGACGCGGCACGGTCGACGGTTCCTTCGCCGACTCGTTTGCCTCCGGCCTTACATCCCGTTGCGGTGACGTCATGCCGAAGCTCCGTTCAAGGCGTTGTTGACACGATTCTTAAGAACGTGAGAGGCCCGGAAGACGAGCACCCGTCGCGGCCGAATCGGCACTTCCTCCCCGGTTTTCGGATTGCGCCCGATACGTTCGCCCTTCTGCCGGACAAAGAAGCTGCCGAACGAGGAGATCTTCACCGTCTCTCCACGCGACAAGGCGTCGGAAATCTCCTTGAGGATCGTCTCGACGAGATCGGCGGACTCGTTCCGTGACAACCCGACCTCCTGGTAAACCGCCTCGCTCAACTGGGCGCGAGTCACCGTCCTCTCATTCATTTCGCCCCCTTCTTTCAACCACTAAGGGAACGTTAACCTCTGCCGGAAATTCCGTCAATTGAAGAGGGCCGGTACGCGGGAAATCGAGCGGACGCCCGACGGGCGGGTCACCAGCGGAGCAGCGCGGCGCCCCATGTGAAGCCGCCGCCCATCGCCTCCAGCAGCACCAGATGACCGGGCTGGATTCGCCCATCCCCGGCGGCCTCGGCGAGGGCCAGGGGGATCGATGCGGCCGAGGTGTTCGCGTGGCGGTCGACGGTCAGCACGATCTTCTCGGGAGGCAGGCGAAGGCGGTGCCCCATGCTGTCGATGATTCGCCGATTCGCCTGATGCGGCACCAGCCAGTCGAGGTCCTCGCCGGTGATGCCGTTCTGCTCGATGGCCGCGTCCACCGCCTGCGCCAACTTGACGACGGCGTGGCGGAACACCTCGCGGCCCACCATGCGGACATGGCCGGTGGTCTGGGTTGAGGACGGACCACCATCGACATAGAGCTGGTCGTGGTACCGGCCGTCGGAATAGAGATGGGTCGAGAGGACGCCCCGGTCCTGTGGTGTGCCCTCGCCGTCCACGGCGCGCAGGACGAGCGCGCCCGCGCCGTCGCCGAAGAGGACGCAGGTGCTTCGATCCTGCCAGTCGAGGATCCGCGAAAAGGTCTCGGCGCCGATCACCAATGCGGTCCGCGCCTGCCCCACGCGAAGGAAGTTATCGGCGATCGCGAGCGCATAGACGAATCCCGAGCACACGGCCTGGACGTCGAACGCCGCACCCCGGGTCATGCCGAGGCGGGCCTGCACGCGCGTCGCCGTCGCCGGAAAGGTTTCGTCGGGTGTCGTGGTGGCCAGGACGATGAGATCGACCTCGGCGGCGTCGAGCCCGGCGTCGCGCAAGGCCGCCTCGGCCGCCCGCACCGAAAGGTCGGAGGTCAGCTCCCCATCCGCGGCGATGTGGCGCTGTCGGATTCCGGTGCGCTGCGTGATCCAGGCATCGGACGTATCCACCATTGTCGCCAGTTCGGCGTTGGTGAGAACGCGGCTGGGAAGATAGCCTCCGCAGCCGATAACTTGTGAACGGATGGGCATTACAGGGCGGCGGCTTCCGGCGCGGTCTGCAGTTGGGCGGTCAGGCGGGCAAAGTCGTCCCGGATCCGATCGATCGATTGGTGTGTCACCATATCGACGGCCACGCCGATCGCGTTCGCAAAGCCAAGCGCGTCGGTGCCGCCATGGCTCTTAACGGCGATGCCGTTGAGACCGAGGAAGATGGCGCCGTTGTATCGCCGCGGGTCCGTGCGCGCCTTCAACGAACGGATCGCCGGCCGGGCCAGGAGATAACCCAGGCGGCTGAAGGCGGTGCTCATGAAGGTCTGTCGCAGAAATTCGCTGTAAAGCTTTGCCGTTCCCTCGATCGCCTTCAGCGCAATATTGCCGGTGAAGCCGTCCGTGACGATCACGTCGACGGTGCCCTTCGCGATGTCGTCACCCTCGATGAACCCGTGGAACTGACCCGGCAGGGAGGTGTTGCGGAGGATCGACCAGGCCTCGCGCACCGCCTCGTTCCCCTTCAGCTCCTCCGAGCCGACGTTGAGCAGGCCGATCGTGGGGTGCAGGACGCCCAGCACCGTACGGGCAAAGACGTTCCCCATGACCGCAAACTGAACGAGGTTGTCTGCATCGCACTGAACATTGGCGCCGAGATCCAGCATCACGCTTTCGCCCCGGAGGGTCGGGAAGAAGGACGCGATCGCCGGCCGGTCGATGCCCGGCATCGTCTTCAGCACGAACTTGGCCATCGCCATGAGGGCACCGGTGTTGCCGGCCGATACCACGCCGGCGGCAGCCCCGTCACGGACGGCATCGATCGAGAGGCGCATGCTGGTGGCCCGCCCAGAGCGGAGCGCGGTCGAGGGCTTGTCCTCGCCGCGAACCTCTTGCTCCGCATGGCGCACCACGCTGACCTCGCGCAGCCGCGGCCGTCGCTCGATCAACGGTTCGATGCGTGTCTCGTCGCCAAAGAACAGGAACCGAATCTGTGGGAAGCGCTGACGCGCGATATCGGCGCCCTCGATCACCATATCCGGAGCCCGATCGCCGCCCATGGCGTCGAGGGCGATAGTTAGACCATTGCTCACCTGCGGAGTCCCATGGCCGGGTCAGCGCGCCCGGGTCAGGCGGCGCTGGCCTCGGTCACTTCCCGACCGTCGTAGTAGCCGCAGGCGCCACAGATATGATGCGGGCGCTTCATTTCGCCGCAGTTGGGGCATTCGATCCCCGTGGTGGACTTCAGGTGGTGGTGGGACCGCCGCATGTCCCGCCGCGACTTCGAGGTCTTCTTCTTAGGAACAGCCATTGTGTCATCTCTCTTAAAGGAAACTCGAAAGGTGCCAGATTACTATCCAAAAACCCTATGATGGGCAAGCCGCGCCGGCATCTCGCCCGGGCCCGAATCCGCCGGTCCTATCCTTCCTTCCGCCTCGCCTTCGTGAGCTCGGCCAGGACGGCGAAGGGGCCCGCCTGCCCCTCCTCTTCGCCTGCCGGGGGCCAATCCACCGCCTCCGGCAGTGCGGCGCCCGGGGCCCGGGGATAGGGGTCGAGCGCCACCGCGATCTGCTGGACCACGGCCTCGCCGATGTCGATCTTGCCGCCGACGACGGATTCGGGTGGCTCCTCCTCGGTAACCGAGACGGCCACCACCGCGTCTTCCTGTTCCAGCCCGCCGTCCTCCAGATAAAGTTGGTTAAACTCGCCTTCCACATGGGCGGGGACCGGCTCCAGCGTGACCACGCAGGCCTGCTCCAGATCGGCCTCGTAATGTCCGGATGCGCGGATCAGATCGCGCTTCAGACGCCGCAGCCGGACCGTTGCGGTCAGGCGCTGCATCGAGACCCACCCGAAGCGCTCAGCCAAGGCGGCCCGCTCGTGCTCCGTCGCGGCGATTTCCTCGACAATTGCGGTGTCGCCGACCCGCTCCGTCGCCACGAGGCGCGAAAACTCAGACTGATGCTGGTGCTCGATATCCCTTACCATGTCGAAAACCCAGCCTGCGCGAAGTGCGACACCCTGAAGAAGTCGCCCCCCGGAGGTCAGAAACACCGTATTCGGTTACTATTCGGTTACCATGCCGGTCCGGCGATCGTCCGGAACCGGTTTTCGCCCGCGGATGGGGCGTTCCCCATTCATTCACGTCTCAAGAGATGGTGCTCGGCGTCGGGAAATCAACTCGGCCCGCCGACAGCGCCTCGCCCGGCTGGGCGGCCAGGGCCACGGCAGCGGCGCGGACATAGGCGGCCATCGCTTCCGGCAGGTGCGGCGCCGGGTTCACCGTGCCGTAAAGGTTACGCCGCAGGGCCTCGCTCAGGCCGGACCCGCGGTCGGCGAGACCCGCCTCGTAGGCCGCGATCCGTCCATAGAAGCCGGTCGCCATCTGCTTTACCCGGCGGCCGACACCAAGGTCGCCCGCCCCCATCTCGCGCAGGCTCGCATCCATGTCGAGGAACATCGTGTCGAAGACGGCCTGGCCCAGCTCCGCCCCCCGCCCGTTCGGCTCCTGTTTCAGGCGGTGGAGGACGAGGAAGGTGTGGAGCGCGACCATCTCGAACCGGCCGTCGAGGCTGTCCGGAACACCGAAATCCTCGTAGAACGTCGGCCGGCGGGCCTGCGCCACGATCTCGGCGTAAAGCCGGCGCGCCGCGGCCTCAGGCGGGCGGCGCCCAAAGAGTGTCCTCAGCACCATGGTCGTTCCCTTCGGTCCCGATTCCTTGACAGTCTGAAAGGGCGGTGCGATGGTCCGCCTCTCGGCTGAGCGATCTTGGCGAACGACGCAAGCGATACTCGCATCCGATGACCAACGGCAAGAGGGGGCATTTGTTTCTCGGTAACGGGTTTCGTTACGGTCGGCATCGCGCAAGGATGCGGCGAGCGATCGCATCCGTCGTCGTCCTCGGCGCGCTGGCGGCTGGCTTGTCCGCCTGCCAGCCGCGCATCGACACCCGCGGCAATCTGCCGGATCCCGAGTTGGTCGCGAAGCTGCAGCCGGGCATCCATGACCGCGATCAGGTTGCCCGGCTTCTCGGGACGCCCTCGACCGTCGGCACCTTCGACGACAGGACCTGGTACTACATCAGCAAGCGCACGGAGTCGGTCGCGTTCTTCCAGCCGGAGCTCGTCGACCAGCAGGTCCTGGCCGTCGAGTTCGACAGTGCCGGCGTTCTGAAAGAAGTAAAGCTCTACGGCAAGGACGACGGGCGGGAGGTCGAACTCGTCGAGCGGGAGACGCCGACCCACGGCCGGGACATCAGCGTCCTCCAGCAGTTCCTCGGCAATCTCGGTCGTTTCAACCGCGTCGAGAACGAGCGGTAGCGGGCCGACCGGTTCCACCGCGCCTCCCCCTTCTTACGCCAGAGAATTCCTATCGAGCGAGCCCGCGGGCTTCGCTCGCGAACGCCGCATGCGCCGGTGAGTCCGGCAGGCGGGCGGAAAAAGAAAGAGCGGCCCGCCGCCTGCGCGGCGGGCCGCCCGGGACAGGGTCGCGGCTCAGTGGGCGAGGATCGCCAGCAGCAGGATCGCCACGATGTTGGTGATCTTGATCATCGGGTTGACGGCCGGACCGGCAGTGTCCTTGTAAGGGTCGCCGACCGTATCGCCGGTGACCGCCGCCTTGTGGGCGTCGGACCCCTTGCCGCCATGGTTGCCGTCCTCGATGTACTTCTTGGCGTTGTCCCACGCGCCGCCGCCCGAGGTCATCTGGATCGCGACGAACAGGCCGGTCACGATGGTGCCGAGCAGCATCGCTCCCAGGGCGGTAAAGGCCTGAGCCTGACCCGCGACCAGGGCGATCACGAGGTAGAGCAGGATCGGCGCCAGAACCGGAAGCAGCGACGGCACGATCATCTCCTTGATCGCCGCCTTGGTCAGCAGGTCGACCGCCCGGCCGTAATCGGGCTTCGCCGTGCCTTCCATGATGCCGCGGATTTCCTTGAACTGGCGGCGAACCTCGATCACCACCGAGCCGGCGGCCCGGCCCACGGCCATCATGCCGAGCGCCCCGAACAGGAAGGGCAGCGCCCCGCCGATGAACAGGCCGATCACCACATAGGGGTCCTGCAGGGCGAAGGTCACCGCAAGATCGGGGAAGTAATGGCGAAGGTCCTCGGTATAGGCGGCGAACAGGACCAGGGCCGCCAGACCGGCGGAGCCGATGGCATAGCCCTTGGTCACCGCCTTGGTGGTGTTGCCCACGGCGTCGAGCGCATCGGTCGTCTTCCGCACTTCCTTGGGCAGGTCCGCCATCTCGGCAATGCCACCGGCGTTGTCCGTCACCGGACCGTAGGCGTCGAGCGCGACGACCATGCCGGCCAGCGCCAGCATCGTGGTGGCCGCCACGCCGATGCCGAACAGGCCGGCGAAGGAATAGGCGGCGACGATCCCGGCGCAGATCACGATCACCGGAAGGGCCGTCGCCTCCATGGAGACCGCGAGCCCCTGGATGATGTTCGTCGCGTGGCCGGTGGTCGAGGCGCGCGCCACGCTCCGCACGGGCCGGTGGGACGTCGAGGTGTAGTACTCCGTGATCCAGACCAGCAGGCCGGTGACGGCGAGCCCGACCAGGGTGCAGAAGAAGATGTCCGCGCCAGAGATGGCGCGCTGGCCGGCCATGTACTCGGTTCCGAAGCCCAGCAGCGCCGCCGTCAGGATCGCGATGAGGATGCCGGAGATGATGGCGCTCGCGACGAACCCCTTGTAGAGGGCGCCCATGATGTTCTGGTTCGCGCCCAGACGCACGAAGAAGGTACCGGCCACCGAGCCGACGATGCAGACCCCGCCGATCGCCAGCGGGAACAGCATCATCAGCTCCTGGGCGGCGCCGGTGAAGAAGATCTGGCCGAGCAGCATGGTGGCGACGACGGTGACGGCATAGGTCTCGAACAGGTCGGCCGCCATGCCGGCGCAGTCGCCGACATTGTCGCCGACGTTGTCGGCGATCACCGCCGGGTTGCGGGGATCGTCCTCGGGAATCCCGGCCTCGATCTTGCCGACGAGGTCGGCGCCGACATCGGCCCCCTTGGTGAAGATGCCGCCGCCGAGGCGCGCAAAGATCGAAATCAGCGAGGCGCCGAAGCTCAAGGCGACCAGCGCCTCCAGGATCGAGCGCATGTCGAGGCCGAGCCAGCGCAGGACGACGTAGTATCCGGCAACGCCGAGCAGGCCCAGACCGACCACCAGCATACCGGTGATGGCGCCGGCCTTGAAGGCGATCCCGAGCGCGGGCTCGAGACCCTTTCGCGCCGCCTCCGCCGTGCGCAGATTGGCCCGCACCGAAACGTTCATGCCGATGTAGCCGGCCGCGCCGGACAGCACCGCGCCGATCGCGTAACCGATCGCCACGTCGAGGCCGAGCGTCAGCCCAAGGATCACGCCGACCACGATGCCGACGAGGGCGATGGTGCGGTATTGCCGGTTGAGATAGGCACGGGCGCCGACCTGCACCGCGCCGGCGATTTCACGCATCCGTTCGGTGCCGGTCCCCGCCGCCAGCACGGCACGGCTCGCATAGACCCCGTAGAGCAGCGCAAGAACGCCGCACCCGAGGACGAGCCAATAAGTTGCAGTCATGACTGTTGACCTTCCATCCCGGAACAAGAATTAAAGATGCACCGCGGCCGAAACCGGGCGATTCGCCTTTCGGCGGCGCACAAAAGCGCCGGGAACATACGGGAATCGCTCCGCCGGTGCAACTCCGCTGGTCACCCGGCCGCAATCCGCGCGTAGTCGACGGGTGTGGCCCAAAAGGCCAGGGGAATCAACTCTCTCCGGTCGCTTCCGAAGGCTGCCCGACAACCGCTGCCGCGGCCCGCCTTTGGCGCAGCCAGAGGGCGGCGAACAGGACGAGAAGAACCGGCGCCACGACCGCGTAGTTGACGGCGTCCCAGCCGAAGCGGTTCTGCAGGGCGCCGGACGAGAAGGACGAGGCCGCGACCGCCCCGAAGACGAGGAAGTCGTTCAGCGCCTGGACCTTCGCCCGCTCCGCCGGCTCATAGGCCTCGGTCAAAAGCGTCGTCGAGCCGATGTAGAGAAAATTCCAGCCGAGGCCGAGTGCGACGAGGGCTACCCAGAACTGGAGCATCGTCGTGCCGCTGAGATTCACGGCGATGCAGCCGACGAGCAGGGCCGCACCGGCCAGCATGACGTTGAGCACGCCGAACCGGGCGATCAACCGTCCGGTGAAGAAGGACGGTGCAAACATGCCGAGCGCGTGCCACTGGATGACGAACGCCGCGTCGGCGAAGTCGTGATGGTGCGCGACCATGGCGAGCGGCGTCGCCGTCATCACCAGGGACATGCTGCCATAGCCGATCATTCCGCCCAGCACGGCGACGACAAAGGCCGGCTGGCGCGCGATCACGCCGAGGGGACGCCCGGTGGAGCGCCGCTCGGCCTCGCTCGGCCGCGGAATCGTGACGAACTGCAGCAGGAGGACCGCAACGGCCCACAGCGCGGCGACGACGGCGAGACAGCCGACATAAAGTGCCGGCTCGAACAAGTCGCGCGACCACTTCGCCAACTCCGGGCCGCTGACGGCCGCGACCACGCCACCGGCCATGACGAAGGAGATGGCCCGGCTACGCGAGCGTTCATCGGCCGCGTCGGCGGCGGCGAACCGGTAGAACAGGGCGAACCCCATGGCGACACCAATCAGCGTGTTGCCGAGGCAGAAGCCGGAGAAGCTGCCGGCGAAGATGGCGAGGGACGAGATGAGGCCGCCGCCGGCGCCGAAGAGCGCGCCGACCGTGAACCCGGCGCGGCGGCCGACCCGCTTCATCAGCAATGATGCCGGGATCGTCGTCAGCATGGTCGCGACGAACTGCAGGCCGAGCGGCAGGGTTGCCAGGCTCTTGTCGGTCGCCAGCATCTGCCCGATCAGCGCCGCCGTGGTGATCAGGAGCGAAGAGCCGGTCATGGCCAGCGCCTGACAGGCGGCGAGGATCAGGACATTTCGTCGGACGGTCGGCTCCATGGCGGCGCGAGCATGGGCGCAAACGACTCCGGACGCAAGCCGTCCCGTCGGTCCCCCGCTACCGCTCGCTGATCAGCCGGACCAGGATGTCCCGCACATGGCCCGGCCCGAGAACCCGGTCTGCGGCGCGCTCCAGGCGAAGCTTCATGAGGCCGATATCGTAGCCTCGCCTCTCCATGAGCCGGCGCGCCAGCAACGTGTGAAGCTCCGTCACGAAGGCGTCGACCAGACGCGGCTGCGCCGCCTCCACGACCTCCTTGTCCGCGGCGTCGGCAACCTCAAGCGTGATCTGGAGGACGAACGTGCGCGTGACCCGATCGCCGTCGATGACCGGGATGGTCATCACGGGCAGGGTGACGAAGGCGGGCGGCCGATCGTCGGCGGCCGCCCCCTCGGCCGGCGACAGCCGATCACCCAGGACGAGCCAGAAACCGCCGGCGCCCGCGCCAAGCAGCAGCAGAATGGCGATGACGGCACCAAGAATCCTCATCGTCCAGCCCGTTCGCGGCCGAGAACGGCCAAGGGGCGGCCGAAGCGGCCACCCGGTGACCTCCTCGACGACGTTCGAGGTGGCCCGTGAAGATCCGGTTAAGGGAAAGTCTTCAGAAGTGACGGTATCCGCCGGCACCCAAAGGAATCTGCGCCCCGGATTCATCTAGAGCGCGAACCCCCGCCCCCTCCTCCATCCGGCCGATCTCGGTCAGGGCGATGCCGAGCCCGTCGGCGAGCGCGCGCGCCTCGGCCAAGCGGTCGGCGGGCACGGTGACCAGGAGTTCGAAGTCCTCGCCGCCGGTGAGGACCGTGCTGCGCAAGTTCGGGTCGGCCTCCAGGGCAGCCGCCGCGGCCGCCGAGAGAGGGACCCGAGCGGCCTCCAACACCGCGCCGCAGCCCGAAGCCTCGCAGATATGGCCGAGATCGGCGGCCAGACCGTCCGAGACGTCGACGGCGGCAGTGGCCAGCCCCGCCTCGGCCAGGGCGCGTCCCAGCGCCAGCCGGGGCCGCGGCAGGCGGCAGCGATCGATCAGGTATGCCCGGTGCCCCGCCGGCAATGTCTCCATCTCCCCCTTCAGGGCCTTGAGGCCGAGAGCGGCGTCTCCCACGGTGCCCGATACGAGAACCCGATCGCCGCTCCGGGCTCCGCCGCGAAGAAGCGCGCGGCCCTTCTCAACCTGTCCCAAGGCGGTGATCGACAGGGTGAGCGGACCGGGCGTCGCCGTAATGTCTCCGCCCATCAGGGCTATCGCGAACTCGTCCTGGTCGGCGGCGAGTCCGTGGGCGAAATCCGCCAGCCACGGCTCGTCGATCCAGTTGGGGAAGGCAATCGTGAGAAAGTAGGCAAGCGGCCGCGCGCCCATGGCGGCAAGGTCGGACAGGTTGACCCGCAGCGCCTTGCGCGCGATCCGGTTCGCGGATTCCGTGTCGAGGAAGTGCACGCCGCCGACCAGCGCATCGGCCGTCACCACGAGACGCCAACCCGGCTCGAGATCGAGCAGCGCGGCGTCGTCCGCGAGGTTCAAAGCGCCCGGCCGCCCGGCGGCCAGCGGTCTGAAGTAGCGCTCGATGACCGCGAACTCACCGGGAAGGCGTCGCCCCGTCTCCGTCACGCTTCGCTGACCCCATTTCCGTGGGCCGGAGCGTCCGGGCGAGCCGGTCGAGCACGCCGTTCACCAGACCCGTTTCCTTGTCGCCGAAGAAGGCGTCGGCGACGCCGACATATTCGTTGATGACGACCCGCGGGGGCACTTCGGCGCGGCGCAAGAGCTCGTAGGTGCCGGCGCGAAGAATCGCCCGCAAGACCGTCTCCAGACGCTCGACCGGCCACTCGGCGCTCAGCGCCGTGCCAAGCAGCCGGTCCAGCTCGTCGCGCTCGGCACTCACCCCTCGGACGAGATCCGCAAACAGCGTCCGATCCGCCTCGGCGTAACGGGTACCGTCGATCTCTTGCCCCAGGCGATGCCGGTCGAACTCGCGAATCACGGCCTCGGCCGTCGCCCCGCTCAGTTCCATCTGATAGAGCGCCTGCACGGCCGCGAGACGCGCCGCGGTCCGCCGTCCCGGGGCACCGGGCCGGCCTTCCCCACGCCGCCCGCCTTCGATGTCGTCAGGACGGTCCGCCATGTCCCTCTCGTCCCGGAAGCGCCGGAAGGTTGAACCGACGCTTCAGCTCGACCATCGCCAGACAGGCCCTGGCCGCGTCACCGCCCTTGTCCTTGCGGTCGATCTTCGCTCGAGCCCAGGCCTGCTCCGCGTTCTCGACCGTCAGGATCCCGTAACCGATCGCCAACGCGTAGCGGCAAGCCAGGTCCTGCAGGCCGCGGGCGCTTTCCGTACAGACGTAGTCGTAATGGGTCGTCTCGCCGCGAATGACGCAGCCGAGCGCTACGAAGCCGTCATAGGGCCGGCGCCCGGGATGGCGCTCCATCGAAAGCGCCGCCATGCGCACCGCGGCCGGAATCTCGAACGCCCCAGGCACCTGGATGCGCTCGTAAGTCGCCCCTGCCGCGTCCAGGGCGGCAATGGCCCCCCGGACCAGCTCGTCGGCGATGTCCGTGTAGAATCGTGCCTCCACGATCAGGATATGCGGCTTGTCGGTCATTGGTTCCCCTTGCGGGTCATGGATCATGAATCATGGAACGGTGCGCGTCGAAGGGCCCGGAGCGAAGTCGCCCGCGGAGCCGTCGCGCCGGGCCTCCGCGTCCCGAGCCGGTCGAGGGACGGGATCCCGCGGATCGGTGGGTCCGCTCACTCGCCCGTGGTCGCCGGAGACGGGATCGGCCGCTGGTCGACGACGCGCAGGCCGTAGCCCTCGAGGCCGACGATGGTGCGCCGCGTGTTCGACAGCAGGACCATATCCTTGACCCCGAGGTCCAACAAGATCTGCGCGCCGATCCCATAGTCGCGCAGGGCGCTCGTCTCCGCCGCCGGCCCGCCCAAACGAGCCTTGACGCGATCGGAGAGGCTGGTGGGCAGCGGTTCCCGGATCAGGACGATGACGCCGCGCCCGGCCTCCGCGATCATCCGCATGGCAGTCTGCAGCTCGCCGCCCTTGCCGCTGCTGCAATCGCCCAGCACGTCGTCCAGCACGTTGAGGGCGTGCATCCGCGCGAGCACCGGCTCCGGCGAGCCATTGGCGCTCAGGTCGCCCTTTACCAGCGCAATGTGCTCGGCATAGGCGATTCGGTTCACATAGACGATCATCCGGAACTCGCCGCCGAAGCGGCTGCGAAAGGTCGTCTCGACCGCCCGTTCGACGATCCGGTCGTAGCGCCGGCGGTAGGCGATGAGGTCGGCGATGGTGCCGATCTTCAGGCCATGATACTGAGCAAACCGCACCAGGTCCGGCCGCCGCGCCATGGTGCCGTCGTCGTTCATGATCTCGCAGATGACCCCCGAGGGGTTCAGGCCGGCAAGACGGGCGATATCGACGGCGGCCTCGGTGTGACCGGTGCGGACCAGGACGCCGCCGTCCCGCGCGACCAGGGGGAAGACGTGGCCGGGCGTGACGATGTCGCCCGGCCCCTTGGCCGGATCAATGGCGACGGCGATGGTGTGCGCCCGGTCCGGCGCCGAGATGCCGGTCGTCACCCCGTCCCGTGCCTCGATCGAAACGGTGAAGGCGGTCTGATGCCGGGTGGCGTTCTGCCGCGCCATCAGCGGCAGGCCGAGTTGCTCGACCCGCTCGCGGGTGAGCGCCAGGCAGATCAGCCCGCGGCCGTACTTCGCCATGAAGTTGATGGCATCGGGCGTCGCCATCTGCGCGGGAATGACGAGGTCGCCCTCGTTCTCCCGGCTCTCGTCGTCGACGAGGATGACCATCCGGCCGTTGCGCGCCTCGTTAATGATTTCCTCGGTCGGCGAGACCAGTTCCGCAAAGCTCACGTCGCGTCCCTCCCCAGCAGGCGCGCAACGTAGCGCGCCAGCAGGTCGATTTCCAGATTGACGCGGTCCCCGGCACGCAGCGCGCCGAAGGTCGTGAGCCGCTGGGTGATCGGGATGACGTTCACCCCGAAGGCCTCGTCCCCCACCTCGTTGACCGTGAGGGAGACGCCGTCAAGCGTGACCGACCCCTTCGGCGCGATGAACCGCCGGAGCGGGGCCGGTGCGGCGAAGGTAAAGCGCAGGCTGTCACCGTCCGGACGCCGGTCGAGAACGGCGGCGACGCCGTCCACATGGCCGAGGACGAGATGACCGCCGAGCTCGTCGCCCAGTTTCAGCGCGCGCTCGAGATTGACCGGTGTGCCGACCTGCCAGGTGCCGATGGTGGTGCGCGCAAGCGTCTCGGCCGAGGCATCGACGGCGAACCAGCCCGGCCCCTTCTCGACAACCGAGAGGCAGACGCCGCTGCAGGCAATGGACGCGCCGTCGGCGATCGTTGCCGTGTCGTAAGCGGTCTCGATGACGAGCCGGGTCGCGCCCCCGGGCGTGATCGCCCGCACGCGTCCGAGATCGGTGATGATGCCCGTGAACATGGCGCTAACCTAAGGGCGGCGGCGATAGGTTTCCAGCAGATCGTCGCCGAGCTCGAGGACGGCGGTGCGGACGAATCCGGCCGCATCGGCAAGGCGGTCGACGTCGAAAGCAGAGGCGGCCGGAAGGCCGTCGCCGCCGATCACGATCGGCGCCCGGAACCAGGCGATCCGGTCGACCAGGCCGGCGCGGAGCAGCGCCCCCGCGAGCCGTCCCCCCGCCTCGACGAGGATGCGAGTCAGGCCCCGCGCACCGAGTACCTTGAAGACATCCGGTAGAGACAGGTTTCCCTCTGTGTCGGCCGGCACCTCCAGCAGATCGACCCCGCTCTCGGCGAGGGCCCGCCGCCGCGCCGCGTCGCCGCCTTCAAGGGTCACGAGCCAGGTCGGCCATTGGCGTGCACCCGCGATCAGCCTTGCGCCCGGCGACAGCCGCAATCGCCGGTCAAGCACGACCCGGATCGGCGACCGGTCCTCCAGCCCCGGCAGCCGGCAGGTGAGTTCGGGGTCATCGGCAAGCGCCGTCCCGGTGCCTACGAGGATCGCGTCGTGGGCCGCGCGCAGCAGGTGAGCGCGCCGGCGCGCCGCCTCGCCGGTGATCCACTGGCTCTCGCCCGTCCCGGTGGCGATGCGGCCGTCGAGCGTCGTGGCGAGCTTCAGGGTGACGAGCGGCCGGCCCTCCCGGATCCGCAGCAGGAAGCCGGCGTTGAGTTCCTCTGCTTCGGCGGCGCAGAGGCCGGTCTCGACGGCGACGCCGGCGGCGCGCATACGGGCAAGCCCGCGCCCCGAGACCCGCGGGTCCGGGTCCTCCAGGGCGACGACCGCGCGGCCGATGCCCGCCGCCGCCAGCGCGTCGGCGCAGGGCGGCGTCTTGCCGTGATGGGCGCAAGGTTCGAGCGAGAGATAGGCGGTGGCGCCGCGCGCGGCATCGCCGCCCGCCCGCCGCAGCGCCTCGGTCTCGGCGTGCGGCCGGCCTCCGGGCTGCGTCCAGCCCCGCCCGAGAACCCGGTCCTCGCGCCCGTCAGGGTCCGCCCCCTCGCGCACGAGCACGCAACCGACCGAGGGATTCGGCCAGACCCGCCCGAGCCCGCGACGGGCGAGCGCGAGCGCCGCCCGCATATGCGCAAGATCAGCGGGGCGGCGCGGCCTCTCTGGATCGGGTGACTCGGAAGACAAAACCATTCAATAATCAAAGGCCAATCAAAACCTCCCTCTCCCCCTTTGTGAGGAAGGGTTGGGGTGAGGGATCTTGCGCCTGCCCGGAGGCCGCAGGGGCGGATTTGCAACCCGCCCCTGCGCGGTCGATCGCGGGCCCGCCCTCGCCCACAAGAGACGAGGGCATGTTGCGAGCCGATGTCTACGTCTCTCGCTAATCCCGGTCGTGGCCGAGCTTCCCCACGAAATCCTCGAAGTCCTTCGCTTCGCGGAAGTTGCGGTAGACGGAGGCGAAGCGGACATAGCCGACCTGGTCGAGATTGGCGAGCGCATCCATCACCATCTCGCCGATCAGCGAGGACGGGATCTCGCTTTCGCCCGAGCTCTCCAGGCGCCGCACGATTCCGTTGACGACCCGTTCGACCCGGTCGGCGTCGACCGGCCGCTTGCGCAACGAAATCTGCATCGACCGCGCGAGCTTGTCGCGGTCGAACGGCTCACGCTGCCCGCTGCTCTTGATCACCGTCAGCTCACGAAGCTGGACACGCTCGAACGTCGTGAACCGGGCACCGCAGTTGGGGCACTGGCGACGCCGGCGGATCGTCGAGTTGTCGTCCGTGGGTCGCGAGTCCTTGACCTGGGTATCGTCGTTTCCACAAAACGGGCAACGCATCGATCGTCCCCCCTCGCCTCCGCGTCCCGCCTAGCGAAGATCGGGATAGATCGGGAAGCGCCGGCAAAGAGCCTTCACCTCATCGAGCACCGCCCGCTCGGCCGCACCGTTGTCGTCCGGATTGGCCGCCAGCCCGTCGAGGACCCGAACGATAAGCTCCCCGAGGTGTCGGAACTCCGCCGGGCCGAAGCCGCGTGTCGTCGCCGCAGGCGTACCCAGCCGTATGCCGGATGTGACCGTCGGCTTTTCCGGGTCGAACGGGATGCCGTTCTTGTTGCAGGTAATGCCGGCGTGCTCCAGGCTTTTCTCGGCCGCCTTGCCCGTCAGCTTCTTCGGCCGCAAATCAACCAGCATCAGATGCGTGTCGGTCCCGCCGGAGACGATCGCGAGACCGCTTTCCGCCAGGGTTGCCGCGAGCGTCCGCGCATTCTCGACGACGGTACGCGCATAGACCTTGAACTCCGGCTGCAGGGCTTCGCCGAACGCGACCGCCTTGGCGGCGATCACATGCATCAGCGGCCCGCCCTGGAGACCCGGGAATACGGCGGCGTTGATCTTCTTGCCGATCTCCTCGTCCATGGACAGGATCATGCCGCCGCGAGGCCCCCGCAGCGTCTTGTGGGTCGTGGTGGTCACCACATGGGCGTGCGGCAGCGGGCTGGGATGCACGCCGCCCGCGACCAGGCCGGCGAAATGCGCCATGTCGACCATCAGATAGGCCCCGACCGAGTCGGCGATCTCACGGAACCGCGCGAAGTCGATGATTCGCGGATAGGCGGAGCCGCCCGCGATGATGAGCTTCGGCCGGTGCTCCTTCGCCAGCCGCTCGACCTCGTCGAAGTCGATCCGGGCATCGTCCCGGCGCACGCCGTACTGGACCGCGTTGAACCATTTGCCGGACAAGTTCGGCGGCGCGCCGTGAGTAAGGTGCCCGCCCGCAGCCAGCGCCATACCCATGATGGTGTCACCCGGCTGGCACAGGGCGAGGATCACGCCCTGGTTCGCCTGCGCGCCGGAATGCGGCTGAACGTTGACGAAGGGGCAGCCGAACAGCTTCTTCGCCCGTTCGATCGCCAGTGATTCGGCCACGTCGACATACTCGCAGCCACCGTAGTACCGGCGGCTGGGATAGCCCTCGGCGTATTTGTTCGTCAGAACCGAGCCCTGGGCCGCGAGCACCGCCCGGGAAACGATGTTCTCCGAGGCGATCAGCTCGATCTGATTCTGCTGGCGCTCCAGCTCCTGCCCGATGGCCCGGAACAGGTCCGGATCGCGCTCGGCGAGCGCCATGGTGAAAAAGCCCGGCATGGGCGTCGCGACAGAAGCGGCTTCTCCGTTGGGCATCTTTTGACTGTGCCTCCTTACCGAAGGTTTAGGAATTGGGATTCACGAGAGCTTTTCGACGCGGCGCTGATGGCGCCCCCCTTCGAAGGGCGTCTTCAGGAACACCTCGAGGCAATCCTTGGCGACTTCAACCCCGATCAAGCGCGCGCCGAGCACCAGCACGTTGGCGTCGTTGTGCTGCCGCGCGAACCGGGCGCTGACCGAATCGTGGCACAGGGCCGCGCGGAGGTTCCGGTGGCGGTTGGCAGCGATGCTGATGCCGATCCCGGTGCCGCAGACGAGGACGCCGCGGTCCGCCCGGCCGTCGCGCATGGCCTCGGCCAGCGCCGCGGCGAAATCCGGGTAGTCGACCGACTGCGGGCCGTCGGTCCCGAGGTCGAGGACCGAGAGTCCTTTCCTGACGAGTTCGGCTTTGAGCGTTTCCTTCAGCTCGAAGCCCGCGTGATCGGACGCGATCGCGATAGTCTCTGACGCCATGGCCTGTTTTGTGGGAGACAATCCTGAAACATCGGACGATACCAAATGTCGCCGCGCCGCGCCAGCCCACCACAAGCTATGGCCGAGCATCGCCGCAGCGGAGGCCGGATCTGCCGCCGCGCCTTCCGCATCCGGATCTAGAAGCCGCCGATTTCTGTATGAAATCGCCATCCCATGCAGCTTTCGCGCGCAAAGAATAGCCGATTCCCAAAATTCCCGTTGTGGACTGAATCTCCAAAACGGCGGAGTATCATCCGCGATTATTCAAGATATCCATTTTGCATTGACATTATCATTTCCGTATGCCATCGAGGCGCCATCATTTGGCGCAATTTTCTCTCTGGGACTACGGAAAATGGAAGAGACGAGCAAGGTTTCACCCGAAGAATTGCTTCGTATGACGACGGAAGTCGCTGCCGCTTACGTGAGCAACAACACCCTTGCGGCTGCGCAACTCGCCGACGTGATCCGGACCATTCACGGGTCGCTGACCGAACTCAACGGAGGCGGAAAAGTTGCCCAAGCCGAACCGCTGGTCCCTGCCGTACCGATCAAGAAATCGGTGATGCCCGATTACATCATTTGCCTGGAGGACGGCAAGAAGCTGAAGATGCTTAAAAGGCATCTGCGCTCCACCTACAACATGACGCCCGAAGAATATCGGGCGCGGTGGAACCTGCCGGCCGACTATCCGATGGTGGCGCCGAACTATGCGGCGCAACGCTCTGCCTTCGCCAAGAAGATCGGGCTCGGCCGGAACCCGGGCCCCCGCGGCCGACGTGCCCGGGCAAAGAAGTAGGGCGGTACCGGGCTTCTCGCGCCGGCATCCGTCGGGCCCGGCGTTGCAGATGCCCGCCAACCGGACAAAGGAAAGGGCCCGGCGCCGAAGCCCCGGGCCCTTTCTCATCGGCGAAGCGATTCGTCCTTACATGGAGGCGGGCAGTTCCTTGTAGCTGCCGTTCTCCCAGACATACCAGACGTATTCGGGGTTCTCGACGTCGCCCTTCTCGTTGATGGTCAGCTCGCCGAGAACGGTCTCGAAGGTATTTCCATGGATGGCGTCGGCGACCGCATCGACGTCCGTGGTACCGGCCTTTTCCACCGCGGCCCGCCAGACCTGGATCGCCGCGTAGGTGTAGAGTGTGTAGCCCTCCGGGTCATAGCCTTCGGCGAGGAACTTGTCGACGATCTGCTTGGCCGACTCGGACTTTCGGGGGTCCGGCTGGAAGGTGAAGATCGTTCCTTCGCCCGCCTTGCCCGTGATGTCCCAGTACTCCTCGCTCACGGTGGCGTCGCCGGAAATGATCTGGGCATTCAGGCCCTGCTGCCGCGCCTGACGGGCAATCAGCCCGGTCTCGGTGTGATAGCCGCCGACATAGATCGCGTCGACGTTGGCCGCCTTCAGCTTGCTGACAAGTGCGGAGTAATCCTTCTCGCCTGCGGTGTAGGCTTCGTACATCACCTCCTGGAGGCCGGCCGCGTTCATGTTCTTCTTCGTTTCGTCCGCGAGTCCCTTTCCGTAAGCCGTCTTGTCGTGCAGGATCGCGACGTTCTTGCCGGCATATTTTTCGGCGAGGAACTTGCCGGCCACGATGCCCTGCGCGTCGTCGCGGCCGCAGACGCGGAAGATGTTGTTCCACCCCTTCTCAAAGGCATCTTCCGTGAACGCCGGATTGGTCGAGCCCGGCGAAATCTGCAGAACGCCCTCCTCCGCATACACGGACGAGGCCGGAATCGAGGAGCCCGAGCACCAGTGCCCGGCGACGAATACCACGCCGCGCGAAACCAGATCGTTGGCCGCCGCCACGGCCTGCTTGGGATCGCACGCGTCGTCGCCGACCTCGAGCTTGACCTGCATGCCGAGGATACCGCCCGCGGCGTTGATGTCCTCAACCGCCTGCGCGGCCCCGCGCCTCATCTGCTCGCCAAAGACCGCGTACTGGCCGGTCATCGGCCCGGCAACACCGATCGTGATGGTATCGGCGGCCTTGGCGGTCACCGCACCGAAAGCCGCTGCCGCCGCAACCGCGGCGATCAGCGAAACCTTTGCTCTGTGCATTCGGTCGTCTCCCTGTTACGTGGCAAGAAGCGCCCGAACGGCCCGCCCGAGCGCCGACGTGGGAGCCAAGCTCGACGGCTTCCACGCATTGAACGGTACTTTAACACCAGACCGGGCTGCGGCAACGGTTTCCTGACCGCCGCTCACCCTGCCCAAGAACTCTTTTGGTTAACGCGCGGTCTCGCGGAGGCTTTGCGGCGACCGCTCGCGCCAGGTGAAGAGGCCGGCACGCTCGTAAAGCCAGGGATACTGGCTGACCATCTTGTGCGCCTTCGTCAAGCGATAGGCGACGAGCCCGATCCCGATCAGCACGGCGGCGTGGATCAGATACCCGCTGACGGAGAGAAGCTCGCCTTCGAACAGGGCATAGACCAGAAAGCGATCCCCGATCGTGAGGAGCGCTCCGTAAAGGAGAACCTGCCAGCTCGGCCGCCAAGTCGCCGCCACCGCCTGCCCCATCAGAAAGGCCGCGCCCCCGAACAGCACGAGCGTCAGCCCGATGAAGACCGGCAGCGAGGCCCCGAGAATGCCTTCCACTCTGGTCCCTCCCGTCAGTGTCCGCCCTCAAGATAGGCGGCGCGAACCTCAGCATTCGCCAGCAGTTCCTGTCCCGTGCCCGAAAGCGTGATCCGGCCGTTAACCATGACATAGGCGTAGTGGGCGAGCCGAAGCGCATGGTACGCGTTCTGCTCGACCAGGAACACCGTCACCCCCTGCTGCTCGTTGATCTCGCGAATCACCTCGAAGATCTGCTTGACGATCAGCGGAGCGAGACCGAGAGACGGCTCGTCCAGCAGCAGCAGCCGCGGGCGGCACATCAGCGCCCGACCGATCGCCAGCATCTGCTGCTCACCGCCTGACAGCGTCCCGCCGCGCTGGTTCCGGCGCGTCTTGAGGATCGGGAAGAGCGTATAGACGCGCTCCAGATCCTCTTCGAAATGCGCCGGGTTGCCGGTCAGGGCCCCCATCTGAAGATTCTCGAACACGGTCATTCGCGGAAAGATCCGCCGCCCCTCGGGGGCATGGGCCAGTCCCCGGCGCATGATCTCGTAGGTCGGCATGCGGGTGATGTCCTCACCCTCGAGCAGGATGCGGCCCCGCCGCGCCTGGGGCGATCCGCAGATTGTCATCAGCAAGGTCGACTTGCCGGCGCCGTTGGCGCCTATCAGGGTGATGATCCGGCCCGGATCGACCTGCAGATCGACGCCGCGCAGCGCCTCGATATGGCCGTAATAGGTGTGAACCCCCGAGATGGTAAGCATCGTACCGATAGCCGCTTATGTCTGTGCCGTCAGGTCCTGCGCCACCTCGGGCGGAAGCTCTTCGGTTTCCTCCTCGCCGAGATAGGCGCGGATGACCGCGGGGTCATTGCGCACCTCGTGCGGGGTCCCGTCCGCGATCTTCCGACCATAGTCGAGCACAACGATGTGGTCGGAGATTCCCATGACGACGCTCATGTCGTGCTCGATCAGAAGCAGCCCGATCTTCTGCTCGCTCTTGATCGAAAGCAGCAGTTCGTTGAGCTCCGCCGATTCGCGCGGGTTGAGTCCGGCGGCAGGCTCGTCGAGGCAAAGGAGCACAGGCTCGGTGCACATTGCACGCGCGATCTCGAGCCGACGCTGGGCGCCGTAGGGAAGGTTGCCGGCCGCCCAGTCCGCCTGCTCTATGAGGCCGACGCGTTCGAGCCAGTGGCGCGCCAACTCGACCGCCTGCCGCTCGGCATTGCGATACCGCGGCAGGCCGAACAGCCCGGCAAGGGTGTAGCCGGATGCCCGCATCAGCTTGTTGTGCTGGGCGACGATCAGGTTCTCCAGCACAGACATCGCCGGGAACAGCCGGATGTTCTGGAAGGTGCGTGCCACGCGCGCCTGCTGCGCGATCCGGAAGCCCTCCATCTGCTCCAGAAGGTAGGTCCCTTGCGCCGTGCTCAAGGTCAGGCGGCCGACCGTCGGCTTATAGAAGCCGGTCAGGCAGTTGAAGAGGGTCGTCTTGCCGGCGCCATTCGGGCCGATGATCGCGGTGATCTCGCCGTCTCCGGCGCTGAACGACACATCATCGATCGCCACCAGACCGCCGAAGCGCATCGTCAGATGCTCGACGGTCAACAGCGGACGGGCACCGGTCGGCACCGGTTGAATTGCCTCTGCCGTCATAGGTGAGCCTTTGCCCCTACCCGGCCGTGGTGGAGCTGGATCGTTGGATCGCGATGCGCCAGCAAGCCGCGCGGCCGCCAGATCATGATCAGGACCATGCCGGCACCGAAGGCCAGCATGCGATACGCCTCGAGCTCGCGCGAGAACTCCGGCAAGCCGATCAGCAGGAGCGCCGCCAGCACGACGCCGACCTGGCTCCCCATGCCGCCCAGAACGACGATCGCGAGGATGATCGCGGATTCGATGAAGGTGAAGCTTTCCGGGCTGACGAATCCCTGACGGGTGGCGAAGAACGATCCGGCGAAGCCGGCGAACATGGCGCCGATGGCGAAGGCCGTCAGCTTCGTGTTCGTCGGATTGATCCCGAGGGCCCGGCACGCGATCTCGTCCTCGCGAAGCGCCTCCCAGGCGCGGCCGACAGGCAATTTGCGGATGCGGAGTGTGAAGAAGTTGGTGATCAGCGCGAGCGCTAGAATCAGATAGTAAAGAAAGATCACCCGGTGCGACGACGAGAAATCCAGCCCGAAGAAGGTATGGAAGGCCAGCTCTCCTTCTTCCGGCCTCCGGTCGAAGGGCAACCCGAAGAAGGTCGGCCGGGGAATGCTGCCGATCCCGTTCGGGCCGCCCGTGAACCACCACCAGTTGATCAGAATGACCCGGATCATCTCGCCGAAACCGAGGGTCACGATGGCGAGATAATCGCCGCGCAAACGCAGAACCGGAAATCCGAGCAAAATTCCGAAGGACGCTGCGAGCATGCCGGCGATCGGGAGGCACAGCCAGAAGCTTAGCCCGAACTGCGTGGCGAAGAGCGCATAGCTATAGGCGCCGACCGCGTAGAAGGCGACATAGCCGAGGTCAAGGAGCCCGGCGAGGCCGACGACGATGTTCAAGCCCCAACCCAGCATGACGTACATCAGAATCAGCGTCGCGATGTCGACGAGCTGCCGGTCGGCGAAGGGCAGGAACGGCAGGGTGATGGCGAACGCCGCGATCAGCGGGCCGATCCAGCGCGTGGCATACTGGATCTGGGCTGCAAGTCGGTCCATGGCGCGCTCGCGCTCGGCGGCGGCGGCCGTCCCGGGTTGCCCGCGGCCGATCACCACGGCGGCGTTGATCGCAAGCCCGATCGCGCAGATGACGATGATCCAGTTGACGACGGGATCATCGAACGGCAGCGGCACCCCGTAGGGCCCGGGCCCGCCCTCGCCCATGAGCAGGAGGAAGGCCAGAACTACGGCCACGGCAACGCTGCCGATCAGCGGAACCAGCGGCCGGCCGGTCCGCGTCAGGGCCATGGCAAGGCGCCCGAAGAACACGGCGACGGTCGCCCAGGCGACATCCGCGAACCGGGTGGTGTAGGACAGCCCCCCGGCGGCATCGATGGTCTTGAACCCGACCAGCCCGATTGCCAGAAGGAAGGTGATGCCGCCGGCGATCGCCGCTTCCTTGAAGACCGGCGCCAATTCGATGGGCTTTGCGGCGGCGTGCGTCTGTGCCGGGGCCGCCATGCCCTAGACCTTCTCGACTTCGGGTCGGCCGAGCAGTCCGGTCGGCCGGAAAATAAGCACGAGCACAAGCACCGAGAACGCCGCGAGATCCTTGTACTCCGTGGAGAAATAGGCAGACCAGAAGGCCTCGATCAGGCCGATCAGCACGCCCCCGAGCATCGCGCCGGGCAGTGAGCCGATGCCGCCGAGCACGGCCGCGGTAAACGCCTTGATCCCGGCCAGAAAGCCGATGAAGAAGTCGATGACGCCGTAGTAGAGCGTCACCATCAGCCCGGCGACGGCGGCGAGCCCCGCCCCCATCACGAAGGTGAGGGAGATCGTGCGGTCGACGTTGACGCCAAGGAGAGCCGCCATCTTCTGGTCCTGCTCGCAGGCCCGCTGCGCCCGGCCCAGCGCCGTCCGCCCGATCAGCAGCGAGAAGGCGGCCATCAGGATGACCGTCACCACGATGATGATGATCTGCAGATAGCTCATATGGGCCGTAAAGCCGTTGCTCTCGATCAGCGTGATGCCCCCGGAAATGAGCGGCGGCAGTGGCTTGGTACGCGCGCCCTGCAGGAGTTGAACGTAGTTCTGGAGAAAGATGGACATGCCGATCGCGGAGATCAGCGGCGCCAGACGGAAGGAGCCCCTGAGCGGCCTATAGGCCACCCGCTCGACCGTCCAGCCGTAGACGGCTGTCAGGCATACCGTGATCAGCAGCACGACCATCAAGGCCAGCGGAATGAACGTAAAGCCGATCGTGCCGAGCACCAGAAAAGCGATCACCGAGAGGAAAGCGCCGATCATATAGATATCGCCGTGGGCGAAATTGATCATCCCGATGATGCCGTAGACCATCGTGTAACCGATGGCGATCAACCCGTAGATGGCCCCCAGCGTCAGACCATTGACGAGCTGCTGAACAAAATACTCCATCCACTCCCTCTGATCAGCGGCGCCCGACGGCCACCGGCCTCGCCGGCCCGGCAACCACCGAACGCATCGGCGCGCCCTCGCACAACGCGATCAAAAGCACCGCCATCGGGAAGGCTCGAACGCCTGCCCCCGTGAACAGCCTCAATCCCTCTTGCTTTCCGGACCGCAGACATTTGCCGCGCTCCGCTTGTTTGCGCAGACCCTACTCCAAGCCGATGAGCCGCGGCAACATACAAATTGCAACACCGCGACCCCGGCCAAAATCTCGCCTTCCGCGGCCCTTAGACGGCCCTGTTCACCGCCCGGATTCACCGCCGGATTGCCGGGCCGCGGTCGCGCAATCGCCTGTGCCGAGAACGAGCGTCAAACCAAGTGGCCTCGCCCGGGGCGCGGCGGCGGCCCTTTGGCCCGGCGGTCCAGCACGAAGCGCAGCTTGCGAATCGCGGTCCGCTTCAGCGTCTCCTCGCCGACGGCGGGGTCGCCCACGATCGATACCTCGACCAAGGTCTCTGGATCGATCGCTGTCACCTTGACGGCATTGCCGATTCGCTGGAATTCCAGAAGCACCTCCGCCGGTTCGCCGGCGCCCCGCCCGTGGCTCATCTCGCGATGCCCCTTCCCCCCACATCTCCGGCCGGACCCTTATGCTTTACGCCGTGGCGTCCCGGAGTGCTATTAGATATCAATAGCCGATCATAACCGTCCGGAACACCCGTAGGAGACTTCGATGACACCAGCTCAGGGCGCGGCCAGCACCGCCGGAGAACAGGGCGCCGGGGCACAGGCCGTCGGCAGGCCCGCCTTCCGGTGGGACGACCCGCTGCTTCTCGACGACCAGCTCACGGAAGAGGAGCGGCTGATCCGCGATACCGCACGGCAGTACTGCCAGGAGAAGCTGATGCCTCGGATTCTCGAGGCGAACCGGCACGAGCGGTTCGACCGCGCGATCATGACCGAGTTCGGCGAGCTGGGCTTCCTCGGCTCGACGATCGAGGGTTATGGCTGCGCCGGCGTCAATTACGTCAGCTACGGGCTTATCGCGCGGGAGGTGGAACGGGTCGATTCCGGCTATCGCTCGGCGATGAGCGTGCAGTCGAGCCTCGTGATGCATCCGATCCACGCCTACG
>CAZKCM010000033.1:0-46657 GCA_964551315.1 uncultured Rhodospirillaceae bacterium | reverse complement strand
GGTCTCCGGATACCCGAAGGTCTTCATCGTGTCGTTCACGCGCAGGTCCTGTTCCATCGCTTGCTTCATCGCCTCCGAGGCGCAAGGGTCCTAGGGCGCAGCTTAGCACAGCGGACGCCGCCGGGGCCAAGCCGCAGCGGCTGAAAACGGCCGGAGCCGAAACCGATCTTGACAGGGTCGGTCTCAACGGAACCGACCTCACCGGCGAATCGCAAGCGTGAAGTGCCCTTCGCTCACGAATCGGTCGAGGCTGTCGACGATGCCGCGAACCTCCACGGCAAGCCGCCAGCCCTCGTCGGCAGCCTCGATGCGATAGAGATGGTATCGTGCGTGCCCCTTGCCGATGTCGGGCCTGGCCGAGGCCGATGGAACGCCGATAACGGGCACGTGGCCCTTCGGCGCCGGCAGCTTCGCAAGAGCGGAGCGGTGGGTGTGCCCGTGCAGGACCAACTCGGCGCCGGCCTCCGCAATGACGGCACGAAACTCGGCGCTGTCCAGCAGCTGCTTGCGGCGTTGCGCCCGCCCACCATAGGGCGGATGATGGATGAGTACGACGCGAAACAGGTTGCGCTGCCCCAATTCGGTCAGACGGTCGGCCAAGGCGGCGAGCTGGGCGGCGCCGACGCGACCCGCCGCACTCAGCGGCGGCATGGGGCAGGCGGAGGAAACGCCGACGATCGCAAGCGGCCCGCGCAGGCGTACGAAGGGAAAATCGCCCGTGGACGACGGCGGGGTTTCCTCGGCGGAGAGATCGGCGCGCACGCCCGACATGAACGGCGTCCAATTCCCGAGCGCCAGCTCCCACGGCACGTTGACATAGGCGTCGTGGTTACCGGGTACGACGGTAACGCAGGACGGATCGCCGAGGCCGTGCAGCCAGTCCCGTGCGCGCGTAAACTCCTCAGGCAGCGCGATGTTCGTAATGTCCCCGGTGACCGCCACATGATCCGGACGGGTTGCGCTCAGATCCGCGGTGAGGGTGGAAAGGACCGGGCCGTCGTGAATCGCCTTGCGGTGCGAGCGCCATGACAGATATCCGAAGACCCGCTTGTTGGCGAGTGCACGGAGTTTCGGAACCGGCATGGAGCCAAGATGCGGATCGGAGAGATGGGCTAGGGTGAACATTTTGCTTTTGTTAACCAATCCGCTATATATGCGCCCGTTCATGTCGTGTATCACCCGACAGGTCAAGATTTCTTTGCCGACCTTTGGCGTCCTGACTCGTGGCGGGCGGAGTGGATTCGAAGGGCTGTCCGCGCCGTCTGTGCTGCATTGTCGCTGGGCCAGGTAAAGGTTCGGTTTGGCAGGCGATTGATTTGAAGCTTCGCGGCAATGCCAAACGGGCGGGATCGCCGTCCGGCTCGACACCGCCGATTGCGCGGATCGTGGGGGGCTCCGCCGAGCGGCTCTGGGGATTGAGCAACACGGAGCGGCTCACGCGGAGCTTTCATCGCGCCGGTGTGACCGACTGCAGCGTCCTGGACGATGAATGCGGTGACGGTAAGGGCGTCTCGCTGCCGTCATCAGGCCAGATCGTTCTGGTCCGCGCCGACCACGTCTTCGATGAGCGGCTCATCCGCGATCTCGTGGCCAGACAGGGCACGATCCTCGTGGCCAGCCATCATCAAGACGGCGACCACGGGAAAGGCGGGCGGGCCATCCCCGTCGCGGCGCATGTCGATGCCGTCCAGGCCGGGCGGATCGTCACGCTGCTCCGGGCCGGGCGCCTCGACCCCGGCGACCCGGACCTAGCCGGCTTGGCCGTGCTTGGCCCCGGAGAACTCGCCTCCGCCTACGATCAGGCCCTGCGCAAGCGCGACGAGCCCTATGTGTTGTCGCTGAAGGACCGGACGCTTCCGGAGATTGAGCGGCGGATGTTCCATGGCGCCTACAAGGGGGTCACGGACTTCGTCACCAAATGGGTTTGGCCGGTCCCGGCCATGGCCGTCACCCGGTGGGCGGCCGAGCGACGTATCACGCCCAATCTCGTTACCGCCCTCAGCCTCGTCCTGGTGTTCCTGGCGTTGTGGCTGTTCGCTGCCGGGTACTTCCTCACAGGGCTGCTGGCAGCCTGGATCATGACGTTCCTCGACACCGTCGACGGGAAGCTCGCCCGCGTGACCTTGACCTCGACTCCGGCGGGCAATGTCTTCGACCACGGCATCGACCTGATTCACCCGCCCTTCTGGTACGCCGCCTGGTGGTACGGCCTTTCTTGGCAGGATTCGACGGACTGGCCGGCGGCCTACCTCGACCCCGCCTTGTGGATCGTTCTCGGCGGGTATGTCGCCGGCCGGCTGATGGAGGGGCTCTTCCTCTGGCTGTTCCGGATCGAGATCCACGCTTGGCGTCCGATCGATTCCGCCTTCCGGTTGGTCACGGCGCGCCGCAATCCGAACTTGGTTCTGCTCAGCGTAGGGGCGCTGGCGGGCCGGCCCGATCTGGGGTTCCTGGCCGTTGCCGCCTGGACGATTCTCTCACTCCTGTTCCACGGGCTGCGGATCGTGCAGGCCCTGTATCGACGGCGGGCCGGCGTGCCGATCCGGTCCTGGCTGTCCGAACCCGGCGCGAGGCAAAGCGCATGACCCGGATCGGCGTCGTCAGCAACCCGTTCAGCAAGAGAAACCGCAACGGCGGCATGGCGGCGGTGCGCGCGGTGCTCGCGCGGCATCCCGAGGTGCTTCACGCCGAGCTCGACAAGATCACGGATATGGGACCGGTCTTCGCAGAGTTCGCGCGCCGCGACGTCGGGCTGCTCGTGGTGAACGGCGGCGACGGTACCGTGCAGGCGGCCCTGACAACGCTGCTGAGCGGAGAGAGCGGGTTCGATAAGCCGCCGTGCCTGGCGATCCTGCCGTCGGGAACGACGAACGTGATCGCGCTCGACGTCGGGTTGAAGGGGCGGCCGCCGCGGGCCCTTGCGCGGCTTCTCGCCTCTGGCGGGAAGGGCGAGCGCGTAACCCGGCGGACGCTGAAGATGACCTATACGCGCGACGGGCGGTCACCGGTCCACGGCATGTTCTTCGGGGCCGGCGCTTTCTACCGCGGCACCCTGCTGGGTCGAGAGAAGATTCATCCCCTGGGCATCGGGCAGTCGGCGGCAGCCGGTATGGCGCTCGGACTCTTCCTGCTGGGCCTGCTGGTTCGGCGGAGGCGCGTCGTCCCGCTGGTGCGCGACGACGTCGCCGACCTTCGCATCGACGGCGTCGCCCCGGGCGGAAAGCAGTTCATCGCACTGGCCACCACGCTCGATCGTCTGCTGCTCGGCTTCTGGCCGTTCTGGGACGACGGCCGCAGCGGTGGCTTCCGCTACATGGCGGCCGACTTCCCGCCCCACCGGCTCGGCCGGGCGCTTGTCCCGGTCCTTCGGGGACGGCCGCGCCCCTGGATGCTGGAGGAAGGATATGTCAGCGGCTTTGCCGACCGGCTGAGCTTCACTGCGCACGATCCGGTCGTTCTCGACGGCGAGTTCTACACGCCCGAGCCAGGGACGCCGGTGGTGTTGGCCAGCGGCAGCCCGGTCGAGTTCCTGCGCGGCTGAAGGCGATGGACGCCGTCACCGCCAAGGGTCGGATCGAGAGCTGGGTTGCGGTAGAGATGGGGCAGCCCGTGACGCCGGCCGTTCTGTCGGTCGCCGACGAGATTCGCCGCCGGCACGGCGATGCCGCGGCGGCCGTGCTGTTCTACGGCTCTTGCCTGCGACAGGGCCGGGAGGACGGAGTCCTCGATTTCTACCTGCTGGTCGATCGGTACCGGGATGCCTACGGCCGGTGGCTGCCGTCCCTGGCCAATACGATTCTGCCGCCCAATGTCTTTTATCTCGAAACGGTCGTCGGCGACCGGGTCCTGCGGGCGAAGTACGCGGTGGTGACGTTGAAGCAGTTTGCCCGAGGCACCTCGCCGCGCAGCTTCCATTCGTCCCTCTGGGCGCGGTTCGCACAACCGGTCCGGCTGGTCCATGCGCGCGACGCAGCGGCCCGGACGGCGGTGATCGAAGCGGTTTCGACCGCGATCGTCACCATGGTCGGGCGGGTGGTTCCGCTTCTCGATCGGTCTTTCGGCGCCGCCGAGCTGTGGACCCGGGGCTTTCAGGAGACCTATCGGGCGGAGCTCCGGACGGAAGGTCCGGACCGGGCCAGGCAGATTTATGACGGCGATCGCGACCGCTACGAGCGGTTGACGCCCTGGGCGCTGACAGCGAACGGATACGGTTGGGAGCAGGGACCCAACGGCATCGGTTTCCTGCTGCCCACCGAGCTGACGGCCAGGCAGAAGCGCCGGTTTCGCCGGCTGTGGCGGGTCCGGCAATCCGTCGGGAAGCTGCTCACGGTGCTCCGCCTCGCGAAGGGCATCTTCACCTTCGAAGGCGGGATGGATTACATCCTTTGGAAGATCGAACGGCATTCCGGCGTGCGGGCAACCGCGACGCCGTGGCAGCGGCGCCATCCGCTGCTCGCATCGCCGCTCCTGGCGTGGCGCCTCTACCGAAAAGGCGCCTTCCGCTGAGGGCGGAAGGCGCCGACGGCTCAGCCGACGGCGACTCGCGCCGGTTGCTCCAGAAGGCCGATGTCGTAGGCGATTCCCGTCAGGGTGTCGATGATCGTCTCAAGCTGCTGCCGGCTGTGGGCAGCGCAGACGCTGCAGCGGAGCAGGGCGGCGTTGTTCGGCGTTGCCGGCGGCAGCGCCAGATTGACGTAGATGCCGGACTCCAGCAGGGCGTGCCAAGTGTGAATCGCCAGCTCCGGGTTCGGCAGATGCACCGCCACCACCGGCCCCTTCTGCGCGCCGAGCTGGAAACCGCTGGCGCTCAGGCCGTCGTACAGCGTGTCGACATTGGCCCAAAGTTTGACGCGAAGCTCGGGGCGCGCCCTCATCACATCAAGCGCCGCGCGCACCGACGCAATGGTGGACGGCGGCAGCGACGCGGTGAACATGTAGGGCCGGCAGGCGACCCGGAGAATGTCGAAATCCGAATGGTTGGAGACGCAGAAGCCGCCGATGGCCCCAAGGCTCTTGCTGAAGGTGCCGACCACGAAATCGACGTCCGCCTCGACGTCGGCCGCCTCGACGAGGCCTCGGCCGTTCGCGCCCAGGACGCCCAGGGAATGGGCCTCGTCGACGACGAGATAGGCGCCGTGCTTGCGCTTCACCGCGACGATCTCGGCCAGCGGGGCCTGATCGCCCAGCATGCTGTAGATGCCCTCGACCACGATGATCTTGTTGCCCGCGCTGCCCGACAGGCGCTGCAGGCGCTTGTCCAGATCGGCCGGATCGTTGTGCTTGAACCGGATCACGGTCGCGCTGCCGAGCCGACAGGCGTCGTAGATGCTCGCGTGGCAGTCGGCGTCGATGATGAGGTAGTCCTGCGGACCGGCGATGGTCGAGATGATGCCCAGATTGGCCTGATAGCCGGTTGTGAAAACCATGGCGTGATCGAAGCCGTAGAAGTCGGCGAGCGCCCGCTCGAGGTCGCCGTGGCCAGCGTAGGAGCCGTTGGCGATCCGCGACCCGGTCGTTCCCGTGCCGTAGACCGCCAGCGCCGTCTGCGCCGCATCCACGCAGGTCGGATCGAAGGTCAGGCCGAGGTAATTGTTGGTGCCCGCCAGGATGGTCGGTCGACCGTTGATGATCGCCTCCGTCGGCGAAATGACGCGTTCCATCCGGACCCCGAAGGGATCCGCACCGCAGCTCTTCACTGATGCGTGTGTACGGATCAGTGGCTGAAATCGATCAAACAAGGCCATCGGTCAGGCACCCCCTCTAATCTTTCGAATCGTCGCGGTCAGGTCATCGACGGTCTGGATCTCCGACACCAGATTCAGCGGAATCGAGATGTCGAACTTCTCTTCCAGCTCCATCATCAAATCCATGACGGCGAGTGAATCGAGGTTGAGATCCCGAGTGATATCCGTCTCTCCGGTAATGGGAGCGGGGCCCTTGCGGTAAGCCTCCAGCATTCTCGAAATCTCAACGAATATCTCGTCCTGCGAACTCGTCATGACCATCCCTGCCGAACTCCGCGCCCGCGATCCGGCCGCCACCCCCCTCGGTGCGGCGGGCAGGGTCGCGTAACCTCGGCTGCCGCCACCGTATGGCCTCGGCTGCTGCCAATTTATTAATCTGCTATGCCGTGGAAAGGCTTCGAAAATAACAATTTGTAACGTTATGTTACAGCCGGCCTTCCGGACTTGTTACAGCCAGCCTTCGCGGCGGTACCACGCGATGGTTCCGGCGAACCCCTGCTTCAGGGGCAGGCTCGGCCGCCAGGCTGTGCGGGTCCGGAACGTCTGGTCGTGACAGACCCAGTCCGGGTGGCAGATCTCCCGGACCTTGCCGAGGCTCAGCATCGGGACGCCGCCCGTGAGGCGGCAGAGGAGCCCGTTCATCACCGCCGCCCCTTGCAGAAGCGGACGCGGCACCCGGACCATGCGCGGACGAACGCCGAGGTGGTCCGCGGCGGCGTCGATCATCTCCCGCCAGGAGTATCCGCCAGGATGCCCATCGTCGAGCTCGTAGATGGCCCCGCTGTTCTCTGTTTCCGATGCCACCGCCACGGCGATCGCCGCCGCAAGGTCCTGCACGTGGATGAGCGAAAGGCGGCCGGAGCCGGGGCCCGGCAGGGGGGCGAAACCTCTCGCAAGGCAGCGGAAGAACGTCAGCGTCTCCCGGTCTCCCGGGCCGTAGACGGCCGGCGGTCGGAAGACCGTCCAGCGCAGCCCGGGCACCTCGGCCAGGGCTTGCTCTCCCGCCCGCTTGCTCGCCGCGTAGGCGGATAGCGCCGGCTCGCGCGCGGCGAGCGACGACAGAAGCACGATCCGCGGCGGGGAAGGCTGCCGGGCCGCCGCTTCCGCGACTCGCGCAACGCCGTTCGCATTGGCCTCGAAGAACTCGGCGCGGGAGCGGGCCTTGACGAGGCCGGCCACATGAACCAGGGCCTGGGCATCCTGCACCAGCTCGCGCAGGCTGTCGGCGTCGTCGAGGGTGCCGATAACGGCCTCGATCCGGGCCCCGCTGAAGTTCCGGTGCACGGGGAGGCGACGGGTCAGGACTCGAACGCGCCAGCCTTCCTGGCTCAGCCGGTTGACCACGTGGCTCCCGATGAAGCCGGTGGCCCCGGTCACCGCGACCGTGCGCGTCATCGATCAGCGTCCGGCGGCGGCCGGGGAGATCGTGTGTCCGGACTCCGACAATCCGTTCTCGTCGGCAACGGCCAGGGGCGGATAGACGCCGTTCAGGAAATTCGCCTTCGCCCGCGAACGGCTGAGCTTGCCGGAGGAGGTCTGCGGCAGGCCGTGCGGCGGAATCAGCACCACCCGGCAGTCGACGGCCGCCGTGCGCTGCAGGACGCCCTGGACCTCGCGCCGCAACGCCGCCCGGCCGGCGGGATCCGTCACCCGGCACTGGACGAGGATGACGACCTCTTCGGTGTCGTCCGGTCCCTCGACCGAGAAGGCGGCGACGTCGCCGCGGCGAAGGCCGGGAAGCTCTTCGACCGCCCATTCGAGGTCCTGGGGCCAGATGTTGCGCCCGTTGACGATGATCAGGTCCTTGGCCCGGCCGGTGATCACGAGGGCGCCGTCGATCATGTAGCCGAGGTCGCCCGTGTCGAGCCAACCGTCGGCCTTGAGAACCTGGTCGGTCGCCTCCGGATTGCCGAAATATCCGGCCATGACGCTCGGCCCCCTGACGAAGATCCGCCCGAGATGCCGCTCCGGCAGCGGCTTTCCCGCCTCGTCGCGGATCTCCGCGGCGTGGCCGGGGAGGGGGCGGCCGCAGACGACGAAGCTGCGTGCCGTCGACGCCGGGGCGTCGGCCGCAGCGGGTTCGGCCCGGTCGTCGTCGGCGAGCGCTTTCCGGTCGACGACATCGACCTGAACGCCTCGATCGAGGGCCGAGAAGCTCACGGCGAGCGTGGCTTCTGCCATGCCGTAGCTCGGCGTGAACGCGGTTCGACGGAAACCGTAAGGCTCGAAGACCTCGGCGAACCGATCGAGGATCCGCGGCTGGATCATGTCACCGCCGATCCCGGCCGCCCGCCAGCGGCGGAGGTCGAGGGATACGCCGCTGCCGTCGCTCATCCGCCGGCTGCACAGGTCATAACCGAAAGTCGGGCTGTAGGACAGTGTCCCGCCGTTTTGCGTGAGAAGCGTCAGCCACATCAGGGGGCGGCGGGCGAAGTCGCGCGTCGCCAGATAATCGACCGACATCTGGGTCGTCAGCGGCGTCAGCATGAAGCCGACAAGCCCCATGTCGTGGTAGAGCGGCAACCAGGAGACACAGCGGTCGGCATCGCGGACCTGCAGCCCGTGCTGCACGATGGCGTGGCAGTTGCTCATGAGCGCGCGCTGCGGGACGTCGACTCCTAGCGGGAATCGCGTGCTGCCCGACGAGTACTGCAGATAGCACCGGTCATCGGGCCCGAACGGCCGAAGATCGACCCCGTTCTGGGGCAGATCGTAGAAATCGCCGGGGGCCCCGATCATCTCGAGGCCGAGACCGTCCGCGGCCTCCTGCAAGTACTTCAAAAGGCTTTCGGGCGCCACCGCGGCGGTGGCGCCGCAGCCGGAAAGCTGGCGCCTTAGCGTGGCGATATAGGCCTCGCGCCCGCCGAGGCTGGCCGGTACCGCCACCGGCACGGGCAGAAGGCTCGCATACTGGCAGGCAAGGAACAGGACCATGAAATCGGGATCGGTGTCGGCGATCATCAGCACGCGTGCCTCGCGCGGCAGGCCGGCGCGAATCAGGCCGCGCGCCACCGCGATGGCACGCTCGCGCAGCGTCGCATAGGGCAGCACGGCGACGAGCTCGCCACGCGCCGAATAGAAGTTGAAGCCGGTCTTGCCGCGCGCGGCGTAATCGAGCGCTTCGGGCAGGCTCCGAAAATCGGCGCGTCGCACCGGCAGGGTTTCGCTGGTCGTCGGGGTGGGATCCATCGGTTCTTTGTCGTTGTTCGGCTGCGTTACGGCTGCGATTGCGCATGAGCGCGGCGGCAATCTGCGCCGCACCCCTTCTCAAAAAAAGTCAGTCATCGATACGCCGAGCCCTTCACCGGAGGCGATCAGCAGGCGAGGCTCTTCGCCGAGGCGTCGTGTACTTCGACCGCGCGGCCGCGATGGATCTGATAGACGCAATCCGCCTCCCGGACCCAGGCCGGCTGATGCGAGATCGCCAGAATCGTCAACCCGGTGCGCATCGAGAGCGCCTTCAGGTTGCGGCAAATGGCGGCTTCGGTTTCCGGGTCGAGCGCGCTGGTCGCTTCGTCGAGGATCAGCAGCGTGGGCTTGTGGACGAGGGCCCGGGCAACGGCAATCCGTTGGCGCTGCCCGCCCGAGAGCAGTGTCCCGCGCTCACCGACCACGCTGTCCATTCCGTCGGGCAGGGCGGCGATGAAATCCCAGGCGCCGGCCGCCTCGAGGGCCGCCTGCACGTCCTCGCGCGTGATTTCGGGCTCGCCGAGCGTCACGTTCGCCATGATCGTGTCGTGAAAGAGGATCACTTCCTGCGGGACATAGCCGACCATCCCGCGCCAGGCCAGGATATCTGCCTCCGCAAGCGATGTGTCGTCGATCCAGATCTGCCCCTCGTCCGGCCGGTAGAGCCCGAGGAGGAGGTCGGCGATCGTGGTCTTGCCGGCGCCCGAGGAGCCGGTGATCGCCGTCACCTTGCCCGCGGGGATGACCAGCGACACACGGTCGAGCACCTGTTTCTGGCCGTAGGCGAAGGAAACGTCTTCGAAGAAACAGCCCTGCTGCAGCGTCGGGATTTTCGTGCCCGCGAACACCTCCTTCTGTCGCTCGGCCTCCTGGATCGTGTCCTGCATCGCCCAATAGGCGCTCTCAGACAGGGTCGCAATCTGATAGCTCTGCTGGGCCTTGCCGATCGTCGCGACCGTGCGAACAAGCAGATAGCCCATGACGATGAGTTGGGCCAACGGCATCGCCAGGTAGCTGGTCGCCGCGAAGAAGGCTAGCGCCAGGAAGATCGCCAGGATGGGCTCCTGGAGGAGGCGTGTCGCCTGCCGGCTGAACACCTGCCGGCGCAGCGCCTCGTTCAGATCGTGGGCATCGGCGGCGAAGAGGCGTCCGAGACGCACGTGACGGGCCATGGCCTTAAGCGGTTTGATCCCGACAAGCGTGTCGCTGAGCCGGGTCACGAGCACCTGCGTGCGCTTGGTCTGCTGCCGTCCCGCGCGTCGGGACGCGCGAACCAGATTGTTCAGCGACAGGACGATGATCGCGCCGATCAAAAGCGAGATGAGGCTGAGCTCCCAGGACAGGAGCAGGGCCAGGAACAGATAGATCGCCGCCTGAATGACATGCGTGCTGAACGTGGCGACGGAGAGATAGGCCTCGGCCGCCCGGGCGGCCTCGCTGCTGATCGCATTGGCGAAGCGGCCGACCGGTTGCCGCGCAAAGTAGCCCCAGCGCACGTCGAGGAGCTTGCGAATCAGGGACAGGCGAAGTCCTGTGGCCACCTCGGCGACCGTGTAGCCGACATAGTTCATCGCAAGGAGCGTCAGCCCGGACTTGAGCCAGAGCCCGCCGACAACGACGGCAAGCAGCGTGCCGAGATGGAGCGGCAGCCCGACGGCGGTCATGGTGTCGACCACCAGACGCGTGATCGCCGACGTATCGCCGCCTGCGTCGCCGGCCGAGATGGCAAGGACCGGAAGCAGGCTGGCGAGGCCGATACCCTCGGCCAACCCGGCCAGCAAAAGGCAGGCGACGACCGTGATCTGACGCGGCACCGACGTGGCAAAGAAGATTCGGAACACGCCAAAGGGTTGGCGCGAGCGACGCGGGGGGGACGATGACACCTTCGTCATGCGCGATCGAGAATCCGTGTGCAGCGGTGCGCGGGCGCCGGATAACGGAGGGCGCGCCTAGCCGAGCGGCTGAAGGCCACGCCCGCCGGTTGCGCCGATTCTTCCAATACGGCCCTCCGCGAACACCTGCCCGGCAGTGTGCCATCGCGCGACCGGGTTCGTCCGTCCGCCGGCCCGAATGGGGTCCGGCTGTTTGTAGGGTGCATCCCGTAATGCGTCAAGAGCCAGCAGCGGAATCCCTCCCTAGGCGGAACGCCTATGCCGCGCTCGCCGACACGTGACACGAGGAAATGAACAGGGCGAATCAGGATCGTATTCCTCCTTAGGACAAGGGAAGCATCCGGTCCGGCGGCGACTGATCGATTGAATCACTCCCGGCGGGGGCCAAATATTGACAAAAGTCGTTGATAGCGACTTAAGGAGACCGCATGCCCTCCGAGGGGTTCTCTCGATTCCGGTCGCCCGATGCCGCGGCCGAGGGCAATCCTCCCAGCCCCGGACGGGGACAAGCGCCGCGAACGCTGCTCTCCCTTCTGAACCGACCCGCGGATGAGGTCGACCGGCCCGCGCTGGTCGTCTTTCGCGACGGGGCGACGGAGAGCTGGAGCTATGCCGAGCTGCGGCGGATGGTCGGGCGGCTCGCCGCCGGGCTGCGCGCGGCCGGCCTCCGGCCGGAGGAGCCGGTCGCCCTCATCGCGCCCAACCGGCCGGAGTGGGTGGCTGCCTATTTCGCCATTCTCGGTGCCGGCGGTCTGCCGGTCCCCATCGATCCGCTGATGGGCGACGGCGATCTGGGGCGCGTCCTGCCGCACAGCGGCTGCCGCCGGATCTTCACCACCGCCGGCCATGCCGCCCGGCTGCGGCGCATCGACGAGGGCCTCGCGCGGCAGTTCATCCTTTTCGACGAGGCGAAGGAGGAGGCACCGGATGTCTCGTCCTGGCAGCAGCTCCTCGCGGCCGAGCCGGCACCGCTCGCCGAGCTTCCGCCGGATCGGCCCGCGTCGCTGCTCTACACGTCGGGCACGACCGGGGTCCCGAAGGGCGTTCCGCTGAGCCACGCAAACTTCATCGCCAATGTCGACGCGCTGGCGGAGGAGGATCTGGCACGATCAGAGGATCGCGTGCTGCTGCCTCTTCCGCTGCATCACGTCTATCCCTTTACGGTGGGCCTGCTGACGCCGCTGGCGATCGGTGCGACCGTCGTCATGCCGTCCGGGATGGCCGGGCCGCAGATCCTGCAGGCGCTCCGGCAGTCGGGGGCCACCATCATGATCGCGGTGCCGCGCCTGCTGACAGCGATCCTCACCGGAATCACGGCGCAGGCCGCCGGACGCGGCCGGTCCCAGGCGATGCTGTTCCAGCTTCTTCTCGCGCTGTCGCGCTGGCTCCTCCGACGCTTCGGCTGGCGCATCGGACGCCGGGTCTTCCACCGCCTGCACGCAGAGCTTGCCCCCAACCTCGCGCTGCTGGCGTCCGGCGGTGCCCGGCTTGAGCCCGAGACGGAGTTGACGCTCGGCGCGCTTGGTTGGGAGGTGCTGACCGGCTATGGCCTGACCGAAACCGCGCCCATCCTCACCTTCAACCCGCGCGGACGCGCTCGGATCGGCAGCGCCGGCCTGCCCGTCCGTGGGGTGGAGCTGCAGATCGCCCGCGCGCCGCACGGGGCCCCCGATAAGGAGGATGGGGAGATTCTGGCCCGCGGACCGAACGTCTTTTCCGGCTACTGGAACAACCCGGAAGCGAACGCGGG
The DNA here is from genome assembly GCA_964551315.1 of uncultured Rhodospirillaceae bacterium. Classification (GTDB taxonomy): domain Bacteria; phylum Pseudomonadota; class Alphaproteobacteria; order Dongiales; family Dongiaceae; genus Virgifigura. Next base: position 34,082 of record CAZKCM010000033.1, on the reverse strand, counting down.
CGCCTTTACGCCCGACGGCTGGTTCCGCACCGGCGATCTCGGCCATTTTGATCGCGACGGCTATCTGTACCTGGTCGGCCGCGTGAAGGAGATGGTGGTCCTCGCCAGCGGCAAAAACGTCCTGCCGGAGGATGTCGAGAAGGCCTATCTCGAGAGCCCGTACTTCAAGGAGGTCGGTGTTCTGGAACGGAACGGCCAACTCGTCGGCCTGATCGTGCCCGATATCGACGCGCTGCGGGACAAAGGCACCGGTCGCGCCGAGACGTTGCTGCGCGACGAGGTCGAGGCTGTTTCGAGACGACTGCCGCCCTATCAGCGGCTCTCGGGCTATGCCGTGACCCGGCAGCCTCTGCCGCGAACGCCGATCGGCAAGCTTCGCCGGCACCTTCTGGCGGAGATGTATACCGCCGCGGTGGAGGGCCGCGAAGCGCCGACAGCGGAAGAACCGAGCGAGGCGGACAAGGAGCTGCTCGAATCGCCGCTGGGCAAGGCGGTCTGGGAATGGCTGGAGGGGCGGTTCCCGGGCCGGACGCTCACCCTCGACACCAGCCCCCAGCTCGATCTCGGCATGGATTCGCTGGAATGGGTGAGCCTTGGTCTCGAGATGCAGGCCCGTTTTGGCATCGAGCTGACGGAAGAGGCGATCGCGCGAGTCGTTACGCTCCGCGATCTGCTGCAGGAGGTCGAGAAGGCCAAAGCCGTGTCCGCCGGCAAAGCCGCGGAAGGCCGGGGACCGGCCCAGGCGCTGACGCCGGAACAGGAACGGTGGCTGCGCCCGCTTGGCCCGGGCCTCCTGCTGCTGAGTTTCCTTCTCTACGGCCTCAACTGGCTCGCCATGCACCTGCTGTTCCGCCTGGAGGTTCGCGGCCGCGAACGGCTGCCGCAATCCGGCCGGGTGATCTTCGCGCCCAATCACACGAGCTATCTCGATCCCTTCGCTCTGTCGGCGGCACTGCCTTGGCGGCTGCTGCGGCGAACCTACTGGGCGGGTGCCGTTGACGTCATGTTCACGACGCGGGCGAAGCGCCTGTTCAGCCGCCTGAGCCATGTGTTTCCCGTCGACCCGTATCGCGGGACCAGTACCAGCATCGCCTACGGAACGGCGGTGCTCGGCGAGGAGAAGGGCCTCGTCTGGTTCCCGGAGGGGCGCCGCAGCCCGACGGGCGATCTGCTTCCGTTCCTGCCGGGCATCGGCGTCCTGGTCCAGCGGACCAAGGCGCCGGTGGTTCCGGTCCGGATCGAAGGGAGCTTCGAGGCGCTCCCCGTGTCAGGGCGATGGCCGCGCCTGCGCCGCATCCGCGTCACCTTCGGGCATCCGCTCGGACCTGAGAAACTGGTCCGAGAAGACGGCGAAGCGGCGGACGCGCCCGGCGCGATTGCCCGGTCCATACAGGACGCCGTGGCGGCCCTTGCGCCCGAGCGCAGACGGGAAGCGCCGCCCGATTAGCGACGATGGGGGCTTGGCATTAAAGAATCTCTTTACAGCGCGGCCGCGGCGTGGCAGTGGGCCACTATTGGCGGCTTTCGGGGCGATCAGAGCTTGCTAGGCATTCAGGAATGCTCCGAGCATCAGGTGGATCGGTTCGTCGACGCATCGCCGGGGACCCCGCGGGTTTGGGTGCTGGCGGGCGACAAGGCCGGCGACAACGCCCAATGCGTGACGATCGCGCGGGCGCTGGGCTTGCCGTTTGCGGTTAAGCATCTTCGGTACACGCAGCTCTTCCGCCTGTGGAACCTGATCCTGGGCGCTTCCATCGTCAGCCTGGATCGGCGACGCAGCGATCCGTTGTGCCCGCCATGGCCCGAACTCGTGATCGCCGCCGGACGGCGCAGCGTCCCGGTGGCCCGCTGGATACGGCGGCAGGCAGGAGGGCGAACGCGTCTCGTGCAGATCGGCAGGCCGCGCGCTCCTCTTGGACTGTTCGATCTGATCGTGACGACGCCGCAATACGGGCTGCCGGTGCGCGACAACATTCTTCATCTGGCGGCCCCGGTGACGTCACCCCCGCGGGTGGACGCGGCCGAAGCGGGGCTTTGGGAGTCCCGCTTTGCGGCCCTGCCGCGCCCGTGGATCGCCCTGCTGGTGGGCGGCGATGCACGCCCATACCGGTTCGACCCGGACAGCGCCACCCGCCTCGCCTCGATCGCGAACGACATGGCCGCACGATGCGGCGGCAGCCTGCTTGTCAGCACAAGCCGACGCACCGCTCCGGCGAGCGCCCGGGCGCTTGCCGCTGCGTTGCGCGCCCCGCACTACCTCCACCGATTCGGGGAGCCGGAGAACCCTTATATGGCCTATCTGGCCTTTGCGGACGCGTTCATCGTAACCGCGGACAGCGCATCGATGCTGGCCGACGCCTGCGCGACGGAACGGCCGGTATTTCTTTATGAACTGCCGCGCCGGGGCGCCCGCAAGGCGAAGTACACGCAGGCGATCATCGGCGCGGCGGGTTCCTGGGGTAGGCGCCTGCGGGACTGGGGAATCCTGTACCCACCGCGCGAGCTTGCGACGATGCACGCGCGGCTCCTTGCCGACGGCCGCTTGAAGCGACTGGTGCTGGAGGAGAGCCGTATCGACCGCGTCGTGTTCCGGCCGGGAGATGCCGGGCGGCCCTCCGCCGATCTGGATTCGGTCGTGGCGCGGATTCACGCGTTACTCTCCCACGACCGGCAAGAGAGTCAGCACCGCCGCACCTGACGCAAGCACAAAAGGGCCTTGCACGGTGCCTCGGCCGGTTGTCCCGAACCTGCGGCAGCCCATCGCGAATCGGCTCCCGGCCGATGCCGCCTCGCCGGCGACGATGCGCGCCAATCCCATTAGGCCATTCGGCAACGGTACGCATGAGATGCCGCTGCGTCCAGCCATTGGTTCCACGGTCGCGCTACGCTATCCTCCGCCCGACGACGCAGGATGGGGTGTTGCGGACAGGCGAACGTCGGCAGCCGATTGGTCTTGAGGGTCGCGAACGGAAGAGGACGAACGTGAAACCAACCGTATTCATACAAACCAACGACCGCCAGATGGTCGGGGCGCTGGTATCGGCTTACTCGCTGCATCGCAATTCGCGTCATCCGGACCGGTTCGACGTGCGGATCATGCGGCAGGAGGACCATCCGTTCTTCCGCGCCCGTGAGGGGCAGAGGTTTCTGCGCGGTCGGGAGCATCGGATCTGGAGGAACGACGACCTCCAGTCCTTCACACCGTTGCGCTTCATGCCGCCGGAGCTGATGGGCTATGAGGGGCGGGCGCTTGTCATTGACCCCGATGTGTTCGCGGTGGGGGACGTCTATGAACTCCTGTCGCGCGACATGGCGGGCAAGGCGCTGATGTGTTGCGCTCGGCCTGGCCATAACGGCCGGCCCGACTATCTGGCGTCGAGTGTGATGCTGCTCGACTGCGCCAGGTTGACTCACTGGCGGTGCGAGGCGCAGTTCAACGAGATGTTCACCTTCGAGCGCGACTACCTGGACTGGGTCTATCTGGCGCTGGAACCGCGGGAAACGATCGGCCTGCTCGAGCCGGAGTGGAACCACTTCGACACCCTGACGGAACGCACCAAGCTGCTGCACAACACGAAGCGCCGCACGCAGCCCTGGAAGACCGGTTTGCCGGTCGACTTCGTTGCGCGCGCCGATCGCCTCAGCCTTTCGCCGCGAAGCTGGGGCAAGGCGGCGCGGAGACGGCTGCTTGGCCGTGAGCGCTACAGACCGCATCCGGACCCACGGCAGGAGCGGTTCTTCTTCGGTCTCCTTCGCGAATGCGTCGAGAAGGGAATCGTGACCGAGGAGCGGCTGCGCGCCGAGATGCAGAAGAACCACCTGCGCCACGACGCGCTGGACCTTCTGGACCGAACGCCCGCGCTCGCGGCCGCCTGACCGCCGATCGTCGGTTTGACGGCCCCGGCGTCAGGCGGGGCCGTAGCCTTTCATCCGCGCCACAGCCCTTCCTGCACCAGCCGGTCCATCACGGCCAGGGTCGCGGTGCGCAGGATCTCGACCATCTCGTCGATCTGCGCGCGGGTGATGATGAGCGGCGGCGACATCACGGCAAGGTGGCCCATCGGCCGCGCGACCAGACCGCGCGGCATGGTCTCGTTGATGATCCGCTGCGCGATGTCCCACTCGGCGGGTATGGGCTCCTTCGTCTCCTTGTCGAGGACGTATTCGACGCAGCCCATGAGATGGCTGCCGCGCACATCACCGACGATCGGCAGGTCGAGCAGGCTTTTCAGCCGCTCGATGAAATACGGCCCGACATCGCGAACATGGCCGCACAGATCCTCCCGTTCGAGGATCTCGAGGTTCTTCAGGCCGGCCGCGCAGGCGACCGGATGGGCGGAGTAGGTGAAGCCGTTGGCAAACATCTGGCCTTTGGCGTCGGGGCCCGTGATGCGGTCATAGAGCCGATCCGAGATCATGACGGCGCCAAGCGGCACGTAGCCGGAGGTCAAGCCCTTGGCGCAGGTGATGATGTCGGGCACGAGGTCGAAGACCGGTTCCGAGGCGAAGATCTGGCCGAGCCGGCCGAAACCCGTCACCACCTCGTCGGAGATGTAAAGCACGTCGTACTTTCGACAGACCTCGAGCGTACGGCGATGGTAGCCCTTGGGCGGCACGATGACCCCGCCCGAGGCGAGAATCGGCTCGGCCACGAAGCAGGCGACGTTCTCGGGGCCAAGTTCCAGGATCTTGTTCTCGAGGTCCGCGACCTTGGCGTCGCAGAACTCTTCCTCCGACATGCCCGCCGGTCGCCGGTACGGATTGGGCGCCGGCAGATGGTGGATGATGTCGGTGATGAAGTTGAGGTTGCCGCGGTCGCCGGGCTTGCCCGAAACCGATGCCGTCAGATAGGTGCTGCCGTGATAGGCATACTCGCGGGTGAGGATGTGCCGCTTTTCCGGCTTGCCGATGAAGTTGAAGTAGAACTGAACGAAGCGGATGGCCGAATCGACAGCGGTGGATCCGCCGGTGGTGAAGAACACGTGGCTGAGATCGCCCGGCGCATACTCCGCGAGCTTCGCCCCAAACTCGATCGAGGGCGGAGTCGAGATCAGGCCGAAGGGCGAGAAGTAGCACATTCGCCGCGCCTGGTCGGCGATCGCCTGAACCATCTCCTCGCGGGCATAGCCGACATTGACGCACCACATCCCGCCGATGCCGTCGAGCATGCGGTGGCCGTTGGAATCGTAGATGTAGGCGCCCTCCGCCTCGGCGACGATCAGGGGTTCGCGCGTGTGTGCGGTACCGAGGTCGATCCACGGGTGGATGATGTGCTCGCGGTCCTTCTCCCAGAGGTGCTGCGTGTCGTATTTCAGGTTGCGCTTCATCCGATCACCTACACGAAGTCCTTAATCCGATTCGTCTCATTCGTCTCGCCCGGCGGAGAGCCGGGTGCATGGGCCGCACCAGCCTTCCGCGTGGCCGGTCCCGGCCCGGTCGCGCCCGCCAACCCATGTCGGCCGAAGGCAAGAGGATCCGGGGCCGCGAGGGCGCCCCGGATCCGTCTTCCTTACATCCCGGCCTTCACCTGCTCGAAAATCTGCTGAAGCTCGCTCAGCCGCTTGTTGTCGGCGCTGAAGACGCCCTCGGCCAGCGTTGTCGACGGATCCTTCGACAGACCGCGCTCGATCAGCGCTTCGTCCGACACGCGCTCAAATGCCTTGCGGTTCGAGTGGCCGTAGCCCATCTCCATGATCAGCCATTCTCCGGCCTCCGGCGAGATCAGGGCATCGATCAGGTCATAGGCCTTGTCGAGCTGGTCGGCCCGTTGTGCCAGCATCAGGCCGCAGCACCATGTGAGGATGCCTTCCTTCGGTTTCATGTAGGCGACGGGAATACCCTGCGACTTCAGCGCGACGACCGAGCTGTTCCACGCGGAGGCAGCCACGACTTCCCCGGTGGCGAGCGCCTGCTCCATGGTCGTGTTGTCCGACCAGTAGAAGCGCAGCAGCGGCCGCTGCTTCCGCAGCACGTCCGCGACCTTGCGGATCTCCTCGTCGGACATGTCGTACGGGTCGTCGACCCCGGCGACGAGCGCGGCAATGACGGCAGTGTCCGTAATGTCCTCGCCGATCGACAGCCGGCCCTTGTATCGCTCGTCCCAGAGCAGCGTCCAGGACTCCTCCTCGATGTCGACGAGATCGGTCCGGTAGAGGACCGATGTGTTGCCCCAGTCAACCGGGATGAACCACTGCTTGCCGCCGTCGGACGCGCCGCTGATGCCGCGCAGTGCATCGAAGACGTCGGGCCAATTCGACAGGCGGCTGGTGTCGATCGGCTGAATCACGCCGGCATCGCGATAGCGCACGATCCGGCCGCTGCAGGGATGGACGACATCCACGGCGAAGCCGGCCTGAAGCTTCATGAGTGCTTCCTGCTCGTCGGCGAAGAGTGGCATCTCGGGCGTGCCGCCGTGCTTCTCCACATAGCCCGGGAAGAAGTTGGGATCGTCGTAGCCGCCCCATGTGAAATAGGTTGCCTGATCCGCGGCGCGGCCTGACCGTCCCATGACCGGAAGCGTGACCATCGCCAGGCCGGCCGAGGCTAGAATCTTGTTGAGCTGGCGCCGCGACAGATCGCCGCCGACGAGCCGGTCCAAAAGAGTAGTCGTCTTCATCCGCAGTCTCCCCTGTGTTGCAGAAGCCGTTGTGTCCGGCCGGCCTCACGGTTGCCGGAACCCCGAATCGGGTCTGGGAAAAGATCGTCGCTCCCGGGTGCTGAAGACATCATGAGACAACCATTCTCGGCCCGGACAGCATCCTGCCTTCGCACCGTCGCGGACGCTCCGTCACCGCAGGCGCCGTTGCGGTTCGGTCTCGCATGCGAGGTAACCTCTGCTGTCGGGCTGCCGCATGGAGCTACGCCTTACCGAACCGCCCGTCCCGGCGGCCGTTGCGTCAACGATTCGTTGAACGGCCATTTGAAATGATGCGTGGAGGCTTCGCCGGAAGCCATTTTTTTTCTTATTTTCAAGGTGCAATCATGTTAAATGATGGCTTGAAGAATTGAATCACAATTTATCATCGCGTGGCGAAAGGTGCAAGCGAGGCTCCGCCGGTTGGGTCGGCGGCGCCGGTCGTTCCAACAAAAAATACCTTGAGGGCACGCACGGTGGCGTTACAGTAGCGCGAAAATTAAGAGCATTGTGAGGCCTTCAATCGTGCACATCGTCCCGCCCGGGTCTGACTCGGCCGATGGTTACGGCGACCAGTAAGACCCTCGTCGGACGAACCGAAAGGTTCGGTTTCCGCGCCCGAATTCGGGGAGCGTTCCTGCGTCACGAGGCGCTGCGGGGCTATCTGCTGCTGTCGCCGACGCTGCTCGTCATGGTCGGCATGATGATCGTGCCGCTCGTGGCGCTGGTGGTCCTGAGCTTCTGGACGCAAGACTATTTCGATCTCGTCCGGACCTTCACCCTCGACAACTATGCGGCGATCTTCGCGCTCGCGGAGGAGGGGCCGAGCGACTTTTCCGCGTTCCTCGCCAATCCGTTCGGCATCTTCGAGAATCCGATCTACCTCCTCCTGCTCCTGCGCTCGATCAAGATGTCGCTGACGGCGACCATCGCGGTGGTTCTGCTGGCCTATCCCATGGCCTACTTCCTGGCCTTCCGCGTGAAGCGCAACAAGCTCGTCTGGCTCATCCTGATCACCGTTCCGTTCTGGACCAGCTACCTTCTGCGCGTGTTCGCCTGGAAGGTCATCCTGGGCTTCAACGGCGTGATCAATTCGGGCCTCATGGGGCTTGGCCTGATCGATGAGCCGCTGGGCTTCCTGCTGTACAACCCGACCGCCGTCACGCTCACCCTCGCGCATGCCTGGGCGGCCTTCGCGATCCTGCCGATTTACGTGTCGCTGGAGAAGATCGACCGCTCACTGCTGGAGGCGGCAACCGATCTGGGCGACGGGCCGGTGCGACGATTCTTCCGGGTGACGCTGCCGCTCTCGATGCCCGGCACGATCGCGGCGATCCTGCTGGTCTTCATCCCGACCGTCGGCGATTACGTCACGCCCACCCTGGTCGGCGGCACCGAAGGCATCATGATCGGCAACATCATCCAGTCGCTCTTTGGCAAGGCCAACAACGCGCCGTTGGGCGCCGCGGTCTCCATCGTGTCGATGCTGACGATCACGCTGCTCGTCTGTCTGTTCCTGTGGCTCGTCGGCTACGGCAGGATGCGCCGGCGGGAGGCATGAGGTGATGAGCAAGGGCTTCCGCGTCGATCTGCTGTTCATCTACGCGATCCTGTATCTCATTTTTCTCTACGGGCCGGTCCTGCTGTTGCCGCTGTTCTCGTTCAACGACAGCATCTACATCGCCTTTCCGCTCAAGGGCTTCACCTTCGAGTGGTACCGGCAGATGGTGAACAACGCGTCCCTGATGGACGCGCTGTGGAACAGCGTGAAGCTCGGCATCGTCGTTTCGATCATCAGCACCGTGCTCGGAATCCTGGCGGCCAAGGCGGTGACCCGGTATTACCTCCCGGGCAAGGGACCGATCACCGGGCTGATCATGCTGCCGCTGGTCGTGCCTTCGATCATCCTGGCCATCGCGCTGCTGGTCCTGGCCCGCAAGATCTTCGAATTCCAGCTGTCGCTCTACACGATCGGCGCCGGCCACGTGCTCCTTTGCGTGCCGTTCGCCATGCTGGTCCTGGTCTCGCGGCTCGAGGGCTTCGACAGGAACCTGGAGGAGGCGTCCTACGACCTCGGCGAGAGCGCCTGGAGCACCTTCTGGCGCGTAACCTTCCCGCTGGCGCTGCCCGGGGTCGTGGCGAGTCTGCTGCTCTGCTTCACGGTTTCCTTCGACGAGTTCGTCCTGGCCTTCTTCCTGGCCGGCAACGAGGCGACCTTGCCTCTCTTCATCTTCAGCCAGTTGCGCTTTCCGAACCGCCTGCCCGGCGTTCTGGCGCTCGGCTCCTGTATCCTGGTCTTCTCCTTCGTGGTGGTCACCGTCGCCGAATGGTTGCGGCGTCGCGGCGTCCAGCCCACGAACAAGGGGGGCGCGATCTAGTCCAATGAGTGCTTCCGAGTCCTTCATCTCCATCCGCGGCGTGTCCAAGCATTTTGGCCCCGTGCGGGCCGTCGACGACGTGTCCATCGACATCAGGCGCGGGGAGTTCTTTTCGCTGCTCGGGCCGTCCGGCTGCGGCAAGACGACACTTCTGAGGATGCTGGCCGGCTTCGAGATGCCGACGAGCGGCGAGATCTATATCGACGGCCAGCCCATGTCGACCGTGCCGCCGAACGAGCGGCCGACCAACATGGTCTTCCAGAACTACGCCATCTTCCCGCATCTGGACGTCCGCGGGAACATCGCCTACGGCCTGCGCAAGCAGCGCCTGCCGAAGAAGGAGCTGGACGCCATCGTTGACCAGGCGCTGGAGATGATCAAGCTGCCGGGCTACGGCTCCCGGCGGGCCCATCAGTTGTCCGGCGGTCAACGTCAGCGGGTGGCGCTGGCGCGCGCGCTGGTGCGGCGCCCGAAGGTACTGCTGCTAGACGAACCCCTGGGAGCGCTTGACAAGAAGCTGCGCGAGGAGATGCAACTCGAGCTGAGGCAGATCCAGCAGACCGTCGGCATCACCTTCGTCTTTGTCACGCACGACCAGGAAGAAGCGCTCACCATGTCCGACCGCATCGCGGTCATGTCGAAGGGCAAGGTCCTGCAGATCGACAACTCGACGCGTCTCTACGAGGCCCCGACCTGCCGCGAGGTGGCGGAATTCATCGGAACGATGAACTTCCTCGATGGCGCCGTGGCGGCGGTGGAGAACGGTCACGCCGCGGTGGACGCCGGGCCGCTTGGCACCCTCTGGGTCCGGATGAACGAGCGGCCGGTCGCGCCGAACGCGCGGGTGACCGTGGCGATCCGGCCGGAGAAGGTGCAGATCGGCTGGGACCGGCCGAACCAGTCGCACAACGTGTTCGAGGGGCGCATCGGTGCCGAGGCCTATCTCGGCGACCGCAGCCACTACTATGTCGAGGTTCCCGGAATGCCGAAGCGCGTCGCCGTCGCCTATCAGAACATGGCGCGGAGCCTCGACAACAGCAGCGATCAGGGCCGAACCGTCTGGCTCTTTTGGCCCCCCGATTCCGCGATTCTTCTGCCGGCCGACTGAACGTCGCCGAACCATCCGTTTTCGCACTCCGTGCAACCGGGCACGGGAGCCGAGTGGTCGTCTACCGTCGCGGTCGTGTACCGTCATGGGGCCGTCGATTTCCGGCAAATGGCGCGAGGGCCTTTGATCGAGGATGCAGGCCGCCCCACGACGCGGGCGTGGCGGCACCGGATGCGTACGGATGCGTAGAGGAACCGAGGAGCTTGACATGACGGACGCGGTGCGGGTCGAACGGCGCGGGCATGTTCTGGAAGTCACGCTGGACCGGCCCAAGGTCAACGCCATCGACATCGAGACGAGCCGCCAGCTCGGCGAAGCCTTCGTCACGCTGCGCGACGACCCGGAGCTGCGGGTCGGGATCCTGACCGCCGCCGGCGACCGGATCTTTTCGGCCGGCTGGGACATCAAATCCGCGGCCGCCGGCAACGAGGAGGTCGGCAAGTGGTGGGAAAAGGACTACGGCCCGGGCAGCTTCGCCGGACTGACCGAACTGTGGGACCTCAACAAGCCGGTGATCGGCGCCATCAACGGTCTTGCCCTTGGCGGCGGGTTCGAACTTGCCATCGCCTGCGATCTCCTCATCGCCGCGGAGCATGTAGAGTTCGCCATGCCCGAGCTGCCGATCGGCATCCTGCCGGATTCGGGCGGCATCCAGCGCATTCCGCGGCGGCTGCCCTACAACATCGCCCTCGAGCTGCTGCTGCTCGGCCGCCGCATGAGCGCCGCGGAAGCGCATCACTACGGCATGATCAACGCCGTGGTGCCGAAGGACGAGCTGATGCCCAAGGCGCGGGAATGGGCGGAGATGATCGCCTCCGGCGCGCCTTTGACGATCCAGGCTCTCAAGGAGGCGCTGCGGGCGATCGAAGGCGTGAGCGTGCGCGAGGCCTTCCAGATCATCCGCAGCGGCGAGCTCGCCACCTACGAACGCGCGCTGGCCTCCGAAGACTCGAAGGAAGGGGTGAAGGCCTTCGCGGAGAAGCGGAAGGCGAACTTCCGGGGTCGATGACGCCGGATGCGGCGCATGGCCGACAGCGGACGGCGCCCGTACCGTCCGGTTAGATCCAGCCGATATCGCTGAAGAGTCGAGGCACGCGGTCGAGCGTCGGCAGGATCGCGTCGGGCTCGTAATCGGGCAGCGGCGGACGTCCCGTGCCGCGGTCGATCCAGATGCATCGGAATCCCATGTCTCGCGCCGCGACAAGGTCGAGATGCGGGCTGGCGCAGATGTGGACGATCGCATCCTTGCCAGCGCCGACCGCGCGGTGCGCGTGCTCGAAGATGCGGCGCGACGGCTTGTAGGCCCCGGCCTGCTGCGCGGTGACGACCCGGTCGATATGGCCGCCTAGCCGGGCAACGTTTCCGGCGATGATGTCATCGTCGGTGTTCGAAATGATGCAGAGCTTGAAGCCCGCCTTCTTAAGCTCACCGAGCGCCTGAACGACCTCAGGGAAGGGCGGCATCTTGGAGATCCCTGAGGTCAGGAGCTCGGTATCCGAGGCATCGCAGGGCAAGCCCAGATCCTCCATGGCGAGACGCAGACTCTCGCCCGCGATCTCCCGGAATGTGCGATACATTGGCGCCTGCTCAAGCACGTGCTCGTGCTTGTCATAGATGCGCATTACGGTCGCCGGATCGACGTTGCCGACGCCGTGGCGTTCAAGAATTTGCCGGACGCCATTCAACAGACCTTCATCCCATTGGATCAGCGTGCCGTAGCAGTCGAAAGTCAACCAATCGGGACGGCTGCCGGCCAGAGTCATGGCTTCGTCTCCTTCTCGAAGTCGCAGCGCGATCGCACAAGTCTCCCTCCGCCCGGTCCTCTGACGCAAGCATGAGGGGCGGACAGAGACATCCGGCCGGGCTGAACTCGATACCAGGCGTGGTGACCGGGCCTAACAGTCCTTAAGCGAGCGCCCCGGACCTCCGCCCGGGCTTGCCGTCAGGCGCCGTGTGGGCGGAGGAGAGCGCGCGAGATGATGTGGCGCTGAATCTCGGAGGTGCCGTCCCAGATCCGCTCGACCCGCGCGTCGCGCCAGAAGCGTTCGATAGGCAGCTCTTCCATCAGGCCCATGCCGCCGAAGATCTGCACGGCGTGATCCGTCACCCGGCCGAGCATCTCGGTGGCATAGAGCTTCGCCATGGCGAAGTCCTCGTCGGCGGCCGTGCCCTCGTCGGCCTTCCAGGCGGCCTTCAGGACCAGAAGCTCGGCCGCCGCGATCTCGGTCGCCATGTCGGCAAGCTTGAAGCTCGTGCCCTGGAATTTGCCGATGGGCTGCCCGAACTGCTTGCGGGTGGCCGCCCACTCCGTCGCCATTTCGAGGGCGCGCTGCGCGCGGCCGACACACTGAGCCGCGACGGTGAGTCGCGTGCCGCCGAGCCACTCGTTGGCGACGTCGAAGCCGCGATGCTCCTCTCCAAGGATCTGGTTAACGCCGACCCGGCAGTCCCGGAAGATCAGTTCGCAATGATGGAAGCCGCGATGCGATACGGCGCGTGAGCCGAGCCGGACCTCGAGTCCAGGCGTGTCCTTGTCGACGAGGAACGCCGTGATCCGCTTGCGTTGCCCCCGCGGTGTCTCCTCCACGCCGCTGGCCGCGAACAGCACGATGTAGTCCGCCACGTCGGCGTAGCTGATGAAGTGCTTCGTCCCGTTGATGACGTAGTGATCGCCGTCGCGCACGGCGCGGGTCTGCATGGAGCGGAGATCCGAGCCGGCATTGGGCTCGGTCATGGCCAGGCACTCCACCCGCTCGCCGCGGATGGTCGGCAGCAGGTACCGCTCGATCTGCTCGCCCTTGCAGGCGCGCAGGATGTTGCTCGGACGCGCCACGATGTACTGGAGCGCGAAGGCAGTGCGGCCGAGTTCCCGTTCCATGAGCGCGAGGCTGACGTGGTCAAGTCCCCCGCCACCCAGCTCCTCCGGCATGTTCGCGGCGTAGAACCCCGCCGCTATGGCGCGCTCCCGAATCTGGGCGATGAGGTCCGGCCGCACATGATCGGTGCGCTCGACCTCCTCCTCATAAGGAACCAGCTCGGCGTCAACAAAGCGGCGGACGCTGTCCACCAGCATCTGTTGCTCGGGCGTCAGGCTCAGCTGCATGGCTCCGCTCCAGCGTGATCGGGTCGCAAACGTCGGTCTAGCCTTGCCCGGGACCGCCGAACGTATTTGATGCCGTTCGACCGAGACATGACCGTTCCCGACGCGAACGGCCTGCCATATACCAGCCAAACGGGCTCCAACCGAGCCCCTTTTTGCACAAGGCAAAGGCGCCGCGACTCGCGGCGCCTTTGCCGGCAAGGGGCCTGCCGGCCCGCCTCTTGCATCCTATTGGCCGGCGTCCGGCACTGCCTGCTCCGGTTCCTGCGGCATCTGTTGCTCTGCGGTGTCCTCGTATTCAGGGGCCGCCTCGAGTTCCTCGCGCGTCATGTCGACGACGACCTGATCATTCTCCGGCGATATCCGTACGCGGTTCCAGTCGACGGCGACCTGCTTCGCACCGATGCCGAGGAAGCCGCCCACCTCGATGATCGCGGCCTCGACCTCGCCTTGCTCGGTCAGGACGAGATCGCCGATTTTCCCGAGATCCTCGCCCTCTGGCGTCCGGGCCGTCATGCCGATGAGTTCGTCAGTGTCAACGCGATCTTGGCCCTGCTGAGGCTCGACCGTGGCCTGTTGCTCGGCCATTTCGCCGCGCTCCGGGGTGCCGGGCATCGCGTCCTGATCGGCCGCGTCCATGGGCTCTTCCTCGACGACGGCGACGTCGGTGTCGTCATCCGTGGGAATGACCGCGACCGCCGCCCCTTGCTGGCCGGCCTGGCCTTGGGTGGCTTGCGTGGCTTGCGCCACCGCCTGCTGCGCGCCCTGTGAATCCTGCCGCTGGAGGGCGTCTTCGGCCTGCTGAATCGCCTCCTCGACCTTGGTCAGCATCTCCTGCTGCTGACCCTGGGCTTGGTGTTCGGCCTGCTGAAGCGCCTGACGGGCCTCGTCAAGGGCCTGCTGTGCGCCCGGTTGATCGTTCTGCTGCAGCGACTGCTCGGCCTGCCGCAAGGCCTGTTGGACCTTTTGCATCTGTGGCTGGCCTTGCTGGCCGCCCATCTGCTGCCCCTGGGGCTGCTGTTGGATCTGCTGCTGCTCGCCTTGATTTTGCGTCTGGTCCTGCGCCGTCGCCATCACCGGGTAAGAGAGGGCGAGAAGGACGGCAGCGGTCGAAAGGAGTCTCGCTCGCATGGGAACCTCCGCGTCTGCGCTGTGCGAACCGTAGCGAGTCCAACAGAGGCGTCCGGTGATTGTTCCCCGTCGGCCACGTGGCGGCCGAGAGCGGACTCAGTTCTTGCGCCGAGGCGGATCATAAAAGGGCCGTGGCACGACCCGACAGGCGACGAGGCTGCGCTCGATCTTCAGCTCCTTCGGATGCCAGATCTCGACCTGGAGTGCGGTTCCGAGGTCGGCCCAGGGGCCGTCGACGGTCGCGATGGCGATGTTCTTCTTCAGCGTCGGCGACCAGATCGCCGAAGTGGTTCGGCCGACCTCGCGTTTGCCCGCATAGAGGAAGGCATCGACCGCGGGTTTCCGACCGTCGATCTCCAGCCCGACGAGTGCCCGGCGGGGCCGGCCGGCCGCGCGCTCGGCCGCCAGCGCCCGCTTGCCAACGAAGTAGGGCTTCCGCAGGTTGACGGCCCAGCCGAGCCCCAGCTCGTAGGGCGATCGCTTTTGGGATGGCCGCAACGCCTCGTTCGCGCCGATGAAATCGACGTTCACCAGAATGAAGCCGGCTTCGATACGGGCGAGATTGAGCGCCGCGGAGCCGATCGGCTGAAGGTTGTAGGGGGCGCCGGCGGCCATCAACAGGTCCCACAGCCAGACCGCATCCGCCGGCCGAACCCAGATCTCGTAGCCGAGATCGCCGGTAAAACCGGTACGGGAGACACGCAAGGCGCGGCCGTCCAGCGTCGTCTCCAGAAGATGCATATGGGCGAGCCGATCGAGCCCGCCGACGCCCATCTCGGTCAGAACGGTTCGGGCAAGGGGGCCCTGCACCGAAAGGCCCGCGATCTCCGCCGAGACGTCGTCGATCGTCACGTCGAAACCATAGGCCGTGTCCTTGAGCCAATGAAGGTTGGGCAGCGCGGCGTTCAGCAGAAAGTCGTCCGCGCCCAGGCGGAACAGCGTGCCGTCCTCGATCACCTTTCCGTCGTCGTCGCACCAGGGCGTGTAATAGGCCTGGCCGACGGCGCAACGGCCGATGTCGCGGGTGATCAACCGGTCGACGAACCGGGCCGCGTCGGCGCCCGTGATCCGGTATTTGAGAAGGGGCGAGACATCGTAGACGGAGGCGCTGTTGCGGATCGCGAAATACTCGCGCTCCATGCTGTCGAGATAGGTCGCCGTCACGTAGCCTTGCCAGCGCTCCCAGGCATTGGCGTGCGCAAGCGGCGCGATCCGCTCATGGAAGGGAGTCTTGCGAAGCATGGGCGTGGACATCACGCAGCCCTCCGCCGCGCCGCAGCGTAGTCTTTCAGCGCTTCGCGAGCCGCGTTGGCTCCCGGCGCCCCGCTCACACCCCCGCCGGGATGGGCGCCGGCCCCGCAGAAATAGAGTCCCGCAACCGGCGTCCGATAGCGCTGGAATCCGCCGACCGGACGCAGCAGGAAGACCTGATCCAGGCTCATCTCGCCGTGATGCCAGTGTCCGCCGGTCAAGCGGAAGCGGTGCTCCAGATCCTGCGGAATCAGCACCTCCTGCGCGATCACACGGCCCGGCAGATCCGGGGCGAGCGCGCCGAGGGTCTCCAGCACGCGCGCGCCGATCTGCGCGCGCGCTTCGTCGGCGCCGATCCCGCGCAGCTGATAGGGCGCGAACTGCGCGATGATCGAGAGGACGTGGCGGCCCTCCGTGGCGAGCCCCGGATCCCAGACCGAAGGAATCGTGACTTCCAGGGCCGGCGCCTGAGAGACGCCGCCATACTTCGCGTCGTCGAAGGCCCGCTCGACGAAGTCGATGTCGGGCGCGAACACCAGACGCCCGCCGACCATCGCCGGCTCGTCACGCCAGGCTTCGGGCAAGCCGTCGAGGGCGAGGTGGATCTTGGCGGCACAGCCGTTCATGTGGATGCCGCGGACGCGGCGCAGGAAGCCCGTGTCGAACTGCGCCGGCCCGACGAGATCGAGGACGGTGCGGCGCGGATCGACGCCGGAAAGGACCATTCCCGCGGCGATCTCCTCGCCCGAGTCCAGCGCAACGCCCGTCGCGCGATCGCCCTCGATGCGGACATGGGCGACCGCCGCAGCCGTCCGAATCTCGACGCCCGCGGCGCGTGCCGCCCCGGCCAGGGCATCGACGACGGCGCCCATGCCGCCCCGCGGCAGGACCAGCCCGTTCTGTCGCCCGGCGACGTTGCCTGCCGCGCGGTAGAGGAGATTGAACACGCTGTTCGGCGACTTCGGCCCGAGGAACCCGCCGAGCACGCTGTCGAGCGCGAAGATCCCTTTGAGGGCGTCGCTCTCGAAGTTGTCGTCCAGAAGGTCGGCGGCGTTCATGCCGATGATCCTCGTCAGCTCCCGCATGTCGTGCCGGCCGAGGCGGCGCAGCGACAGCGCGAACTCGATCAGGGTCCGCCGGTCCTGCCAGGTCGGGGCGGAAATCCGGGGCGGAGTCTTCAAGAGGAACCGGCCCAGCGCCGCGGCCATGCGGTTGAAGCGCGCCGTGAAGGCGGGAAAGGTCTCGGCGTCGCGCGTTGAGAAGCGGGCGAGGGCAGCGCGGGTTGTTGCGTCGTCGGCGGAGAGGGTCAACCGGCTGCGGTCGGGCAACAGCGCGGTCGTCGGCAGATCGGTCGCAGCATAGGCGAGGCCGTGCCGATGGAGTTCGAGCTCCGCGACGATCCGTGGATGCAGAAGATGCAGGAGGTGAGCGACGGACGAGACGCGGAAGCCCGGGTGAAACTCGTGCGTCGCCGCCGCGCCGCCGAGCCGATCCGACGCCTCCAGCACCAGGGTCTTGAGCCCGGCGCGGCCGAGATAGGCCGCACAGACGAGACCGTTATGCCCGCCGCCGATGACGATGGCGTCATAGGAGGCACTGTTTTGCGTCTGTTTGCTCATGCCAGGACCCGAGCCTTGAAGTCCTTCAGGATCTCGCGCGCGGCATTGGCGCCGGGCGCCCCCATCACGCCGCCGCCAGGATGCGTACCGGAACCGCACAGATAGAAGTTCCGGACCGGCGTCCGGTACTGAGCCACGCCCGGAAACGGCCGGTTGAACAGAAGCTGGTCGAGGGTCAGCTCGCCGTGGAAGATGTTGCCTTCGGTCAGCCCGACCTCGTTCTCGAGGTCCCAGGGCGTTCGCACCTGGCAGTGCAGGATGAGGTCACGGAAGTTCGGACAATGCTCGGCGATCGTGTCGATGACGGTGTCGCCGAAGGCCTGCCGCTTCTCGTCCGTCCAGGGGCCGTCCGCCAGCTTGTAGGGGACGTACTGGACGAACACGGACATGTAGTGCTTGCCCGGCGGCGCCATCGTCGGATCGACCGTCGAAGGGATAACGATGTCGAGGAACGGACGGCGCGACCAGCGGCCGTATTTGTAGTCGTCGAACGCGCGTTCCAGATAGTCGAGGCTGTCGCCGATCTCGATGGCGCCGCAAAGCGCCTCGTCCGGCAAGCCGTTGAAGCGCGGCAGGCCATCGAGCGCGATGTTGAGCTTCCCGGACGAGCCGCGGATCTTGAATCGCTCCGCCTGCTCGTACAGTTCGTCCGGCAGGTGCTGGCGCGGCAGGATCTTGAGGAAGGTCCGCTTCGGGTCGAGGTTCGAAACGACGGCCGTGCCGTAGATTTCGTCTCCGTTGGCAAGGGCAACGCCCGCCGCCTTGCCGCCCTTGACGATCACGGCCGTCACCTCGGCTTCCGTCCGGATCTCGGCTCCGGCCTCGCGGGCGGCACCGGCGATCGCCTTGCTCACCGATCCCATGCCGCCGCGGGCGAATCCCCATGCGCCGATCTCGCCATCGACCTCGCCCATGTAGTGGTGCAGCAGCACATAGGCGCTGCCCGGTGAGCGCGGGCCGAGGGCGGTACCGATGATCGAGCTGCCGGCGTTGAGCCCTTTCACGATCTCGCTCTCGAAGTATTCGTCGAGGAAGTCGGCGATGCTCATCGTCCAGAAGCGCAGAATGTCGTACATCTGCCGCTCGCCCATCTGGCCGAACGCTCGGCCGATGCGCAGCAGCCCCTCGATGTCGCCCCATTTGAACGAGGTCGGATCGGGCGGCGTCATCATGAGCAGCGGCTTGATGAACCGGCACTGGCGGCGGATCTCGAGGCTGTACTGATCATAGGCCTCGGCGTCCCGGAGAGAGTGGCGGGCGATCGAGCGCCGGTTACGGTCCGGGTCGTGGTAGAGAATGAGCGGCTCGCCCCGATGCGTCGGGCAGGCGGTCGTTTCGTACGGGATGACCTGAAGCCCGTGCCGCGGCAGATCGAGGTCCCGCATGATTTCCGGGCGCAGCAGGCTGCAGACGTAGGAACAGCTCGAATAGGTGAATCCGGGATAAAGCTCCTCGCTGACCGCGGCGCCGCCGATGATCGGTCGGCGCTCCAGCACGATCACCTTCTGTCCCGCTTTGGCGAGATAGGCGGCTGCGACCAGCCCGTTATGCCCGGCGCCGATGATGATCGCGTCGTAACGCTGCATGGTGGGTCCTAAGAGATCCTTTCCCGCGGGGGGAGAGGGAGTTTGTTGCCGACAACCGCTCTCATTTTGCCGCCCGCCGTTGCGTCTTGCCCGTCTCCGCCACCGTCGCATCGACCGCCGCTTCGAAGATCGCGAGCGTCTCGTCGAGGCAGGCACGATCGTGAGCGGCGGAGATGAACCAGGGCTCGCGCGAATCGGGCTCACACAGCACCCCGCCGTCAATCAGCCTGGCGGCGAGGGCGTCGTAGAAGCTGTAGTCGCTGAGCTTCCACTCCCGATAATTGGCTGGCGGCGTCTCGCGGAAGAACAGACCACCCATGCTCGGATGGCCGGTGAAGCTGTGCGGAATGCCACGCGCGGCGAGGATCTTGCCCATGCCCTCCTGCATGCTCCGCCCGTAGGCGGCGATGCGCGCGAGCGCATCCGTGTCGCGCAGGATGGTCAGCGTCTTCTCGGCGGCGGCTAGGCTCATCGCCTGGGCGGTGTAGGTCCCGCCATGGGCGACGCCTCGGCCGAAATGCCGCATCACGTCCTCGCGCCCGCCGATGGCCGCGATCGGATAACCGTTCGCCATCGCCTTCGCCACCGTGCAGATGTCGCCGGTAATGCCGTAGAGCTCCTGCGCGCCGCCCTTCGCAACCCGGAACCCCGTCTTCACCTCGTCGACGATCATCAGCACGTCGTATTTCGTGCAGAGGTCGCGGACCGCGCGAATGAACTCAGGCGTCGAGGGGATGCCACAGCAATTGCCGAGGATCGGCTCGATCAACACGGCGGCGATCGCGTCCCGATTCCGCCGAAGCACGTCCTCCAGGCGGTTCGCGTCGTTGTACGGCACCTGCCAGAACAGCTGTCGGGTAAGGCCCGGGATGCCCTTGCCGTAGGTCACCACGGCCGGGTCGTCCTCTATGGTCTCCAGGCTTTCCACGTCGGCCATCCACATGGCGGCGTCGAAGAGGCCGTGGTAGGACCCCTCGAAGAGGACGTAGCCATCCCGCCCGGTCGCGCCGCGTGCCAGACGCAGGGCCGCCATCACCGCCTCGGTTCCGGAGTTTGAGAAGCGTACGAGCTCGGCCGCCGGCATCATCTCGTGAATCAGCTCGGCGACGACCAGCTCGCGCTCGGTGCCGAGGGCGAAGACGGTCCCGATCGTCTGTCCGTCGCGCGCCGCCGCATCGACTTCCTCATGGCAATGGCCGAGGATGACGGGCCCGTAGCCGAGGCGATAGTCGATATAGGCGTTGCCGTCGAGGTCCCAGACCCGGGCCCCGCGTCCGCGCTTCACGTAGATCGTCTTGTCGTCGCCCCAATAGCGGAAGTTCGAACTGACCCCTAAGGGAAGGCGTTGGATCGCCTTGCGAAAATGGGCGTTCGATGCATCGAGCTTCCGTGGCATGAATCGCTCTGTTCCTCCCGGCGGGCCGGTTCGTCGCCCCGGTACTTGATTATTGAATGCAGGTACAAAAATCTATCGACCCACAGCGCGCCTGTCCAGCATAATTGAATGGACATTTAACGTCTATCCATGAAAATGATTGACGCGGCGTGCGTGAGTCAACGCCTTGGTCGGACACGCGACAGTCGTTGGACGCCGATTCAGAAGGGCGACGGAGCCGAGCGGGACGGGAGGATCGGCTGATGGTAAAGGCGATGAAGGCGAAGGAGGCGCGGCGCCGCCAGCTGATCGAGGCGACCATCGCCGTCATCGGCCGGCAGGGTTACGCCAGTACGACGCTCACCCAGGTGGCCGGCGAGGCCGGCCTGTCGCCGGGGATTGTGAACTTCTACTTCAAGAGCAAGGAGCAGCTCCTGGCGGCGACGCTGGAGTATCTCGCCGAAGAGTACGAGACGTTCTGGAACGCGATGATCGCGGAGGCCGGCGAATCGCCGGCGGCCGGCCTCAAGGCGATGATCGAGGCCGACTTCCATCCCGCCGTCTGTACCCTGGAGAAGGTGGCGGTGTGGTTCGCCTTCTGGGCCGAAGCGCCGTCGCAGCCAGGCTATCGCGAGCTCGTCTCGAATCTCGAGGCCCGCTACTTCCAACAGACACGGGATCTGGTGGCGCGGCTGATCGCCGAGAGCGGTTGCCGCGACATCGATGCGGGCATGGTGGCCGGCGGGCTCAACGCGATGATCGACGGGCTTTGGTTCGACTTCCTGATCGACCCGCGGGATTTCGATCGGGAGGCGGCCAAGCGAACCTGTATCGCCTTTCTGCGAGGCCTGTTTCCGACGGCGTTCGCCGAAACGCCTGCAGACCGCGCAACGAGCGGAGGCGTGATCCAGCCGGTCGACGAATCGTCCGCGGCAGGCACGACGAACAACGAGACTCTGCCCGCTTGGACCTATCGCGATCCCGAATTCCTGGCGCTCGAGGCGCAGGCGCTGTTTACGCCATCCTGGCAGCTTGTCTGCCACGCAAGCGACCTGCGGCGGCCCGGCGATTTCGCGACCCTGGACCTGCTGGATCACAGCGTCTTCGTGGTTCGCGGCGAGGACGGGGCGCTGCGGGGCTTCCACAACGTCTGCCGGCATCGCGCCGCGCGGCTCGTCGAAGGGCCGGTCGGCCATTGCGCCCGGGCCGTGGAATGCCCCTATCACGGCTGGACCTACGACCTCGCCGGCCGCCTCAGGGCTGTGCCGGCCGAGCGCAGCTTCGCCCACCTCGATTGGGATGCCCACGGGCTGCGCCCGGTTGAGGTCGATGAGGTTCTGGGATTCGTCTTCGTCCGCTTCGGCAATGCCGACAGCCCGGCAGGCGCTCAGACCCTGAACGACCTCCTGGCGCCCTATGCCGACGAGCTGGCCGCCTATCGGCCGGCGGAGATGGTGCCCCTCGGGGACCTGAGGGTTCTCCAGGTGCCGGTCAACTGGAAACTGCTCGTCGGTAACTTCCTCGAGGGCTATGAGGTCGCGACCGCACATCCTGGCCTTGCCCGGCTGTTCGGACGCTACGCGGTTCAGGCGTCCGGGACCGGCGTCGCCCGGGCTATCGGCACGCTCAGCCGGCAACCCTCGCCGAACTGGAGCGAGCGGCATTACCAGAAGCTCCTGCCGCCGATCGATCATCTGCCGGCCGACCGGCACCGGAGCTGGTGCTACTATAGCCTCTTCCCGAACCTCGGCTTTGGCGTCTTCCCGGACATGATCAGCCTTTACCAGGTTCTGCCTGTCGCGCCGGACTTGAGCCTTCTCCGACTGCGCAGCTATGGCCTGCCGAGCGAGGACCGCGCCCTGCGGGCGGCGCGCTTTCTGAACGAACGCATCAACCGGCAGGTTCTGAAAGAGGACATGGCATTGCTGAAAGGCGTTCAACGCGGTCTGGAGTCACCGAGCTTCGACACAGGGCTGCTGGCAGATACCGAAACGGGGCTGCGCTGTTTCTTCGACTGGCTACGCGATGCCTTGCCGGCGGCGCGGCTTCGGCGGCCACCGCCCGGTGGACCATCGGCGCTGCGCAAACCCGACAAGATGGGAATTTGAGGGACGAGCATGACGGAGAGTGGACTGCCGGCGGCGGGCGGGGCCGCGCGGCATCGGCTTGCACCATTGCTGACACCTGAGTCCGTCGCCCTGATCGGCGCTTCGCCGAAGGCCGAGACGGTCGGCAACGGGATGATCAAGGCGGTACGGCGCGGCGGCTTTGAGGGCCGGGTTTATCTGATCAATCCGAACTACGAGACGATCGAGGGGCAGCCCTGCTACCCGTCGCTCGCCGAGCTGCCGGAGACAGTCGATCTGGCGGTCATCGGCGTGGCCAACGCGCGGATCGAGCAGCAGCTCGCCGAGGCGATCCGGCTGAAGGCCCGCGCGGCGGCCATCTTCGCGAGCTGCTATCTGCCGGATGATTCGGATCCGCCGCTGACCCGGCGGATCTCCGCCATGGCGCACGCCGCCGGGATGCCGATTTGCGGCGGCAACGGCATGGGCTTCTACAACTTCGATCACCGCCTTCTCGTCTGTGGCTTTCCGCCGCCGGATTGGGTCGGGCCCGGCAACATGACCCTGATCACCCATTCCGGCTCGGTGTTCAGCGCGCTCTGCCACAACGATCGCCGGTTCCGCTACAACCTCGCGGTCTCCTCCGGGCAGGAGCTGGCGACGACCGCGGCGGACTATCTCGACTACGCGCTGGACCAGGAGAGCACGCGCGTCGTCGGCCTCTTCCTCGAGACCGTGCGCGATCCCGCCGGCTTCATCGCTGCGCTGCAGAAGGCGCAGGAGCGCGACATCCCCGTCGTCGCCCTGAAGGTCGGGCGCACCGCCGAAAGCGCAGCTCTGGCCGTGAGCCACTCCGGCGCCATCGCCGGCGATCACGCCGCCTATCAGGCGGTGTTCGATCGCTACGGCGTCGTCGAGGTCGACGACCTCGACTCGTTCGCCAACGCAATGCTGTTGCTCGGCCACTCGCGCCGGGTGGCCACGGGCGGACTGGCCAGCATTCACGATTCCGGCGGCGAACGCGAGCTTCTGGTGGATCGCGCCATCGCCAAGGGCGTCCCCTTCGCGCGGATCAACGAGGCGACCACCGCCAAGCTCGGCGCGCGCCTCGACCACGGGCTGGACCCGATCAATCCGCTCGACGCCTGGGGTACCGGCCACGATTACGAGGCCATCTTTGCCGATTGCATGAGCGCCTTGGTGGAGGACCCCGATACCGCCATCGGGGCCCTGTTCGTCGAGACGCGCAGCGGCCAATACCTGAACGAAGGCTACGCCCGGGCCGCGCAGGTGGCCGCCGCGCGGACCGACAAGCCGGTGGTGATCGTCAACAACCTTGCCGCCGTCGGCGACGACGATCTGACGGTGCGCTTGACCGAGGCGGGGATTCCGGTGCTGGTCGGCATCGATCCGGGCCTGACTGCCATCCGCGCCGCCTTCGCCCGTCGCGATTTTCGCGCTCGGCCGCCGATGACGCCACCGGCGGCCCCGCCCGGGATTCGGGCGCGGTGGGAGGCGCGGCTGCGCGCCGGCAACCCACCGCTCGACGAAGCCGAGAGCCTGACGGTGCTTGCCGATTATGGCCTGCCGGTGCTGCCGCATGCGATCGTCGAGGACGGAGCGGCGGCTGTCTCCGCGGGGCGCATGCTCGGATTTCCCGTGGCGCTGAAGACAGCGATGCCGGGCATCCTGCACAAGTCAGACGTTGGCGGAGTCAAGTTGGGACTGGCCGACGCGGCGGCTGTGACTGCGGCCTATGACGACCTCGCGCGCCGGCTGGGCCCGCGGGCGCTCGTGACGCCGATGGCTGCAGAGGCCGGAACGGAACTGGCCTTCGGCTCCGTGTATGACGCCCAGTTCGGGCCGCTGGTCCTGGTCGGCGCCGGCGGCGTCCTGATCGAGCTGCTGCGCGACCGCGCGGTCGCTTTGCCGCCCTTCGACGCGGCGGCCGCGCGCCGGCTCCTCGACCGGCTGGCGGTCCGGCCCCTGCTCGACGGGCGGCGCGGGATGCCGCCGGCCGATCTCGATTCCGTCGCCGTTGCACTCGCCGCCTTCTCGGCGATGATCGCGGACCTGGCTGGGCTGGTGCAGGAGGTGGACATCAACCCCGTCCTCGCCGGACCGTCCGGTTGTCGCGTGCTCGACGCATTGATCGTGCCGAGACAGGCGGGTGCGGCGAGCGACGGCGTAGGATGACCGGCAACAGCCCTTGAATGGGGATCGAGCGATGCGGACGAACGCCAACGATCACGCTTTTACCGCCACCGAGCTTCGCGGCACCAGCTATGAGCCAACCTTTGCCGGCGCCCTCAGCTTCCTGCGGCGGAAATACAGCAGGGACCTGACCGACGTCGATGTCGCCGTCACCGGGATCCCGCTGGACACCGCCACCACGAATCGGCCGGGCGCGCGATTCGGCCCGCGAGCGATCAGGGAAGCTTCGGCGAACATAGCCTGGACGCGGCCCTACGGCTGGAGCTTCGATCCTCTGGAGAAGCTCGCTGTCGTCGACTTTGGGGACTGTCGCTGGGACCACGGCCGTCCAGAGGAGATTCCGGAGGCAATCGAGGAGCATGCGGCGGCGATCCTGGCAAAAGGCGTCGCCTTGCTTTCGCTCGGCGGCGACCATTTCATCAGCTATCCGCTGCTCAAGGCCCACGCCAAACGCCATGGACCGCTGTCGCTGATCCATTTCGACGCCCATTCGGACACCTGGAACGACGCCGAAGGGCTGGGCCGCGTTGATCACGGCACGATGTTCTACCATGCGGCGCGGGAAGGGATCGTTGATCCGGCCCGGTCGGTCCAGATCGGTCTCAGGACGCACAACGATGATTTGCTCGGTTTCAACGTGCTTGACGCGCCGTGGGTCCATGAGCACGGCGCCAAGGCGGTGGTTGCTGAGGTGAAACGGATCGTTGGCCAGCACAAGGCATATCTGACCTTCGACATCGACTGTCTGGATCCGAGCTTCGCGCCCGGCACCGGCACCCCGGTCTGCGGCGGATTGTCGACGGCGACGGCGCTCGCGATTCTCAGAGGCCTTGCCGGAATCGATTTCGTGGGCATGGATGTCGTCGAAGTGGCACCAGCCTACGACGTCGGCGGGATCACGGCGCTCGCCGGCGCAACCATCGCCCATGAATGGCTCGCTCTCTACGCCGTGCGTCCGGGCGGTCCGGCGTCTTAGCACGTCCAGAACGGCCTTCTGCACGGAACGCCCCAGGGCAAGGGTAGGGAGGCGCTATCCATAGACGTGCCGTCATCGGCGGTCAGATCAAGAAGCGCGGCCTCGGCCTCTACACCGGCTGGTGCTGACGGCCGGCCGGTTCATGGCGGTGATCGGAACTCCGCCCGGCAGCCTCTGTTAACCCTTGACCGAGCAGGGGCAGCCTGATGGAGAGACCGATGGACATCTACGACGCGTTGAGGCAAGACCACGACAGGGTCAAGACACTACTCAAGGACCTTCAGAACACCGGAGAGAACGACGCGGCGGCGCAGGAGACCCTTCTGACCGCGCTCAAGCAGGAGCTCGAGATCCATACGGCCTTCGAGGAGGAGGTCTTCTATCCGGTGGTGGCTGAGCAGAAAGAGGCGGCGGACGAGATCGCCGACGCCATCGACGAACACGACGAGGCCATGACCATACTCGAGGAGCTGGAGGGTATGGGCGCCGGCACCCCCGAATGGCAGGAACAGCTCGCGATGCTGGTGGATACCCTGGACCAGCACATCGAGAATGAGGAATTGGAAATCTTCAGGATGGCGAAGGAGACGATCGACGGAGAGCGAGCGGCCCAGATGGCCAAGGACTACCAACAGCAGAAGCAGCAACGGATGCAGGCATCGGCCTAGCCGGCTGAGACGGGGGGCGGTCGCCATCCCGGTCCGCTCGCGCGCGACGCCGATGGCGGCGACCTGGGTGATGCGATACTCTTGGACAAACGCGTGCTCGTCCTACATGTCTAGCAGGGCAGGGCAGTGGACGGTCCGGAGGGCGCATGACAAGGATCACCGTGGTCCGCGAAGCCGAGAACTATCGCCTGATCAAGGACGATCGGAACCGTTACGCCGTCGTCGAGGTCCGGAGCGGCCGGGTTTATTCGCTCGACGTCAAGAACCGCGCCGAAGCCGACGACACCCCCGCCGGCATGATCGCGGTGGTCGGCCCGAACGGCTGGGGTCCCGAGGCGGCGGCGCGGCGACGGTTCCGCTCCGCCGTCCGGCAGGAACGACGGTTGAGCGAGGTGATCTGGTGAGAGGCCCGGCCGAGTCCCGCGCGGCGCCGCCGGCTTGGCTGCGGCCGACCGTCGAGTACGGGCCACTCGCGGTCTTCTTTCTAACCTACCTGACCTCCGGCCTTCTGCCCGCGACCGGAGCGTTGATCGCAGCGACGGCGGTGGCGCTGATCCTGTCGGTCGTCACGACGCGTCGCGTTCCCTTCATGCCGCTGGTCACGGCGGCCGTGGTCGGCGTCTTCGGCGGCCTGACCCTGTGGCTGAACGACGAGACCTTCATCAAGATGAAGCCGACGATCATTCAGGCGCTGTTCGCGGCCGTGCTCGTCGGCGGGCTGCCGTTCGGCTGGCTTCCCCTGAAGATGATGCTGGGCACAACATGGCCGATGGCAGAGGCGGGATGGCGTCGCCTGACCCTCCGCTTCGCGGGTTTCTTCGCGGCCATGGCGGTGCTCAACGAGGTGGTCTGGCGGACCCAGTCGACCGACGTCTGGGTCGCGTTCAAGGTCTTCGGCATCATCGGCCTGACCTTTCTGTTCGCCCTCGCCCAGATGCCTCTCATGACCCGCTATCGCCAGTCTGACCCGGTCACGTCAGAGGCCGGCGACGGGTAAGACTGCCCCGAGGCAAACCGGTTCTTGTAGGGAAGGGTTTGAACCCCGCCCCTACCGGGCTTCGGAGGGGCCTCCTTCGGCCTCTCTGGCTATGACCGCAAGGAACGCGTCGGCATAGCGTTCGAGCTTTGCCTGCCCGACTCCGGCGAGCGTCGCGAAGGCGCGCCGGTCCCGCGGCCGAAGGCGCGCCATCTCCGCCAGCGTGCTGTCGTGGAAGATCACGTAGGGCGGGACTCCCTGCTGCCGGGCGAGTTCCGCCCGGCAGGCGCGCAGGGCGTGGAACAGCCGGTCGTCCTCCGGGTGCTCGAAGATCGCGCGCGTCGCTTCCGCGCGGTTTGCTTTCGCCCCGCGCCGCCGTGTTTCGTCCCGGCGCAGCTCGATGCGCCGCTCGCCGCGCAGGACCGCTCGGCACTCTTCGCCGAGATGCAGGCCGCCATGGCCCTCGACATCGACGACGAGCAAGCCGAGCGCCACCAGCTGACGGAAGATCGAGCGCCACTCGTCGCGGCTCCGGTCGCGGCCGATGCCGAATGTGCTGAGCTTGTCATGGCCGAGGTGGCGGATGCGTTCCGTGTCGCTCCCGACGAGGACGTCGATGACGTGCCCGGCGCCGAAGCGCTGGCCGGTCCGATAGACGCAGGACAGGGCCTGCTGCGCCGCGACCGTCCCGTCGAAGCTCTCGACCGGCTCCAGGCAGGTGTCGCAGTTTCCGCACGGCCCGTCGCCGGTCTCGCCGAAGTAATCGAGCAGCACCCGGCGCCGGCAGCGGGTCGTCTCGCAGTAGCCGAGGAGGGCGTCGAGCTTGTGGCGCTCGATTCGTCGCTGCCGCTCCGGCGCCGCCGATGCCTCCGCGAGCTGCCTCAGCTTCATGACGTCCTGGAAGCCGTACAGCATCCAGGCATCGGACGGCAGACCGTCCCGGCCCGCACGGCCGGTCTCCTGATAATAGGCTTCGAGGCTCTTCGGCAGGTCGAGGTGGACGACGAACCGCACGTCCGGCTTGTCGATCCCCATGCCGAACGCGATGGTCGCGACCATGACGATCCCGTCTTCCTTGAGGAAGCGGTCCTGATGGCGGGCGCGTACGGCCTTGTCGAGCCCGGCGTGGTAGGGCAGGGCGGTGTATCCCTGCTCCGAAAGCCATTTGGCCGTCTCCTCGACCTTGCCCCGGCTCAGGCAATAGACGATGCCCGAGTCACCCCGGTGATCCTCGAGGAAGCCAAGGAGCTGGGCGCGCGGGTTCCGCTTGGGCGTGACCTGATAGCGGATGTTCGGGCGGTCGAAGCCCGCGACGAAGACCCGGCCCGCGCCGAGACCGAGGCGCTCGAGGATATCGCGTCGCGTCGGCCCGTCGGCGGTCGCCGTCAGCGCGATCCGCGGGATCATAGGGAACCGGTCGTGCAGCTGAGAGAGCTGCAGATACTCCGGCCGGAAGTCATGGCCCCATTGCGAGACGCAATGCGCCTCATCGATCGCGAAGAGGGCAAGCTCGCAACCATCCAGCAGGGAGAGGAAGCCGTCCGTCAGCAGCCGTTCCGGCGCCACATAGACGAGGTCGAGCTCGCCCGCGCGCATTGCGCGCTCGACCTGCATCGCCTCGGAGAAGGAAAGGGTGGAGTTCAGAGCAGCCGCCGCCACGCCGCGCTGCCGAAGAGCCTCGACCTGGTCCTGCATCAGCGCTATGAGCGGCGACACGACGATGGCGGTACCGGGGCGGCAGAGCGCCGGGATCTGGTAGCACAGGGATTTGCCGCCGCCGGTCGGCATCAGCACCAAGGCATCGCCCCCCGCATTGACGTGGTCGATGATCTCGGCCTGCTGCCCCCGGAAGGAAGCGAAACCGAAGACGGTACGCAGCACCTCCAGCGGATCGCGCCGCAGCGGGCTGCGGGCAACCGATTCGAAGGGGGAGGGGATCGCGGCGTCAGGCACGTTCGCGCGTGGTCGTGAAACGGAGTTCGGGCCAATGCTTCTCGGTATACCCCAACTCCCAGGCGTTGCGCGCCAGGAAGACCGGCGCGCCGTCCCGATCTTCGGCGACGCTGCCGCGGATTGCCTCGATGAAGCGTTTGATCTCGGCGGGGTCGCCGTCGATCCAGCGCGCGGTTTCGTAGGGCGCCGCCTCGAAACCCGCCTTGACGCCGTACTCAGCGGCGATCCGGGTCTCCAGCACGTCGAGCTGGAGCTGGCCAACGACGCCGACGATCCAATTGGCGCCGATGAGCGGGCGGAAGACCTGTGTCACCCCTTCCTCGGCCAGGTCCTCGAGGGCCCGGCGAAGATGCTTGACGCGCATCGGGTCGTCGAGCCGTACGCGCCGGAGGATCTCGGGCGCGAAGTTCGGGATTCCGGTAAACCGCAGCGCCTCACCTTCCGTCAGCGCGTCGCCGACCCTCAGGGTTCCGTGGTTGGGGATGCCGATGATGTCACCGGGCCAAGCCTCTTCCGCAAGGTCCCGGTCCTGAGCGAAGAAGAAGATCGGGTTGTAGACGCTCAGCGCCTTGCCGGTACGGACCTGGGTCAGCTTCATGCCGCGCCGGAAGCGGCCGGAGCAGATCCGCATGAAGGCAACCCGGTCGCGATGGTTCGGGTCCATGTTCGCCTGCACCTTGAAGACGAACCCGGTCACCCGGTCCTCGTCCGCCTCGACCATGCGGGATTGCGTCGCCTGCGGGCGGGGCGGCGGCGCGAACTCGGCGAGCCCGTCGAGCAGCTCGCGAACGCCGAAATTCTTGAGCGCGCTGCCAAAGAAGACGGGGGTAAGATGCCCGTCGCGATAGCTGTCGCGGTCGAACGGCCGGCAGGCGGCGCGGACCAGCGCCACGTCCTCGTGTAGCCGCTCGAGCCGATCCGCCGGCAGCGCCCCGTCCATTTCGTCTGCGGAAACGATCCGGCCCTGGCCGTTGCCCTTGTTACCGTCGTCGAACAGGAGCAGCCGGTCGCGCCGGAGATCGTAGCAGCCCCGGAGATCGGCGCCCATGCCGACCGGCCAAGTGACCGGCGCGGTGTCGAGCGCCAGCTTGTCTGCGATCTCGTCCAGAAGCTCGTACGGATCGCGCCCCTCGCGATCGATCTTGTTGATGAAGGTGACGATCGGCATGTCGCGCAGCCGGCAGACCTCGAACAGCTTCAGAGTCTGCGGCTCGATGCCCTTGGCGGCATCGATGACCATCACCGCCGAATCGACGGCCGTGAGGGTGCGGTAGGTATCCTCGCTGAAGTCCTCGTGCCCCGGGGTGTCGAGCAGGTTGAAGGTCACGCCGTCGTACTCGAAGGTCATCACCGAGGTGGTAACGGAGATCCCTCGGGCCTGCTCGATCTTCATCCAGTCGGACCGCGCCCGACGCTGCTCGCCGCGGGCCTTGACGGCGCCCGCCAGCCGGATGGCACCGCCGAACAGCAGCAGGTTCTCGGTCAGCGTCGTCTTGCCGGCATCCGGATGGGAAATGATGGCGAAGGTCCGGCGCCTACGGGCGGCCTCTCCGACGGTCACGGGCGCAGGGCTGAGTGCGGACGTCATCGAGAGGCAATCTCCATCCATCGGCGGCGGCGCCACGCCGCCGCGTCAATCGAGAAATCCCCGTCCGGGGGAAAGGCAACGCGCGATTCGATCGGAACGAACCGGCGCGATACGGGTTCTTTCGGCACGGGACTTTTCCGAAAATCCATGGAGGTACGCAATGCCAAATTTAAACGGCAAGACAATCGCGATTCTGGCAACCGACGGCTTCGAGCAGTCCGAGCTGCTGGAGCCGAAGCGGCGCCTCGCGGAGGCCGGCGCGACCGTCCGGATCGTTTCGCCCAAGGCCGACAAGATCCGTGGCTGGAACCACACCGATTGGGGCGACAGCGTCGATGTCGACGTTCCACTCGACCAGGCCCGGGTCGAGGACTTTGACGCCCTGGTCCTTCCCGGCGGCGTCATGAATCCGGACAAACTGCGCACCGTTGAGCGCGCCGTTTCGTTCGTCCGGGAATTCTTCCAGACAGGGAAGCCGATCGGAGCGATCTGCCATGCGCCCTGGATGCTGATCGAGGCGGGCGTTATCCGCGGCTGCCGCGCGACCTCCTATCATTCGATCAAGACCGACATGAAGAACGCCGGCGTCGAGTGGGTGGACCAGGAGGTCGTCACCGAAAAAGGCCTGGTAACCAGCCGACATCCCGGCGACCTCGACGCGTTCTGCAGCAAGCTCATCGAGGAGATCGCCGAGGGCAAGCATGCGGAGCGAAAGGTCGCCTGAGCCGATAATCGTCCCGTCCTGAATCGGCCCCCGTTCCGGCCTCTCTCCGCTCGGCCGGGGCGGGGAGCCGCTGGTCCGGACCTCGATTTACGAGAATGCCTTGAATGCGATGATCGTGAAGGTGTCCTTGACACCCGGCAGTGTCTGCAATCGATCGGTCACAAACCGCCCGATGTCCTGCCCGTCGGCGAGGAAGCACTTTACCAGCAGATCGTACTGGCCGGAGGTCGAGTGCACTTCCGAAACCTCGTCCACGGTCTGCACCGCGGCGTCGGCCACCTCATAGGCTCGGCCGAGGTCACACTTAACCATCACGAAGATCGTCTGCATCGCCCCGCTCGCCGTCCACTTGCCTTACGCGGTCTTCCGCTCCTCCGCGGACTTCGTCAAGTATGGCCGAACCGGGCGGCGGAGGAAATTCGGAACGTGATCGCCGAAGGCGATCACCAGCCGGCGGTCGGTCTCTTCCTCGTCCATCGGCTCATCGCGTTCGGCTTCGGGCGTGGTCGCCGGCTGCGCCGCCGCTGGCTCCTCCGCCGCGGACTTTCTCGCTCGCCGCTTGCGGCGCGTCCGATCCTCGGGCTCTGTCGCCGCGACCGCACCGCCTTCCGCCGGCTCGGCGCTCCTGGCCTCATCCTCGGGACTCTCGTCGCGCGACGCTTCGCCGCGAGCGGCCTCATTCCGTGGGCGCTTCGGCTTCTCCACCGCGGCGGTCTGCTTGGCGCCGCGACGGCCGCGCCGACGGCGATCCTCGCCTTCCTCGAAATCCAGCTGTTCGATGCCCTCGATCTCGATTCTCGGAATCTCGCGGCCGATCAAACGGTTGATCGCCTCGATGAACTTGCCGTCCGACGGCGTGGCCAGGGTGAAGGCACGGCCCTCGCGTCCGGCGCGGCCCGTGCGGCCGATTCGGTGAACGTAGTCTTCGGCGTGGATCGGGACGTCGAAGTTGAAGACGTGGCTGAGCGCGAGGATGTCGATCCCTCGGGCGGCAACATCGCTCGCCACCAGCAGCGAGACCTCGCCGCGCTTGAACCGGTCCAGCGTCTCCGTCCGCCGCGCCTGCGACATGTCGCCATGCAGCGCGGCGGCGCTGAAGCCGTGGCGGGTGAGCGAACGCTGCAGAATGTCGACGTCGCGCTTGCGGTTGCAGAAGATGAGGGCGTTCTTCACCGACTCTGCCCGAATCAGGCGGCGCAGCGCCTCCCGCTTCTCGCGTTCGGCGACGACGGCCATGCCCTGCGTGACCGTCTCCGCCGGAGAGGCCGGCGGGGCCACCGTGATCTCCTTCGGGTTCATCAGGAAGGCGTCGGCCAACCGGCGGATCTCCGGCGGCATGGTTGCAGAGAAGAACAGGGTCTGCCGAATCTTCGGCAGCAGCGAGACGATCCGCTCGACATCGGGGATGAACCCCATATCGAGCATGCGGTCGGCCTCGTCGATGACCAGGATCCTGACGTCCGTCATCAGGATCTTGCCGCGCTCGAATAGGTCGAGCAGGCGCCCCGGGGTCGCGATCAGCACATCCACGCCACGGTCGAGGCGCTTCTCCTGGTCGGCAAAGGACTCGCCGCCGATCAGCAGGGCCATGCTGAGCTTGTGGTACTTGCCGTAGAGCTCGAAGTTCTCTGCCACCTGGGCTGCGAGCTCCCGGGTCGGTTCGAGGATCAGCGACCGCGGCATCCGCGCCCGCGCCCGTCCCGCCGCCAGGATCTCGATCATGGGCAGGGTGAAGGAGGCGGTCTTGCCGGTCCCGGTCTGGGCGCAGCCGAGGACGTCACGGCCCATGAGGACGATGGGAATGGCCTGCGCCTGGATGGGTGTGGGTTCCTTGTAACCTACGTCGCCGATAGCCCGTAGGAGTTCGGGGCCAAGCCCCAGATCGGCAAATGTCATGATATCCAGTTCGGGCAACAATAAAGGAAACGGAAGAAGAGCCGCCGCCCGATGCAAACGACTTCAATCTTGCGGGAGATATAGGGATCGGCCTCAATTTGTCAATCACATCCAGCCATGAAGGACTGGCGGTCGAGGCGTCTGGACCGGCCGGTCAGCAGGGCGGGGTGCACCGATCGTCGCCATCCCTGCGCTCCGGGTTCTGGGGCGGGAACAGGCGACTCGTCACCCTCCGAATGAAGGACCGGAAGGCCGGATCCTCGACCCCCGAGGCATTTTCCATTGCCGCCGAGAGGAAGGTCAGTGGGCGTGATCCCCGGCAGAATGCCGCCAGAAGGCGGACCGTCCCGTTCTCCGGCGACGGCGCGAGGGCGCCCGGACTGCCGCCGCAGACGACGGAGCCGTTGCTGGCCGCCGGCCCGTTGAAGATCATGCGGACGCGATAGGCCGTCGCGGCCTCATCGGAGGGCGTCGTGGTGAAGTCGACCCGGGGACCGAAATGGCTCCCCTGCATGTAAGAGATCACGGCGGCCTCGAACGCGGGCTGCGGCGAGCCAAAGGGGTTGCCGACGATCTCCGTCCACAGCTGACCATCGCCCCGTCCGGCGACGTAGCTCAGATCCTGGATCGAGTAGGACGTGCTGATCCGGGTATGGTGAATGACCCCGGGCCCGGTCGTGCATCCGGCCACCAGAAGCATCAACGCGGCGACAGCCGGGATCGGAGCGGCACGAAGAATCATTCGGCGGAGATCCGGTAGAACGGATACCACGTCAACATAAAGCAGGATTGCGACAGCCGCCCACAAGAATCTGGCCGGCCGAGACTCGGGCCGGCGG
>CAZKCM010000032.1:0-48996 GCA_964551315.1 uncultured Rhodospirillaceae bacterium | reverse complement strand
TCGAATCGACGATGAAGCCCTCCGACTTCAGCATCAGCTCGATGCTCTGCGCCGTGACCGGATCGTCTTCCACCAAGAGGACACGCATGACTTCGCTCCCGCGCCGTCGTTAACTTAGGTTAAAAATTTCTTCCGGACCGTATCATCTGATCCGGAACCACGCAACCGCGCCCATGCGACGGAGCGCGCCGGCGTCGGTCGCCGGGGCCCGCTCCATATCGTCGGACGGCCAATTGAGGGTGCGCCTCCGCCGCAACGAGGTCCGGGGGGCGAACTTCCGGGTTGACACATCGACCGATTTCCGGTCGGGATCAGCGCTGGCGCACGCGGTCTGGTCGTGCAGGCGCTCGAGGCTGGTCCGGGCGGCGCCATCGGAACGGCGTGCCGGCCGAAACGCTCAGCGTCCACGAAGGGGGCGGCGATCAGGAGGCGACGAATGGCGCGTCACGGTGGGATCCTGGTGCTGGCGGCCGCGATCCTTGCGGCACCGCCGACCCTTGCCGCGGGCGATCCGGAGACAGGGAAGGCCTTGGCGACGGCGTGGTGCAGCGGTTGCCATGCGGTCGAGACGGCCGGCACCGATGCGGCGCCGCCGTTGAGCGCGATCGCGAACCGCCCCGGCAGCAGCCCGGACTATCTCTTCGGCTGGCTGAGCGACCCGCACCCGCCGATGCCGCAGCTCAGCCTTACCCGGCAAGAGATCGCGGATCTGATCGCCTACCTCCAGACGCTTCGGCCCTAGCCGGCGACGAACGGGTCCCCTGCGGCGGCCGTCCAGAGCGGTTCGCGGCCGGTTGAATCGCGGCGGCGAGGCCCTAAATCCCTGACCCGCAACCGGAACCGGACCGCCGGGCGTCTTATAGCTTGACCTGTGCAAGGTCTCTGCCGTAAAACCCGGCATCCATCCGGGCCGCGGGCCCGGTTTTTTCTGTTTCCGAGAGAGGATTACGGTCATGGCACGACGCTGCGCCGTCACCGGAAAGGGCGTTCTGACCGGCAACAACGTCAGCCACGCCAACAACAAGACCCGCCGCCGCTTCCTGCCCAACCTGCAGGAGACGTCGCTTCTGAGCGACGCGCTGGGACGGATGGTCCGGCTGCGCCTGACGACTCACGCGCTCCGCACGATCGAGCACAATGGCGGTCTCGACGCCTATCTCCTCGGCACGCCCAACTCCAGGCTGACGGACGAGACCCGGCGCCTGAAGAAGATGATCGCCAAGGCGGCCGAGGCCCGGCAGAAGGAGCAGGCGGCCTGAGAGGCGGCGCCGCATCGACGCACATCCGGGAAGCCCGCGCCAGACGCGGGCTTTTCTATTGGGCCCCCATTCCCGCTCCGCTCTCCTCGCCGTCGGCCGTCGACCATTCCGCGCGGACGTCCGGTTCCGCTTCGTCCGGCAGATGGCGGTCGCGGAGCGCGGCGAAGCGCGTCGGGTCGAGAAGCCGCGAGAGCGCCCAGACGGCGGCGCCGCGCACCAGCGGCGACGGGTCGGCCAGCAGCCCTTCGACGAGCGGCGCCTGGTCCGGGTCGCCGGCGTTGCCCAGCGCGATCAGCACGTTGCGGACGAACCGGTCGCGCCCGATCCGCTTGATCGGCGAGCCGGAGAAGATCGTGCGGAAGGCGGCGTCGTCGAGCGTCGCGAGATCGGCGAGGCGCGGCGCGGTCAGCTCCGCCCGCGGCAGGAAGGCGAACTCGGCCGTGCGCGAAGCGAACTTGTTCCAGGGGCAGACGGCGAGGCAGTCGTCGCAGCCATAAATACGGTTGCCCATCGCCCGGCGGAAGGCGCGCGGGATCGGGCCCTTGTGCTCGATGGTGAGGTAGGAGATGCAGCGCCGCGCGTCGAGCCGGTAGGGCGCCGGGAAGGCCTGGGTGGGGCAGGCGTCGAGGCAGCGGCGGCAGGCGCCGCAATGGTCCGATTCTGCGGCGTCCGGCGGCAGGTCGAGGGTGGTGAAGACCTCGCCCAGGAACAGCCAGGAGCCGAACCTGCGCGACACCAGGTTGGTGTGCTTGCCCTGCCAGCCGAGGCCGGCCTTCTCGGCCAGCGGCTTCTCCAGCACCGGCGCGGTGTCGACGAAGACCTTGACCTCGCAGTTATGGGTCCGGTGGATCCAGCCGGCGAGCTGCTTCAGCCGCGACTTGACGAGGTCGTGGTAGTCCCGCCCCTGCGCGTAGACGGAAACGATGCCGCGATCCGGGTGATCGTGCAGCGCCAGCGGGTCGGTGCCGGGCCCGTAGTTCATCCCAAGGGCGATGACGCTGCGCACCTCGGGCCAGAGCGTGCGGGGATCGGCGCGCCGTTCCGCCGTGCGCCGCATCCAGTCCATGTCGCCCTCCCAGCCCGCTTCGAGGAAGGCGGCCAGATGCCGCTTCCGGTCCTCGCCGGGATCGGGCGCGGCGAAGCCCACCGCGCCGAAGCCGAGGCCCAGCGCGTGCGCGCGAATGGCCTCCTTGACCGCCGCCGCGTCGCGTCCTGCCGCGGCGCCGGTCATCCCCGCCCGCGATAGGGCGCGACGCCCTGGTCGGGGATCCACAACCCCTCCGGCGCCGGGCCGGTCTGGTAGAACACGTCGATCGGCATGCCGCCGCGCGGGTACCAGTAGCCGCCGATGCGCAGCCAGACGGGCTTCAGCACCTCTTCCAGCTTCCGCGCGACGGTCAGCGTGCAATCCTCGTGGAACGCGCCGTGATTGCGGAAGGAGCCGAGATAGAGCTTGAGCGATTTGCTCTCGACCAGCCGCTCGTCCGGCACGTAGTCGATCACGAAATGGGCGAAGTCCGGCTGGCCGGTGATCGGGCAGAGCGACGTGAACTCCGGGCAGGTGAAGCGGACGAGGTACTGCACCCCGCGCTGCGGGTTCGGCACGGTCTCCAGAACCGCGTCCTCCGGCGAGGCCGGCAACGCCGTCTTGCGGCCGAGCTGCGTGAGAGAGTCGTAGATGGATTCGGTCATGGTTGCACCCAACGGTTCGGGTGGTATGTGGGGCCGGCCCTTTTCGTTCGACAGGGGCTTCGAGGACGAGACGGGCGTGTCAAAGCGGCTCGATGTCGCCCAGCGCCTGCTGCGCGGCGAAATCGGCGGCCCAGGCGTCGAACCGGCCCGCCGCGATCGCCTGCCGCAGCCCGGCCATGAGGTCCTGATAATACTGGAGATTGTGCCAGGTGAGCAGGATCTGGCCGAGCATCTCGCCGGCGCGCCACAGGTGATGGAGATAGGCGCGGCCATAGCCGGTGCAAGCGGGGCAGCCGCAGGCCTCGTCGAGCGGCCGGGGATCCTCCATATGCCGGGCGTTGCGGATGTTGATCGCGCCCCGCCGGGTGAAGGCCTGGCCGGTGCGGCCCGACCGGGTCGGCAGCACGCAGTCGAACATGTCGATGCCGCGGCGGACCGCGCCGACGATGTCGTCGGGCTTGCCGACACCCATCAGGTAGCGCGGCCGGTCCGTCGGCAGAAGGGGGGTGGTCCGTTCCAGCGTCTCGAACATCTTCTCCTGCCCCTCGCCGACGGCGAGGCCGCCCACGGCATAGCCGTCGAAGCCGATGCGGGTCAGGCTCTCGACGGATTCCGCGCGCAGATCCGGATAGACGCTGCCCTGGACGATCCCGAACAGCCCGTAGCCCGGGCGCTCGACGAAGGCGGCCTTCGACCGCTCGGCCCAGCGCATGGACAGCCGCATCGACTCCGCGGCCACCTTCTCCTCGACGGGGTAGGGCGTGCATTCGTCGAAGGCCATGGTGATGTCGGCGTCGAGCGCGTGCTGGATCTCGATCGACCGCTCCGGCGTCAGCCGGTGGGCGCTGCCGTCGATATGCGAGCGGAAGGTGACGCCGGTCTCGTCGATCTTGCGGAGTTCGGCGAGCGACATGACCTGGAAGCCCCCGGAATCGGTGAGGATCGGCCGGGGCCAGTTCATGAAGCGGTGCAGCCCGCCGAGCCGCTCGATGCGCTCCGCCCCTGGCCGCAGCATCAGGTGATAGGTGTTGGCGAGCACGATCTGCGCGCCCGTCGATGCCACCGCCTCCGGCGTCATCGCCTTGACCGTGGCCGCCGTACCCACCGGCATGAAGGCCGGCGTGTCGATCGTGCCGTGGGCCGTCTCGAGGCGGCCGAGCCGGGCCGTGCCGTCGGTCTTGAGAAGGTCGAAGCGGAAGCGGGCGGCGGAGGAGGGGGCAGAGTTCCGAGAGGTCAAGGCGTCCTTTCCCGATGCAGGAGGCAGCAGTCGCCGTAGGAGTAGAAGCGGTACGCCTTCTCCTTGGCATGCGCGTAGGCGGCCTGCATGCGCTCGAGCCCCGCGAAAGCCGAGACCAGCATGAACAGGGTCGAGCGCGGCAGGTGGAAGTTGGTGAGCAGCAGGTCCACGATCTTGAACCGGTAGCCCGGCGTGACGAAGAGCGTCGTCTCGCCGGAGAAGGGCGACAGGCGGCCGCTATCGTCGGCGACCGTTTCGAGAAGGCGGAGGCTGGTCGTGCCCACCGCCACCACGCGGCCGCCCGCCGCCCGCACGCGGTTGATCGCCTCCGCCGCGGCCGCGCCGATCTCGCCGATCTCGGCGTGCATGACGTGGTCCCGCGTGTCCTCGACCTTCACCGGCAGGAAGGTCCCGGCGCCGACATGGAGGGTGACCGTGGTGCGGAGAACGCCGCGGGCGTCGAGCGCCGCCAGCAGCTCCGGCGTGAAGTGCAGGCCGGCGGTCGGGGCCGCCACGGCGCCATCCTCCCGTGCGAAGACGGTCTGGTAGTCCACCCGGTCGCGCTCGTCGGCCGGGCGCTTGATGTAGGGCGGCAGCGGCACCCGGCCCCAGCGCTGGAGCGCCTCCATCAGCGCGGGCCCCGATCGGTCGAAGCGCAGCTCGACCTCGCCGGCCTCGCCCTTCGCCAGAACCTCCGCCGAGAAGCCGGGCGCGAATTCGATGGCGTCGCCGGGGCGCAGCTTGCGCGCGGGCCGGGCGAAGGCGCGCCAGCGATCCTCCGCCACGCGCTTGTGCAGCGTCGCCTCGACGTTCGCCGTCCCCCGCTTGCCGGCCAGCCGCGCGGGGATGACGCGCGTGTCGTTGAACACCAGGATGTCGCCGGGGCGCAGCCGACCCGGCAGGTCGCGTACCATCCCGTCGCGAAGGGTCTCGCCGACCTCGAGAAGGCGCGCGGCGTCGCGCGGAGTCACCGGGCGATCGGCAATCAGCGCGCGCGGCAGATCGAAGTCGAAGGCATCGACCCTCATGACGGCTCCTGACTCGGGAAGGCGACGAACGGGGCGGACCGGCAGGGTATAGACCAGCCGGTCCGCGGCGGGAAAGCACCTTCCGCCGCCGACACCATGCCGGCGCAAGGCTAATCCGGACCGGCCCCGCTTCGGCGGAACAAATGGGGTTCGGCGGAGGGTGGCTCAAGCCTCAAGGGCAGGCGGATACCGGCGGGCCGGCTCCCGACCCGCACCGGGCCCAGACCAACGCAGACCGTGGACGGGTTCTGTTCGGCGCTCTTACACTAGGGCCTCTCTACCCATACGGAAGGAGGCCCCGCCATGAGTCTGCTCGCCCGCCGATCCGTCCTCACCGGTCTTACCGGAGTCCCGCTCGCCGCGATCCTCGCCGACCCGCGGCTCGCGGCGCTCGCCGCCGAGAGCCTCGAGACGGTCACCGCGGAGACGCCCGACGGCCGCCAGGTCTCGGCCGCGCTGGCCGTACCCGAATCGGTGCCGGCGCCTGCGGTTCTGCTCATCCACGAATGGTGGGGCCTCAACAACCAGATCCGGGCCGTCACCACCGAGTTCGCGCGGGAGGGCTTCGTCGCGCTGGCGGTCGATCTCTTTGACGGCGAGGTGGCGACCGCGGCCGAGGACGCGCAGCGCCTCACGCAGGCGGTCGATCCGGACCAGGCCACCGGCACGCTCACCACCTGGATCGACTGGCTGAAGGCGGATTCGCGGACAACCGGCAAGGTCGGGGTGGTCGGCTGGTGCTTCGGTGGCGGCTGGGCCCTCAACGCCTCGATCGCCGCGCCGGTCGACGCGACGGTGATCTATTACGGTCGGGTCGAGCGGTCGGCCGAGGACCTCGCGAAGCTGAACGGCCCGGTGCTCGGCCACTTCGCCGAGCAGGACCAGTGGATCAACCAGGAGATGGTCGGCAAGTTCGAGGCGGCCATGGAAGAGGCCGGCAAGTCTTTGGAGGTTCACTGGTACTCGGCCAACCACGCCTTCGCCAACCCGACGGGCGCGAACTACGACCGGGAGGATGCGCAGCAGGCGTGGACCCGCACGCTGGAGTTCTTCCGCCAGAACCTCAGTTGAGCGGGGGCAAGCGGAACTGCAGCAGCAGCGTGCGCTGCAGCGGGTTCCCGTTGTCGTCCGACAGCAGATAAACGAGGACGCCGCCGTCCGGGGCCGGCCGCGCGGCCAGCGCCTCGAAATTGTCGACGGTCAGCGGCGGCACGAGTTCGGCGATCTCGCGGCCGGTCAGCCGGGCTCCCGGGCGGACCTCCGCCGCCGGCAGGATCGACAGCCGCGCCGCCGGGCCGCCGATCAGGCTGAAGCGCCGCTCCAGCAGCAGGAGATCGCCGTCGGGAAGAACGGCGAGGTCCGTCGGCATGAACCCATCGGTGGGAGAGAGGCCGAGCGCGGCCCACTGGCCGGGCGCGCCGATCCAGCCACGGATGTCGCCGGCGGTGTCCCGCCCGCGCTCGCTCAGCATCAGGATTCGCCCCGGGGCGAGAACCGCGACGGCCTCGACACCGCCATTGCCCGGCAGCCGATCCATGGAGTCCGGTGCCGGAACGGGCACGGCCGCGGCCTGCGGCAGGCAATCGGATCCCGATGGGGGGGCATAGCGCCATAGACGGTGCCGGCGCTCGAAGGCGACGAGGAGGCTTCCGTCGGCATCGCGCGCCACGGCTTCGGCGTCGCTCCACCGCTTGCGGTCGAGCGGCCGGCCCTTCTCGTCGAGCAGGGGGGCGATCCCGACACCGTCGACTCCGATCAGCCGGCCCCGGTCGTCGTGGCGAAGCCCGATCCGGACCCAGAAGCCGAGGTCGGACACGGCCAGCAACGCGTCTCCGGCCGGGGTCAAGATCATGCCCGACAGGCTGCCCCAACCCTCGGCGTCGCTCGCCAGTTCGTACCCGGCCAGATATTCCAGCCGGCCGATCGCCCTTCTGTCGGGGTCGTTCGGATCGAGGAGCACCGGGCTCGCCTCGATGTCCGCCCGAGGCGCCGCACCGACGGCACCGGTGAGCAGCAGCGTGCCGCAGAGGGTTATCGCGATCCGGCGAAAGGCGATCCGCAAGGCCGGTTGCGGTGCGTCTACCGGCCCGCGGCGACCCCGGCGATCGTCCGCCGTCCGGCGGTCCTGCCGCGGGCCGTCCTCCGGAAACCGGTGCCGGGCCTTCCGTCCTCCTCGAAAAGCTCCGCGAGCTTCTCCAGCATGATGCCGCCAAGTTGCTCGGCATCGACGATGGTCACCGCCCGCCGGTAGTATCGAGTGACGTCGTGCCCGATGCCGATGGCGATGAGCTCGACCGGCGAGCAGGTCTCGATCCACTCGATGACCTCGCGCAGGTGGCGCTCCAAATAGTTGCCCGGATTGACGGACAGGGTCGAGTCGTCGACCGGGGCGCCGTCGGAGATCACCATCAGGATGCGGCGCTGCTCCGGCCGGGCGATCAACCGACTGTGCGCCCAGAGCAGCGCCTCGCCGTCGATATTCTCCTTGAGGATCCCTTCGCGCAGCATCAGGCCGAGGCTCTTGCGCGCCCGCCGCCAGGGGGCGTCCGCCGCCTTGTAGACGATGTGGCGCAGATCGTTGAGCCGACCGGGATTGGCCGGCTTGCCGCTGGCGATCCAGCGCTCGCGCGATTGGCCGCCCTTCCACATCCGGGTGGTGAAGCCCAGAACCTCGACCTTGACGCCGCAGCGCTCCAGCGTCCGGGCGAGGATGTCGGCGCTCATGGCGGCCACGGTGATCGGCCGCCCGCGCATGGAACCCGAATTGTCGATCAGCAGCGTGACGACCGTGTCGCGGAACTCGGTGTCCTTCTCCCGCTTGTAGGAGAGAGGGAGAACCGGGTTCACGATGACGCGCGACAGCTTCGCGCTGTCGAGCAGGCCCTCCTCGAGGTCGAATTCCCAGGCCCGCGACTGCTTGGCGAGCAGGCGTCGCTGCAACCGGTTCGCGAGCTTCGAGACGACGGCCTGGAGATGCGAGAGCTGCTGGTCGAGCAGTTGCCGCAGGCGCGTGAGCTCGTCGGCGTCGCAGAGATCGACGGCGTCCACCACCTCGTCGAACTCGGTGGTGTAGGCACGGTAGGCGGGCTCGGTCCGGCTGTTCCGGCGGTCATCCGTCAAAGGCGGCCGCCCGGGGCGGCCAGGCTCTTCCTCGCCGCCTTCGCCGTGCATCCCCGCGTCTTCCTCGGTCACGGCGCCGTCGCCGCCGTCGTCGCTTCCCTCCGCCTCGCGGCCTTCCATCGCCGCGGCGGAATCCGCGCTTTCCTGCTCGCCGGCTTCGCCCTGGCCCTGGTTCGCATCCTCCTGGCCGTTCTCGCCCTCGTTCTCGGAGTCCTCGTCGGCGGGCGTCGCCTCTTCGGCGCCGGTTTCGATGTCGAGGTCGGCGAGGAGCTGGCGAACCGCCTTCGCATAGGCCTGCTGGTCGTCCATCAAGCGCACCAGCCGGGCGAGATCCTGGTGCACCCGCTCGTCGAGCACGGGCCGCCACAGATCCACGATCCGCCGGGCATTCGGCGGGGGCGGCATGCCCGTCATTGCCTCGCGGGCGAGCAGCCGCATGACCTCGGCGAGCGGCGCCTGATCGCGCTCCGTCACGCGGGCATAGCCGCGCTGCCGGCAATGCTCGTCGAGAGCCGCGGCGAGGTTGTCGGCCACCCCGGCCATCGTCCGGGCGCCGATCGCCTCGACCCGAGCCTGCTCGACGGCGTCGAAGACGCCGCGGGCGATCTCGCCGGCGGGCGTCTCGCGCCGGTGCAGGTTTGCGTCGTGGTGGCGCAGGCGCAAGGCGATGGCGTCGGCCTCGCCACGGATGTAGGCGACCTCGTTCGCCGGCAGGTCGCGCCCGGGCAGCGGCAAGCGGGCCTCGGTGCCGTGCAGCCCATGCTGGCCCGGTGCGAAGGTTGCGGTGAGGTCGTTGCGCGCGGCGATGGCGCGCATCGCCGCGCCGGTGACGCGGCGGAATTCCTCGACGGCGGTGTCCCTGCGATTCATCCTTGCGACGGCCGGAGCCGATCCCGATTCAGAACGTTCCCGCTTCAGACCAGCATCGCCTTGCCAGTGGTCGGCTTCAACTCGGTGCCGAAGCATCGCTGATAGTATTCGCTGACGATCGGCCGCTCGATCTCGTCGCACTTGTTCAGGAAGGTCACCCGAAAGGCGAAGGCGACGTCGTTGAAGATGCGCGCGTTCTCCGCCCAGGTGATGACCGTCCGCGGCGACATGACGGTGGAGATGTCGCCGTTGACGAAGCCGGCGCGCGTCAGGTCGGCGAGCGCGACCATCGCACTGACGGTCGCACGCCCCTCCTCGGTGTCGTAACTCGGCGCCTTGGCCAGGACGATGTTCACCTCCTCGTCATGCGGGAGGTAGTTCAGGGTGGCGACGATGTTCCAGCGGTCCATCTGGCCCTGATTGATCTGCTGCGTGCCGTGATAGAGGCCGGTCGTGTCGCCGAGGCCGATCGTGTTCGCCGTGGCGAACAGGCGGAAGGCCGGGTGCGGGCGGATGACCCGGTTCTGGTCGAGCAGCGTCAGCTTGCCCTCGACCTCGAGCACCCGCTGGATGACGAACATGACGTCCGGCCGGCCGGCGTCGTACTCATCGAAGACGAGCGCGGTCGGGTTCTGCAGCGCCCAGGGCAGCAGGCCCTCCCGATACTCGGTCACCTGCTTGCCGTCCCGAAGCACGATCGCGTCCTTGCCGATGAGGTCGATACGGCTGATGTGGCTGTCGAGATTGACCCGGATGCACGGCCAGTTGAGTCGTGCCGCCACCTGCTCGATATGCGTCGACTTGCCGGTCCCGTGATAGCCCTGGATCATGACGCGGCGGTTGTAGGCGAAGCCCGCGAGGATCGCGAGCGTCGTGTCGTGGTCGAAGCGGTAGGCTTCATCGATGTCCGGCACGTGCTCGCTCGGCTGGCTGAAGGCCGGCACCTGCATGTCGCAGTCGATGCCGAAGGTCTGCGCCACCGAGATCGTGATGTCGGGGACCGATGTATTGGGGGTCGCGGGGGCGGCCGTATGGGTTGTCTGAACTGCCATCACTCTGCTTTCGGGATGTTGTCGCTGCGCTGTCACGGCGTCCAGGGATAGGCGCCGTTCCTTAATGTAGTGCTGCTCTTGAGCGTACTGTAGGCCTGGTTGACGGCTTTCAGTCGTTCCTCGGCGGACCTGTCGCCGCCGTTGACGTCGGGGTGCAGCTGTTTCACCAGGTCCTTGTAGCGGAGCTTCACCTCCTCGAGCGTGACCGGCGGCGTCAGCTCGAGCACCGCGAGCGCCTCTTCCTCGGCGGTCCGGGGCGGCTTCCGGCCCTCGTGCCGGCGGTTCCGATACGCCCGCCGGTCCTCCTTGAAGAAGCCGAAGCCGTCATGCAGCCCGGCGGTCGGGTTCTTGAACCGTTCCGCGCGCCAACCGCCGCCCAAGGGCCATGTCGGTCGTTGCCAGACCGTGTCCTCGCGGATCT
This sequence comes from uncultured Rhodospirillaceae bacterium, assembly GCA_964551315.1. GTDB lineage: Bacteria > Pseudomonadota > Alphaproteobacteria > Dongiales > Dongiaceae > Virgifigura. The sequence goes on along the minus strand of CAZKCM010000032.1, from coordinate 38,317 downwards.
GCGCCTCGATCTCCTCCGGGCCCATCCCCTCGTAGTAGTTCCACATCCTGTTGTAGTCGCGGATGTGGTCGAGGCAGAACCAGTAGTACTCGTTCAGTCGCTGGCGAGTCTTCGGCGCGCGGTAGAGACCCGGTTCCGTACAAAGCGGGTGGTCGCAGGTCCGCGCGCGCGGCGACTCCTGCGCGAAAACGGGCTGCTCGGACGATGAGGCGAACTTGGACATTGCCAGAGTATGGGGCGGCGCAGACCGGCTGGCAAGCCGAGCCGCGCGAAAATGCCGCACCGTCAGCGCCGCCGCTGGTCCGCGAGGTTGACCAGGACGAGGCCGCCCAGAATGAATCCGAGACCGGCCAGCAGGGTCGGGGTCACCGGTTCGCCCAGGCCGAGGGCCGAGCCGGCGACCCCCACGGCCGGCACGCCGAGGAACGCGAGGGAGGTGGTGATGGCGGGCAGGGCCCGGTTGATCGTTACCGTTGCCCAAAAGCAGAAGGCCGTTGCGATCGGGCCGTTATAGACGAGGATCGCCAGCAGCTCGCCGGACCAGCGGACCGGCGCGCCGCCCTCGAACCACAGGGCAAGGGCGAGCAGCGGCGGAATCGCCGCCAGCATCTGCCAGGGCGCGAGCTGCAGTGGCGACAGGCGCCAGACATGCCCCCGGATGTGGAGGATCGCGACGGCCCAGGCGATGGCCGCGAGCATCAGCAGCCCGTTGCCGAGCACGACCTCCGGTCGGCCCCAGTCGAAGCCGAACGGATTGAACAGCGTGGCGACGCCGGCGAGGCCGAGCAGCAGCCCGCCGAGCTTCAGTCCGGTGATCCGCTCGCCGAGCAGCAGCGCGGCGCCCGGCACGACCCAGAGCGGCGTCGTGTAGGCGAGGACCGCCGACCGGCCCGCCTCGACATATTGCAGGCCGAAATTGACCAGGGCGAGAAACGCCGCCATCTGCAGCAGGCCAACGCTGAGCAGCAGCGGCAGGTCGCGCGCGGTCGGGAGGGCAAGCCGCCGGGTCGCGGCGAGGACGGCGAACAGCGTCGCCGCGCCCATGGCCATGCGGACGACCGCGAACCAGAAAGGCGGAATGTAGGTCAGTCCGACCTTCATCACCGGCCAGTTGGCGCCCCACAGCAGAATGACGGCGCCGAGCAGCAGATAGGCGGTTCCGCGCGAGGCGGCGGCCGGCGCGAGGCCGCCGATTCGGTCCTCTCGATCGAGTTCGGTCACGATGCGGCCTGCCCCTTGCCCGGTCGTTGCATTGAGGCCCTGGCCCGTCTATCTGCAGGAAGGTCGTCGTAAAGGGAGTGAGACATGCCGGTCGCCGATCGAATCGAGGAAAAACTGCGCGACGCCTTTTCGCCGGTGCGGCTGCGCGTGGTTGACGAATCGCATCTTCATATAGGTCACGCCGGCGCGCGCCCGGAGGGGGAGACGCATTTCCGGGTGGAGATCACGGCCGCGGCGTTCGAAGGGCTGTCGCGCGTCGCCCGCCAGCGCCGGGTTTACGAGGTTCTCGCCGAGGAGCTGCGCGGCCCGATCCACGCGCTCGCCCTCACCACCCGGGCGCCGACCGAGGAGGAGCAGGCGGGCTGAGGTCTTCCCGACCGTGGCCCGCGGGCGCGACCCGTGGGCCCGGTGGAGGCCCAGCTCAAGGCCAGGCGTGGCGCGCCGAAAGCACAAGACCGTGGTCCCTAGGCGCCCGTGTAGAACTGCGGCCAGAAGCGCTTGACCACCTCGCCGTCGCTCGCCAGCGCGTGGCAGCTGTCGAGGTGGGGCGGCCGCTTGGAGTCTTCCGCCGCCTCGTCGCGCCGCGTCTGGGAGGGATAGATCGTCTGGAAGGCGACCGTGGCCAGCGCGCCCAGCATCTCGACCTGGTGGGTGCAGCCCTGCACGCCGCCGAGCAGCCGCCGGATCGTCCGGTGCCAGCCCGGGCCGACGCGCTGACCCTTGACGACGGCGAAATTCGGCGTGATGCCGGAACAGGTCCGGAACGGCGCGGCGTCGGTCACCACCTCGATGTCGCGGACGACGAAATCGTCGTCGAGGGTGAGCCGAATGGACATGTCGTGGATCGGCTCGCCGCTCGCGATTTCGCCCCGCCATTCGTTGGGAAAGCTGTAGGTCTTGGTGTCGGTCATGTGGCCCTCGATGTCCCACAGACCGTCCGCGCGCCGATAGCCGCGGAACGCGTAGGCGCGCGTATGCAGGTGCTCTCGCTCGACGGGCGGTGAGAGGGGCATGAGGCCGATCTCCCTGGATCGATGGCTCTCCGGCCGGCGAGCCTATCGGCCGATGCTGCGCTGCGTCAATCCGGCCCGTGCCTCGGCCGTCAGCCCTGATGCTCCGATCCGGCGGCCTCGTCGTCTTCCCCGTTCGAGGAGGCGAGCGGCGTGATGCGCAGCGTCTTGATCTGGTTGCGCTGGCGCTCGAGAACCTCGAAGCGGAAGCCGTGGAACACGAACACCTGCCCCTTCTCCGGGATGCGGCGCGCCTCGTGGAGCACCAGCCCGGCGATGGTCGAGGCCTCCTCGTCGGGCAGGCGCCAGCCGAACTCCCGGTTGAGGTCGCGGATCGTGACGAGGCCGCTGACGGTGTAGGACCCGTCCGCCTCGGCCTTGACGCCGGCGACGCTGATGTCGAGCTCGTCGGCGATGTCGCCGACGATCTCCTCCAGGATGTCCTCCAGGGTCACGATTCCCATCAGCGCGCCGTATTCGTCGACGACGAGGGCGAAGTGCTCATGGCGGCTTCGGAATGCCTGGAGCTGGTCGAGCAGGCTCGTGGTGTCGGGGATGAACCACGGCGGTGACGCCAGCGCGGCGACGTCGAGACCGTTGGCCGAGCCGCCGTTGGCCTGCATCGCCCGAAGCAGCGCCCTGACGTGCAGCACGCCGACGATGTTGTCCGGCTCGCCGCGCCAGAGCGGAAGGCGCGTATAGGGGCTGTTCAGCACGTCCTCGACGATTTTCGCCGGCGGCTGGTCCGCGTCGATCATCACGACGTTCCGGCGATGCACCATGATGTCGCTGACCTCGACTTCCTCGAGGTCGAGGATGCTGTGCAGCATCGCCCCGGCATGTCGGACCTCCGCTCCCGAGCCCGCATGCAGGTCGATCGCGCCCCGCAGCTCCTCCTCCGTCGATTCGGTGCCGATGCCGGCGACGACCTTGACGCCGAACAGGCGGAAGACGCCGCGCACGAAGAGCTGGACCACCCGCGTCACCGGGCCGAACAGAACGACGACCGGCTGCATCAGCGGTGCGACGGCGCGGGCCGCGCGGTCGGCGTTGTTGATGGCGTAGGTCTTGGGCATCACCTCGCCGAACAGGACCACGAGCGCGGTCATGGCGATCGTCGCGTAGACGACGCCGCTGTCGCCGAAGAGCGCAATCAGCAGACTGGTGGCGAGCGCGGAGCTCAGGATGTTGACGAGGTTGTTGCCGAGCAGGATGGCGCCGATCACCCGCTCCATCTGGCCGCGCAGCCGGTTGACCCGGGCCGCGCGGCGGTCGCCCTGGAGCTCCAGGGCGTGCATGCGCGAGCGCGAGGCCGCGGTCAGCGCTGTCTCCGAGCCGGAGAAGAAGGCCGAGAGGATCAGCAGCAGGACGATGGCGCAAATGGTGGCGATCATGGTCGGTTCATCCTTGGGCACAATTCGCCCGTTCGGCGCCGAGCCGCCGCCGCGATGTCGTCGTGGCGTCTTCTGGCATGGCTATGCGGCGATCGTGTCCTGCAACAGACGGCGCACCTCCCCGAGCTCGACATCCCGGGCGAGGAAGGCCCGGCCGATGCCGCGCGCCAGCACGAAAGTGATTCTGCCGTCCCGGACCTTCTTGTCCTGTTGCATGTGCGCGATCAGGCGGTCGGGGTCCCAGACCCGGTCGCCGAGGGCGGACAGGTCGGTCGGCAGACCGACGCTGGCGAGGTGGCGCCTCACCCGCGCGGCGTCCTCGAGCGGGCAGAGGCCGAGCTGGGCCGAGAGGTCGAAGGCCATGACCATGCCGATCGCCACGGCCTCGCCGTGCAGCAGCTCGTCGGAATAGCCGCATTCGGCCTCCAGCGCGTGACCGAAGGTGTGGCCGAGATTGAGCAGCGCGCGGGCGCCGGCCTCGCGTTCGTCGGCGGAGACGACGGCTGCCTTGGCGGCGCAGCTCGTCAGCACCGCATGCTGGCGGGATTCCAGGTCGCCCTCGATCAGGCCGGCGCCGTGCCCTTCGAGCCAGCCGAAGAACGCGGCGTCCCCGATGAGCCCGTACTTCACCACCTCGGCGTAGCCGGCGAGGAACTGCCGGCGCGGCAGGGTCGTCAGCGTGTCGATGTCGGCGAGCACCAGCCGCGGCTGGTAGAAGCTGCCGACCAGGTTCTTGCCCCGGCTCGTGTTGATCCCGGTCTTGCCGCCGACCGAGCTGTCGACCTGGGCCAGCAGCGTGGTCGGAATCTGGATGAAGTCGATGCCGCGCAGCACGATGCTGGCGGCGAAGCCGCCGAGGTCGCCGACGACGCCGCCGCCCAGCGTGATCAGCGCCGTGTCCCGCTCGATGCGGGCCGCGAGCAGGGCGTCGACGACGCGCGCGAGCTCCTCGAAGCTCTTCGTCTGCTCGCCGGCGGGGACGACGATCGCGTCGTGCCGGATGCCGGCGTCGTCGAGGGCGCGGCCGAGCGCAGCGAGATGAAGATCGGCGACGGTGGCGTCGGTTACCACGACGACGCGCGGCTGTTTCAGCAGCGGCCGGATGTGGTGTCCGGCGGCCGCCAGCAGCTCGCTGCCGACCAGAATGTCATAGCTACGGGCGCCGAGTTCGACGCCCAGTCGGGCACAGGAGGTCACCTCGAAGACCTCACCTCGCAGAACTCGCTTCGCAGCCGACGGAGGAGCGGCCCCGGTCCGGCGGCGCCAAATGGGTGGCGAGGGCGTCGATGACCTTCTCCACGGTCGCCTCGGGCGGCCCGTCGTCGCTGTCCACCGTCACATCCGCCTCGGCATAGATCGGGTAGCGCAGCGCGATGAGTTCCTCGAGCTTCCTGCGGGGGTCGGCGACCTGGAGCAACGGCCGGTCGCTGCGGCGCAGCACCCGCCGCAGCAGGAGGTCGAGGTCGGCGCGCAGCCAGACCGAAATGCCGCGCTCGCGGACCAGCGCCCGCGTCTGTGGGTCCATGAAGGCGCCCCCGCCGGTGGCCAGCACGTGGACCGGGTTGCCCAGGAGCCGCTTGATCACGCGCCGCTCGCCGTCGCGGAATGCGGCCTCGCCGTGGCGGGCGAAGAACTCGGGGATCGAGCAGCCGGCCGCCTGCTCGATCTCGCGGTCGGCATCGATGAACGGAAGCCCCAGCCGCGTCGCCAGCCGGCGGCCGACGCAGCTCTTTCCGGCCCCCATCAGGCCGACCAGAACGATGGTCCTTGTCACCTGCAGGGGCGGCGACGCAGAGTGCGTCGTCACGGGCATGGCCCCGGTCTCAGCCGCGGCGGCCCGCCGACCGCCGCCCATTGGCCGGCAGGGCCGGGCGGCAAGCCGCCATTATTGAATCCCTCATCGCGCATCGGTAAACTGCCGCAAACTCGCCACAAACGAACCCTAGCATAAATCGCCCGAGAAATCGCAACCCACGGTCCTGTCCGGAATGCTTGCACGGCCGCGACGGTCCCGGAGAAATTCATGGCCGAATCGAGTTCATGAAGAAATATCTTTTGGTCGTTGCTCTCGTTTTCGTCGCCCTGGTCGGCGGCGGCTTGGTGTTTCTGGCGACTTGGGATATCCCGCCTCCCACGCAGCCGATGGAGCAGGTCATTCCGAATGACCGCTTCATCCAATAGGCGGTGGCCGCGCGTCGGCCGGTGGGCTGGCTTCGTCAAGTCCGGGACCGGAGTCCTTTGTCCCTCCCGGCGAGGGCGGGCGAGGGACCTTTGAGACGGATGCCCCGATGCGCGGATACGGCTGACCGCTCCGCCATGCGTCTCTCGCATGGAGAGGAGGGCAGCCGGGTTGCGCGCCGGGTCGCGGCGGTCGGCCTCGTCGCCCTTCTGGCCGCCGGGGCGGGCGGAGCCGCGCTGGCGCAGGTGGGGGCGCCGACCGTGCTGGGGCCGGCAACCGACGCCCCGGCGACCGGCACCGGGGAGGGGGGGCGCCCGGCCGAAGGGCAGGGGCCTGGGGCCGCCGTACCGGCGCCGTCCGGCACGACCGTGCCGGAGCGCGCGCCGAGCGGTATAGAAGTCGCGCCGCTTCCCGAGGTCAGGTCCGACTATGCGGGGGCCCTCGGTCCGGAGGAAGGCGGCCTCGGCACCGAGATGTGGCGCGGCACGGACCGGGCCCTGTTGGTGCGGCTGCTGCCGAGCCTTCCGGCGACGGCCCGTTCGCCCGCGATGCGCGATCTGATGCGGCGTCTTCTGCTGTCTTCGGCCATAGCGCCGAGGGGCGATGCCGAGGCGCCCGACAGCAACCTCTTCTCGCTTCGGGCCGAGCGTCTGGTCGCGATGGGAGACTATCAAGGCGCGGCCAAGCTGCTTCGCCTGATCCCCGAGCGGGAAACGGACGCGACGGCGGCGCGGTTCGTGACCGATGCGCTTCTGTTCGCGAACGACCTCGACGCGGCTTGCGCGCAGGTCGATCGATGGATCCGCGCATTCGACGATGTCTACTGGCAGAAGGCTCTGATCTTCTGCCAGACCCACGCCGGGGAATACGACGAGGCGGCGCTGGGCGTCGGCCTTCTGCGCGAGCAGGGGCGTGCAGACGATGAGGCATTCTTCACGCTGGTCGACGCGCTGAGCGGCGTGGAGAGCGCAAGGGTCAAGTCCCTGCCGATCCCGACCGCGCTTCATCTCGCCATGATGCAGGCGGCGAAGCAGCCGCTGCCCGAGAGCGTTCTGGAGACCGAAGACCCGGCCGCCCTCGCCTGGATCGCCACCGCGCCCGGCGCGGACCCCGCCTTGCGGCTTGCCGCGGCCGAGCGCGCCGCCGAGGCCGGTGCCTTGTCCGCGGAGGCGTTGGCCCGCGTCTACGCCGAGCAGCCGCTCGAGCCCCGTGAGCTGGACAACGCGCTCAGTCTCGCCGAAGAGGAACCGGGACAGCGCAGCCGTGCGGCGCTGTACCAGGCGGTCGTCCGCACCGAGCAACCCCTGGCCCGCGCCACCCTGCTCGAGACGGCGCTGCGGCTCGCGCGCGAGCAGGGCCGCTATCAGACCGCGGTCCGGGTCTATCGACCCTTCCTGATCGGTCTCGAACCGGCGCCCGAGCTCGCGTGGTTCGCGCTCGATGTCGGCCGCGCCCTTCATCTTCTCGGCGAAGCCGGTGGCGCGGAGCGGTGGCTCGCGTTGGTCCAGGCACAGGCGTCGCGGGATCCGCAGGCGGCCGCCGCCACCTCTGCGCTTTGGCTTCTCACGCGGATCGCCGGCGACGGCAGGCCCCTGGTCTGGGACGCCGACTCGGTGCGGGCCTGGCGCGACAACCAGGCCGCCGGCGGCGACGAGCAGGCCGGTCAGCGCGCGGCCCGGCTGTTCGCGATCTTCGAAGCCTTTGGCGAGCCGGTCGGCGCGGCTTGGCGGGTTCTGGCCGATGGCTCGCCCCCGGTCAAGCAGTCGCTGCCGAACCCGGCCCTGTGGTTCATTCTCGACGATGCCGCAGCTGCCGGGCGCGTCGGCGAGACCGTGCTGCTCACGCTCATCAGCCTGGGGCCGGATGGCCCCGGAGAGACCAATCCCATCATCCTGAGCCGCGCGCTCGCGAGCCTGCAGGCGGTCGGCCTAGAGGCCGAGGCCAGAGCGCTGGCCCTCGAAGCAGCCGTCGCCAGCGGCGTCTGACCGAAGGGCGGCCCGAATGGCGACCGAGCGGACGACGTCGTCCCGTCCCCGACCGGCTGCGGCCGGCCGCCGCGGCCCGTCGGCGCCGCCCCGCCACCTGCAGACCTTCCTCGAGATGCTGGTGGCGGAGCGCAACGCGGCCGCCAACACGGTGGAGGCCTATCGTCGCGACCTGACGGAGTTCGCCGCGTTCCTCGCGAAGCGCGGGCAGCGGCTCGAGGCCGCGGATTCGGGTGCGATTCGCGCCTATCTGGCGCGGCTGTCCGACGCCGGCATGGCGCCGCGCACAGCGGCCCGCCGGCTGTCCGCCATCCGCCAGTACTACCGATTCCTGGCGGGCGAAGGGCTGCGGGACGACGATCCCTCGGCGATCATCGACAGCCCGCGCCGCGGCCGCTCGCTCCCGAAGCTGCTGAGCGAGGCGGAAGTCGAGCGGCTGCTGCAGGCGGCCCGCGCGCGCGACGGCGCTGAGGGCGCGCGACTCGTTGCCCTGGTCGAGATGCTGTACGCCACGGGGCTGCGCGTCTCCGAGCTGATCGGCCTGACCCTGGCGGCGGTGCAGCGCGACTCCCGGGTGCTGGTGGTACGCGGCAAGGGCGGCAAGGAACGCATGGTTCCCCTGAGCCAACCGGCGCGCGACGCGCTGACCGCCTATCTGGAGGTTCGGTCCGCGTTCCTGCCGAAGCGCGGCCGCGGCAAGGGGCCGGCCCCGGAATCGCCCTGGCTGTTTCCGTCCTGGGGCGACAGCGGCCATCTGACGCGGCACCGCCTCGCCCAGCTGCTCAAAGAGCTTGCCGTTTCCGCGGAGATCCCTCCGGCCAAGGTGTCGCCGCATGTCCTGCGGCACGCCTTTGCGAGCCACCTTCTGGATCACGGCGCCGATCTGCGAAGCGTCCAGCAGATGCTTGGCCACGCCGATATCTCGACGACGCAGATCTACACCCATGTGGCGAACGAGCGGATGAAAGCGCTGGTGCGCGACCGTCATCCGCTTGCGGACGGCTTCGCGCGCGCGTCCCGCCGCCGCGGCGACGGATCGGACCAGGGTGCGATCTGAGCGGTTGCGCGCCGTGCGGCATTCCGCGCGGTTGACAAGCGCCGCCGCAACACGGCATCTAGCCGCAACGCGCGTTCTCTTGGCCGGCGAGGCAAGGTTTCGCCCGCTGCCCCACCAACAACAGAACCCCAAGCGTGGCGGAGGTTGGAGATGAGCTTCAAGATCGTCGAGCAGGCACCTCCTCGGCTCAATCGCAGCGAGCTGGCGGTTCCCGGCAGTCAACCCCAGCTTTTCGAGAAGGCGGCCCGTTCCGCCGCCGACGTCGTCTTCCTCGATCTCGAGGACGCGGTCGCACCCGACGACAAGGCCCAGGCCCGCAAGAACATCATCGCCGCGCTCAACGACATCGATTGGGGCAACAAGACGTTGTCCGTTCGAATTAACGGGCTCGATACCCATTTCATGTATCGCGATGTCGTCGACGTCATCGAGCAAGGCGGCGAGCGGCTCGACCTGATCATGATTCCGAAGGTCGGCACGGCTGCCGATGTCTATGCCGTCGACATGTTGGTGACCCAGTGTGAGGCGGCCGTCGGCCGCAAGAAGCGGATCGGCTTCGAACTGATCATCGAAACAGCGCTCGGCATGGCCAATATCGACGAGATCGCCGCGGCAAGCAGGCGCAACGAATCGCTTCATTTCGGCGTTGCGGACTTCGCCGCCTCGACCAAGGCGCGGACGACAAATATCGGCGGCGTCAACCGCGACTACGCGGTGCTGACCGACCCGGATGAGGCCGGGCAGCGGCAGGTGCATTGGGGCGACATGTGGCATTACGCCATCGCCCGCCTGGTCGTGGCGGCGCGCGCCAACGGGTTGCGCCCGGTGGATGGGCCGTTCGGCGACTTTTCCGACGCCGATGGCTACCGCGCGGCGGCCAACCGCGCCGGCGTCCTCGGCTGCGAGGGCAAATGGGCGATCCACCCGTCACAGATCGGCCTCGCCAACGAACTGTTCAGCCCGAGCGAGGCCGAGGTGAAGAAGGCCGAGCGCATCATCCAAGCGATGGAGGACGCGGCCCGCGAGGGCAAGGGCGCGGTCTCGCTCGACGGCAAGCTGATCGACCTCGCCTCGATCCGGCAGGCGGAAGTCCTCGTCCAGAAGGCGCGGCAGATCGCGGGCCGAAGCTGACGACGATGAGCCGGGAACGGGGGGCGCGGGTCAAGGGCCGGTTGCGTGACGGCCGCGTCGGGAATGGGCGACGCGGCCGCGGCTTGCCGGCGGGCTGCACCTCGCTCCCCGCCTGCCGAAGAGCGACCGACTTCCTGATCCCGACGGCCGCGGCCGGCAGCCCGCCGCGGTAGAGAGAACGCATGCCCACCTTTCTGGAATTCGAAAAGCCCATTGCCGAGCTCGAGGGAAAGATCGAGGAGCTTCGCCACCTTTCCGACGCCGGCGACATCAACATCGCCGAGGAGGTTTCGAGGCTTCAGACGAAGGCCGACCGGCTCCTGCGGCAGACCTACGGCCGGCTCACGCCCTGGCAGAAGACGCAGGTCGCCCGGCATCCCGACCGTCCCCATTTCGGCGATTACGTTGCGGCGCTGATCGAGGACTTCACGCCGCTGGCCGGCGACCGGCTGTTCGGCGAGGACAAGGCGATCATCGGCGGCCTTGGCCGGTTCCGCGGCCATTCCGTGGTCGTCATCGGCCACGAGAAGGGGCGCGACACGGCCTCTCGCGTGGCCCACAATTTCGGCATGGCGAAGCCCGAGGGCTATCGGAAGGCGCAGCGCCTGATGGAACTCGCCGACCGGTTCCGGCTACCGGTGCTGACGCTGGTGGACACGCCGGGCGCCTATCCCGGCGTGGAGGCCGAGGCCCGCGGCCAAGCCGAGGCGATCGCCCGCTGCATCGAGACCTGCCTCAAGATCCGGGTACCGCTGGTCTCGCTCATCATCGGCGAGGGTGGCTCCGGCGGCGCCATCGCGCTCGCCGCCGGCAACCGCGTGCTCATGCTGGAGCACGCGGTCTACTCCGTCATTTCGCCGGAAGGCTGCGCCTCCATCCTCTGGCGCAGTGCCGAACAGGCGAAGGAGGCGGCCGAGGCGCTGAAGCTCACGGCGGACGACCTGCTCCGGCTCGGCGTCATCGACGCCATCGTGCCGGAACCGCTCGGCGGCGCGCACCGGGCGCCGGCGAAGACCATCGCCGACGCGGGCGACGCGCTCGAGGCGGCGCTCCGGGAGCTCCGGGCGGGCGACCCCGACGGATTCCGCAGCCGGCGGCGGGAGAAGTTCCTGGCGATGGGGAAGACCGGGCTGGGATAGCCCGAGGCGTCGCCGTGATCTTGCGGAGGGCAGACCTCCGCGCGAGACGGTCCGGCGGCCGCATACGGCGCTGAGCCCGGATTGCGTTGGCTCTTCTCCAGCAGCGCCTAGATCTTGCCGTGGCAGTGCTTGTACTTCTTGCCGGAGCCGCAGGGGCAGGGGGCGTTGCGGGCGACCTTGCCCCAGGTGGTCGAATCATTGGGGTCGAGCGCGGCTGCGGCGGCGCGGCGCGGCGGCGGAGCCGAAGCCGGTCGCCGCACCGGATTCGGGTCCGGCCCCTGCATCCCGGCCGCCTCGGCAGCGGCACCGGCGCCGACACCGACCAGCGCCGGATCGGTCCGCGTGGGGCGCCCTTCCGGAGCGGCGGCGCGTTGCGGCACGGCCTCCTCGGGCCGCGGGGTGCTGCGGATCTCGATGTGGCTGAGAACGCCGGTCACCGTCTCGCGCAGGCGGGCCAGCATGCCCTCGAACATCTCGAAGGCCTCCCGCTTGTACTCGTTCAGCGGATCGCGCTGGCCATAAGCGCGCAGGCCGATGCCGTGGCGCAGATGGTCGAGGCTGTGGAGATGGTCCTTCCAGGCCTGGTCGAGGAGCTGCAGCAGCAGGCTCTTTTCCGCCATCCGCATGATCTCGGGGCCGAAATTGGCCGCCTTCTCGGCCATCTTGCGGTCGACCGCCTCGGTGATCCGTTCGCGGATTGCCTCTTCGGCGATGCCTTCCTCCTTCGACCAGTCCTCGATCGGCAGGTCGAGCCCGAAGATCCGCAAGGCCTCCTCATGGAGCCCCTTCACGTCCCATTGCTCGGGGTAGGCGTTCGCCGGGATGAAGCGGGCGACCATGTCCTCGATCACCTCGTGGCGCATGTCGGCGACGGTCTGGGAGACATCCGTCGCCCGCATCAGCTCCTTGCGCTGCTCGTAGATGACCTTGCGCTGGTCGTTCATGACGTCGTCGTACTTCAGGAGATTCTTGCGAATCTCGAAGTTGCGCGCCTCGACCTTCTGCTGCGCTTTCTCCAGCGCCTTGTTCACCCAGGGATGGACGATCGCCTCGCCCTCCTTCAGGCCGAAGCGCTGCAGCATGGAATCCATGCGCTCCGACCCGAAGATGCGCATCAGGTCGTCCTCGAGGGACAGGAAGAAGCGCGACGCGCCGGGGTCGCCCTGGCGGCCGGAACGGCCGCGAAGCTGGTTGTCGATGCGGCGGCTCTCATGCCGTTCGGTGCCGATCACATAGAGCCCGCCGGCCTTGAGGGCCACCTCCCTGGCGGCCTCGATCTCCTTGCGGATCTGCTCGATCTTTCGCGCCCGCTCCGCCTCGTCCTCGATGCCCGCGGTCTCCCGCTGCACCCGCATGTCGAAATTGCCGCCGAGCTGGATGTCGGTGCCGCGACCGGCCATGTTGGTGGCGATCGTCACCGCCCCGGGCACGCCGGCCTCGGCGATGATGTGGGCCTCCTGCTCGTGGTAGCGGGCGTTCAGCACCTGGTGCGGGATCTTCTTCTTCTTCAGTGCCGCCGACAGCGCCTCCGACTTCTCGATGCTGACGGTGCCGACCAGCACCGGCTGCTGCCGTGCCCGGCACTCCTCGATGAGACGGATGATCGCGTCCTGCTTCTCTTTCGCGGTGCGGTAGACCTCGTCGTCCTCGTCCCTGCGGATGACGGGGAGATGCGTCGGCACCTCGGCGACCTCAAGGCCGTAGATCTCGGCGAACTCTCCTGCCTCGGTCATCGCCGTGCCGGTCATGCCGGCGAGCTTCGGGTAGAGGCGGAAGTAATTCTGGAAGGTAATCGAGGCGAGCGTCTGATTCTCGTTCTGGATCGTCACGCCTTCCTTCGCCTCGAGCGCCTGGTGGAGGCCGTCCGAGTAGCGCCGGCCCTCCATCATACGACCCGTGAACTCGTCGATGATGACGACCTTGTCGTCCTTGACGATGTAGTCGGTGTCGCGTGTGAACAGCTTGTGGGCGCGCAACGCCTGGTTGACGTGGTGGACCAGCGTGACGTTGTGGATGTCGTAGAGCGAGCCCTTCAGCAGCCCGGCCTCGGTCAGCAGGCGCTCGACCGTTTCGGCACCCTCCTCCGTGAGCGTCACCTGGCGCGCCTTCTCGTCCTTCTCGTAATCGCCCTCGCCCAGCTTCGGGATGATGGCGTTGACGCGGGTGTAGAGCTCGGAGGAATCCTCGGCCGGCCCGGAGATGATCAGCGGCGTCCGCGCCTCGTCGATCAGGATGCTGTCCACCTCGTCGACGATGGCGTAGTGGAACTCCCGCTGGACCATGTCCTCCAGGCGGAACTTCATGTTGTCGCGCAGGTAGTCGAAGCCGAACTCGTTGTTCGTGCCGTAGGTGATGTCCGCGGCGTAGGCGGCGCGGCGCTCCGAGTCGCGCAGGCCGGGGACGATGCAGCCGACCGACATCCCGAGGAACTGGTAGATCTTCCCCATCCAGTCGGCGTCGCGGCGCGCCAGATAATCGTTCACCGTCACCACGTGCACGCCCTTGCCGGTGAGCGCGTTCAGATAGACGGGCAGCGTCGCGACGAGCGTCTTGCCCTCGCCGGTCTTCATCTCGGCGATCATGCCGCGGTGGAGGATGATCCCGCCCATGAGCTGGACGTCGAAATGCCGCTGGCCGAGCGTGCGCTTCGCCGCCTCCCGGACCGTCGCGAACGCGTCCGGCAGCAGGTCATCCAGCGACTCGCCGCCGGCGAGACGTTCGCGCAGCCAGCCGGTGCGGGCCCGCAGCTCGTCGTCGGACAGCTTCTCGACCGATGGTTCGAGCGCGTTGATCGCAGCAACCTGCTTGCCTAGGCTTTTGATGAAGCGATCATTGGCCGATCCGAAAATCCGCTTCGCTAGGGCGGCGAACATCAAGACCTCGATAACGGTGGACGGCGATGGGCCTGAATTGTCAGGAGTGCCTGAGAGATAGGCCCATGGGGAGGGGCTGTCAACGATCGCCGGGCCGCCCGCCGGCTTCCGCCGGCGGGTGCTCCGGCGCCTCGAAGACGACCAGGGTTCCCTTGCCGCCGACATGCAGCTCGGTCTCCGGTGAGGCGAAAAGCAGCTCTCCGTTCTCCCGGACAAAGGCGACCGGAAGCCGCGATCCGGAAGGCCGCAGCCCGTCGCGCGCCTCCGCGCCCTGCACCGGCACGGCGCGGAAGCGCCACCCCTCGGCAACGCGGCGGTTCAGCTCCGCCAAGGGCATCTCGCCGTCGATGACGATGTTCCCGCGCCACTCCCTGTGGAAGCGGGGCGCGGCCTCGCCCCGGCCGGCATAGGCCACCTGATAGACGTTCTGCTGGCCGAGATCCGTCGCGAACTTCCGGCAGAGAAGGGCGTTGAAGGCGTCGTCCTCCGTGGCGGCAAGGAGGTATTCGGTTTCGGTGAGGAGGTCGGCGTCCTCCTCCTCCGGCGCCAGCAGATGGCCCGTGTGGGTCGTCGCGGCCAAGCCCCTGGCGGGCTCCAGGGCTGCGGTCGAGGGGTCGCTCAGGACGATCGGCGTCCCGAGCCGGGTGAGGACCTTGGTCAGGCCGATCGTCCAGTCGCCGGCCCCGACGATGAGAAGGCCCGGCGGCCGTTCCGAAGCGAGGCCGAGTGCCCGGGAGAGCGGGCCCAGGCCCAGCCCGTGGACGAGCACGGTGGCGATGATGACCGAGAAGACGAGCGGGGCGATCAGTTCCGCGCCCTCGTATCCCGAGTCCGCGAGCTGCTGATGGACGAGGCCGGCGAGGGAGGCGACGACGATGCCGCGCGGCGCGACCAGGCCGACGAACAGGCGCTCCTGCCAGGTCAGCTCCGTGCCGATGGTTGCGAGGCCGACGGCCAGAGGCCGCACGAGGAACATCATCGCGGCAATGAAGGCGAAGGCACCCCAGTCCAGGCGGAGAAACGCGCCGACGTCCACCGTCGCCGCCAGCACGATGAAGACGCCGGAGACGAGAAAGGTGCTCAGCGATTCCTTGAACTGCTTCAGGTCCTCGATCTCGGGCAGGCCGAGATTGGCCAGCGCCACTCCGAGGACGGCCACGGCGATCAGCCCGGCCTCGTGCTGGACAAGGTGGGACAGGGCGTAGATCAGCAGCGCGACGGCGAGGACGAGCGGCGACTTGAGAAACTCCGGGACGTAGCCGCGGGCGAACATGAATCGCACGAAGAAGCCGGCGCCGATCCCGAGCGTCGCCGCGGCCAGCGTCCCGCTCGCGAGATCGATGGCGACGTCCCTCAGCGGCGCCTCGATCTCCCGCGCCGCGCCCCAGAGCAGGAGGAGTTCGAGGACGATCACGGTCAGCACCGCGCCGACCGGGTCGTTGACGATGCCTTCCCAGCGCAGCACGGTCGCGGCCCGGCGCTCCAGCTTTGCCTGGCGCAGGAGCGGGCTGATCACGGTGGGCCCGGTGATGACCAGCATCACGCCGATGACGGCGGCGATGGGCCAGGAGAGGCCGGCCAGGAAATGGGCGGCAACGGCGCCAAAGGCCCAGATCATCGGCACGCCCAGCCCGACGATCCGGGCGACCGCCCGTCCGCCGGCCCGCAGCCCGGAGAAATCGAGGCCGAGGCTTTCCTGCAGAATGACGATGGCGACGGCAAGGCTGATCGCCGGGTTGAGGAAGGCGCCGAAGTCCCTCTCCGGGTCGAGGATCCGCAGGAACGGGCCGAGCAGGAATCCGACGATCAGCAGGATCACGATGGCCGGCAGACCGAGACGCCAGCCGATCCACTGCGCGGCGACACCGGCCGTGCCGACCAGAACGATCAGGAGAAGGAGCTGGTCTTCCATCGACGGACCCGAGGGGCGATGCCGCGGCCCGATTTTGGTCCCGCGGCGCCTGCTGTTAACCAACAAACGGGGAACGGTCCGGGGCGATCCATCGCGGTCATGCCGCAGGGCCTTGCCGATCCGCTCTGGTTCCCTGAGGATTGCGCTCTTGTGCTGGGCCGCGTGCTGTGCATGATGCGGGCGCGGAACCAACGAAATCCCAGGCGGCAAGCGCTGTCGTATCCGGTGTCTGAGGTGTGGGTATGAAATTCAGGATTCTTGCCGCCGCGCTCGGTGGCCTCCTTCTTGCGGCCGCCGCGGCCAAGGCGCAGTCGGACGCCGGGACGCAGACGGACGAGGCCGCCGGCCAGACGGCCGAAGACGCGGCGGCTTCGGACCCGGTCGTGGCCGTGGTCAACGGCCAAGAGCTGCGCCGGTCGGACGTCATCCAGTCGGCGAGCACGCTGCCGCCCGCCTATCAGCAGAACATCGAGCAGCTCTTCCCGGCGCTGGTCGATCGCCTCATCGATCTGACCCTGCTGACGACGGAAGGGCGCGAGCGCGGCCTGCACGAGGACGAGATGGTCCGTGAAATGGTCGCCGACTTCGAGGATGAGGCCATCCGCCAGGTTCTGCTCCAGCGCCATCTCGAGGAAAACCTGACCGAAGAGAGAATGCGGAAGCGCTACCAGCAGATCGTCGACGACTTCGAACCCCAGCAGGAGATCCGGGCGCGCCACATCCTTCTCGAGAGCAAGGAGGAGGCCGAGGCGGTCATCGTGGAGCTCGACGGCGGGGCCGACTTCGTCGCTCTGGCCCGGGAGCGGTCGACCGGCCCGTCGGCGCCCGAGGGCGGCGATCTTGGCTACTTCACCGCGGATCAGATGGTGCCGGCGTTCGCCGAAGCCGCCTTTGGCCTGGAGGCGGGTGCCTATACCAAGGAGCCGGTGCAGACCCAGTTCGGCTGGCACGTGATCAAGGTGGAGGACCGCCGCGAGACCAAGCCGCCGAGCTTCGAGGAGGCGCAGGCGCAGATCGAGAACGAGCTGTCGCAGGAACTCGTCCGCGAGTTCCTGGCAAATCTGCGCGAGAACGCCGAGATCGAGAAGCTGGGTCCGGCGGGCCCGGCCGCCGGCGGGCCCGCACAGGACGGCGCGGCGCAACCGCCGGCCGACGCCGCGGACTAGCGCGGCGCGTCGTCCCTCGACGTCGATTTCGACGCCGCCATGCCGCCTCGCTCGCCTCTCGCCCCCGAGGTCATCCCCGAACTGCCGCCGATCGCCGGCGTGCGGCTGGCGGCGCGCGCCTGCGGCGTGCGGTACCAGGGGCGCACGGATGTCTGCCTTCTGGAGTTCGCCGCCGGGACGACCGTCGCCGGCGTCTTCACCCGGTCGCTGACCGCCGCGGCGCCGGTGGAGATCTGCCGCGCCAACCTGGCGGGCGGGAAGGCGCGGGCGATCCTGGTCAATGCCGGCAACGCCAACGCCTTCACGGGCGCCGCCGGCATGGCCGCGGCCAAGCGCACGGCGAAGGCGGTGGCCGAGCGCCTCGGCTGCCAGCCCGGCCGGGTGTTCGTTGCTTCGACCGGCGTGATCGGCGAGCCGTTGCCGGACGATCGGATCATCGCCGGGCTGGACGGGCTGATCGGCGACCTCGACCCGGCGAACTGGCGGGTTGCCGCGGAGGCGATCATGACCACGGACACTTTCCCGAAGGTCGCCACCCGCACCGCCACGATCGACGGCGCGACGGTGACGATCAACGGCATTGCCAAGGGGTCGGGCATGATCGCGCCGGACATGGCGACCATGCTGGCCTTCGTGGCCACCGACGCGAAGCTGCCGGCGGCGGTTCTTCAGCCGCTGCTGCGGCGGGCGGTTGACCGCTCCTTCAACGCCATCACCGTCGATGGCGACACCTCGACCAGCGACACGCTCCTGCTCTGCGCCACGGGCCAGGGGCCGCGTCACGCCGCCGTGCAGCAGCCCGGCGACCGGCGCCTCGCCGATTTCCGCGCCAAGCTCGAGGATCTGCTGGTCGACCTCGCCTGTCAGGTCGTTCGCGACGGCGAGGGCGCCAGCAAGTTCGTGACCGTCACGGTCACCGGCGCCGCTTCGGACGCGGCGGCGCGGCGGATCGGCCTCGCCATCGCCAACTCGCCGCTGGTCAAGACGGCGATCGCCGGCGAGGACGCGAACTGGGGCCGCATCGTCATGGCCGTCGGCAAGGCCGGCGAGAAGGCCGATCGCGACCGGCTGCGGATCGCGATGGGCGGCATCACCATCGCCGAGAACGGGCAGCGCCGCCCGGACTATGACGAGGCACCCGTCGCCGCCCATATGAAGGGCCGCGAAATCGATATCGCCGTCGATGTCGGGGTGGGGCGGGGGCGCGCGCGGGTGTGGACCTGCGACCTCACCCATGGCTACATCGACATCAATGCCGACTACCGGAGCTGAGCGGCCGGTCGAACCGCCGCACCTGGAAACCGAACGCCTGATCCTGCGCCGCCCGGTGCCCGGGGATGCCCCGGCGATCCAGCGGCTCGCGGGCGACTGGGAGGTTGCCCGGTACACGGCGCGGATTCCGCACCCCTATCCGGAAGGCGCCGCCGAGCGGTGGATCGCTACGCTGGCCGACGAGGATGACATGGTCTTCGCCGTAGAGCGGCGCGACGACGGCGCCTTCCTCGGCTGTTGCGGCATCATGGTCGAAGCGGACGGCGCGGCGGAGGTCGGTTATTGGATCGGTCGGCCCTTCTGGGGGCGGGGCTACGCGACGGAGGCGCTGGGCGCCGTCGTCGGCATGGCCTTTGACCGCCTGGGGGTCGACCGGGTGAGGGCTTCGGCGATGCCGGCGAACCGGGCGTCGATCCGGGTTCAGGAGAAGGTGGGATTCGCCTTCGTCGGCGAGGCCGAGGAGCCGGCGCCTGCGCGCGGCGGCCCTGTCAAGGTCGAGCTGCGGGTGCTGACCCGCGAGGCGTTCGAACGGTCGAGGGACTCGCGGCCACAGGGCTCGCCGCCTCCGGCCTCACGAGCCCTTCCGGTCGTGCTCGTCAGCGCGGTCGCGCTCATCGACGCCGACGGGCGCGTGCTGCTCGCGCAGCGGCCGGAGGGAAAGCCGATGGCCGGCCTGTGGGAGTTTCCCGGCGGCAAGGTGCAGGACGGCGAGACGCCGGAGGCCGCGCTCATCCGGGAGCTACACGAGGAACTCGGAATCGACGTGTCCGAAAGCTGCCTCGCGCCTTTTACCTTCGCCTCGCATCGCTACGAGACCTTCCACCTGCTGATGCCGCTTTATGTCTGCCGGAAATGGCAGGGGCAGGTGCGTGCGCGCGAAGGACAGGCGCTTGCCTGGGTGCGGCCGAGCCGCCTGGGCGACTACCCGATGCCGCCCGCCGACAAGCCGCTCGTGCCGATGCTCCGGGACTTCCTGTAGGGCTATGGGGGCCGGGCGTTCGCCGCCAGGCCAGCCGACGGGCCCCCCAGCCCGGAACCGAGGAAACCCGCGGGTGTTGTCCCTTCTGCTTGTGGTTTCCACGGAGTCGGAAGGAAGGTGATCCATGACGACGAAGAAGGTCATCGAACTTCTTGCCGAATCGCCCGACAGCTGGGAGGCCGCCGCGCAGCAGGCGCTCAAGGACGCGCAGAAGAGCCTGCGCGGCATCGCCTCGATCTATATCAAGGAGATGGAGGCGAAGGTCGAGGGCGACCGGATCACCCAGTACCGGATCAACGCGAAGGTCACCTTCGAGGTGGAAGGCACCTGAACGTTCCGTGCGCCCCGGCTCGGCCGAACGCCGGGGTCCTCACTTG
Organism: uncultured Rhodospirillaceae bacterium; assembly: GCA_964551315.1. GTDB lineage: Bacteria > Pseudomonadota > Alphaproteobacteria > Dongiales > Dongiaceae > Virgifigura. The sequence goes on along the minus strand of CAZKCM010000032.1, from coordinate 18,622 downwards.
GGTCGCGCTTTCGCGCCCGTCGGAACCTCCGTCGCATCCAGCGCATCCGCCAGGCGAGCGCGGGCGCTGCCGGGCCGAAGCGGCTTCTGCTGCGACTCGTGCGGTGCCCAGGCGGTGAGATAGATGATCCGGAAGGTGGCCGGCAGACGGCCCTCGCCGTCGGCGTAGCGGGCTTGGTAATCAGCCGCGGCGCGAAGCAGGGTGGCGCGGCGGGTGAAGCGGCTCGGCCGCGCACGCACGGCGTTGGTCTCGCCCATGCCGCGCAGGTCGTGCATCAGCCGGAACGGGTCCGGATAGCTCACGGTCAGGGCGTCGAGGTCGACCACCGGCAGGGCGAAGCCGGCGCGCTGCAGCAGCCCGCCGGCCTCGCTCGGCTCGGCGAAGGGAGAGACACGTGGGCTGACGCCACCGGTCTCGGCGAGTTCGGCCTCCAGCAGCGCGGCGCGCAGTTCCTCCAGCGTGCCGCCGCCCAGCATCGTCGCCAGGAACAGCCCGTCGGGCTTGAGGATCCGGCGGATCTGATGCAGGCAGCCGGGCAGGTCGTTGACCCAGTGCAGGCTGAGATTGCTCAGGACGAGGTCGAAACTTTCCGGCGCGAAGGGCAGAAACTCCTCGTCGACCACGGCCGTCGGCCGGCCGTTGCGCGCGGCCCGGCGCGCCATCGCCGGCGAAAGGTCGCACTGCACGAGCTGCTCGATGCCGCCGCGTTCGCCGAGCAGCGCCGCCAGCTCGCCGCCGCGGCAACCAAGCTCCAGCGCGCGCGGGAACGTCCGGGTGACGTCGTCGAGACGGTCGACCAGCCGCTCCCCCACCTCGCGAAACAGGAAATCATGCGCCTCGAAGCCTGCGGCGGCGCGGTCGCGGTGGAGGCGGACCAGCCGCCGATCGAAAACGTTCATGCTGTCGGACATGCCGGAAATATGGCGGCGGCGGCGCGGCGCGCAAAGAGGCCTTCGGCACCCGATTGACAGCACCTCGATCGACGGTTGAGATTCCGTGATGAATACTCAGCCGATGATGGTTAATATGTTGCGGCGGGCCGGCCAGATGGCCTTGAACGCGCTCCTGCCGCCGCGCTGCCTCAAATGCGGCGCCGTCGTCGGCGACCCCGGCCTTCTGTGTGCCGGCTGCTGGGAATCCCTGAGCTTTCTGGCGCCGCCCTGCTGCGCCGCCTGCGGCTATCCCTTCGAGTTCGCGATGGGCGAGGGTGCGCTCTGCGCCGCCTGCCTGCGCGAGCGGCCGCCTTACGAGCGGGCGCGGGCGGTCCTGCGATACGATGAGGCGAGTCGCGACATCGTCCTTGCCCTCAAGCACGGCGACCGCACGGACGTGGCGCCGGCGCTCGCCCGCTGGATGGCCCGGGCCGGGCGCGAGCTTCTGGCCGAGGCGGACCTCATGGTCCCGGTGCCGATGCACCGGCTGCGGCTGTTCCTCCGCCGATACAACCAGGCAGCCCTGCTGGCGCTCGCGCTCGCGAAGCTCACCGGGGTGCCCGCGGCGGTCGACCTTCTTCTGCGCCGGCGGGCAACGCCTCCGCAAGGCCGGCTCGGCGCCGCCGCGCGCCGGCGGAACGTGGAGGGCGCCTTCGCCCTCCGGCCCGAACGGGCGGAGATGATCGCCGGCCGGCGCGTTCTCCTGATCGACGACGTGCTGACGACGGGCGCGACGGCGGCGGCCTGTGCGCGGGTGCTGCTGCGGGCCGGGGCGGAGTCGGTGGATGTCCTGGTCCTCGCCCAGGTCGTCCGGCCCTCGTCGTGATCCGGCCGCAGGGTGACAAATGCGGCCGGCCGTGCCACCTATTACGCACGATGTCTCAATTCCCGGCGGAACGGAAGCGATGGCTGCGGTCGAGATCTACAGCACCATGTTCTGCGGCTATTGCATGCGGGCGAAACGGCTGCTCAGCCAGAAAAACGTCGCCTTCACCGAGTACGACCTGTTCGCTGAACCGGCGCGGCGCCGGGAGATGATCGCGCGCTCCGGCGGCCGGACGACGGTGCCGCAGATCTTCATCAACGGTACCCATATCGGCGGCTGCGACGAGCTTTACGCGCTCGAACGCGAGGGCAAGCTGGACTCTCTGCTGGAGGCCGAGGGATGAGCGAGATGACGTTCAAGGTGGCCTGCGTCCAGATGACGGCCGGCCGCGAGATCGAGCCCAACATCGCCGCGGCGGCGGAGGCGATCCGTGCCGCGCGGGCGGCTGGCGCCGACTTCATCCTGACGCCGGAAAACACGACGATGATCGAGCCGCGGCGCGCCCTGATCCTCGAGAAGGCGCAACCCGAGGACGAGCATCCGGCCATCCCGGCGTTCCGGGCCCTGGCCGCGGAAACCGGGGCGTGGCTGCTGGTCGGCTCGCTCACGATCAGGCTCGCCGACGGGCGCTGCGCCAACCGCTCCTTCCTGCTCGACGGCACCGGCCGCATCGCCGCCCGATACGACAAGATCCACATGTTCGACGTCGATCTTCCGGGCGGCGAGCGCTACCGCGAGTCCGCGACCTTCCAGCCCGGCGGCGAAGCCGTTGTGGCGGAGACGCCCTGGGGCACGGTCGGGCTGTCGATCTGCTACGACCTGCGTTTCCCCCATCTCTACCGGGCGCTCGCGCAGGCCGGCGCGCGGTTCCTCACCGTGCCCGCGGCCTTCACCAGGCCGACGGGGCAGGCGCATTGGCACGTCCTCTTGCGGGCGCGGGCCATCGAGACCGGTTGCTTCGTCTTCGCGCCGGCCCAGTGCGGCGAGCATGCGGAGGGCCGGAAGACCTACGGCCACTCGCTGATCGTCGCGCCCTGGGGCGAGATCCTGGCCGAAGCCGGGGAGGAACCCGGCCTCATCTTCGCGGACATCGATCCCGCCAAGGTCGACGAGGCGCGCGGCATGGTGCCGGCGCTCTATCACGACCGGCCGTTCGCGGCGCCACCGGCCGCGGCGCGCCCTCTGAAGGCAGCGGGGGAGTAGGCGGGAGCGGATCACACACCGCCTCCGCGAAGGACGAACGTTTCCGGTCAGGCCGTCGGCCGGCGCGCCGCGATCCGTTGGATCACCGCCGGCCGTGGGTCCGTCACCTCCAGGTTTTCGTAGGCGAGGACGTCCAGTTGCCCGGCGACTGCGTCCAGGAGTTCGCCCGGACGCAGCAGGAAATCGGGGTTGCGCGGGCGCCCGAACCGCTCGTTGCCGACCGCGAAGGTCTCGTAGATCAGGAGTCCGCCCGGCGCCACCGCCGCGACGATCGCCGGCAGCAGTGGCCGATGGAGGTATTTGGTTACCACAATCCCGGCGAAGCGGCGGTCGCCGAGCGGCCAGGGACGGCCGTCCTCGAGGTCGGCGGCGATCGCTTCCAGCCGTGGATCTCCGGCGAGATCCTTCAGCCCGGACAGATCGCGGTCGACGGCGACCGCCGGATGGCCCCGGGCCAGGAACAGCCGCAGGTGCCGGCCGCCGCCGCAGGCAAGGTCGAGGACCGTCCCGCCCGCCGGGACCATCGGCGCGAACCGCCGAACCCAGGCCGATGGGGCCGGGAGCTCCGCCGGGGCGCCGGCACCCGGAGGCGCCATACCCGGATGCGCCTTATCGCCGTCGATCATTGTTAGCACTCCCGCCTTTTGGGTGCTTGTCTGGCTCGGTCGCCTGCGCCATCTATAGCATGTAACGGATTCTTTACGGCTCCGGTGAAGGTTAGCTTGGACTGCCCATGATTCTGTTTAACCTGAAATGCGCCAAGAACCACGAATTCGAAGCGTGGTTCCGCGACGGCGATACCTTCGACGCCCAGGCCGCGGCGAAGAAGATCAGCTGCCCCTTGTGCGGAAGCCGGAAGGTTGCCAAAGCGCCCATGGCGCCGCGGATCGCGAAGCGCAGCGGCAAGAAGTCCGAGCTGGCGGAAAAGCAGGCGGCGATCCTTCAGGAGCTCAGGGAGCTGCGCAAGAAGGTGGAAGCGAACTTCGACTATGTCGGCGATCGCTTTGCGGAAGAGGCCCGGCGCATCCACTACGGCGAGGTCGACGCGCGCGGCATCTACGGCGAAACCTCGGACGAGGAGGCCCGGGCGCTCAACGAAGAGGGCATCGATTTCGTGCGTATTCCCTGGCTTCCCCGCCACGACAGCTGAGCCTGGCCTCGCCGAGGCGAGACGCCGGGTCGTCTCCGACCCGATCTTTTCCGGACGCCCCCGTCACCCGCGACGGGCCGGCCGGCCTTTGGCCTTCCCAAGCCGTTGCCGCGCCGCGACCACCATGTAGTTGACGTCGAGATCGCGAGACAGCGTCCAGCGATCCGAGAACGGATCGTAGCGCAGGCCGGCCGTCTCGAGGACGTCGACCCCGTGAGGGCGCAGCGCCGAGGCCACTTCGGACGGGCGGACGAACTTGCGCCAGTCGTGCGTCCCGCGCGGCACCCAGCGCAGCAGGTACTCGGCGCCGACGATTGCGAGCGCAAAGGCCTTGGCCGTTCGATTGAGCGTTGCCACGATCATCGTGCCTTCGGGCTTCAGCAGTTCGCAGCAGGTGCCGAGGAACGCCTTTGGGTCGGCGACGTGCTCGACCACCTCCATGGCCAGGACGACGTCGAACCGGGCGCCGCTCGTGGCGAGGGCCTCGGCTGTATCGCAGCGATAGTCGATCGCGAGCCCGCTCTGCGCCGCATGGGCCCGGGCGACGGCGATGTTGCGGGGCGCGGCGTCGAGACCCGTCACCCGGGCGCCCAGCCGCGCCATCGGCTCGGCCAGGAGTCCGCCGCCGCAGCCGACATCGAGGAGGTCCAGACCCTCCAGGGGCCGGCTGCCGAGCGGATCGCGCCCCAGACGCGCCGCCACGCGATCGCGAATGAAAGCGATCCGGGTCGGGTTGAGGTTGTGCAGCGGCCGGAATTCTCCGTAGGGGTCCCACCAGGCCTCGGCCAGGTCGGCGAACTTGGCGATCTCGGCCGGATCAACGCTCGGGGCCATCGGCGGTTGTGTATGCTCTTCGACCTTCGCCGCCGTCTTGCCCATGACATCCTCCCGCCTCGCCTTTGGAGCGCCCCTTGCCTTGGCTCCGTCGAATGAGTATGGATAGCCGCCGCCGGGGCGGCAACCATCCGATTCTACCCGCCAGCTGGGGATTCAATGACATCCACGCCGCACAGCGCGCGCATCGTGATGAAGTTCGGCGGCACGTCGGTCGCCGATATCGAGCGCATCAAGGCCGTTGCCCTCCGGGTGAAGGCGGAGGTCGATCGCGGCAGCGAGGTTGCGGTCGTCGTCTCGGCCATGGCCGGGACCACGAACCAGCTTGTCGAATGGACTCGGAGCATTTCCCGCCTGCACGACGCCCGGGAGTACGACGTCGTCGTCTCGTCCGGCGAACAGGTGACGGCCGGTCTCCTCGCGCTTGCGCTGCAGGAGCTCGGCGTGTCGGCGCGATCCTGGCTCGGATGGCAGATTCCGATCCGCACGGACAACGTGCATGGCAAGGCGCGGATCGACCTGATCGACACTGCGGAGATCGAGAAGCGGTTCGCCCAGGGGCAGGTCGCGGTCGTCGCAGGGTTCCAGGGCCTCGGGGCGGACAACCGGATCACGACGCTGGGACGCGGAGGTTCGGATACCTCCGCAGTGGCGTTGGCGGCGGCGCTTCGCGCCGACCGCTGCGACATCTTTACCGACGTCGACGGCGTTTACACGACGGACCCGCGCATCGTTGCCAAGGCGCGCAAGCTGGATAAGATCACCTACGAAGAGATGCTGGAAATGGCGTCGCTGGGCGCCAAGGTGCTTCAGATCCGCTCCGTCGAGATGGCAATGAAGCACCGCGTTCGCCTGCAGGTGCTTTCGAGCTTTGTCGACCGGCCGGGAACGCTGGTCGTGGACGAGGACGAAATCGTGGAAAAGGAAGTCGTCAGCGGGATCGCCTACAGCCGGGACGAGGCGAAGATCACGCTCACGCGCGTGCCCGACCGACCCGGCGTGGCCGCAGCCATCTTCGGACCTCTGGCGGACGCCAGCATCAACGTCGACATGATCGTGCAGAACGTCTCGGAGGACGGCGGGACGACCGATCTCACCTTCACGGTGGCGAAGAGCGATCTCGATCGCGCCGTCAGGGTGCTGGAGGAGCGGCGCAGCGAACTCGGCTACGTCGCGCTCGTTCCCGATCCCGACGTGGTCAAGGTGTCGGTGATCGGGGTCGGCATGCGCAGCCATGCCGGCGTTGCCCAGCGGATGTTCGGGGCGCTTGCCGAGAAGGGGATCAACATCCAGGTGATCTCGACCTCCGAGATCAAGGTCAGCGTGCTGATCGCCGAGGAGTACACCGAACTCGCGGTGCGCAGCCTCCACACGGCCTACGGCCTCGACGCCGCCTAGGCTCTATCCGGAGGTCCGAATGGCCGGCAAAAGCGTGCAGGAGCGGCTCGACCGTCTGTGGCGGCGCGGCCGTGAGTTCCTCGGCTGCGACTACGCCGTGCTCGGCGGCGCCATGACCTGGGTTTCCGAGCGGAACCTGGTCTCCGCCATCTCGAACGGCGGCGGATTCGGGATCATCGCCTCGGGCTCGATGAGCCCCGACCAGTTGTCGGAGGAGATTGCCGGGACGGCGGCCCTTACCGACCGGCCGTTCGGCGTCAATCTCATCACGATGCACCCGCAGCTCACCGAGCTGATCGACGTTTGCCTCGACCACCGGGTCGGCCACATCTTCCTCGCCGGCGGCTTGCCGCCCGGCACCGCCATCGCCCGCGTCCGCCAGGGCGGCGCCAAGGCGATCTGCTTTGCGTCGGCGGTGGTCGTGGCGAAGAAGCTCGTCCGCTCGGGCGCGGACGCCCTGGTCATCGAGGGGATGGAGGCGGGCGGGCACATCGGCCCGGTATCGACGAGCGTCCTCGCCCAGGAGATCCTGCCGGTAATCCGCGACGTGCCGATTTTCGTCGCCGGCGGGATCGGGCGCGGCGAGGCGATTCTGGGCTATCTCGAGATGGGAGCCGCCGGGTGTCAGCTCGGCACGCGCTTCGTCTGTGCCTTCGAGTCGATCGCCCATCCCCGCTTCAAACAGGCGTTCCTGCGTGCCAGCGCACGCGACGCCGTGCCGTCAGTGCAACTCGATCCCCGCTTTCCGGTGATTCCGGTGCGGGCCATCGCCAATGCCGCGACCCAGCGGTTCCTGGACACTCAGCGATCGGTAATCGAACGGTTCAACCGCGGCGAGATCGACCAGAAGGCGGCTCAGCTCGAGATCGAGCATTTCTGGGCCGGTGCGCTGCGCCGCGCGGTGATCGACGGCGACGTCGACAACGGCTCGCTCATGGCGGGGCAGAGTGTCGGCATGGTCACCGAAGAGCAGTCCACCGCAGCCATCCTTCGCGAACTGGTCGATCAGGCGCTGGCCGCACTGGCGGCACGGGAGGACGCTGAAAGAGAGCGGGCCGGAGCGGCCGAGTGATGGTGCAGAGCGGCGGCCTCTCCGGCTCCCGTCTGCTTCTCCGACGCCTGCGCGACGTGATGGCCGGGGGCGGTAGCGCCCAGGACCGGCTCAACAAGGTCGTCACCATCATCGCGGCCGACATGGTCGCCGAGGTCTGCTCTGCCTACATCCGGCGCGCCGGCGACCTGCTGGAGCTGTTCGCCACCGAGGGTCTGAAGCCCGAGGCCGTGCACAAGACGCGGCTGCGAATCGGCGAGGGTCTCGTCGGTGACATCGCGGCCCATGCCCGGCCCCTTGCCCTCGCGGACGCCCAGGCGCATCCGAACTTCGCCTACCGGCCGGAGACCGGTGAGGAGATCTACCACTCGCTGATGGGCGTTCCCATCCTCCACAGCGGCCGCGTCGTCGGCGTTCTGGTCGTGCAGAACCGGACCCGGCGCAACTACACGGAGGAGGAGGTCGAGGCGCTCGAGACCATCGCCATGGTGCTCGCGGAGCTGGTCGCGAGCGGCGAGTTGGTCAGCCCCGACGAGATGCGGCCGACCGAGGGCATCGGCCTCCTGCCGCTGCGCCTCGAAGGCGTCGCGTTCAACAAGGGCCTGGCGATGGGCCAGGCGGTGCTGCACGAGCCGCGCCTTACCCTGCACCGCACGGTCGCCGAGGATCCCGGCCAGGAGCTAGAGCGCCTCCGCGCCGCCGTCGCCGGCATGCACAGCGCGCTCGACGATATGCTGGCAGCCAGCGACATCGCCGGCGGCGGCGAGCATCGCGACATTCTCGAAAGCTATCGCATGTTCGCGGCCGATCGCGGCTGGCTTGGCCGGATCGCCGAGGCCATCAACAGCGGCCTCACCGCCGAGGCGGCCATCCAGAAGGTGAAGAACGACACCCGGGCACGGATGGGCCATGTGACCGACCCCTATCTGCGCGAACGGCTCCTCGATCTGGACGATCTCGCCAACCGGCTGATGCGGCATCTCGATGGCGGGACGGCCGCGGGCGCCGATCTGCCTTTCGAGGAGGTGGTGGTCTTCGCCCGCACGATGGGACCGGCGGAACTCCTCGACTACGACCGGCAGCGCCTGCGGGCGCTGGTCCTCGAGGAAGGATCGCCGACCGCGCATGTGGCGATCGTCGCGCGGGCGCTCGACATCCCCGTTCTTGGCCGGGTCGCAGACGTGCTGAACCGCATCGAGCCGGGCGACAGCGTCGTCGTCGATGCCGACAACGAACAGCTCTTCATCCGCCCGACCGAGGACATCCAGCAGGCCTTTGCAGAGAGCGCGCAGATGCGCGCGCAACAGCAGGCGGCCTTCGCCGCGATGCGCCATCTGCCGGCGGAGACCCGCGACGGAGTCCGGATTTCGCTCAACATCAACGCCGGGCTGCTCGTTGACGTGCCGCATCTCGACGCGTGCGGGGCCGACGGGATCGGCCTCTACCGCACCGAGATCCCGTTCATGCTGCGCTCCGCTTTCCCCGACGTCGCCGCCCAAACCGAGATGTACCGCAACGCGCTCGACCAGGCGGGCGATCGGCCCGTCGTCTTCCGCACGCTCGACATCGGCGGCGACAAGGTGCTGCCGTACTGGAGCGGGACGGGCGGCGAGAACCCGGCGATGGGGTGGCGGGCCATCCGCATCGCGCTCGACCGGCCGGCGATGCTGCGTCAGCAGCTTCGGGCGATGATCGCCGCGGCAGCGGGCCGGCGGCTGCACGTTATGTTTCCGATGATCGCAGAGGTCTCGGAGTTCGACGCCGCACGGGCCATCTTCGAGATCGAGCTGGATCGCGCCCGGCGCCGCGGCGCGACCTTGCCGACCGAGGTCAAGGTCGGGATCATGTTCGAGGTTCCTTCGCTGGCCTGGGAGCTGCCGGCGCTGCTCTCCCGCGTCGATTTCGTCTCCGTCGGCAGCAACGATCTGCGTCAGTTCCTGTTCGCGACCGACCGCGGAAACCCGCTGCTCAGCGAGCGCTACGACGTGCTGTCGCCGCCGATGCTCGGGCTGCTGGACCATCTTGTGCGGTGCTGTGCGGAAGCCGGCGTTCCCCTGAGCCTGTGCGGAGAGATGGCAGGGCAACCGCTCGAGGCGATGGCCCTGGTCGGGCTCGGATTCCGGAGTCTGTCGATGTCGCCGTCGGCGATCGGACCGGTCCGGACCATGACCCGCAGCCTCGAGGTGGCGCCGTTGCGGCGCTATCTCGACCAGCTGCTGTCCCGGCCGGGCCGCCGCCTGCGCGGGAGTCTCCGCTCCTACGCCCGCGATCACGCGGTGGCGATATAGAAAACCTGATTTGCCCCCGTTCCCCGGCGACAAGAATTTCCGGCGCCGGACAGGGGGTTACGATTTGTTAAACTTCTGCCGGCTTCCTGTAAGGCAGGTACGAAGGCGTTGCTCGGCCGTCGCTTGATTTGGTAGAACGGCTCGGCAGGACCGACTTGGGGGGAGTCCCTGCGGGAAGCGCTGAAAGCACGGACCGGCTCGGTCGGAAGAATTCGGCGGCTGCGCTCGGGGCAAGCCGCAAATGGGGGGCGGCCGCCGTCGGTCGTGACGGGGCCTCGGACGATTGCGGGTGTTCCGATAGTGCCACGAAGGAAAGCGCGCTAAATGGCTTCACCGGCGGAAGACACGCGGCTCGAAGCCGACCTTGGGCCGCAGCATCACGATACGCCGACGGGCGAATCCATCGCGGACCTGCTTCGACGGACGCGGGAAAGCTATGGCCAGGACGTTGAAGCCGTCGCGATGCAGCTGCGCATCCGAAAGGACTATCTGCGCGCCATCGAAGAAGGACGGTTCCAGGATCTGCCCGGGGCCACCTACGCGGTGGGCTTCGTGCGGACCTACGCCGAGTATCTCGGGCTGGACACGCAGGAGGTGATCCGCCGCTTCCGCGAGGAGGTGGCGGAGGTCAGCGGTCAGCCGCAGCTGATCTTTCCGGCGGCGGCGGCCGAAGGCAAGCTTCCGGGCGGGGCGATCTTGTTTCTGGCGGCATTGCTGGCCGCCCTTTCCTATGGCGTCTGGTACTATCTGTCCGATCGGGAGATGAGCCTGTTCGAGCTGGTTCCGCCGGTGCCGGAACGGCTGATGTCGCTTGTCTCCGGGGAGGCGGTACCGGAAGGGGGCGGTGCGGAGACGGTCGTGGAAGACCCGGCCGAGAGAGGCGACGACGCCCCGGCGGCTGACGGCGCAGAAGAGACCGTCGACGAGGACGTCGGCGCGGCCGGAACCGGACAGGCCGATGCCGTGGAAGGAGCGCCGACGGACGAGACGCCGGTCGAAACCGCCGCAGGCAATGCCGAGGCCATTGCTGCTCCGGCGGAAAGAACCGAGATCGCCGCCGCGGACGCCGCGGATGCGGCCGCCACGACCTGGCAGGAGCGGCTGGCGCCGCCGCCTGCGCCCGCGGTCTTGGCCGACGAGCCCGAAACGACGGTGGCGGCCATCCCGGCGGCGCCTGCCGTTCCTCCGGCCGAGAGCGGCGGGCAGGTCTTCGGAGCCGCCAATCTGGAATCGCGCGTGATGCTGCGCGCCCGGCTGGAGAGCTGGGTCCAGGTCACCGACGCGGACGGCAGCCCTCTCCTGACCCGCATCCTGCAGGCTGGGGACCGCTATCTGGTCCCGAACCGGCCGGGTCTGACGCTCACGACCGGCAATGCCGGCGGGCTCGAGATCCTGGTTGACGGCCGGCCGATGCCACCGCTGGGGCCTGTTGGCGTCGTGCGCCGTGGCGTGACGCTCGATCCACAACGGCTGATTGCGGACGCTGCGGCACGGGAGTAGGCGGGGTCCCGCCGCCGGCGAAGCGGCAGCCCCTTGATCTTTTGAGGACCTTTGCGCATCTTCGCGCTTGAGTTCCGTCGCTCCGGCCCCCTCGTCGCCGCGTGCCGCCGGCGGAATCGCCTGCGCTCACGATGAGAATTCTGGCATGAGCATTCGCCCTTACCGGGAGATCCAACGCCGTCCCTGCCGTCAGATCCAGGTCGGCAAGGTGGCAGTTGGCGGCAACGCACCGATCTCGGTCCAGTCGATGACCAATACGCTGACCGCGGATGCGGCGGCGACGATCGAGCAGGTGCGCCGGCTCGAGGCGGCGGGGGCCGATATCGTCCGCGTGTCCTGCCCGGACGAGGACTCGACGGCGGCGCTGCGCGAGATCGTCGCCCAAAGCTCGGTGCCGATCGTCGCCGACATCCATTTCCACTACAAGCGGGCGATCGAGGCGGCGGAGGCCGGGGCGGCGTGCCTGCGCATCAATCCGGGCAACATCGGTTCGACGGCGCGCGTTCGCGAGGTGATCCGGGCGGCCAAGGATCACGGCTGTGCCATGCGCATCGGCGTCAACGCCGGCAGCCTCGAACGCGATCTCCTCGAGAAATACGGCGAGCCCTGCCCGGAGGCGATGATCGAAAGTGCGCTCAACCACGCCCGCCTCCTCGAGGACAACGACTTCTTCGAGTTCAAGATCAGCGTCAAAGCGTCGGACGTGTTCCTCGCTGTCGCCGCCTATCAGGGGTTGGCGGAAGCCTGCGATTATCCCTTACATCTCGGGATCACGGAAGCCGGCGGGCAGCGGATCGGCACGGTGAAGTCGTCCATCGGCCTCGGCATGCTGCTGTGGTCGGGAATCGGCGACACCATCCGGGTGTCGCTGTCCGCCGATCCGGTGGAAGAGGTTCGCGTCGGCTTCGACATGCTGAAGGCGCTCAACCTGCGTCATCGCGGGGTCAATGTGATCTCCTGTCCGTCCTGCGCCCGCCAGCAGTTCGACGTGATCCGCACGGTCGAGGTCCTGGAGCAGCGGCTGTCGCACATCACGACCCCGATGACGGTGTCCGTCATCGGCTGCGTCGTCAACGGGCCGGGCGAAGCGCGCGAGACGGATATCGGATTCACCGGCGGTGGCCACGGCACGCACATGGTCTATGTCAACGGTCTCCCCGATCACCGCCTGAAGGACGCCGACATCGTCGATCATCTGGTTGAGCTGATTGAAAAGAAGGCGGCCGAGATCGAGGCCGCCAAGGCAGCCGGCGAGGATGGCGAAGCCGACGCCGGGCAGACCGAGAGACCGGCGGCCGTCGTCGCCCATTAGCGGTCATTAAGAGTTCTGGAGCAACCATTGTCGTCCCTGCAGCCGGTTCGCGGCACCCACGATCTTCTGCCCGAGACGATGCGCCGCCATCGCGTGGTCATCGATACCGCGCGCCGGGTCGCCGCGCGCTACTGCTACCAGGAGATGGCGACGCCCATCTTCGAGTTCTCGGAGGTGTTCAAGCGGACGCTGGGCGACACTTCGGACATCGTCACCAAGGAGATGTACAGCTTCACCGATCGCGGCGGCGAGGAGCTGACGCTCCGGCCGGAGGCGACGGCCGGCGTCGCGCGAGCGCTCATCTCCGGCGGGCTGTCGCAGTACCTGCCCTTGAAAGTCTTCTGCCACGGCCCGATGTTCCGTTACGAGAGGCCGCAGAAGGGGCGGCTCCGGCAGTTCCACCAGATCGACGTCGAACTCCTTGGTGTCGGTCAGCCGCTGGGTGACGTCGAAGTCATCGCGCTGGGCGCGCAGATCCTTCGCGAACTCGGCATCTACGATCGCGTCGTTCTGGAGCTCAACACCCTGGGCGACATGGAAAGCCGCCGGGCCTATCGGGCCGCGCTGGTCGAATACTTCTCGGCGCATCGCGACCGGCTGTCCGAGGACAGCCGTAACCGCCTGGAGCGCAACCCGCTGCGCATTCTCGATTCGAAGGACGAAGGCGACCGGCGGCTCATTGCCGAAGCGCCGCTGTTCACGGACTACCTGAACCAAGCGAGCCGCGATTTCTTTGCCGCCGTGACGGCGGGGCTGGATGCGCTCGACATCGCCTACAAGCTCAACCCGCGCCTGGTGCGCGGCCTGGACTATTATTGCCACACCGCCTTCGAGTTCACGACCGAGGCGCTCGGCGCCCAGGGCACGGTGATGGCCGGTGGGCGGTATGACGGCCTGGTAGAGATGATGGGTGGCCCGCCGACGCCGGGGATCGGCTGGGCGGCGGGAATCGAGCGGCTGGCGATGCTGCTCACTGAGGAGCCGGCCGTATCGCGGCCGATCGCCGTGATCCCCGTGGGTGCGGCGGACGAGATCCCGGCCCTGCAGCTCACGGAGAGGCTCCGGCGGGCGGGCTTCACGGTCGATCTCGGCTATAGCGGCAATGTCGGCAAGCGCATGAAGCGCGCCAACCGGCTGAATGCTTCGGCCGTCGTCATTGTGGGCGAGGATGAGCGGTCGCGCGGCGTCGCGGCGGTGCGCGATCTCGATTCGGGCGAGCAGGACGAGGTACCGCTCGACGCTCTGGAGGATCGCCTCGCCCAATACCGGTAGCGCCATGACGCCGCGGCCGTCCGGAACACGCTCCGCGGCAACCGGCGTGATCGTCGTGGGCACCAGCCACCGCACCGGAACGGCGGAGCTCCGAGACCGACTGTTCGTCGAAGAGACGGCGCAGCCGGCACTCCTCTCCGCCTTGCGGGCGGCCGGCGTCGGCCAGGCGCTGGTGCTCTCGACCTGCGACCGAAGCGAGGTGCAGGCTGCGCATGGCGAGCCAGCGGAAGCCTGCGAGCGCATCGTCGAGGTCCTTGCCCGGCGGGCGCAGCTTGCCCCGGCCGAGCTGTCGGATCAGGTCTATCGGCTGCGAGACCGGGCGGCGCTGCGGCACATCTTCGCCGTCGCGTCGTCGCTGGACAGCCGGGTGATCGGCGAGCCGCAGGTCCTCGGGCAGCTCAAGGCGAGCCATCGTATCGCCCGCGAGGCCGGCATGATCGGCGGCGAACTCGAGGCCGTGCTCCAGAGCGCCTACAGAACGGCAAAGCGGGTGCGCAGCGAGACGGCGCTGGCCGAACAGCCGGTTTCGATCGCGGCCGTCGCCGTGCAGCTCGCGCGGAAGGTGCATGGCGACCTCGGGTCCTGCGCCGGCTTGCTGGTCGGGGTCGGAGAGATGGGCGAACTGATAGCGGAGCAGCTCCGCAAAGCCGGCCTGGGGCGGCTCACGGTCGCGCATCCCTCGCCGCGGCGGGCCGAACTGGCGGCGCGGCGGATGGCGTGCCATTTCCTGTCCATCGACGCCCTGCCGGCGGGGCTCGAGGCGGCGGACGTCGTGATCGGGTCGCTCGGCGCCGGCCGTCCCGCCATCACGGCGGAGACGGTCCGGGCGGCGCTCAAGGCGCGGCGGCGGCGCCCGATGCTGTTTCTTGACGCTGCCGTGCCGGGCGACGTGGATCCGGCGGCCGGGCGTTTCGACGAAGCCTTCGTCTACGACCTGGACGACCTTGAGCGGCTGGCCATGGAAGGGCGTACAACCCGAGCGGCCGCGGCGGAGGATGCCTGGGCCATCGTCGATCAGGAGGTAGCCACCTTTCTGCGCCGGCGGGACGAAAGCGCGGGCGTGCCTCCGCTGATGGCCCTGCGCCGCCATTTCGAGAGGGTCCGGGCGGAGGCCTTGGCGGCCGCCGGTCCGGACGATGCGGAGGAGGCCACGCGGCTCCTGGTCAACAAGCTGCTGCACGACCCGGCGGAGATGCTGCGCGCCATGGCTGCCACGAAGGTCTGGAACGGAATCGAGCCGGGGGCGACCGGGCATCTGCTGCGGGCCCTGTTCGGCCTGACAGGCAGCGCCCATGGAGCGACATCGGAGGAAGAGACATCGCGCAGTCCGGCAGGGCCGGGCCGCGGGTATCGGGAGGACGAGGATTGAGCCTGGAGGAAAAACTGCATCGGGTGGTGCAGCGGCACGAGGAACTCGGCGCCGCGATGTCGGGGCCCGGGGCGATCGACTCACAAACCTTCGCACAGATATCGAAGGAATACGCGGAGCTGACGCCGATCGTGGAGGCGGTCAAAGCACTGCGGAAGGCCGAGGCGGAGCTGGTCGACCTTGCCGCGATCATGAAGGATCCGGGGGCCGATCCCGAGATGCGGTCTCTCGCCGAGGAAGAGTACCACGCGCTCAAGGAACGCCTTCCGGCGCTTGAGCAACGGGTGAAGATCCTGCTCCTGCCCAAGGACGAAGCGGACGAGCGCAACGCCATTCTCGAAGTGCGGGCCGGCACCGGCGGTGAGGAGGCGGCGCTCTTCGCGGCCGAGTTGTTTCGCATGTATCTCCGATACGCTGAGCTTCGCGGCTGGCGCGTCGAGGTGCTCGGCGTGAACGAGACCGGCCTCGGCGGATACAAGGAGGCGACGGCCTCGATCTCGGGCCGCGACGTCTTCGCGCGCCTGAAGTTCGAATCCGGCGTTCACCGTGTGCAGCGTGTGCCCCAGACCGAGGCCGGTGGCCGGATCCATACCTCCGCCGCCACCGTGGCGGTCCTGCCCGAGGCGGAAGACGTCGACGTTCAGATCGACGAGAAGGACCTTCGCATTGATGTCTTCCGGTCCAGCGGTCCCGGGGGGCAATCCGTGAACACCACCGACAGCGCCGTGCGCATTACGCACCTGCCGACCGGGCTGGTGGTGCAGCAGCAGGACGAGAAGTCGCAGCACAAGAACAAGGCGAAGGCGCTCAAGGTCCTGCGCGCCCGGCTCTACGATCTCGAGCGCAAGGCGCGCGAGGCGGAGCGGGCGGCCTCGCGACGCACGCAGGTCGGCTCCGGCGACCGGTCGGAACGCATTCGCACATACAACTTCCCGCAGGGGCGCGTCACCGACCATCGGATCAATCTCACCCTTTACAAGATCGATCGCGTCATGGAGGGCGATGCGCTCGACGAGATCATCGAGGCGCTGATCGCCGAAGACCAGGCGGCTCGCCTGGCGGAGGTCGAGTGACGCACACCCTGTCCGCCGCGCTCTCCGAAGCCGCACAACGGTTGCGGCGAGCCGGCATCGAGGATGCGCGGCACGAGGCCCGGCTTCTGCTGGGACATGCGCTTGGGCTGCGGCCGGAGGCAATCATCGCCTATCCGGATCGCGGCCTGAGCGCGGCGGAGCGCGACCAATTCACCCGCTTCGTCGAGCGTCGGAGCCGGCGCGAACCGCTGTCGCACATCCTGGGCCGGCGGGAGTTCTGGAGCCTGCCCTTCCGGGTGACGGCGGACACGCTGGATCCGCGGCCGGACAGCGAAACGGTGGTGCAAGCGGCCCTCGACACGGTCGTCGACCGGGCGGCGACGCTCCGTATCCTCGATCTTGGGACCGGGACCGGATGCCTGCTGCTGGCCCTGCTCAGCGAACTGCCCCGGGCGACCGGTCTCGGAGTCGATCGCAATCCGGCCGCGGTCGAGCTTGCGCGGACCAACGCCAGGGCGCTCGGTCTTGCCGATCGCGCGCGCTTCGTCCTCGGCGAATGGGGAAAGGGGCTGAATGAAAATTTTGGTTTGATCGTCACGAATCCTCCCTATATTCCGGATGGAGACTTCCAGTATCTTGCTCCGGAAGTCGCTCTCTACGAACATCCGCTGGCTTTGGCCGGTGGCCCGGACGGTCTGGACTCCTACCGCGCGATGGCCCCGGACTTGCGCCGCCTACTGACGCAGGAGGGGCGGGCCGTAGTCGAAGTGGGACTGGGACAGGCCGATCAGGTGCGGGATATCTTCGCCGCGGCCGGCCTACGGGAATTGCGGCGGGTGAAAGATCTTGGAGGGGTCGAGCGATGCCTCGTTCTTGGGCCGGCGTGAGGCCGATTCGCGGCGCCCGGCGCTTCGAAGACCAAAGAAAAAAAACTGTTGGAATGGCAGAATTTCCTGTTTAGGGTGTCGACAACGGCGGGGTGCTCGAAGGGGCTTCGCGAAGCCGGGCCCGCCGTTCCATTCCCGAAAGCTGCTCCGGATAAATCGTACTGACGGCCCTCGACCAGGGGCTTAGCAGGGCTCGGAGCAGGGGAATTTTTAATCAAGATGAAGTGATGTGGCGATGAGACAAGGTTCTAATCCCAGGCGGTCGCGTGGGCGCGGCCCACGGAAGCCGCACGCCTCGACGAAGCAGACGTTCGACAGCAACGGGCCGGACGTACGAATTCGGGGCAGCGCCTACCAGGTTCTTGAGAAGTATCTTGCAATGGCCCGCGATGCGACGTCCGCCGGCGATCGCATCGCGGCGGAGAACTACCTGCAGCATGCGGAACATTACTTCCGTATCATAAACAGCGCCGGCGAGCAGCACGGGCCGAACGGCCGCCACCGCGGCAACGGGCGGGCAGAGACGAACGGCGCGGACCGCGGGGACACTGCCGACGAGGCGGACTCGAACCAGGGTGGTTCGGCGCAGGACGTAGGGGGCGGGCCCGCGGACAGCGACTCTCAGGCGGTCGAGGCCGAAGAGTCGACCAAAGGGATCGCCTGAGACGGACGCGCGCGGCCGCAACAGGGCCTTCGCCCAGTCCCCAGTTCACGGATTCGATCGACAATATCAAGCGACTGCGCTCGCGATGCACAGGGTGCAGGACGCAGACCGTCTACTCTGCCCAGGAATGCCGGGCGGACGCTGGTGAGCCGGAAGGTCCACCCGCCGATGCCTCTTGCGCCGGTCCCGGAAATACCCATATCGGCAATGGGGTTTAGGGTCCGGTCTGGCCGGATGACATAGCCGGCTCCATGCATCACCGTCCGCGTGCTGTAATGATCGGGCGCGGACGTCAGAGGGCGAAGACGAAAGATGGATTTCGAAAAATATACCGAACGCTCGCGCGGCTTCATTCAGGCGGCGCAGGGCCTGGCTTTGCGAAGCGGGCATCAGCGCCTTACGCCGGAGCATCTGCTGAAGGTGCTGCTCGACGACCGTGAGGGTCTCGCGGCAAATCTCATCCGTGCCGCCGGCGGCGACCCCGTCCGGGCATTGCGCGACGTCGAGGCAGAACTCGCAAGACTTCCGCGCGTCGAAGGCAGCGGTGCGGGGCAGGTCTATCTGGCCCCGGAGACGGCGCGTCTGTTCGATTCCGCGGAGCAGCTCGCGGAGAAGGCCGGTGACAGCTACGTCACCGCGGAGCGGCTTCTGCTGGCGCTCGCACTTGCTTCCGGCACGGCCGCGGCGAAGGTCCTCAAGGAGGCCGCCGTCACCGCCCAGTCCTTGAACCGGGCGATCAACGATGTCCGCAAAGGCCGGCAGGCGCACAGCGCCAACGCCGAGGAAAGCTATGACGCGCTGAAGAAGTACGCACGTGATCTGACCGCCGCCGCGCGGGACGGCAAGCTCGATCCCGTGATCGGCCGCGACGAGGAGATCCGCCGCACCATCCAGGTCCTGTC
>CAZKCM010000031.1:0-50449 GCA_964551315.1 uncultured Rhodospirillaceae bacterium | reverse complement strand
CGCCGCCTGCGGGCCCTGCTGCCGTTGCCGGGGCAGCTCCCGCGCTTCGTCCGCCTGCCCGGCGACTCCGTTCGCTTTCTGCCGCTCGAGGAGCTGGTCGGTCTCTATCTCGACCGCCTGTTCCCGGGATTCGACGTGGCCGGCATGGGCTATTTCCGGGTCGTTCGCGACAGCGAAATGGAGATCGAGGAGGAGGCGGAAGATCTGGTCCGGCTCTTCGAGAGCGCGCTCAAGCGCCGGCGCCGCGGCAACGTCATCCGCCTCAAGGTCAACGCCGCGATGCCGGAGGACCTTCTGGCCCTCGTCATCGACGAGCTGGCGGTGTCGGAGAGCGACGTCTATGTGCTCGACGGGCTGCTCGGCCTCGCCAGCACGGAGAAGCTGATCATCGACGAACGGCCGGATCTGAAGTTCCCGCCCTACAATCCCCGCTTCCCGGAGCGGATCCGGGACATGGGCGGCGATTGCTTCGCGGCGATCCGCCACAAGGACATCATCGTCCACCACCCCTACGAGAGCTTCGACGTGGTGGTGCAGTTCATTCGCCAAGCGGCCCGCGATCCGTCGGTCGTGGCCATCAAGCAGACGCTTTACCGGACGAGCGACGACTCGCCGATCGTCAAGGCGCTGATCGAGGCGGCCGAGGCCGGCAAATCGGTGACGGCCCTCATCGAACTGAAGGCCCGATTCGACGAGGAGGCGAACATTCGCTGGGCGCGCGATCTGGAGCGCGCCGGCGTGCACGTCTCCTATGGCTTTTTGCAACTGAAGATCCACGCAAAGGTCTCGATGGTGGTGCGGCGCGAGGGCGGTGCGCTACGGACCTATGTGCATTACGGCACCGGCAACTACCATCCGGTCACCGCGAAGATCTACACCGACCTGTCCTTCTTCACCTGCGATCCCGGTCTGTGCCACGACACGGCACGGTTGTTCAACTACATGACCGGCTCGGCCAAGCCGGAGCGAACGGAGAAGATCGCGATCGCGCCCCTGAACCTGCGGCGCACGATCCTCGGCCTGATCGAGGACGAGATTGCGCATGTCGCGGCGGGGCGGCCGGGCACCATCTGGGCGAAACTGAACGCGCTCGTCGATCCGGAGCTGATCGACGCGCTGTACCGGGCGTCGCAGGCGGGCGTGGTCATCAACCTCGTCATCCGCGGCATCTGCTGCCTGCGGCCCGGCGTCCCGGGGTTGTCCGAGAACATCCGCGTGAAGAGCATCATCGGCCGGTTCCTCGAGCATTCGCGGATCGTCTGCTTCGGCGCAGGTCACCGCTTGCCGTCGCGGAACGCGAAGGTCTATATCTCCTCCGCCGATTGGATGCCGCGGAACTTCGATCACCGCGTCGAGACCCTGGTGCCGATCGAAAACCCGACCGTGCATCAGCAGGTTCTGGACCAGATCATGATCGCCAATCTGAAGGACGAGGTGCAGAGCTGGATCCTCCAGCCCGATGGCCGCTATGTACGGCTGGGCGACGGGAAGACCGGATTCTCGGCGCATACCTTCTTCATGACCAACCCGAGCCTGTCCGGCCGCGGCAGCGCCATCAGGCAGGCGAAGCGGGCGCCGCACCTTTATCTGAAGAAGGCGTAGGTGCCGCTCTGGGGGAACCCTGGCATGGATCGAGTCACGGCGGGAAGGGCCTAACGCGTGGGATCGGGCGAGGCCCCACGGGCCGGAGCGCCAGAGCGCGTTGCGGTGGTCGATATCGGATCGAATTCGATCCGCCTCGTCGTCTTCGACGCTTCGTCGCGGTCGCCGCTTCCGCTGTTCAACGAGAAGGTCCTGTGCGGCCTCGGCCGGGGCCTCGATTCGACGGGCCGGCTCTCGGAGGCCGGCGCAGATCTGGCGCTCGCGAACCTTACGCGCTTCGTCCGTCTGGCCCAGGCGATGCAGGTTGCCCGGCTCGATCTGCTCGCCACCGCAGCGGTCCGCGACGCGGACAACGGGGCCGCTTTCGTTGCCGAGGTCGAACGCCGCTGCGGTGTCCCGGTTCGGGTACTGTCCGGCGAGGAGGAGGCCCGGTTGTCGGCCCTGGGCGTGGTCGCCGGCATCCCCGAGGCCGACGGGCTGATGGGCGACCTCGGTGGCGGCAGCCTTGAACTGGTTGCCCTCGACCGAGGTACGCTCGGTGACTACGCCACGCTGCCGCTGGGCCCATTGCGCTTGTTGGAGACGGCGTCGAGCGACCGTGGCGCGACCCGCGATCTCGTCGAGGCGCATCTCGACCGGGTGCCCTGGCTCGCCGGTCTTCAGGGGCGAACCTTCTATGCCGTGGGCGGCGCCTGGCGGACGCTGGCCCGCATCCACATGAAGCAGACCGGTTATCCGCTTCATGTCATTCACCACTACACGATCACCCGTCAGTCGGCCGAGGAACTCGCCAGAGTAATCGGCAGGCTCGGCCGGCGCTCGCTCTTGTCGATTCAGGGGCTGTCGCGGCGCCGGATCGAGATCCTGCCCTTCGCGGCAATGCTCCTCGAAGGGCTGCTTCGTCGGGTACGGCCGGAGCGGATCGTGTTCTCCGCCTACGGGCTGCGGGAGGGGCACCTGTTCAGCCAGATCCGGCCGGAAGAGCAAAGCCGTGATCCGCTGTTGTCCGCTTGTGCCGAGATCGCTGCGGCGCAGAGCCGGTTCGGTGCGCTGGGACCGCTGCTGCAAGACTGGATCGATCCGCTGTTCGCGACGGATGGTGCGGCGGAGCGACGTCTTCGGCTGGCGATCTGCCAGCTCAGCGACCTCGCCTGGCGCGAGCATCCGGACTATCGGGCACAGCACGCCTTCGCGCGGATTCTCCACATGCCGGTCGCCGGGATCGATCATCCTAGTCGCGCCGCTGCGGCGCTGACCGTTGCCGTGCGCTACGGCGGAAGCGCAGACGCGCCAGAGACGGCGACGGCCCGGCTCCTGCTGAACGAGGAGGCGCGCCAGCGCGCATCCGTCATGGGGCAGGCGCTGCGCCTGGCCTACTCCTTGAGCGGTGCGAGCCCCGACCTGCTGCGGCGCTCCGGACTCCGGCTCGAAGACGACCGGGTGATCCTGCTTCTGCCGGCGGGCGATGGGGTCATGCTGGGCGAGGCGGTCCAGCGTCGGCTCGCTTCCCTGGGCCGCGCACTCGGCCGGGCGACCGAGGTAGCGGAGACCGGACCCGTGACCGCGGACCGATCTGCCCCATCGCCCAAGCCGCACTGACGCCTCGCCCTTGCCGTTGACCGCGCTGCGGCGCCGGTCCTACGCTCGAACGCGCAGAAGAACGCAATCAGGGAGGATGCCGATGCGACGTCGATCGCCCGCGTTCATCGCTGCCTCAGCGGCATTGTCGATCGTCCTGTCGTCGGATTTTGCATGCGGCCAGGACGAGGATGCCCTGAACAACGGCCTTTGGGGCGTCTACGAGAGTGTCCTCAAGGACGCGAAGTACATCGATCTCACCCATGCCTTCAGCCCGACCATCGCCGTCTGGCCCGGCTTCGGAACCGCCAAGTTCAAGCCCGCCCTGGCCGGCGCGGACATGCCTGGCTACATCGCCGAGGGCCAGGAGTTCACCTACGCGAAGCATGGCTTCGTCGCCACGGCCTATGAACTGACGACGGATCAGTACGGCACGCAGCTCGACCCGCCGGCGCATTGGGACGAATACGGCGCGACGATCAGCGATCTGCCGGCAACCTATGCCGTTCGGCCGCTGGTCGTGATCGACATTCACGAGAAGGTCGCGCAGGACCCGGGTTATCACTGCACGGTCGAGGACATCAGGGCCTGGGAGGCCGAGCATGGCCGCATTCCCGAAGGCGCCGTCGTCATGATCCGGTCAGACTGGTACAAGCGCTGGAACGACACGGAGCGCTTCAACAAGAAGCCGTTCCCGGGGGTCTCGCTCGACGCGCTCAAGTTCCTGCATCTGGAGCGCAAGATCCTCTTCCACGGGCATGAGCCGCTCGATACGGACACGACGCCCACGCTGGAAGGCGAGGCGTGGCTGATGCACAACCATTTTGCCCAGGCGGAAGGCGTGGCAAACCTGGACAAGGTGCCGGAGGCCGGCGCGCTGATCTCCATCGGCTTCGCGAAGCCCGAAGGGGGAACGGGCGGATACGCCCGCTACGTCGCCATCGCGCCGTCCGACTGGCCGCACGGCGTCTCCGTTACCGAAGTGCCGGGGGCACCGTTGCCGAAACAGCCTCACCCGCTGCGGCGTGACGAGCACGGCGTCATGCGGCCGACGCCGCAATAGCCCGGAGAGGGAGGCGGCCGGTGCCGCGCGGCTGCCCCTTTACTTCGCGGCCGTCTGCGCCGCCGGCTCGGCCAGGGCGGCGCCGGTGCTCCTGGCCATCGGCACGATCTTGACGTGTCGTCCCGCGGCGGTGAGCGCCAGCCTGCCGTGCTTCAGGGCCAGCGCATCGGTGCCGAAGATCTCGCGCCGCCAGCCGGAAAGCGCCGGAGTCGGCGCGTCGTCATCGGCGGCGATCATCTCGAGGTCGGCCGTGCTTGCGACCAGCTTCTGGGCGACGCCATGCGCCTCGCAGCGCATCTTCAGCAACACGCGCAGCAGATCGACGACCGGGCCGAGCCCCTGTGCCGGCTCCTGGCGCGGCGGTGGTTTCGGCAGCTCCGAGTCCGGCAGTTCGAGCCCACGGCGCACCGCCGCCAGGATCGCCGCGCCGAAGGCCCCTTCGGCGGTGCCGCGGGACAGGCCCCGCGTACGCGCCAGCTCCTCGACGGTGCGGGGCGTATGGGCCGCGATCTCGATCAAGGACTCGTCGCGCAGCAGGCGGTTGCGAGGCAGATTCCGGCGCTGCGCCTCCGCCTCTCGCCAGGCGGCGAGCTCCCGGAGGACGCCGAGGAACCGCGGCTTGTCGCTGCGGACCTTGAGGCGCCGCCACGCCTCCCGGTGATCGAGCCGATAGGTTTCCGGATCGGTCAGGAGGTTCATCTCCTCGCGGACCCATTCGGTCCGCCCGGTCTGCTCAAGGCGCTGCGCCAGCTTTTCGTATACGATCCGGAGATGGGTGACGTCGGACAGCGCGTAGCGAAGCTGCTTCTCGGTTAGCGGTCGGTGCGACCAGTCGGTGAAGCGCGACGACTTGTCGATGCGCGCCCCGGCCAGCTTGGCGGCCAAGTTCTCATAGCTGACCGAATCGCCGAAGCCGCAGACCATTGCCGCGACCTGGGTGTCCACCAGGGGCGCAGGGATCCGGCCGGTGAGATGAAAGAAGATCTCGATGTCCTGCCGGGCGGCGTGGAACACCTTGGTCACCCCTGGATCGGCCAGAAGGTCGAACAGCGGCCCCAGGTCGATCCCGGGTGCCAGCGGATCGATCGCCGCCGCCTCGTCCGGGCCGGCGAGCTGGACCAGGCAGAGCACCGGCCAATAGGTCTTCTCCCGCATGAACTCGGTGTCGACCGTGACGAAGTCGGTCGCCGCCAGCCGCCCGCAAAGTCGGCGGAGGGACTCGGTGTCGGTGATCAGCGTCATGGGGCGGCAGCTATACACGGATTCGGCCCGGCGCGGAAGCGCGCGCTCCGCCGGAGCGGAGGGCCGCGGCCTGCCGGGCGGTCGGGATGATTTGGGACACGCCGTTAGATAAGAAATTGCGCTTCGCTTTCAAAGCATGAATCATGCCGCGGGCCGCCAAATACGCTACATTTGCGGCGAAATGCAGCCTATCGACGGCTCGCGCGGTCGCCGTGGGGACGATCGGCTGCGGGAGGAGAGCTTAGAGATGATCGACGGCGGGATGGACCCTCCGGCGCGGGAGAACCCGAAGGAGACCTCCGACCTCTCGGCCACCGGGCCGAGCTGGGACGTCGGCCAATACCAGAGGTTCGCGGACGAGCGGGCCCGTCCCGCGCTCGATCTCCTCGCCCGCATTCCGCCTGTCGACGCGCGCTCGGTCGTTGATCTCGGCTGCGGCGACGGCCGCATCACCGAACTTCTCGCGCGCCGCTGGCCGGGCGCGCGGGTGGTCGGCATCGACAGCTCGACCGCCATGCTGGCGGCCGCGCGCCGGCTCGAAGCGCGCGTCGACTGGCAGGAGGCCGACATCGCGCATTGGCGGCCCGATCGACCCGTCGATCTGATCTACAGCAACGCCGCACTGCACTGGCTGGGCGACCATGCGGCGCTATTCCCGCGCCTCTTCGCCTCGCTGGCGCCGGGCGGCGTCCTCGCGGTGCAGATGCCGGCCAATTTCGAGGCGCCGTCGCATCGCGCCATGCGCGAGACGGCGGCCGAGGGGCCGTGGGCGGAGCGGCTCCGCCCAAGGCTGCGGCCGGCGCCGGTGGCGGCGCCGGCGGTCTATTATGATCTGCTCGCGCCGCGGGCCCGCTTCGTCGAGCTGTGGGAAACCTCGTATTTCCATCTCCTGCCCGACGTCGATGCGATCGTCGAATGGGTCAAGGGAACGGGCCTCAGACCCCTGCTCGACGCCCTTGACGATCCGGTCGAGCGCGACGCGTTCATCGCCGCCTATCGGGCGCGGCTGGCGACGGCCTACGGCCCGCAATCGGACGGCCGGGTCCTCTTCCCCTTCCGGCGACTCTTTCTTCTCGCCGGCCGTTAGCGGTTGCGGGCCGGCTTGACAAAGCGGCGCGTTCCGTGCCTCTTGCGCCGGATCCGTGATGCTTTGAAACGGCCGGACCGGCGGGGCGCGCCCGCGGCCGGAAAGGATGACTGATGCACCCTTACAGAACTGATACTTGCGGCGCCTTGCGGCGCGAGGATGCCGGCCGGGAGGCACGACTCTCCGGCTGGATTCACCGCAAGCGCGATCACGGCAACCTGCTGTTCATCGATCTGCGGGACCATTACGGCATCACCCAGTGCGTCATCGACGTTTCAAGCCCGCTGTTCGAAGCATTGGAGGCCCTGCGCCTCGAAAGCGTCATCACGGTGACCGGAAAGGTCGTGGAGCGCACGCCGGAAACGGTCAACCCGAAGCTGCCGACCGGGGAGATCGAGCTGCGGATCCAGGACTACGTCCTTCTGTCCGCCGCCGCACCCCTGCCGTTCCAGGTCAACGGCGACGAGGAACCGGGCGAGGAGTTGCGGTTGCGCTACCGCTACCTCGATCTGCGGCGGGAAAAGGTTCATCGCAACATCATGCTGCGCTCCCGCGTCATCGCCAGCATCCGGAGGCGGATGATGGAGGCCGGCTTCACCGAGTTCCAGACCCCGATCCTGACCTCCAGCTCGCCGGAGGGCGCGCGCGACTTCCTGGTGCCGAGCCGGCTGCATCCCGGCAAGTTCTATGCCCTCCCGCAGGCGCCGCAGCAGTTCAAGCAGCTCCTGATGGTCGCCGGATTCGATCGCTATTTCCAGATCGCGCCCTGTTTCCGCGACGAGGCGAGCCGCGCCGACCGCTCTCCGGGCGAGTTCTACCAACTCGATTTCGAGATGTCGTTCGTCACGCAGGAGGACGTGTTCGCGGCCATCGAGCCGGTTCTCCAGGGCGTCTTCGAGGAGTTTGCCAACGGCCGCCGCGTAAGCCCCGCGCCGTTCCCGCGCATCCCCTTCGAAGAGGCGATGCTGAAATACGGCACGGACAAGCCGGACCTGCGCAACCCGATCGAGATCGCCGACGTGACCGAGGTATTCCGCGGCTCCGGCTTCGGGATCTTCGCGCGGCAGGTCGAGGCGGGCGCCATCGTCCGCGCCGTCCCGGCGCCGGGGGCGGCCTCGCGCCCCAGGAGTTTCTTCGACAAGCTCAACGACTGGGCGCGCGAGCAGGGGGCTCCGGGCCTGGGCTACGTCGTCTTCGCGGAGGGCGGCGGCCGCGGACCCATCGCCAAGAATCTGGACGAGGACCGCCTGACGGCGCTCCGGGACGTTGCGGGCGTGGCGGATGGCGATGCGGTGTTCTTCGTCTGCGATCAGAAGCCGGCGGCGGAGAAGTTCGCGGGCACCGTTCGCACGAAGCTTGCGGACGAGCTGGCGCTGATCGAGTCCAACAGCTTCCGGTTCTGTTGGGTCGTGGATTTCCCGATGTACGAGCGGAACCCGGACACCGGGCAGATCGAGTTCAGCCACAATCCGTTTTCCATGCCGCAGGGGGGGATGGAGGCACTGACGACGCAGGACCCGCTGACCATCAAGGCCTATCAGTACGACATCGTCTGCAACGGCACTGAGCTGTCCAGCGGAGCGATCCGGAACCACCTGCCGGAGATCATGTACAAGGCATTTGCGATCGCCGGCTATTCTGCCGAGGAAGTCGAGAACCGGTTCGGCGGCATGCTGAACGCGCTCAAGTTCGGCGCGCCGCCGCATGGTGGCTCGGCCCCCGGAATTGACCGGATCGTGATGCTGCTCGCCGAAGAGCCCAACCTGCGCGAGGTCGTCGCGTTCCCGTTGAACCAGCAGGCGATGGATCTGATGATGCATGCGCCGGCCGAGGTGCCGCCGGAGCGTCTCAGGGAACTGCACATCCGTCTGGATCTGCCACCCGAACGGAAGCGGGGTTAGGACGCCGGCTCGGCCTTTCGGGACTTTTCGGGGTTCGGGCCACCGGTCGGGCTTCGGCCCGACCGGGTACGGGGCGGCGATTGCCAAATCCCGGCAACCTTCCTACAGTCACAGCAACGTTAACGACGCAGGGAATGCCTTTCGTGACGCGTCCTGCCGAAGATGGCTTTTTCATGCCCGCCGAATGGGCGCCGCACAGCCGCTGCTGGATGGAGTGGCCGTGCCGTGTGGAGACCTGGGGCGACCGGATCGAGGCGGCCCGCGAGGCCTATGCCGAGGTCGCCAAGGCGATCGCCCAATTCGAGCCGGTGACGATGATCACCAAGCCGAAGAACGTGGCCGAAGTGTCCATCGCGCTCGGGTCCGCGACCCGCATCAACACGCTCTCGCTGCCGCATGACGATTCCTGGATGCGGGACAACGGCCCGACCTTTGTCGTCGATGGCCGTGGCCAGGTGGCGGGCGTGGACTGGAAGTGGAACGCGTGGGGCAACAAGTATCCCGATCACGAACGGGACGCGGCGGTGGCCGAGGCCGTGCTCAAGCATCTCGAGATGCGGCGCTATGAGGCTCCATTTGTCCTCGAAGGCGGGGCCATTCATACGGACGGCGAGGGGACCTTGCTGACCACCGAGAGTGTGCTCCTGAATCCCAACCGCAACGGGCCGGTCACCCGGTCGGAGATGGAGGAGTTGCTCGCCGCCTATCTCGGCATTCGCAAGGTTATCTGGTTGGGCGAGGGGCTGCAGGGCGACGACGACACCGACGGCCACGTCGACAATCTCGCCTGTTTCGCGCGGCCGGGTGTCGTACTGGCGCTGACGACGAACGATCCGGCCGACGGGAACTACCACGTGCTGCAGGACAACCTCGCCCGGCTGCGGGCGGCGACCGACGCCGAGGGGCGGTCACTCGAGATCGTCGAGATCGAGCAGCCGCGGCGC
Organism: uncultured Rhodospirillaceae bacterium; assembly: GCA_964551315.1. GTDB lineage: Bacteria > Pseudomonadota > Alphaproteobacteria > Dongiales > Dongiaceae > Virgifigura. The sequence continues at coordinate 41,032 of CAZKCM010000031.1, read as the reverse complement.
CAGATCCACGCCGACGGTCGCCGGCTGCCGCTGTCCTACATCAATTTCTACATTGCGAATGGCGGGATCATCATGCCCGTCTTCGAGGACCCGCAGGACAGCCGGGCCTTCGACACGCTGAGCCGCGTGTTTCCCGATCGGGAGATCGTGCAGGTACCGGCGGTCGACATCGTCCACGGGGGCGGTGGCATCCACTGCATAACTCAGCAGCAGCCCGCGGGCACGCCGGCGACGTGACCGGGGCGCCCTCGCCAGGGGGCAGTCCAGGACGTCTCTCTGGTTCCTTCCCGGGCCGTGTCTCGGGGAACGCGGTTCTTGGCCCGCCCCGGTGCTGCGGCCGCGTCCGTCCGCTTGTCTTTCCGGTTGCGGAACATAGGACCGGCTTGCGGAGTTTTCCCTTGGACAGTGCTGTTATCAGCATCGGGGGCGTGGATGGCGGATCCAAGATCGCGGCCCGCGGCGCGGTCGGCGGTGGGGCGGCTCGATCGTCAGGCGATGCGGTTGGCTGCGGTCCGGACCTATCAGCGGGAGGCAGTCACCCGCATCGGGTACATGGTGCGTGGGGGACTGGGCGTCGACGATCTGGCGCGGGCGGTGACCGAGTTCGTGGCGACGGCGATCGACGTGCCGCGCTGCGCCGTGGTTGAGGTTCTGCCGGACGATCCTGACCACCTGCTTGTTCGCGCCGGAGTGGGTCTCGACGGTGTGCCGCCAGGGTCGGTTCTGGAGGCCGGCGCTCTCTCTCTGTCCGGCTACACGCTCATGGTCGGTCGGCCGGTGGTCGTTCGCGATCTGTCGAAGGAACGCCGCTTCCGGAGCCGGCTGCTGGAGCAATTGAACGTCGCCAGCGGAATGGCCGTCGTCATCGCCGGCCCCGACCGGACGCCATACGGTGCGCTCAGCGTGCTCGCCGACGAGCCTCGGGTCTTCACCCGGGCCTGCGTCCAGTTTCTGCAGTCGGTCGCGGAGGTGCTTGGCGCGGCGATCCAGCGTTGCCGCGCCGAGGAGGCGCTGGCGGCCGAGAGGGCCCGGCTCGAGCTTCGCGTGGCGGAGCGCACGCAGGATCTGGGCGAGGCGAATCGGCGGTTGCGGGCGCTTTCCAAGCGGCTCATCGACCTGCAGGAGGAGGAGCGGCGGCATCTCGCTCGCGAGCTGCATGACGAGATCGGTCAGTCGCTTACCGTCATACGGATGAGCCTCGACGGCCTCGCGGAAGCCGTCGGGGAGGAGAGCCTCGCTGCCAGGGTCCGGGAAGACGCCGCGCGCGTCGATGATCTCATCGCGCAAATCCGCGCCTTGTCCTTGGACCTACGTCCGGCCATGCTCGATGACCTCGGGTTGCCCGCGGCCGTGCGGTGGTACGCCGAGCGTGTCGCCGAGCGGGCCGGACTCGCCTTCGAGCTGAAGGTCCGCGGAACCGAAAGCGGTCTGCCGCCGAATATCGCCATCGCCTGCTTCCGCGTGGCGCAGGAGGCCGTCACCAATGTCGTGCGCCATGCACGCGCCCGTCGGCTGCGGATCGCCATCGCGTTCGGCCGGTGGGCCGTTGCCCTTTGCGTGCGCGACGACGGCATCGGTTTCGATCCGGATGCCGTCCGGCGGATCAGCGGGCGCGATATGGGGGTCGGCCTTCTCGGCATGCAGGAGCGGGCGATGCTGCTCGGCGGGAGATTCAGGATCGATACCGCGGTGGGAAAGGGAACGGCGGTGCGCGCGGTCTTCCCGCTGCGGCGGCGCGACGACAAGAAGGGGGGAAGCGATGAACGGGTCGGTGCGGGTCCTTCTTGCGGATGATCACGCGCTCATGCGTGCAGGGATGCGCGCACTGCTTCAGAGACTTGATTGGGTGGAGATTGTCGGCGAGGCGGCCGACGGGCGCGAGGCGGTTGAGCTTGCCCGCCGTTGCACCCCCGGCCTCGTGCTCATGGACATCTCGATGCCCGGACTGAACGGGCTCGAGGCGACGGCGCGCATCCGCAAAGCCAATCCGCAGGTCCGGGTGGTCGTGCTGTCGATGTACGGGACCCGTGAATATGTCCTGAAGGCCCTGCGCGCCGGCGCCACCGGCTTCGTGGTCAAGGGCGGCAGCACGGCCGAGCTGGAGCTCGCGCTCCGATCCGTCGCCAGCGGTGGTCTCTTCGTTGGCCCCTCCGCGGAAGGGGCGGGCGACCACCTCCAGCTGGCCACCGCTGCCGAATGCGCTCCGGCCGATCCGTTGACGCCGCGCCAGCGCGAGATTCTGCAGCTCCTTGCCGAGGGCAAAAGCGCCAAGCAGGTTGCACGGGCCCTGAATCTCAGCGTGAAGACGATCGAATCCCATCGTGCCGCCATCGCGGAGCGGCTCGGCATTCATGACTTCGCCGGTCTCGTGCGCTACGCGATCCGCGCCGGACTCGTTCCTCCGGGCGGCTGACGGCAACGGGGCGGCCGTGGGCCGAGTACCGGGCCCGCCATGCAGAATCGAAGCGGTTCAGGGTTTTCCCGGATTGATCCGAACGGCGTGGCGCGTCCACACTGATTCTGCCGGGTATCCGGCTCCGCCTACCGATCACGGTGCCCGGCCTTGGAGGTAGCCTCTCCGGTATGCCTCGCTTGTCCAGGGCTGTCGGGCGTGCCGTCGCCCGACAGCTCCTGTCCACCCGGCGCGCTGGCGGTCGGGAAAGGAGGGGGCATGGGATCGTTCCGCCATCCGATCTATGATCACCTCGACGATCCGCTGCACACCGGCCTGTTCGCCTATTGGGTGTCCAGGCGCGGTGACCGTCCGATTCCGGCCGAGGCCGCGTTCGACTTCGATGATCTCGGCGATCTGCTGCCGTATCTCGGGATCGCGCAGGTGCTGGATGGCGGTCGGCGTTTCCGGCAGTGCTATCTGTCGGCAACGGTGCCCGGCAGGGCCGGGGACCTGTGCTGCGAGCTGGGTCCGGCAGACGGAAAGGACCCCTACTGCGACATGCTTCGCGAACTCTACGGCGAGGTGTGCCGGCATCGGGCTCCGATCTATTCAGAGAGCGTGCTGCGGTTCGGCGGTCCGGGTCACGTCTGGACGATGCGTCTGATCCTGCCGCTCGCCGGGCTTCACGGCGAGGTCTCGGCGCTCGTCTTCTCCGCTCGCTTTGCGCGGCGCATGGCCGACGCGCTCTGGGACGGCCGATGCCACGACCGGGTTACCGACCTGCTCGAAGCGAAGCGCGTCGTCTACGACCATTTCTCGGTTGGTTGCGTACCGACCGGCTTCACCGTCCGCACGGGAAAGGCTTCAAGGGCGCGAGAGAAACGCTGAAGACGTAAGGAGGCCGGACGATGGCGCGGGCCCCTCCGGATCCCCGAGAGACGGCTTTCAAATCCGCTGCTGGGAGCAGCCTCGGCGGGCGGACCGTTGATCATATCCCCGCTGTTGCCGGTTTCCTCTGTCGGCGGTGAGTCGCCGAGGCGGCGTGCCGGGCGCACGACCTCCCCTTACTGAGGGCCGTCGAGGCCGGTTGGGGCTGCCCGGCCTTGACTTATTCTCCGAAACGGCTGGTCAGGGGCCCTAGACGACCCGGTCCGGCGGCTCCCGGCCGGCGAAGATGGCATCGAGATTGTCGAGGCATTTGAAGCCCATCGCGTTGCGCGTCTCCACCGTCGCGCTGCCGAGGTGCGGCAACAGGAAGGTGTTGGCGAGCGGGCGATAGCCGGGGTGTATGTTCGGCTCGTTCTCGAACACGTCGAGGCCGGCCGCCGCCACCTTGCCGGACTTCAGCGCCGCGATCAGCGCCTCGTCGTCGACGATCGTGCCGCGTGCCGTGTTGACCACGATCGCCCCGTCGGGCAGCCGCGCGATCCGCTCCGCGTTGAGCCAGTGGTAGGTCTCCGGCGTCGCCGGGCAGTTGATCGACAGGAAGTCGCAATGCGGTAGCATGTCCTCGGCCACGGCGTGGTAGGTGGCCCCGGCCTCGAGCTCCGGCGGCAAGCGTCGGCGGTTGGTATAATGGATCGTCATGTCGAACCCGCGCGCCCGCTTGGCGACCGCTTGGCCGATCCGGCCCATGCCAAAGATGCCGAGGCGCTTGCCGGTCATGTGGGTGCCGAGCATTCCGGTCGGTGCCCAGGCCGGCCAGGTCGCTTCGCGCACCATCCGTTCGCCCTCATAGGCCCTTCGCGCCGCGCCGAGCATCAGCAGAAGCGCGATGTCGGCGGTCGCATCCGTCAGCACGTCGGGCGTGTTGGTGACGATGATGCCTCTTTTCTTGGCCGCGTCGACGTCGATGTGCTCGTAGCCGACGGAGAAGGTGGCGATCGCCCGGATCGAGTCGGGGAGCCGTTCGATGACTGCGGCGGTCAGCCTGTCGGTCGGGCAGGGGAGAAGCGCGTCCGCACCGGCGGCGCCCGCCAGGATCTCGTCCGCGCTGTAGATCCGATCCTCGAGGTTGAGGCGCGCGTCGTAATCGCGTATGAGCCGGGCCGTCACGGCGTCGGGCAGCTTGCGTGTCACGAAAACCGTCGGCTTTGCTGTCATGGAGGGAACTCCGGCGCGGAGGTATGGTTCTTGCTCTGCGGGCGAGAAGACTATGCCGACCGCCGTTGGCCGTGGCATAATTCCACCCGGTTCGGACCGTTTATGAATTTTCCCGACAGTCTGCAAGCGGTGTTTCCATGAGACGATTGGCGGGCCACGGCCTCGTGGGGTTGGTTCTGTGCCTGTCCGGCCTCGCGGCCCCTGCTGCAGCAGCGGGAATCGTGCCGCACCGCGCGGTGTATGAGATGTCGCTCGAACGCGGCAGCACGGGCGGCAGCGTCGCCGACGTCAGCGGCATCATGGAGTTCGAATGGGCGGACGCCTGCGACGGCTGGGCGGTGAGCCAGCGGTCGGCAATGACCTTCCTCTATCACACCGGAGAGGAAGTGGATCTGGGCTGGAGCCTGGTTTCGTGGGAAGCCAAGGACGGTTCGCGCTATCGCTTCTTCATGCGCCGGGTCGAGAACGGCCGGCTCGCCGAGGAACTGCGCGGCGAAGCGCGTCTCGACGGGAAAGGCGAAGGCGGCGTCGCCGACTACAGCCTGCCCGAGCGGCGGACGGTGGTCCTGCCGCCGGGCACGATGTTCCCGACCGCCCACAGCCTCGCGGTTCTGAATCGGGCCGATGCGGGCGAACGCACGCTGTGGTCCTTCGTGTTCGACGGCTCGGATGAGGAGGGGCTGTTCGGCATCAATGCGGTCGTCATGCGCCGGCTTGAGTCGGAGGCGGGAAAGGGCGATCCTTCGCGGTCCCCGCTGCTGGCGGCAACGGCGTCCTGGCGGGTCCGGATGGCTTTCTTCGCCAAGGGGGCGGAAGGGGCGACGCCGGAGCATGAGCAAAGCCTCCGCATCCATGCCAACGGCATCGTCGAGGATCTTCTGCTCGATTATGGCGACTTCAGCGTCGAAGGCAGGCTGACCCGGCTCGAGAAATTGCCGCGCCCGCCCTGTTGAGCGGTGCCCGGCCGGTCTGCGTTCGGTTCAGGCGACGGATTCCGCGATTCGAACAGGTCCGGTGGGTCGGCGGCGGCGCCGTCGACGAGATCGGACGCGCCGACCCCGATGAGGCGGAAGCGGCGACCGTTGGCCTCTCGCTCCAGGAGCGGCCGGGCGGCGCGGAAGAGCACGTCCGGCCGCTGCGTCGGCGCGTGCAGACGCCGGCTTCGACCGATCACCCGGAAGTCCGCCGTCTTGAGCTTGAGGGACACCACCCAACCGGCCAGATTCGCCCGCTTCAGCCGGTCGGCGACATGATCGCAGAGCGGCCCGAGAGCCGCAGCCAGCGCCTCGGGTGCGGCGGTATCCTCCTCGAAGGTGGTTTCTGCAGAGATGCTCTTCGTCGGCGCGTCGGGGTCGACCCGACGGTTGTCCTCGCCCCGGGCGAACCGCGCGAGTCGCCGGCCGATATTGCCGTAGCGGGCGACCAGCTCGGCCTCGCTCCGGTCCTGCAGGTCGCCTATGGTGGTGAAGCCGTCGCCGGCCAGCCGCCGCTGTAGGGCCGGGCCGACGCCCCAGATCAGCCCCGTCGGGCGCGGGCGGAGGAAATCCACCACCTCGGCGCGCCCGATCACCGCGAAGCCGCGTGGCTTGTCGAGGTCGGACGCGATCTTGGCGAGGAACTTGTTGTAACTGAGGCCGATCGAGACGGTGAGGCCGAGTTCGCGCTCGATCCGCAGCGCGAGGAGTGCCAGGGCGCGCGCCGGACTGCCCACGCCGTCGCCTTCTGCCGTGGTGGCGCCCAGATCGAGAAAGGCCTCGTCGATGGAGAGCGGCTCGACGAGCGGCGTGACCTCGCGCATCATCGCCCGGATCCGGTGGCCGACGGCGCGGTACTTTTCCATGTTGGGCCGGACGACCACGGCCTCGGGGCAGGCCTTGAGCGCCTTGAACATCGGCATGGCGGAACGAACCCCATAGAGGCGGGCGATGTAGCAGGCCGTGAGCACGACCCCGCGCCGGCCACCGCCGACGATGACCGGGCGGTCGCGCAATGAGGGATCGTCGCGCTTCTCGATGTTGGCGTAGAACGCATCGCAATCGATATGGGCGATCGACAGAGACCCGAGCTCGGCATGGGCGAGCATGCGGGGTGAGCCGCAGCGCCGGCAGCGCCCGGCCGGCGACATCGCGGCCGCCGTTGCGCAGCAGTCGCGGCAAAGGGCGCTTACCGGCCCGCCTTCGGGCTCGTTCATGGCTCGCCGGCATCCGCGCGGACCGGCGGCCACAGCCAGGCGGCGCCGCGAACCCCGCTGGAATCGCCGTGGACCGGCGGCCGCAGAACCGTATCGACCCGGTCGGAGAAGACGTAGCGCGTCCACAGGCGCGGCACCGTCTCGTAAAGCCGGGTGAGATTCGACAGGCCGCCGCCCAGGACGATGACGTCGGGATCGATCAGGTTGATCACCGTGGCCAGGCCCCGTGCCAAGCGGTCTTCGTAGCGGGCAAGGGATTCGATCGCGGCCGGATCGCCGTCGGCCGCACGCGCCACGACCTCGGGCGCGTCCGCGGCGCGGCCCGACCGGGCCCGGTAATCGTTGCTGAGGCCCGGCCCGGAGAGAAAGGTTTCGATGCAGCCACGGCGACCGCAGTAACAGGGCGGGCCCGGGCGCTCGTCGGGCTCCGGCCAGGGCAGGGGGTTGTGGCCCCACTCGCCGGCGATCGCGTTTGCGCCGAGGAGCGGCCGCCCCTCGATCACCACGCCGCCGCCGACGCCGGTCCCCAGAATGACCCCGAAGACAACCGCCGCACCGGCTCCGGCGCCGTCCACCGCCTCGGAGAGGGCGAAGCAGTTGGCGTCGTTGGCGACCCTCACCGGGCGCCCGAGGGCCGCGGTGAGGTCGCGGTCGAAGGGGCGGCCGTTGAGCCAGGTGGAGTTCGCATTCTTAACCAAACCAGAGGCGGGCGAGATCGCCCCGGGGATGCCGATCCCCAGGCTGGCTCGCCGGTCCGGCGGCAGCGCCAGCGTTTCCTCGATCTCGCGGACGAGGTCGACGACCGCCCGAACGGTCGCGGCGTAATCTCCGGCCGGCGTCTTATATCGCTTTCGAATCAATGCCTTGCCGGATGATTCGAGAGCAATACCTTCAATCTTCGTGCCGCCGAGGTCGATCCCGATCCGTGGTGGCGCGCCGCGCATCCCGTGCCGTTCCTCCGCCGGATCGCGTTGCCCCGGAAAAGTGCTCCAGTCCAACGCTTTGCTTACGATTATTTAACGATAATCCGATAAGCCGTTAGAAAGGAAGTGGGAGAACGGGTTACATTTCCCGCTTCTCGATGGAGTTCGTTGTCGCTTCGGATGCTTTTCCTCTGCGAGGGCCCATGAATCCGCTGAAAGGAGTCACAGCTGCGCCAAATCCCGCGGGCGGGACCACCGCAGTGAAGACCATTCTGATCGTGGAAGACAATGAGCTCAACATGAAGCTGTTTCACGATTTGCTTGAGGCGCACGGCTATAATATCCTGCAGACCAAGGACGGCATGGAGGCGCTGAAGCTGGCACGGCAGCACCACCCGGATCTAATCCTCATGGATATCCAGCTTCCCGAGGTGTCGGGGCTGGAAGTCACGAAGTGGATCAAGGAAGACGATAGCTTGCGTTCGATTCCGATCATCGCCGTTACGGCCTTCGCCATGAAGGGCGACGAGGAGAAGATTCGCGAAGGCGGTTGCGAGGCCTACATCGCCAAACCGATTTCCGTGGCCAACTTCCTCCAGACGGTCCAGCGGTTCCTGAACTGAAGCGGATCTTGGATGGCTTTCGTGTTGCTCCGTTCCTTGTCGACGCCGGAAGGGCGGATCCGGCGGCTCGGGACTCCTCGCCGGAAGCCAGGCTCATGGCCCCCGGAAGCCCGGACCCCGTCCGGGCACATTGTTAAGAGGACCACCGTCAGGCCCTTCTCCAACCTGTCGTAGGTCCGGGATGTCCGCGCGTGTTCTCGTTGTCGATGACGTCCCGGCGAATGTCCGGCTTCTCGAAGCGAAACTGACGGCGGAGTACTTCGACGTCGTAACGGCCTCGAGCGGGGAAGAGGCCCTGACCCTCATCGCGACCAATCCCCCGGACATCGTCCTGCTCGATGTCATGATGCCCCAGATGGACGGCTTCGAGGTCTGCACGCGGATCAAGCGCGAACCCCGGACGGCACATCTGCCGGTCGTCATGGTGACCGCCCTCAGCGACTCGAGCGACCGCGTGCGCGGGCTCGAAGCCGGTGCCGACGATTTCCTGACGAAGCCGGTCAACGATCTCGCGCTCTTCGCGCGGGTGCGGTCGCTGGTTCGCCTGAAGATGATCATGGACGAATGGCGCCTGCGCGAGGAAACCTGCGGGCAATTCGACCTCTTGTCCACGACGGCCAGTCTCGATGCGGACGACGGCAGCAATGCCCGAATCCTGATCGTCGAGAAGAACGCAATCGCCGCCGGCAAGATCGTCGAGACGCTGAAGGAGGCCGGCCACCGGGCGGTCGCCGTCGGATCGAGCGCCGCCGCCCTGGACCACGGCCGGACCGAGCCGTTCGATCTCATCGCGATCAGTCTGACGAGCGGCAATGACGACGGGCTGCGCCTGTGCTCGCACCTTCGCTCGCAGGACGAGACGCGTCAGGTTCCAATTCTCCTGATCGTCGACGAGTCGGATACGGCGCGGCTCATCAAAGGTCTCGACATCGGCGCCAACGACTATCTGGTGAAACCCATCGACCGGAACGAGCTGATCGCCCGGGTGCGTACCCAGGTTCGCCGTCGGCGCTATCAGGATCGCCTGCGGGCGAACTACGAGCGGAGCCTGTCGCTCGCCCTCACCGACAGTCTGACCGGCCTTTACAACCGCCGTTACATGACCCGCCATTTGGAAGCGTTGGTGCAGCGGATGCGCGAGAGCGGCAAGCCGCTGTCGGTGATGCTGTTCGACATCGACCGCTTCAAGGCAATCAACGATACCTACGGTCATCCCGTGGGCGACGAGGTTCTGCGCCGCATCGCGCAATGCGTCACCGCCAACGTGCGCAGCTTCGACATGGTCGCCCGCTTCGGCGGCGAGGAGTTCGTCGTACTGATGCCCGATACCTCGACCGAAGTGGCGGTCGGCGTCGCGGAACGCCTACGAGACCGAATCGCCGCCGAACCCATCGTGGTTCCGGGTTGCCCGGATCCACTCCAGGTGACGGTCAGCATCGGCATTGCCGCCGCGTCCCCGCTGGACCGGCCGGACGATCTGCTTCGGCGGGCCGATGCGGCGATGTACAAGGCGAAGGCCGGCGGGCGCAACCGTACCGTCGCCGCCGGAAGCCCCGTTCAGGATCCGTCGCAGGCATCCGCCACGGTCCAGCCGGTGCGCTGAGCGGGGCTGGCGCGAGAGTCCGGTCGCTCGCCCATCGCGCTGCCGCGGCAGGTAGCCGCTAGGTCCTGAGCCGATAACCGGTCTTGAAGATCCAGGCGACGATCACCAGGCACATCGTCAGGAAGACCAGGGTCATGGCGAGGCTCACGCCCACATTCACATCGGCGATTCCGAAAAAGCTCCAGCGGAAGCCGCTGATCAGATAGACCACGGGATTGAACAACGTGACCGTCTGCCAGAACGGCGGAAGCATATCGATGGAATAGAAGCTGCCGCCGAGAAAGGTCAGGGGCGTGACGATCAGAAGCGGCACGAGCTGCAGCTTCTCGAAGCCATCGGCCCAGATGCCGATGATGAAGCCGAAGAGGCTGAACGTCACGGCGGTGAGCAGGAGGAACAGCAGCATCCATAGCGGGTGCGCGATCTCGATCGGCACGAACAGCCTGGCGGTCGCGAGAATGATCAGGCCGATTATGATCGACTTGGTCGCCGCCGCCCCGACATAACTCACGACGATCTCGATATAGGAGACGGGTGCCGACAGGATCTCGTAGATCGTCCCCGTGAACTTCGGGAAATAAATGCCGAACGACGCGTTGCTGATGCTTTGCGTCAACAGTGACAACATGATCAGCCCGGGCACGATGAAGGAACCGTATCCGACCCCGTCGATCTCTTCGATGCGCGAGCCGATCGCCGCGCCGAAGACGATGAAGTACAGAGACGTCGAGATGACGGGCGAGACGATGCTTTGCAGCAGCGTGCGCCCGGTGCGCGCCATCTCGAACTTGTAGATCGCGCGGATCGCCTGAAAGTTCATGCCCGTTCCCTCACCAGGCTGACGAAGATTTCTTCCAGCGAGCTTTGCTTCGTTTGCAGGTCCCTGAACCGGATGCCCGCTTCGCTAAGGGACTGGAGCAGGGCCGTGATGCCCGTTCGCTCGGCCTGGGTGTCGTAGATGTAGGTCAGTTCGGTTCCGTCGGCCGACAGTTCCAGGTGGTAGCCCGCGAGCGAGCCGGGAATGCGGTCGAGCCTGCTCTGCAAGTGCAGCGTCAGCTGCTTCTTGCCGAGCTTGCGCATAAGCTCGGTCTTCTCCTCCACCAGAATGATTTCGCCTTTGTTGATCACCCCGACCCGATCGGCCAGCTCTTCGGCTTCTTCGATGTAATGGGTGGTCAGGATGATGGTCACGCCGGTGTCGCGCAGCGAGCGCACCACGCGCCACATGTCCCGTCTCAACTCGACGTCGACACCGGCCGTCGGCTCGTCGAGGAAGAGGATCTGCGGCTCGTGCGACAGCGCCTTGGCGATCAGCACGCGGCGCTTCATGCCGCCCGAAAGCGTCATGATCTTGTTGTCTTTCTTGTCCCATAGGGACAAGTCCTTGAGCACTTTCTCGATGTGGCCGGGATTCGGGCGCTTGCCGAACAGGCCGCGACTGAAGCTGACGGTGGCCCAGACGGTTTCGAAGGCATCGGTCGTCAGCTCCTGCGGGACGAGGCCGATCTTCGATCGCGCCGCGCGGTAGTCGGTGATGATGTCGTGGCCGTCCGCCAGAACGACTCCTTCGGTCGGGTTGACGATGCCGCAGATGATGCTGATCAGCGTCGTTTTTCCGGCACCGTTCGGCCCCAGCAGCGCGAAGATCTCGCCGCGGCGGATCTCCAGGTTGACGGCTTTGAGGGCCTGGAACCCGGACGCGTAGGTTTTAGAGAGATTTGAGATGGAAATGATCGGCTGCATGACGCGGCGACGGCTAATAGGCGCGGCGGCTGCCGCAACGAGATGGCAATGACAGCATGTGGCGGCGAGGGGCGTCTGCGCCCCTCCGCCCCTCCGCGGTGCCAGGGATGCGCTTTCGACGGCATCGTTCATACGCGGACAGTCTTTCAACGGGGTTACCGCCGGTGAGAAGCCCGGCCCTGTCCGCCCGGTCTCGACATACCACCCTGATCTCCGGCCCGAGGGAAGCCGCCGGGGAGGGCGCAACCGGTGTCGAGGCGGTGCGATCCGTTCGGCCTCCATCATTTGCGATCCTGCGGCATTCATCGCAAACTGTTTTTGGCTTCCTGGACGCGGAGGCGACGCCATGGCCGAGACCACAGCCGAAACCTGGGCCGGAGGGTGTCAATGCGGCGAGATCCGGTATGAGATCGCGTCGCGGCGCGTGCTGACGCTCGTCTGCTGCCATTGCCGTGAGTGCCAGCGGCAGTCTGCCAGCGCCTTCGGCATGTCGATGATCATGCCGCGCTCGGCACTCACGCTGCTCCACGGGACTCCGAAGACCTGGCAGCGCCGGTCCGATCGCGGAACGGTCAATCGGGCGCATTTCTGCCCGACCTGCGGCGTGCGGATCTTTCACGACGGCGGGGATGCCAGCGCCGAGATCAGCCTGAAGGCAGGGACCTTGGACGATACGGGTGTGCTCGAGCCCGTCGGCCAGATCTGGATCAAACGGGCCCAGCCCTGGCTGCGCCTGCCCGATGACGCGCTGATCTACGAGGGCGAGCCCGAGAGCGATGACAACCTCCACGCGGCCTATCGGAACAAGACCGCGCGCCGGCGGGGCGGGCGCCCAATGAAAAGCCGCCCTTGACGGGCGGCTTAGCCTGTCCGGCATCGGTGCGGCCGGCTACTTGATCTTCGCCTCCTTGAAGACGACGTGCTTGCGGGCGACCGGATCGTACTTCCGGAACTCCAGCTTTTCCGTGGAGGTCCGCGGGTTCTTCTTGGTTACGTAGTAGTAACCGGTGCCCGCCGTGCTCACGAGCTTGATCAGCACCGTGTTCTGCTTGGCCATGGCCTTGCCTCGATCGACTGGGGAATTCTCAAGCGGCGCACCATACCCGGGAATCCCCGTCTGTCAAGGGGCGGCCGGTGACCGTCAAGGCTCTCGGGCGGGGGCGGTGGTGCCGTGGCGGCGCAGGGTGACGGCGTCCTTCCGGTAGGAGAACAGCGGGGCCGGCTCGCTGCCGGCCGCGAGGTTCTGTGCCCACCGGCGCAGGGCTTCGCCCAGCACGAACTCCGTGACGTCGACGATCGGCAGCCTTTCGATTTCGCTCACCGGCCACCAGTCGAGATCCTCCAGCTCGCCGTTCCCGACGAGGTCGCCGCGGGCACCTCGCCCGTCGGCGAGGAAGAAGCGGGTGTTGTAGCGCCGCTTGGAAGAGGTCGGGGTGATGGCGCGGCAGATGTAGTCCATGCCGGCGAAGTCGGGCTCTGCGCCGATGCGGGCGAAGGCCCGCCACACGGGGGCGCGCCGCGGCTTCGTCACGGGCCGGGCGCCGGCCGAACGGGCGACCAGAAGGCCGGTCTCCTCGAAGGTCTCGCGGATCGCTGCCCGGAGAAAGGCGGCCGGATCGCGCCGGCTGGTGCCGCGTCGGAGCTGCCGGGCAATGGACCCCGGTATCATTTCGGCGAAGCCGGACGGTCGCGAATCGGCCGGATCGACCCGGCCGCCGGGAAAGACATAGACGTCGGGCAGGAAAGTGGATCGACGGTGGCGGCGCCCCATCAGCACTTCCGGCCCTTTGTCTCCAGCGCGGATGAGGACGAGCCCGGCCGCATCGACGGGCCTCGCGACGCCGTTTCCAGCCACAGAACCGGAGTCCCTAGGGCAGCACCTGCGACAGGGCAGGCTGAGTCGAAACCGTCATGGCACGCGGATCCGCTAACCGAAGCGCGCGCTCGTAGAGCGCAGGGTCCTCCAGTAGCATGAGCGCCACCTTGAGGTCGACCTCCTCTTCCGCCTTCTGGAGCGGGCAAACGGCGCGCAGCCGCTTGAGGTGCGCTTCGTCGTCGGGGCCGACGGTGTTTCGGAGAACCGTCGGAACCGGAACCAGTTCGCCGTCCCGCAGCGCGCCGATCAGGTGGGGGGCGTCCATGCCGTTTGCGTTGGTGCAGATCGACGGCAGCACGCCGAGATGGTGCAGCATGTAGCCGGAGGGTGCGTGAAACCGCGCCCAGGTGAGCGTCAGCTCGCCCTGGTTCGGCATGCGCAGCACCGTCTGTACCGTTCCTTTGCCGTAAGAGTTGCTGCCGATCACCACCGCGCGCCCGCTGTCCTGGAGGGCCGCCGCGACGATCTCCGCGGCGGAGGCGGAGTTGCCGTTGATGAGGATGACGATCGGCCGCCCGTTGCCGTAGTCCGCGCCGCTGGCCTCGAAGTACTGGTGGCTGTCGGGATGCCGGCCATGGGTCGAGACGATGCGCCCCTGTTTGAGGAACAGGTCGGCGACCGCGACTGCCTGGTCGAGCAGGCCGCCCGGATTGCCGCGCAGGTCGAGAATGTAGCCCTTGGGCGGGCTGTCGCCGTCTGCTTCAGCCCGCATCAGTTCCTTGCGTAGGCTTTGGGCCGTTTCGAGATTGAAGCTGTAGATCCGCAGATATGCGACGTTGCCCTCGCGCCGGTAGACCACCGTCTCCGGCACGATGTGGGCGCGCGTCACCGCCAGCAGGCGCGGGCCGTTTTCGCCTTCGCGGACGAGCTGCAGGGCAACCCGGCTTCCGACGGGACCGCGCAGAAGGTTCACGATCGTCGACTGGTCGAGGCCCTTCACGGGGCGTCCGTCGATGTGCGAGATGAGGTCATCGGCGCGCAGCCCGACGCGTTCCGCTGGCGTATAGTGCATGACGGAAACGATCCGAACCATGCCGCCCTCGACGGCGATGCGGACGCCGATCCCGCCGAAGCCTTCCCGCGAGACCCGGTTCTCGAAGGCTTCCCTGGCGGTCGCATAGCGCGAGACGCCGTCGAGATTGGCGACCACACCCCCGAACACGGCCTCGTAGAGATCCTCGTCCGACGCCGCGCGCAGTGGCTCGGAGAACGACCGCGCAGCCGCCAGGAGGTCCGCCGTGAGGATGCCCCATCCGGCGGCATCGTTGTTCTTCGGCGCATCGAAGACCGCCCGCGGCCGCCCCTCCGACAGCAACACCACGGTGGCGTCGCGGCGCTCCACCGACAGCTTCGGGTCGATGGTTGAAAGCCGCGCCAGCCCGGCCGTTGCCAACACCCCGATATCCACGGGATCGATGTAAACCGACTCGATGTTTCCGTATCCGGAAATGAACATCGCGCGATTTTCGCGGTAGCTGCTTTCCGAGCCGGGTGTTTCTGGAAGGCTGCTGCAGCCGGCGGCCGACAGCAGCAAGAGCGCCCCGAAGCCCGTGATCCAGCGTCCTGCCTTCTTCGACGGCATGCAGGTCCCTTCCTGGTCCAAGGGGAATGGTTCGCCCGAAACGACCGCTTTAATCTTGATTCTACTTAAGAGACGGCCACCGAACGTTAACATCGCGCAACAGCCTAACCCGTGCAACAGCGGTGTTGCAGAGTGGATGCCTTGGGGTTGAGAGCGGGTTAAGAACTCCGAAAACGAAGCCGCCGGGCGCCTTCGGACCGGGCTGCCGCGCCGCCCGATGCCTCGAAGACGGCGCCGCGGTCAGGGGCGTCGGCGGGGAGCCTTCTTGCCCGATCCCGGTCGCCCCGGCTTCTTCCGCCCGCCGCGGTCGGTTGCGGCCTGCCGGCCCTTGGCGGCCCGGGCCTTGGCGGCTTGAGCCTTCGCGCCTCGACCCTTCTTAACCGCTTTCTTCATCGGTGCCGCCTCGCGCCGGGCGCGCGCCTTGCGAGCTGAGGCCCCCCGCGGGAGCGGCTCCGCCCCTTCCATCCGATCGGCGGACGACGATTCTCCGCCTTCGATCAACTGCAGGATTATGCCCCCGGTGACCGGCTCGGCCTCGAGAAGGCGAACCTCGACCGGCTCTCCCAGCCGATAGACCCGGCCCGAGTGGCGCCCGACGAGGGCGTGCCGGAATTCGTCGTGGTCGTAGTAGTCGGCCGGCAGCGTGCCGATCGGGACCAAGCCGTCGGCGCCGCTGTCGAAGAGCGTTACGAACAGTCCGAACCTCGTTACGCCGCCGATGCGGCCGCGGAAGATTGCCCCGACGCGCTCCGCGAGGAAGGCGGCCGTGAATCGGTCAACGGCGTCACGCTCCGCCGCGGCCGCGCGGCGCTCGGTCGCCGAGATGTGCATGCCGATTTCGGCGAAGGCCTCGCCGGCCTCGGGCGGCAGGCCGCCTTCGCCGAGACGGTTGCCGGAGATGAGCGCCCGATGGACCAGCAGGTCGGCGTAGCGCCGGATCGGCGAGGTAAAGTGGCAGTAGCGACGCAGCGCCAGCCCGAAATGGCCGATGTTCTCGGGGCTGTACACCGCCTGCGCCTGGCTGCGCAGCACCAGCTGGTTGATCATGTCGGCATAGGGCGTCGAGGCCGCGCGTTCGAGAAGGCGGGTGAAGGTTTGCGGCCGAATCACCTGGCCGCGCGCGAGGGGCAGGCCCAGCGTCGCGACGAACTGACGCAGCGCCTCGACCTTCACCGGGTCGGGCGCGTCATGGACCCGGTACATCGCCGGCTGCCGCTTCGCCTCCAGCGTCTCGGCGGCGGCCACGTTGGCCGCGATCATGAACTCCTCGATCAGCCGGTGGCTGTCGAGGCGTGGCCGGGGCTCGATCCGCTCCACCGTTCCGTCCTCGCCCAGCACGACCTTGCGTTCGGGGATGTCGAGCTCCAGCGTCCCGCGCCGCTTGCGCGCTTCAAGCAGCGCGGCGAAGGCGCCGTAGAGCGGCGCAATCACCCGTTCGCGCAAGGGGCCGGTCACTTCGTCGGGGGAACCGTCATGCGCCTGCTGCACCTGCTCGTAGGTGAGTCGCGCGGCCGACCGCATCAGCCCGCGCAGGAACCGATGGCGCAGCTTCTTGCCATGCGCGTCGATGATCATCTCGACCGCCATGCAGGGCCGGTCTTCACCCGGCTTCAGCGAGCAGAGACCGTTGGAGAGCGCCTCCGGCAACATCGGCACCACGCGATCCGGAAAGTAAACGGAGTTGCCGCGTTCGTAGGCGCAGCGGTCGAGGGCGTCGCCCGGCCGGACATAGTGCGCGACGTCGGCGATGGCGACGACGATCCGCCAGCCGCCGCGGTTCCGCGGATCATCGTCCGGCGCCGCCCAGACCGCATCGTCGAAATCGCGTGCGTCCGCGCCGTCTATGGTGACCAGCGGCAGGTCCCGCAGGTCCGTCCGGTCGCCGAGCGCCACCGGCTGCGCGGCCTCGGCCTGGGCCAGGGCCTCGGGCGGGAACTCGGTCGGAATGTCGTGCTCATAGATCGAGATCAGGCTGACGGACCGCGCCTCCCCGAGACGCCCGAGCCGCTCGACGACGCGGGCCTGGAGCCAGCCAAGGCGATGGGTGTGCAGGACCTCGGCCAGGACCAGCTCGCCCGGCCGGGCGCCGCCCGCGTCTTCTCGCCCGATCCGGAAATCCGTCTTGACCCGGCGGTCGGTCGGGCGCAGCCGTCCGGCGCCGTCCGGCCCCCGCTCGTAGATGCCGAGAACACGCTTCGGCGCCCCCGCAAGCCGGCGGATCGGCCGTCCCTCATAGACGTTGTCCTCGGTCTTGGTGAGACGGGCGAGGACGCGGTCGCCGCGGCCCAGCGCCGGAGTGCCGTGGCGGTCGGGCGCCATATAGATCCGCGGCGGCTCGGTCTCCGACTTCCAGATCGCGGGGCGGGCCAGGACTTCGCCGTCGGGATCGGTCCCGACAATCTCGACGACCGCGACCGGCGGCAGGGCACCGGGGGCGCCAACCCGCCGCTTGCGGCCACGGTCGACGCGGCCTTCGCGCTCCAGTTCCTTCAGCATGGCCTTCAGCGGGATGCGGTCGGCGCCGGTGATGTGGAAGGCGCGGGCGATCTCGCGCTTGCCGACCGGCGTCGGGCTCTCGCGGATGAATTCCAGGAGCTGCTCCTTCGTCGGAAACGGAGCCTTCTTCTTCCGTCCTTCGGCCATATCGAACTAATCGAGATCCCGACTCTTGAGTTCCCGGAGTGAATCCGCCGCGGCGGCCGTCGCACAGTCCATCCGTTCCACCTTACTCTTTCTACTTCTCGGCCCCTCTACCAGATCGAACGGCGGATCAGGTTGACGCCGATCAGAAAAAGGGCAGCCAGCACCAGCTTGCGGAACCGCCTTTGGTCGATCCGGTCCCGAAGCCGTTGCCCGGCCAACATGCCGATGAAAACCGGCAGACAGGCCGCCGCAGAAAACCAGAAGAGCCTCAAATCGAGTACGCCGCGTGCGAACAGAAACAGGGTCAGCGGCACGCCCGCGGCGAAATAGGCCACGCCCTGCGAGTTGATGAAGCTGTCCTTCGGAAGCCGCAAGGCCGTCAAGTACATGCCGATCACCGGCCCGAACATCGTGGCGAGCCCGCCGAGCACCCCGGCGACGAAGCCCACGACGGGACTCGCCCAGCGCTCCTGCGCCGGCGGAACGGCAAAGTCGGGCGCCAGGAACTGGACGACAGCGAGAAGCACGATCGCGCTGCCGACCACCCCATACAGGGCGCGCGGATTGATCTCCACCAACAGGCCCGTTCCCACCGCCAGGCCGAGGATCACCGTGGCGAGCAGGGGCCAGAACCGCCGCAGCGTCGGCCCAACATGCCGCGGATGCGCGCCCTGCCACAGATTCGATGCCAGGATCGGCAGAACCTGCAGCGCGACGGCATCGGGAACGCTGACGACCGTTGTCAGGACGGACACCGCGACCACCGGCAGGGCCATGCCGATGACGCCCTTCACCAGCCCGCCAAGCAGGAACGCGCCGATGCAGACCAGGATCTGCAGGAGATTCAGGTCGGCCAAGTCAGGGCCTGCCGTCGGCCGATGCGCCCGGACCGCTTCGTCCCGCCGGCCGTCGTACCGTCACCGGGGCCGGGCGGAAGCCGGCTTTCACCACAGAAATCACCCTTTCCCCGTGCCTCGGTCGTCGATGAAGAAATCGCGTCAGACGTCCGACAGCAAAGGAGATTCGGAATCGCGGGTCAAGTCCGTGAAAATCCGCCGCGCGGCCTGCTCCGGTCAGGGCCGGCCTTCAGCTCTCCGGCTCGGCCTTCGCGTCGGCTTCGGCGGCGGCCTTCCGGCGAGCGGTCTTCGCCTTCGCCGCGGTCTTCGGCTTGGCTTTCGTCGAGGTCTTCGCCTTCGCCTTGGGGGCCGCGGCGCCGTTTGCCTCGCCCTTTGCCGCGGTCTTCCTGCCCTTGGCCTTCTCGGCCTGCGCGGCGAGGAGCGCAACGGCCTGGTCGAGGGTGAGGGCGTCCGCGTCGACGGATTTCGGGACGGAGGCGATCAGCCGGCCGTGGCGCAGATAGGGGCCGTAGCGGCCGCTGTGCAGCGTGATCGGCTTGTCGTCGGCCGGGTGCGCGCCGAGCGTCCGCCCCGTGTCGCCGCCGCGCCCCTTTCCCCGCACCTGGGCCAGAAGGTCAACGGCGCGGTTGAGGCCGATCGTCAGGACGTCCTCGTCCGGCCCCAGGGACTTGTAGGCGCTGCCATGCTTCAGATAGGGGCCGAACCGGCCGATTCCGGCGGTGATCGGCTCGCCGGTCTCCGGGTGGCGGCCGATTTCCCGCGGCAGCGCCAGCAGCGCCAGCGCCCGGTCGAGGTCGACATCGGCCGGCGACAGGCCGCGCGGCAGCGAAACGCGCTTCGGCTTCTCCTTTGCCGCCTTGCCGCTGCCGTTGTCGGGCGATTCGCCGAGCTGAATGTATGTGCCGTAAGGCCCCTTGCGGATGGTGACCGGCAGGCCCGTTGCCGGATCGGTGCCCAGCTCGCGCGGGCCGGACAGCTCCGCTTCGGCCTCGCCGTTCTCGCCGTTCTCGAGCGCGAGCCGGCGGGTGTAGCGGCACTCCGGGTAGTTCGAGCAGCCGATGAAGGCGCCGAACTTGCCGAGCTTGAGGCTCAGCCGCCCGGTCTGGCAGGCCGGGCAGGCGCGCGGGTTGGTGCCGTCACCGGTCTCCGGGAAGAAGTGCCGGCCCAGCTCTTCGTCGAGCGTCTCGATCACCTGGCTGATGCGGAGGTCCTTGGTCTCCGCCACCGCTTGGCTGAACGAGGTCCAGAAGTCGCGCAGGACCGTCTTCCAATCGACGCGGCCGCCGGATATGTCGTCGAGCTGTTCCTCGAGCGCCGCCGTGAAGCCGTACTCCACATAGCGCTGGAAGAAGCTGGTCAGGAACGCGGTGACCAGGCGTCCTCGGTCCTCGGGGATGAACCGGCGTTTCTCCAGCCGGACATAGTCGCGGTCCTGGAGCACCTGCAGGATCGACGCGTAGGTCGAGGGGCGGCCGATGCCGAGCTCCTCGAGTTTCTTGACCAGGCTCGCCTCCGAATAGCGCGGCGGCGGCTGCGTGAAGTGCTGCTCGGGGAGGATCGCCTCGCGCGCCAGCCGCTCGCCCTCGGTGAGCGCCGGCAGGCGGCCCTCCTTTTCCTCGTCCTCGACGGGATCGTCCCGGTCCTCCTGATAGAGGGTGAGGAAGCCGTCGAACACGAGCGTCGAACCGGTCGCGCGCAGGGTGAGGGCGCCGCCGCCCGCCGAAATATCGACCGAAACCTGATCGAGCACGGCGCTTTCCATCTGGCTTGCCACCGTGCGCTTCCAGATCAGCTCATAGAGCCGCTGCTGGTCGCGATCGAGGGCGTGGGCGACCTGTTCCGGCCGGCGGGCGAGGTCGGTCGGACGGATGGCCTCGTGCGCCTCTTGCGCGTTCTTGGCGGCGGTCTTGTAGACGCGCGGCTCGTCCGGCAGATATTTCGGGCCGTATTGCTGCTCGATCAGCCGCCGGGCGCCGCGAATGGCTTCCTGCGACAAGGACACGGCGTCGGTTCGCATGTAGGTGATGAGGCCGACGGTGTCTCCATCGAGGTCGACGCCTTCGTACAGGCGCTGGGCCACCTGCATGGTGCGGCTCGCGCTCAGGCCAAGCTTGCGCGACGCCTCCTGCTGCAGGGTTGAGGTGGTGAAGGGCGGGAAGGGATTCCGCCGTACCGTCTTGCGCTCGATCGCGGCGACGGTGAAAGGATCGCCGGCCTCCAGGCGCTTGACCGCGGCTTCGGCCGCTTCCTTGTCCGGCAGGTCGAACTTGTCGAGCTTGCGCCCGTCGAGATGCGTAAGGCGTGCGGTGAAGACGCCATCCCCGGCGGTCCGGAGCCGCGCGTTCACGGTCCAGTACTCGCGGGGCTTGAACGCCTCGATTTCCGCCTCGCGCTCGCAGACGAGCCGCAGCGCCACGGACTGCACCCGGCCGGCCGACCGGCTGCCCGGCAGCTTGCGCCAGAGCACAGGCGACAGCGTGAAGCCGACCAGGTAGTCGAGGGCGCGGCGCGCCAGATAGGCCTCGACCAGCTCCTTGTCGAGGCCACGGGGGTTCCGCATGGCGTCGAGCACCGCGTTCTTCGTGATTTCGTTGAAGACGACGCGCTTGATATCGACGCTGCCAAGAACTTTCCGCCGCTTCAGCTCCTCGGTGATGTGCCAGGAGATGGCTTCGCCCTCGCGGTCCGGGTCGGTCGCCAGAATCAGCGCATCGGCCTCCCGGACCGCCTGCGCGATCTCCTTGAGGCGCGCCTCGGCCTTTGCGTCGACCTCCCAGCTCATGGCGAAGTCCTGGTCCGGCAGGACGGACCCGTCCTTTGCCGGCAGGTCCCGGACATGGCCAAAGCTCGCCACGACCCGGTAGCCGGGGCCAAGATACTTATTGATGGTCTTCGCCTTGGCCGGCGATTCGACGACGACGACGTTCATGGGCCTCACGCTTCGATCTGAGCTCGTCTTGGGCTCGAATTGGGCTTTCTCGGCCGCGGAACCGGGCCAAAGATGGTGACTGGTCAGTTAAACAACAATGAAACCCGGTTGCCCGGGAGCCGCTCCAGGCGGCCGGCCAGTTCCATTTCCAGCAGCGCAATCCGCAAGACGGGCGCTGAGATTTGGCAATGACGATACAGTTCGTCAACCTTAACGGGGGTAGCGCCAAGGTGAACCTCAAGCTCGGCGCGGGCCGCGGAGATGTCGGACTCCGCCGGGGATTCCACTGACGTGGCCGGATCCCGGGCCATTTCCGGGGCCTCCGCGGTTCTGTCGAAGCCGGTCTCTCCAAAACCCGGTCGCGCTGTGTCCGCCGGTGCGCCGCCCAGCGCGCCCTGGATCTGCTCGAGCACGTCGGCGGCCGATTCGATCAGCGCCGCGCCCTGCCGGATCAGGGAATTGGTGCCGCGGCAGCGCGGATCAAGGGGGGAGCCAGGGACCGCCATCACCTCGCGCCCCTGCTCGAGGGCGAGGCGGGCCGTGATCAGCGAGCCGGAGCGCGGCGCCGCCTCGACCACCAGCACGCCGAGCGCGAGCCCGGAGATCAGCCGATTGCGGCGCGGGAAGTGGCGGGCGAGCGGCTGCGTTCCGGGCGGCTGCTCCGCCACCACAAGGCCGCGCTCGGCGATCGCGCGGTAGAGCTCCTCGTTCTCGGGCGGGTAGGGCACGTCGACGCCGCCGGCGAGCACGGCGATGGTGCCGCCGGCAAGGCTGCCGCGGTGGGCGGCGGTGTCGATGCCGCGGGCCAGCCCCGAGACGACGACCAGCCCCGCCGCGCACAGGTCGTGGGCGATCATCTCGGCCAGCCGCCGCCCGTTGGTCGAGGCGTTGCGCGCGCCGACCACGGCGACCGCGCGCCGGGCGAGCAGGCCGGGATCGCCGAGGAGGCTCAGCAGCGGCGGCGCGTCCTCGACCGCCGCCAGCGCCTCGGGGTAGTCGGGGTCCGCCGCGGCGAGGAGCTGGCCCCCGATCCGCGCCAGCGCCGCGATCTCCCGTTCCGCCGCCTCGCGCGGGCAGAGGCGGAGCGGCCGCGCCCGGCCGCCGCGCCGTGCCAGCTCCGGCAAGGCCTCCAGCGCCGCCGCGGCCGAGCCGAAACGGCGGAGGAGCTGCCGGAAGTTGATCGGCCCGACGTTCTCGCTGCGGATCAGCCGCAGCCAGTCGATCCGTTCATTCTCGGTGAGCGGGCGGCGCGGCTTGAGCATCGGCGGCAGATTGACCGAGGAACGTGCGGTCGGTCAATGGGATTCAACCGACGGTTGGGAAGCGCCGCCGATTGAGGATCAGCTGCTCGCGCTCGTGTAGCTCGCGACGGCCAGCCGCCACAGGCCGTGGCTCAGCAGCAGGGCGAGGGCGGCGACGAGCAAGCTGCCGGCGGCCATTGCCCCGTCGAGCCGGCCCGCGGCGGCGGAGGCGGGCACGGTCGTGACGAAGGCGATCGGTACGATGAAGGTGAGGGCGAAGCGCGCCCAGGTCGGGAAGGCGGAGACCGGAAATCGGCCGGCGGAGAAGATCGAGTAGAAGAGTTCGGGCAGGTTCTCGACCTTCACCAGCCAGAAGGCGGTGGTGGTCAGCATGCACCAGATCGCATAGACGATCGTTGCCGCGGAGACGAGCAGGACGACGGTCAGGGCCACGGTTGCCGGAGTCAGAGTGTTCAGCGCCGCCATGGCGTAGCCGAGCAAGGCCACGCCGGTCGCCAGCTCCGGCAGCTTCCACAGCCGGATGTAGCGGAAGGAGACGAGGAATTGGGCGCTCACCGGCTTCAGCAGCATGAAGTCCATGTCGCCCTTGCGGATGTATTCCGGCAGGCTGTTGAGATTGGGATAGAGGACGAGCTCGATAAAGCCCTCGAGGATCATGAACACGCCGAGCAGCGCCAGGGCCTGGGGAAAGGACCAGCCGCCGATCGATTCGGCGTGCTCGAAGATCGCGTAGAGGACGAGCAGGCCGGAGCCGAAGGCGAGCAGCGCGTTCAGCGCGTCCATCGCGAAGTTGGCGCGGTACTCCATCTCGAGTTGAAGCGAGTTCACAAGAAAGATCCGCAACAGGCGAAGGTACCGGGTCATGCCCCAACCGCCGAATACCGCTTCAGGCCGTTGCGCCAGAGCAGGTGCCGCAGCCCGACGAACAGGAGAATCCACAGAAGCTGGACGACGAACCCCCGCAGCACCGCCGGGCCGGTGAGTTTTCCCAGAAGGACCTCCACGGGAAAGTTCAGCAGATAGGCGAAGGGCAGGAAGGCCAGGGCCTGCTGCACCGAGGCCGGGAACAGGTCGAGCGGCACGACCGCTCCGCCGAGGACGATATAGAGGGTGAAGATCAGATTGCCGAGCGCCGCGGCTTGGTCCGTCCAGAAGGCGAGCAGCCCGACGCCGTAGAGCATGTTGAACCGGATCGTCCAGGCCCCGGCGATCGCCAGAACGAAGAGCACGCTGTTCGCCGGCTCCAACGGTATCGTCGCGCCCGTTGCCGCGAAGCCGATGACCGCGACCGGCAGCGCGATCACAAGATGCATCGCCGCAACCGTCAGATGCTGTGCCACGAACAGCCAATAGGGGTCGAGCGGCCGCAGCAGCCGCGGCGACATCTCACCGAGGCGGATCTCGCGGCTCAGCTCCTCATGCACCCAGCAGACGGTCATCTGCCGCACGAGGAAGATGGCCAGGAAGTAGGCGGCGAAGTCTTCCGCCTCGTAGCCCGCCATTGGCCCGGCCTTGGCCAGTCCCATCCAGATCATCATCATGATGAGCGGCATCGTCCCGGTCAGGACCCAGACCAGGATGGGAGCGCGATACTCCGCGGTCTCTGCCGCGGAGACGGCGAACAGCCTGTGCAGGAGACGCAGCCGATGCATAACCGTCACGCGACCCGTCCCGCTGGCGCGGGGGCCGCGTTCGTCCGGTGGAACATCTTGCCGACGATCTCCTCGATCGGCACGTCCTCAATGCCGATGTCGTCCACCGGCAGGTCGTTCAGCAGCCGCGCCGCCGTTTCGGTGACCGCGTTGCGCTCGACCCGCAGCTCCGCCCGCAGCTCGTCGCACTCACGCAGCTCGCCGTAGCGGCGCAGCACGGTCTCCGGCTGCGGCTCGCGGAGCTGGAGCTTGAGAACCTTCTGCGGCGCAATGCTCTCCGCCAAGCTCTTAAAGTCGCCGTCGAAGACCATCCGGCCGCCGTCGATGACGAGAATGCGCTTCGCCAGCGCGGTGACGTCCGCCATGTAGTGCGAGGTCAGCACCACGGTGGCGCCATGGCGTCGATTGTAGCCGGCGATGAAGTCGCGGACCGCCTGCTGCATGTTCACGTCGAGGCCGATGGTCGGCTCGTCGAGGAACAACACCTGCGGCTGGTGAAGCAGCGCCGCGGCCAGCTCGCATTTCATCCGCTCGCCGAGCGAAAGTTTGCGCACCTGTTTGTTCAGAAGGCCCTGCAGGCCTAGCATCTCCGTGAGCTCACCGAGGCGGCGGCGGTAGACCGCGTCGGGGATGTCGTAGATCGCCTGGTTGACGAGGAAGGAATCGGCCGCCGGCAGGTCCCAGATGAGCTGCTGCTTCTGGCCCATGACCAGCGTGATGGCGCTCAGGAACGCGCGCTGGCGGCGCTTCGGCACGAAGCCGGCGACGGAAACCTCACCCGAGCTGGGGTGGAGGAGGCCGGAGAGCATCTTCAGGGTCGTTGTCTTGCCGGCGCCGTTCGGACCGAGGAAGCCCACGATCTCGCCCGGCGCGATCTCGAACGAGACCCGGTCGACCGCCTTGACGGTGCGGTGCCGGCGCCGGACCAGGGACTTCAGGCTGCCGAGGAAGCCCGGCTCCTTCTCGTGCACCCGATAGTGCTTGCTGAGGTCTTTCACCGAGATCATCGGGCTTCTCGCACCTGCCCCGGGTCGGCATTATTTTGGAAAGTATATACTTGTTAAATTAGCTGTCGGTTTCGATCAAGTTGGTCGTTGCGACGCGAAACGGCGTCGCGGGCAGCAGTCCGTCACCGGTCGCGAAAGTCGGTCGCTCCGACGGTTCGTGGTGAGGTGATGGCCGCCGCCCGGATTGGTCCTTTCGGCATCGGCCCGCAAGGCCTATGCCGGAAAACCCGGAGATTAATCGAAATCGGCCGGGCGTTCGACGCCGCGTGCTTCCGGCGGTTACCGGTCGGCTTGGGCCGTGGCCTTGCGCCCGATCTTCGGCTCCTGGCCCGTGGCGAGGCGGCGGAGATTCTGGTGGTGGCGCAGCCAGACCAGGACGGCGAGGAAGAGGGCGAACTGGGCTTCCTGCCGACCGATGAGGAGCCAGGCATAGATGGGCGCTCCGGCGAAGGCCACCAGTGCCGCGAGGGAGGAGTACCGGAACACAACCGCGACGGCGAGCCAGGTGACGCAGGCCAGGAGACCGACCGGCCAAGCCAGCGCCAGCAGGACGCCGAGCCCGGTCGCGACACCCTTGCCGCCCTTGAACTTGAGCCAGACCGGGAAGAGATGGCCCAGCATGGCGCCGCCGCCCGCCAGGATCGCCATGTCCGGCCCCCAGAGCCCGGCAATGAGCGTCGCGAAGGCGCCCTTGCCGCCGTCGAGCAGCAGCGTCGCCGCGGCAAGGCCCTTGTGGCCGGTGCGCAGCACGTTGGTCGCGCCGATGTTGCCGGAACCGATCCGCCGGATGTCGCCGAACCCGGCCGCGCGTGTCAGCAGCAGCCCGAACGGGATCGAGCCGAGCAGATACCCGCCGAGGGCCGCTGCGTAGAACGGCCAGGTGAAGGCGAAACCGCCGAGAAGGTCGGGCATCGTTACGCGTCCGCCTCGAACACCGTGCGGCCGTCGACGATCGTGCGCAGGACCCGGCCCTGGATCGGACGGCCGTCGAAGGGCGAGTTCTTCGACTTGCTGCGCAGCCGGTCGGCGTCGATACGGCCGGGCGCGTCGAGGTCGAACAGCACGAGGTCGGCCGGCGCGCCCTTGGCCAGACGGCCCTGCGGCAGGCCGAGCAGATCGGCGGGCTTGCAGGTCATCTGCGCAAGGAGGTCGAGGAGCCGGGCCTCGCCCTTGTGATAGAGCTCGAGCGTCACCGGCAGAAGCGTCTCGAGCCCCACGCCCCCGGCGGCGGCTTGGGCGAACGGTACGCGCTTCGAGTCTTGGTCGTGCGGCGCGTGGTCGCTGGCGACGCAGTCGATCGTGCCGTCGGCCACCGCCGCGGCGACCGCCCGCCGGTCATCCTCGCCGCGCAGCGGCGGCGACAGCTTCGCGAAGGTGCGGTAATCGCCCACGGCGTTCTCGTTGAGGGCGAAATAGGGCGGCGCGGTGTCGCAGGTCACGCGCAGGCCGCGCGCCTTGGCGGCCCGGATTGCCTCGACTGCGGCGGCGGTGGAGACATGGGCGACGTGATAGCGGGCGCCGGTCATGGCAACGAGGTGCAGGTCGCGCTCGATCATCATCACCTCGGCCGCTGGCGGTATGCCGGAGAGCCCCAGCCGCGTCGCCACCTCGCCGGCGTTCATGGCGCCGCCTTCGGCGAGATGCGGCTCCTCCGGGTGCTGCAGCACCAGCAGGTCGAAGGTGCGGGCGTAGCTGAGCGCCCGGTGCATCACCCGGGCGTTGCCGACGGCAGCGACCCCATCGGTGAAGGCGAGGGCGCCGCTCTCCCACAGCAGCCCCATCTCGACGAGGTCCCGCCCCGCGAGTCCCTTGGTTACGGCGCCGTAGCAATAGATCTTGGCCCGCTTCGTCTCGCGCGCCCGGCGGGCGATGAACTCGACGCCAGCCACGTCGTCGATGACCGGGTCGGTGTTGGGCAGGCAGACCATGCTGGTGACGCCCCCGGCCGCCCCGGCGGCGCTGCCGGTCGCAATGGTCTCCTTATGCTCCTCGCCCGGCTCGCGAAGCTGTACGCGCATGTCGACCAGGCCGGGCGCAAGGCAGTGGCCGCCGCAGTCTATGACTTCTGCGCCCTCGGGGATGCCGCCGTTGGCCCCGATTTGCGGGCCCAGATCGGTGATCACGCCGTCCATCGCCAGCAGTCCGCCGGCCGTGTCCAGCCCGCTTGCCGGATCGAGCAGCCGGGCGTTGACGAAGGCGAGGGGGCGCGGCGGCTGCTTCATGGACTTCGGACCCGGCATCACGAGGCGGCATCGGCCGGCCGGTTGGATTCCGGACGGCGAGTCAGCGCGTCGAGGCAGGCCATGCGCACGGCGACGCCCATCTCGACCTGCTCGCGGATGACGCTGCGGTCGATGTCGTCGGCGACCTCGCTGTCGATCTCGACGCCGCGGTTCATCGGGCCCGGATGCATGATGAGGGCGTCCGGTTTCGCGCGGCTCAATTTCTCGTAGTCCAGCCCGAAGAAGTGGAAGTACTCGCGGATCGAGGGCACAAAGCTGCCCTGCATGCGCTCGGTCTGAAGGCGCAGCATCATGACGATGTCGCACCCTTCGAGCCCGCGCCGCATGTCGGAGAAGGGCTCGACGCCGAGGCGTTCGATCCCGGACGGCATCAGGGTAGGCGGGGCGATGACGCGAACCCGCGCGCCCATGGCGGTCAGGAGATGGATGTTCGACCGCGCCACGCGGCTGTGCCGGATGTCCCCGCAGATCGCAACCAGAAGCCCGTCCAGCCGCCCCTTGCGCCGGCGGATCGTCAGCGCGTCGAGCAGCGCCTGGGTGGGGTGCTCGTGGCTGCCGTCGCCGGCGTTGATCACCGCGCTGTCGACCTTCTGGGCCAGCAGGTTGACGGCTCCCGAATCCGGGTGGCGGACGACCAGCACGTCGGAATGCATCGCGTTCAGCGTCATCGCCGTGTCGATCAGCGTCTCGCCCTTCTTGATGGAACTCCACGCCACCGACATGTTGATGACGTCGGCGCCGAGCCGCTTGCCCGCCAGCTCGAAGGAGGTGCGGGTGCGGGTCGAGTTCTCGAAGAACAGGTTGATGATCGTACGGCCGCGCAGGAGGGAGCGCTTCTTGTCGGCCTGCCGGTTCTGCTCGACATAGGAATCGGCAAGGTCCAGCAGGCTCGTGATCTCGATCGGCGACAGCCCCTCGATGCCCAGCAGATGCCGATGCGTGTACAAGATCGGAGCGGGGGTGTCTCGGTCGTCCGTCATCGGGGCGCGACTATAGGAGTCGCCGCGGCGGCGCGCAAGCGGACGCTCGACGGCGGGCGGTCCGTCTACGTGCTTTCCTGTTGATTCAAGGGTGGGCTGATTACGGTTGTTCAGCCCCGGCGCGGTGCTGTAGGGTCCGCGTGGCCCATGTGGCCCATGTAGGATATTTAGGGATGCTGAACAGCAATATTGGGGACGGCCTTCTGGCGCGGCCCGAACCGGCGGTGATCGTCGGGCGCAGCGGCGATCTGCGGCCCTGGCTGTGGCTCTGGTTCCCCCTGCTCTGGCTCTTCGCGATCCTGTTGGCTCTCAATCTGGACCCGGACTTCTACGTTCGGTGGTTCCTGTACGAGGACGGGCTCGTCGAGATTGGCACGGCGGTGCTGGCCCTCACCGCGACGGTGGTGGGGGGCTTGGCGCTCAGGCATCGGCGGCGGCTGCCGGCCCGTTGGCTCGCCGGCTGGCTGCTCGCCGTGACAGCCGCCTGCTTCTATTTCGGCATGGAGGAGATCAGCTGGGGCCAGAAGGTGTTCCAGTGGGACACGCCCGAATGGGTCGCCGCATTCAACGATCAGGGGGAGACGAACCTCCACAATACGAGTGGCTTGTTCGACCAGCTGCCGCGCAACCTGCTCATGCTTTGGGTCATCGCCGGCGGGATCGTCGCGCCGATCCTGGCACGCATCAGGGGCAAGGCGTTGGAGCCGCCGATGTTCTGGCCGACTTATGTCTGCCTGCCCACGGCCGTGCTGGCGATTGCGACGCGGATCCCGGACTACCTGTCCTGGCTCTCCCTGCCGTTCTCCATCAGGATCGATTCGGGCGAGGTGAAGGAGTTCTATTACGCGCTGTTCCTGCTGCTCTATCTCCTCTCGTTCTGGGTCCGCCTGCGTCGAACCCGGTAACACCGAATCAGATGACCCCGCGCTCGCGGAGGTCCGCAAGCTCCGTGTCCGGCAGATCGAGCAGCTCCCGCAATACTTCGTCGGTGTGCTGTCCAAGGGTGGGCGGCGGCCGGCGATAGTCGACCGGGGTCTCCGAGAACTTGATCGGATTGCCGATGAGATCGACGCTTCCCTTGCCGGCCAGCGGATGCGGCAGGCTGATCTGCATGCCGCGGGACCGGACCTGCGGGTCGGCGAAAACCTGATCCACGGTGTTGACCGGGCTGCAGGGCACGCCGAGCTTCGCCAGCCCGTCGACCCATTCCGCCTGCGTCTTGGCCCTGGTGATCTCTGGCAGGAGGTCATAAAGGGCCTTGCGGTTGCGCACGCGCAGCTCGTTGGTCGCGAATCGCGGATCCTCCGCCAGGTCCGGCCGGCCGGCGAAGGTGCAGAACTTGGCGAACTGCGAATCGTTGCCGACCGCCAGGATGACGTAGCCGTCGGCGCAGGGCATGACGTTGTAGGGCACGATGTTCGGATGCTCGTTGCCCACCCGCTGCGGCACCTCGCCGGAGGTCAGGTAGTTGAGGCCGACATTGACCAGCCAGGCCACCTGGCTGTCGAGCAGCGCCAGATCGATGTACTGGCCCTGGCCGGTCCGCTCCCGATGGTGCAGCGCCGCCAGGATGGCCACCGTCGCGTACATGCCGCACATCACGTCGGCGATGCCGACGCCAACCTTCATGGGCGGGCGGTCGGGCTCGCCGGTGACGCTCATGATCCCGCCGAGGCCCTGCGCCAGCAGGTCGTATCCGGCGCGCGGCGCGTAGGGGCCGGTCTGGCCGAATCCGGTGATCGAGCAGTAGACGAGGCCCGGGAACTCCTCCTTCAGGTCGGCGTAGGACAGGCCGTAACGGGCCATGTCGCCGACCTTGAAGTTCTCGATCATGACGTCGCAATGCGCGATCAGGCGCCGCGCGAGCGCCTGGCCCTCCGGCTTGGAGATGTCGAGGGTGATCGACCGCTTGTTTCGGTTGGAGCTGAGGTAATAGGCGCTTTCGGTGGTGTCGCGCCCGGCCGCGTCCCGAACATAGGGCGGCCCCCATTTGCGGGTGTCGTCGCCGGCGTTCGGCCGCTCGACTTTGATGATGTCGGCGCCGAGATCGCCGAGAAGCTGCGTGCAGGTGGGGCCGGCGAGGATGCGGGTCAGGTCGAACACGCGCAGGCCTTCGAGGGGAGCGGTCATGAGTCTCCTGTCGTTTATCGGTCGTAGGCGGATGCTCTGGCGTTCATACCCGAAAATGCCCGGCGACCACAGAGGCGCGGGGCAGGGCGAGATTTCTCCCTGTGTTCGTGGCGGCCATTCAGCGCTCGGGCTCCGCGGGCTCGTGGCGCAGCGCGTCCAGCGCGCCTTGGAGTATGTAGGCGGCCGCCGCCTTGTCGACCAGCGCCGCGCGGCGCTTGCGGGAGAGGTCCGCCTCCAGCATCGCGCGCGTTACGGCCGCGGTCGACAGGCGCTCGTCCCAGAAGGCGAGGGGGATGTCGAAGCGGGCCAGCAGGTTGGCGGCGAACTGACGGACCGACTGGGCCCGCGGCCCCTCGGTCCCGTTCATATTAACCGGCAGCCCGATAACCAGGCCGCCGACGCCGCGCTCGGCGATCAGCGCCCGCAGTCGCTCGGCGTCGGCCGTGAACTTGGTCCGCCGGATCGTCTCGACCGGGGTCGCCACCGTCAGTCCGGGATCGGAGATGGCGAGCCCGATGGTCTTCGTCCCGATATCGAGGCCGAGCAGGCGTCCGCCGCGGGGCAGCATCCGCTTCAGTTCGGACGGTGTGACGACGGGCATGCTTCCGAGTCTCCGATTTCGTGTTGGCGGCCTTTGGCGCCGGCCTTAGGCGGCGTGCCCGTTGCATACGCCCGTGCCGGTGCGACGGGCAAGGCGGCGGTTCGGCGCACCGTTAAGAATAGCTGGAGAATCGGCGAACGCTGGTGAATCATGCGTCGGGCTTTGGCTCGAGAAGGATAGTGTCGATGGACCCGGTCGATCATGGTCTACGGGCGTCGTTCCAGGCCGGGGGCGTCGCATGAGCCTGTTTCTGAAAGGTCTCGCAATCGGGTTTGCCATCGCCGCGACGGTGGGACCGATCAGCTTGCTGTGCATCCGCCGCACGCTCGCCGACGGACGGCTGGCCGGCCTCGTTGCCGGACTTGGCGCCGCCACGGCGGACGCGATCTACGGCGCCATCGCGGCCTTCGGCCTGACGCTGGTGGTGGAGTTCCTCGTCGAACAGCAGCAGTGGCTGGCCCTCGGCGGCGGTCTCTTCCTCTGCTGGCTCGGCCTCGAGGCCTGGCGTGCCGAGCCGGCGGGGTTGGAGGACGCGCCCGCCGTTCGTCTCGGCGGGTTGGCCGGCGGCTTCGGCACGACCTTGCTGCTCACCCTCGCCAACCCGGCCACGATCCTGTCCTTCGCCGCCGTCTTCGCCGGGTTGGGGTTGACCGCGGCGTCGGCGGCTGAAGGGACCACCTATGGCGCGGCGTTCCAGATGGTGGCCGGTGTCTTTATCGGTTCGGCGGCCTGGTGGCTGCTGCTCAGCGGCGGCGTGGGTTTCCTCCGCCACCGCTTGGGCCCGGCCGCGCTGCGGTGGTTGAACCGGCTGTCGGGCGTGGTGCTGCTCGGCTTCGGCTTGCTGGCGGTGCTCCGGGCGGTCGCGTGAGGAACCGTTGCACCGACCGCGATCCGCGGAAGGGTCGTTCGGGTCTGGCGTCGGGCGCAAGCGTGGGTTGTCAAAGACCCGCAGGAACATTACCTGGACTCGACTTTCGAACGGTGGCGCGTCGGCCGCGCGGTTGACCCGGGCGTGACCAAGGATCGGTTGCGCCCCGTCGGACCGGGTGCTAGTTTCCCGCCGGTTTTCCGCGGGGTTGGCGCGGACCCCGCAAGTCCGTTTCCGTTACATCGGAGAAGCCCGAACGATGTCGCTCGACAAATCCGCCGTCGCCCATATCGCGGCCCTCGCCCGGATCAAGGTGCCGGAGAGCGATCTTGAGCCGCTGGCCCGGGAGCTAAGCAACATTCTTGGCTGGATCGAGCAGCTGAACGAGGTGGATACGACCGGCGTGGAGCCGATGACGAGCGTCGTGCGGATGGAGTTGGCGCGCCGGCCGGATGTCGTCACGGACGGCAACTGCCGAGACAAGATCCTCGCCAACGCGCCGGAGGTGGCGCAGGGCTTCTTCGCCGTGCCGAAGGTGGTGGAATAGTGTCCGAACTTACCGATCTCACCATGGCGGACGCTCTCGCCGGGTTGGCGAAGGGCGCGTTCTCCGCACGCGAGCTGACCGAGGCGCACATCCGGGCGGTGGAGGCCGCGCGACCCCTCAACGCCTTCATCACCGAGACGCCGGAGCGGGCGCTCGAAATGGCCGCCGCGTCGGACGAGCGGTGGCGGAAGGGCGAGGCCGGCGCCATGGAGGGCCTGCCGATCGCGATCAAGGACCTGTTCTGTACCGAGGGCGTGCTCACCACCGCCGGCTCTCATATCCTCGACGGCTTCAAGCCGCCCTATGAATCAACGGTGACGGCGAATCTCTGGCGGGCCGGGGCGGTCATGCTCGGCAAGACCAACATGGACGAATTCGCCATGGGGTCCTCGAACATGACGAGCTATTACGGCGGCGTGGAGAATCCCTGGCGCCGTAAGGGGGACAACCGGCCGCTGGTGCCGGGGGGGTCGTCCGGCGGCTCGGCCGCGGCGGTGGCCGCACGGATCGCTTTGGGTGCCACGGGCACGGATACCGGCGGCTCGATCCGCCAGCCGGCCGCCTTCTGCGGCATCGTCGGCCTCAAGCCGACCTATGGCCGCTGCTCGCGCTGGGGCATCGTCGCCTTCGCCTCCTCGCTCGACCAGGCCGGCCCGATGACCCGGACGGTGCGCGACGCGGCGATCATGCTGGGCGCCATGGCCGGCCACGATCCGAAGGATTCGACCTCCGTCAACCGGCCGGTGCCGGACTATACGGCCGCGCTTACCGGCGACGTCCGGGGCCTGAGGATCGGCATCCCGAAGGAATATCGGGTCGACGGCATGCCGGCGGAGATCGAGGCGCTGTGGGCCCGGGGGATCGACTGGCTCAAGGCGGCCGGGGCGGAAACCGTGGAGATCTCGCTGCCGCATACCAAGTACGCCCTGCCGACCTACTACGGTATGACGGCGTGCGCTACGGCCTGCGTGTGCCGGGGGAGAGCCTCGACGAGATGTACGAGGAGACCCGGGCGGCGGGATTCGGCGCCGAAGTCAAGCGCCGCGTGCTGATCGGCACCTACGTCCTCTCGGCCGGCTATTACGACGCCTATTACCTGAAAGCGCAGCGGATCCGCAGCCTGATCCTTCGCGACTTCACGGATGCGTTCGAGCGGGTGGACGCGATCCTGACGCCGAGCACGCCGAGCGCCGCCTTCCCGACGGGGGAGAAGATGGACGATCCGGTCGCCATGTATCTCAACGACGTGTTCACCGTGCCGGTCAATCTCGCCGGCCTGCCCGGCATTTCGGTGCCGGCCGGCCTGTCGGAGGAGGGGCTTCCGCTCGGCCTGCAGGTCATCGGCCGGGCCTTCGACGAGGAGACCGTGCTGAAGGTGGGCGAGGTGCTTGAGACGGCGGCGGCGTTCACGGCGCGACCTGAGAGATAGGAAGGAAAGAGCCTCGTCCCTCGGCCGGCCCGGGATGAGGGGTCGGTCGCTTGGGCCTTTTGGACGGGTTTTCGAACGATGGCGGACGCGAACGGATATGTGATCGAAGGCCGCACCGGCCCTTGGGAGATGGTGATCGGGCTCGAGGTGCACGCCCAGGTCATCTCGAAGGCCAAGCTGTTCTCCGGCGCGGCCACGGATTTCGGCGCCGAGCCGAACACGCAGGTGAGCCTGGTCGACGCGGCCATGCCGGGCATGCTGCCCGTGATCAACGAGTACTGCATCGAGCAGGCGGTGAAGACCGGCCTCGGCCTCAACGCACAGATCAACAAGCGTTCGGTGTTCGATCGCAAGAACTACTTCTACGCGGACCTGCCGGCCGGTTACCAGATCTCGCAGTACTCGCAGCCGATCGTCGGCCGCGGCAGGATCGTCCTCGACCTGCCGGACGGGCGAACGCGCGAGGTCGGCATCACGCGGCTGCATCTCGAGCAGGATGCCGGCAAGAGCCTGCACGACCAGCACCCGACGAAGACCTATGTCGACCTCAACCGCTCTGGCATCGCGCTCATGGAGATCGTGTCCGAGCCCGACATCCGCTCCCCGGAGGAGGCGGCGGCATATCTGCGCAAGCTGCGCTCGATCCTGCGCTATCTCGGTACCTGCGACGGCAACATGGAGCAGGGCTCGCTGCGCTGCGACGTGAACGTCTCGGTGCGCCGGCCGGGGGAACCCTACGGCACGCGCTGCGAGATCAAGAACGTGAATTCGATTCGCTTCGTGCAGCAGGCCATTGACTATGAAGCGCGCCGGCAGGTCGAGTTGCTCGAGGACGGCGGCACGGTGGTGCAGGAGACGCGGCTCTTCGATTCCAGCCGCGGTGTCACGCGCTCCATGCGCTCCAAGGAGCACGCGCACGACTACCGATACTTCCCGGACCCGGACCTGCTGTCGCTCGAGCTCGACGACGCCTTCATCGAGCGGATTCGTGCCTCCATGCCGGAGCTCCCGGACGCCAAGAAGGCGCGGTTCATGACGGATTACGGCCTCTCGGCCTACGACGCCGGCGTCCTGGTGGCCGAGAAGGAGACGGCCGCCTACTACGAGACGGTGGTGAACGGGGCCGAGGGCAAGAAGCGCGATCCGAAGATGGCCGCGAACTGGGTGATCGGCGAGCTCTTCGGCCAGCTCAACAAGGTCGGCAAGGGGATCTCCGACTCGCCGGTCTCGGCCGCCGAGCTCGGCGCGCTCATCGATCTCATCGCCGACCAGACCATCTCCGGCCGCATCGCCAAGGACGTGTTCGCGGAGATGTTCGAGACGGGCAAGCCGGCGGGCGTGATCGTCGAGGAAAAGGGGCTGCGGCAGGTCACCGACACCGGCGCGATCGATCGGGCGATCGACGAGGTTCTGGCCCAGCAGGCCGACAAGGTCGCCGAGTACAAGGCCGGCAAGGAGAAGCTGTTCGGCTTCTTCGTCGGCCAGGTCATGAAGGCCACCGGCGGCAAGGCCAACCCGAAGCTGCTCAACGAAAGGCTGCGCGAGAAGCTTGCCGGTTAGGCCCGCCACAGGGCGTGACTCCGCGGATCGAAAGCGCCCCCGGCGCCGGGCGAACTCGACGAGAAGGCCAGGCAGACGGTTCCCTCACCGCCGGCTGATCCGGGTCCGGTTGCGTGCGGTGACGCCATGGGCTACCTCCAATAGGGTCGCTGGAAGGAGGTGCCATGATCGATCTTTACTCTTGGCCGACGCCGAACGGGCACAAGGTCCACATCATGCTGGAAGAGGTGGGGCTGCCCTACCGCGTGCACGCGGTCGATATCGGTGCCGGTGAACAGTTCGAGCCGGATTTCCTCGCGATCAGCCCGAACAACAAGATTCCGGCGATCGTCGACCAGGACGGGCCGGGCGGGCAGCCTTATTCGCTGTTCGAGTCCGGCGCCATCCTCCTCTACCTAGCCGAGAAGACCGGCAAGCTGCTGCCGCAGGAGCCGCGGTCGCGTTACGATGTCATCCAGTGGCTGATGTTCCAGATGGCAAACGTCGGGCCGATGCTGGGGCAGGCGCATCATTTCCGCCACTACGCGCCCGAGCCGATCGAGTACGCAATCAACCGGTATACCAACGAGGCCAGCCGCCTTTACGGCGTCATCGACCGGCGGTTGAAGGATCGGGAATATCTCGCGGGTGGCGACTACTCGATCGCCGACATCGCCACCTTTCCCTGGCTGCGCTCATGGAAGCGGCAGGGCCAGAACATCGAAGACTATCCGAACCTGAAGCGCTGGTTCGAGGCGATCGCCGCGCGGCCCGCGGTGCAGCGCGGTCTTCAGGTCCTGGCGGACCGGCAACGGTCGGGTCCGATGGACGAGAAGGAGCGCGAGGTTCTGTTCGGCGCGACGCAGTATCGGCGGCGCTAGGGCTGCGGCTGAGCGTCTGCGCCGGAGGGGGCCATGGCGGAGAAGGGCGGCAAGCTACGACCGGCGACGCAGGCGGCGCGGGCGCTTGGCCTGGGCGACGTCGCGACGGGCGGCGTGGTGCCGCCGGTGCAGCCGGCCACCACCTTTGCGCGGACGGCCGATTACGGCCTGCCCGACGGGCGCAGCTATGCGCGGCCGGCAAACCCGACCTTCGAACCGCCCGAGGCGGTTCTGGCCGCGCTTGAGGGCGGGGCGACGGCGATGCTCTTCGCTTCCGGCATGGCGGCGGCGACGGCCCTGTTTCAGGCGCTCGCGCCCGGCGACCACGTTCTCGCGCCCAAGGTGATGTACTGGGGCCTGCGCGACTGGCTGCTCGGCTTTGCGCGGTCCTGGGGGCTGGCGGTCGACCTCGTCGACATGACCGACCTTGCGGCGCTCAAGGCGGCGCTGCGGCCGGGCCGGACCCGGCTTGTGTGGATCGAAACGCCGGCCAACCCGACCTGGTGCGTCACCGACATCGCCGGCGCCGCGGCCATCGCGCATGCGGCCGGGGCGCGGCTCGTGGTCGACAGCACCGTGGCGACGCCGGTGCTCACGCGTCCGATCGAGCACGGCGCCGACATCGTGATGCATTCGGCAACCAAGTATCTGAACGGTCACAGCGACGTTCTCGCCGGCGCGCTCGTGACTCGGCACATCGACGCGTTCTGGGAACGGATTGCGGCGGTGCGCGCGGCGGCCGGCGCGCTGCCGGGCCCGTTCGAGGCCTGGCTCCTGCTGCGCGGCATGCGGACGCTGTTTCTGCGGGTCCGCGAGAGCGCGGCGAACGCGCAGGCCATCGCCGAGCACTTCCAGGATCACCCGAAGCTCAGGGCGGTCCTGTATCCCGGCCTGCCGCGCGATCCCGGCCACGCCATTGCCCGGCGTCAGATGACGGGCGGCTTCGGCGGGATGCTGTCGATCCGGGTGGCCGGCGATGCCGATGCGGCGCTCGCCGTGGCGGCGCGGGTCCGGGTGTGGACGCGCGCGACCTCGCTTGGCGGCGTCGAGAGCCTGATCGAGCACCGCGCCACCATCGAGGGGCCCGACAGTCCGGCGCCGCCGGATCTGCTGCGGCTCTCGGTCGGCATCGAGGATCGGCGCGACCTGATCGAGGACCTCGAACAGGCCCTCGGCGCCCTATAGCGGAAAGCCCGAGACCCGACCTGCGGCCAAGCCGGGGAAGGGGCGCCGGTTGGCGGTCGGCGTTCCCCAAAGGGGGCGAGCTGTCCGTCAGGCGGTCGCCGAGCGGCGCCGGCCGTGCTGGAACGGGACTACGTCCACCCTGGGCGGCTGCGACAGCATCGCTTGGAGCTGCCGGCGCGCCACTTCGAGGCTTGCCAGCTCGCGGGCATCTTCTCGATCGAAAACCTCGATGCAGCTCAATTTATTCTCGACAAGATCGAGAAGTGTCTCGATAGACCTTTTGGACAAAGTCATGGAGGTCCCCCGTTTGTCTAATCTCGTGCACTCACTTTTTGGTCCATCTTTTAAGATCCGGTGAACGGTATCCTCCGCTTCTTTTTCCGAGCGGGGAGGCCGGATCTGCCCTTTGGATTCCGGTGACCGGAGGCGGCTCGCGGCCGATGATTGCCCTTCGCGCCCGTTTCGGGCCGGGCGCGTATCCGTTTGGATCACCGGGCTATGCTCCATTAAAGCCTCGTTAAGGGGCGCAGCGGCATGGTGGACCGCCGGGTCCTGTAGGGCCGTGAAGATCGGGAACGAGGTTCATGGCGGCTGTCGATCTGTTCAAGCCCGTCGCGACGGAGATGGAGGATCTGGATTCGCCGGGTTCTCCGGACTCCCGTCGGCGGCTGAGCGAGAAGGTCCTGGCTGCCTTCAACTATGCCTACGCGATCGGGGCGCGCGAGGTGGCCGAGCGGCTGCACGCCATTCTGGCAAAGGTCGAGGGCGAGATGGCGGCTTCCGCGTCGCCGCGATCCGGGGGCAACGCCCTGAAGCAGGCGGAGCTGTGGGTGGCCTATATCGAGGCGCGCAACCGCTACCAGGCGGCCTGCCGGAGCGGGCGCGACAATGGGAAGATCCTGACCGCGCTGGAGGCGATGAAGGAGGCCTACAAGCGCTGGAGCGTCAGCTGAGGCACCGCGGCGGTGCGGCCCGGCACCGCCTTCGGCTAAAAGCGCTCTTTGCCGCACCACCAACACCGACGTGAGAGACTTTTTGGCGTAAGAGACTTTTTGGGAAATCTGCCGCCCATTCACTGCACCCGGACGGTCTCGGTCGGCCCCGAGGAAGCCAGCAGACGGCACAAGCCGCGGAAAAGAGTCGACAGTTTCGACTCCCCGCAGGACAAAATAACTCTTCTATATCAACGCATTAGGTAATGGCGGAGGGAGGGGGATTCGAACCCCCGAAGCGGCTTGTCGCCGCTTAACGGTTTAGCAAACCGCCGCCTTCAGCCACTCGGCCACCCCTCCGCGCATGAGCGGCTTGCGCCACGGCGTATGCGCGACAGCCCTTCTACGGGCGGTCCCTCGGATTGTCAATCAATTGGCGATCCGAACGCGGGGTGGCAAGGCGGCCGGGCCGCCCGCTTGGCGGCGATCACCGAGGCGGCCCGGGATTGCAACACCGAGCGGCCATATTCGTCGCCGCGCTATCCCACGCCGGCGGCCTAAGCCCAAACCCTCACTGCGACCGCCCCTGACGCTGCACTGCCTGATGGCTCCACCTCCGCCTAAGGCGCACCAGGATGTCGATGATCTGGCGGCCCAATTTCCGTCTCTTCATCAGCATTCAGCCCGCTTTTGCGGTCAGCAGCGGCAGGAGAAGCGCGAAGAGTTCCGCCTGTGAGCTGATACCGCAGCGGGCATAGAGCTGGCGCCGGAATACCTTCACGGTCTGCGCCGACACGCCCAGGCGCAGACCGATCGAGACTGAGGAATGACCCTGCAGGATCAGAAGCGCCACTTCGGCCTGGCGCTGGGAAAGACGGATTGCGTGGCTTTCGATCAGCACCCGGCGTAGCCGCTCAGGCAGTGCGTCCGCCGGCATCGACGCCGGTGCCGGGGCTGAAGCCGGATTTGAGCGAAGCTCGTGCCAGTGGCGGTCTGCAAGAGCGGTGACCATCGGCGCGATCCGCGCGGCAACGCTCCGTGCCTGCATCCCGAAGGGGCGCGGCATCGAAGCATCGCGGCCGAGGCAGATGGTAAGCGTCGTGTCGCCATCGGGATAGCTCACGAAGGTCAGCTCATCGATCAGCGTCGTCTGGCGATAATAATCAAGGTAGTACTGGCTGCGCTGGAACTGGTCGGGTGCGATGTCCAGCAGGCGGTAGGCCCCGGGCGCGATCCGGTTCAGGTGCAGGTCGTGAAATGGGTCGAGAAGATAGGCGCCCGCAACGTAGACCCGGTGAAGGTTGCGGAATACGACCGGATCGTCTGCCTGCTCATAGAGAACCTCAGGCGCGCCTGCACGGCGAAAGGCGATCACCACCACGTTGTTGCAGTCAATGCTGCGGCGCAGAAAGGCGCTCAGCGCTGCCTCGAATCCGGCATGGCCGGTCTTGCGGATCGCGTCCGCCAGCGCGGCTTCGGCCGCATTGGGCAAGGCATCCATCATACCCCCTTGGGGTTATATACCACCTATATCGCCAAGTTTTACCGTTGAAAGCAAGGATGGGGGGTATATGCGCTTCGTACAACCAGAAATTCCGAAGAATCGTGGGAGCCTGCCGCAAGAAGCCGTAGGCATTCGGCGAGTCGTCAAGCGCTACGGCAATGTCGAGGCGCTCAAGGGTGTGTCGTTGTCGATCGCCGACAACGAGTTCTTCACGCTGCTGGGACCTTCGGGCTGCGGCAAGACCACCCTCTTGCGCACCATCGCCGGCTTTGAGGACGTGACCGAAGGCGAAATTGCGCTCTTTGGCTCAAACATCGCCGACCTTCCCCCCGAAAGGCGGCCGGTCAACACGGTCTTCCAGCAGTACGCGCTGTTTCCCCATATGTCGGTTCTCGACAACGTCGCGTTCGGGCTGCGGATGAAGGGTGTGGCACCGGCCGAGCGTCAGGCGCGCGCCGCCGAGATGCTCGAGATGGTGCATCTATCCGACTTCGCCGACCGATTGCCCTCGCAGCTTTCGGGCGGTCAACAGCAGCGCGTGGCACTGGCGCGGGCGCTGGCGCCGCGACCGCGGGTTCTGCTCCTCGACGAACCGCTATCGGCGCTCGACCTGAAGCTGCGCCAGGCCATGCGCGTCGAGCTCAAGCAGTTGCAGGAGTCCACGGCTATCACCTTCGTCTTCGTCACGCATGACCAGGAGGAGGCCTTGGCCATGTCGGACCGTATCGCGGTCATGTCGGCCGGCGAAGTGCAGCAGGTCGGCGACCCGCGGACCATCTACGAAGCGCCGGTCAACCGCTTCGT
>CAZKCM010000030.1:16923-51183 GCA_964551315.1 uncultured Rhodospirillaceae bacterium | reverse complement strand
GGGTGGCCTTCCGACACCGACTCACTGGTGAAAAGGTAGCTGTTTCTGGACACGCCTCACCCCATCGTGTGGAAAATCTGCAGAACCGGAGATGCCGCAATCCGGCATCGCCCGCGACCGGCGGTCACCCGCGTCGGGCGCTGGATCATGTTGCAAGGAAAGAGCGCGGGTCAAGCCTCTTCGCCATCGCCGACGGGCTATCGCCTTCGCGGTAAACTTTTCCCCCTGGCTTGCCACCGTTGCAGTGACGGAAGCGGGATGGGTCAGGCGCCGGGCTTGCTGGCGTTGGCGAGCGACTTCGTCAGCTCGAAGACGCGCTTGCGGACCTGCGGGTCGGAGATGCGGTAGTAGGCTCTAACCAGTTCGAGAGTCTCGCGTTTCGCCATCGGATCAGGCTCGAACGGCTCCTGCTTCTGCTCGGCCATGCCTTTCGCGCGGCCGGGCGAGCGTGCGGAAACGCTGGGCGCCATGTCCTCGAAGAAAAAGGAGACCGGCACGTCCAGAACACGGGACAGGTCGAAGAGACGGCTGGATCCGATCCGGTTGGCCCCGCGCTCGTACTTCTGGACCTGTTGGAATGTCAATCCGATCGCCTCGCCCAGCTTCTCCTGACTCATCCCGAGCAGGGTCCGGCGCAGGCGAACTCGGCTGCCAACATGCACATCGATCGGATTAGGATTCCCCGTGCTGGCGGTGCGGCCGGACGGTTTGCGACCACGAGGCATGACGCGGATATCCTTCAGGTTTGGTGATCAAATCGTTTACGAAGAAGGTCTTAATAAACAGGCGCATGAAGCCGGTCAACACGAGACTTCCCGGGTTTCGTCAGATGGTACCAATTGCCCGGCGCCGCAGGACGACCAGAACCGCAACCGCAAGTATCAAAAGAATCGCGAAGGACCAGTCGCCGAGCCAGGCATAGGGTGTCCCGCCGGGCAACGAGCGGGGAAGCGAGACATCGAGCACACCGGTTTCCCCCAACCCCAGCCGCGCCGTCACCCGCCCATAGGCATCGACGACCCCGGATATTCCCGTGTTGGCAGCACGGACCAGGGGCAACCCTTCCTCGACGGCGCGCATCCGGGCGCTCGCGAAATGCTGATAGGGGCCGGAGCTTGTGCCGAACCAGGCGTCGTTCGTCAAGTTGAGCATCCAGCCGGGGCGCGCATCGCCATCGACGACCGCGCCCGGGAAGATCACCTCGTAGCAGATGAGCGGGCTCACCGGCGGGACGCCCTGCAGATCGAGCGTCTGCGGCCCGGGACCGGCCGAGAAATCCATGCTGCCCGGCGTGATCTTCGACAGGAACGGGAAGAACTCGCGGAACGGCACGTATTCGCCGAGCGGCACGAGGTGAAACTTGTCGAAATGGCCGACGATCGTCCCCGTCGAGTCGATGGCGACCATGCTGTTCCAGATCCGCTCGACCGGCCCGGTCTCCGGTGCCCCGCGGAGCGCACCGGTTATCAGGAGGCCGCCGGGCGGCGCGACCACGCCCAGCGCGCGCCGCACCTCCGGCTGCCGTTCGATCAGGTAGGGCACGGCCGTCTCGGGCCAGACGACGTGAGTCACCGATTCGAGGCCGGGAGCGTTCACCGTCATCTGCAGGTGCTCGGCAAGCTGGGCGTCGCGCGCACCCTGGCGGCCCTTCCGGCTCGGGTCGATGCCGGCCTGGACCAGCCGTATGCGGACGCCGGCGACCGTCTCGTCCGTCGCGAAGGCAAGCCGTGCCGCCCCGCCGCCCCAAAGCCCGCCCAACAGCACCAGGCTGACAGCAACCGCGACGAGGCCGGCAGGCGGCCGCGGGAAGCGGGCGGATCCGCCGGCGTGCCCGCCTTCCCGGTGCTCACCGTGGCTCCAGTCGGCAAGGGCGGCCGGGAGTCCGGCGGCAACCGCGGTGACGAGGCTGAGGCCCCAGGTGCCGGCGACGGCGGCAAACTGGATCATGGCGTCGGAGAACAGCCAGACATAGCCAAGGAGATTCCAGGGGAATCCGGTGAAAATCCAGCCGCGCAGCCATTCGAAGGCGGTCCAGGCGATGGCGAACACCAGGATCCGCGCCGCACCGCGACCGAGACCCTCGTCGGCGTTCTGGACGAGCCGCGCCGTCAGGGCGGCGAGTCCCGGGAAGAGCGCCAGCACCGCGGCGAGGCCGCCGACGACGAAGGGGATCAACCAGGCGAACTTCTCTGGGTCCGTGAGCAGTGCGTGGGTGATCCAGTAGATGCCGACAGCGAAGTGGCCGAGGCCGAACCAACAGCCCACGGCGAATGCATCGACCGGTCTGCGGGCACCATCGAGGAGCCAGATCAGGCCGGGGAAGGCCAGGAAAAGCAGCGGCACCGCATGCACCGGCGGCATGGCCAAGGCGGCGAGCGCCCCGAGCAGCAGCGCCAGGCCGCGGCGGCGCCATCCCGCCAGGTCGCGCACCCGCCAGGCGAGCACCGCCACGGG
Organism: uncultured Rhodospirillaceae bacterium; assembly: GCA_964551315.1. GTDB lineage: Bacteria > Pseudomonadota > Alphaproteobacteria > Dongiales > Dongiaceae > Virgifigura. The sequence continues at coordinate 48,729 of CAZKCM010000030.1, read as the reverse complement.
CACCATGGCACGCGATACGCCGTCGGCGGCGCGCGGCACCGCAACCGTCGCGGGATCGGGCGGGCTAGCCATCGCCGGCCGCCGAGGGCAGGTTGCGCACGCGCAGCCGCTTGATGCGACGCGGATCCGCCTCCAGCACCTCGAACGCCACGCCGGAAGGATGCGTGATCAACTCGCCCCGGCTCGGCACGCGGCCGGTCAGCGAGAAGACGAGACCACCCAGCGTATCGATGTCCTCCTCGCGCTCCTCGTCGGAGAGGATCGGGCCGACCTTCTCCTCGAATTCGTCGATGGTGGTTCGCGCATCTGCGATCAGCGTGCCGTCCGGCCGGAAGATGAGCTTCGGCGCCTCGTCGATGTCGTGCTCGTCCTCGATCTCGCCGACGATCTCCTCAACCAGGTCCTCGATCGTGATCAGGCCGTCGATGCCGCCGAACTCGTCGACCACGAGCGCCATGTGGATGCGGCTGAGTCGCATCTGCAGCAGCAGATCCAGCACCCGCATGGACGGCGCGACGAACAGCACCTGGCGGGCGATCGAGGCAAGGTTGAACGGGCGGTCTCCGGTGCAGCAGGCCAGTACGTCCTTGATGTGGACCATGCCGATGACGTCGTCCAGCGTCTCGCGGAAGACCGGGAGCCGCGAATGCCCATGCGTGCTCATCGTGCGGACCAGCGCATCCAGCTCGATGTCGATCGGCACGGCGACGATGTCGGCGCGCGGGACCCGGACATCGTAGGCGGTCAGATCGCGCAGCTTCAGAATGTTGAGGAGGAGGGACGTTTCGCTGCCGCGAAGCGGCGCCTCCTCGGCCTCTTCCTCGTGCTCCTCGATCAGCTCCTCGATCGCGTGCCGCAGCGAGTCTTCCCCGTTTCGGCCGCGTCGAAGGCTACGGAGCCAGTTTCGCAGGATCTGTAAGGGAGATGATGTGTCGTCGGAGGCCCCGTCAGCGCGGGGCGATCGTGTAGGGGCTGGGTCGCTCATTTCCGTATACGGGTTTGCGCCGGCTGGCCGGCCGATCAGGCACGCGCCGGCGGCCCCGAATCCACCTCCATGGAATAAGGATTGGCAATGCCGAGCTGGGCGAGCACCGAGACCTCGAGACCTTCCATGGCCTCGGCCTCGGCCGCTTCCTCGTGATCGTAGCCAAGAAGATGCAGGACGCCGTGGACAACCAAATGGCTGAAGTGATCGGCGACCGTCTTGCCCTGCGCCGCCGCCTCGGCAGCAATGGTCTCGCAGGCCAGTACGACGTCGCCCAGCATCAACGGCCGGTCGTCTTCCGCCCGCTCCCCGGAAATGCCGGAAGAAGGCACCGCGGGAGCCTCCCAAAGGCCGCCGAAAGACAGCACGTTCGTGGGCCGGTCGACCCCACGATACTGGCGGTTGAGCCGGTGCAGAAGATCGTCGTCCGCCAGGACGAGGCCGAGTTCGATCGTCGCCGACGGCAAGGCCTCGAGCGGCTGTGGAAGCGGGCGTTGCGCAAAGGCATGCCGAAGCGCCGCGCGAGCCGCACGCCGGCCAAGCGCCGCGCCGTCCGGCAGGACGTCGCGCCAACCCGGAGACGAAAGACTCACGGCGATGTGTATACGTCTGCCCATCTCCTTCGATCCGGCCGCTCGCCCGCCTCCCTATTGGCTCGGCCGGCTTTCACGGATCTTCCACCATTCTCTGCGAAGAGTCGGTACCATTGGCTTAACTTCAGGCCCACGATTCTCGAAAAAATTCGGGAAAATCCGTCGTTTTTCAAAATCTCCGCGACCACGGGGCCAGGCCATGCGCCGGGTTCCTGACCCGAATCAGCCCTGCCCGTCGCCTCCGCCGGCCGCGCCGTCCTGGTCGGACACTTCGGCGGAGCGGTGCTCGCGGGAATTGTAAGCGCGCACGATGCGGGTCACCAGCGGATGGCGGACGACGTCGGCATCGGTGAACCGCACGAAATCGACGCCGCTCACGCCGGCCAGCGTTTCGACCGCGTCCTGCAGGCCCGATCGGGTGCCCCGCGGCAGGTCGATCTGGCTGAGATCGCCGGTAACCGCCATCCGCGAATTCTCGCCGAGGCGGGTCAGGAACATCTTCATCTGGACCGGCGTGGTGTTCTGCGCCTCGTCCAGAATGGTGAAGGCGTTGGTCAGCGTCCGGCCGCGCATGAAGGCGAGGGGCGCGACTTCGATCTCGCCGGTCGACAGCCGCTTCATCACCTGTTCGGCCGGCATCATGTCGTAGAGCGCGTCGTAAAGCGGCCGCAGATAGGGATCGACCTTTTCGCGCAGGTCGCCGGGCAGGAAGCCGAGCCGCTCACCGGCTTCGACGGCCGGCCGGGACAGGATGATCCGGTCCACCTTGCCCTTCGCCAGCATCGTCACCGCGACGGCGACCGCCAGATAGGTCTTGCCGGTCCCGGCCGGCCCGAGTCCGAAGACGAGATCGTGTTCGCGCAGGGAGCGCATATAGGCGGCCTGGGTTGGCGAGCGCGGCGTGATGTGGCGGCGCTGGGTGCGCAGCGCCGCATCGTCGTTCATCCGGCCGAACAGGCCCATCTCGCCGCTGCCCTCCTCGGCCGCGCGGGCGATGCGCAGCGCCGCGTCCACCTCGTTCCGGTCCACCTCGAGGCCGCGCTTCAGCCGGTCATAAAGGGCGTTGAGCGTGGCCCTGGCCGCATCCACCGAAGCCGTCGGGCCGGAAATCGCCAGCCGGTTCCCGCGCGAGACCAAAGAAACCCCGAGTTCCTGTTCGATGCGGGCCAGATGCTGGTCGTGCTCGCCGAACAGCATGGGGAGCAGGCGGTTGTCGTCGAACTGAAGATGTACGGGCGGTTCGATGGTGGCGGCTGGCAAATAGCTCAAATGGGGATCCTCTCTTCCTCGGTGTCGCGTGTGTCGGGAGCCTGGGGGTCCGACGCGGTCCCGGTTCGGGTCAACATCGTCCCGCCCAGGCTGTTCGTATGGACGCTGTCGATGGCGACCTCGGCGACAGCGCCGAGCAATTCGTCCGGGGCGGCAACGTGCACCGCCTGCATATAGGGACTGCGGCCGACAAGCTGCCCCGGGTATCGACCGCGCCGTTCGAACAGAACGGGCAGGGTCCGGCCGCGAGTCGCCTCATTGAACGCGGCCTGCTGCCGGCGCAGCAGCTCCTGCAGCGCATCGAGACGCTCGGCCTTGACGGGCTCGGGGACCTGCCCCGGCATCGCCGCCGCCGGGGTCCCGGGGCGCGGGCTGTACTTGAACGAGAAGGCCTGCGCATAGCCGACCTCCGCCACGAGCCGGAGCGTGGCCGCGAAGTCCTCGTCGCTCTCGCCCGGGAACCCCACGATGAAGTCGGAGGACAGGGCAAGATCGGGGCGTCGCTCCCGCAGCCGGTCGACGATGCGCCGATAGTCGTCGACCTTGTGCCGGCGATTCATGGCCGCGAGCACCCGGTCCGAGCCGGACTGTACCGGCAGGTGCAGGAACGGCATCAGGGCCGGAACCTCGCCATGGGCGTCGATCAGCTCGTCGTCCATGTCGCGCGGATGCGAGGTGGTGTAGCGAATGCGCAGCAGCCCGTCGATTTCCGCCAGATGGCGGATCAGCCGGCCAAGCCCCCACTCCGCGGATGCTCCGCCGCCGGGCCCGGAAGCGGTCCGCGGCGCCGCGCCGTGATAGGCGTTGACATTCTGGCCGAGAAGCGTGATCTCGCGCGCGCCGGCGGCTACGAGGCGGCGCGCCTCGGCCTCGATCTCCGCCACCGACCGGGAGAATTCCGCGCCCCGGGTGTAGGGGACGACGCAGAAGGTGCAGAACTTGTCGCACCCTTCCTGCACGGACAGGAACGCGCTGATCCCCTGCGGCGCGGCCGCTTCGGGCAGGTGATCGAACTTGGATTCGACGGGGAAATCCGTATCGAGCACGCCGCGCAGCGACGGATCATCGATCTTCCCCCCGGCGTCGGACAACACCGCCGCCCGGTGTGCGCGCGCGACCATCTCCGGGAGCCGGTGATAGGTCTGCGGCCCGAGAACGATGTCCACATGGGGTGCGCGGCGCAGCACCTCGGCCCCCTCGGCCTGGGCGACACAGCCGGCGACGGCGATGACCATCCGGCCGCCCTCGGCCTCCTTCGCCGATTTCAGCGGGCGCAGGCGCCCGAGCTCCGAATAGACCTTTTCCGCCGCCTTCTCGCGGATGTGGCAGGTGTTCAGGATCACCATGTCGGCGTCCGCCGGGTTGTCGGTCGGCGCATAGCCAAGGGGCGCCAGGACATCCGCCATACGCGCGGAGTCGTAGACGTTCATCTGGCAGCCGTAGGTTTTTATAAAGAGTTTCTTTGCCAAGGAAGCTCTTGCTACCCGGCCTGAGGGCGGTTGCGGCCCAGCACGATCAGGGATCCTGCGCTTCGTGGATCATAGGTGCCTATTATAATGTTCATTGACTGCAGCCTTTCAAGAGCGTCCCTGCGGCCCCCCGCAGGGTTCCAGCGGTTCTGATCCCGGTTCGCCGCAGAGCGCCCGCCCACGGCCCTCCGCGGCACCGTTTTCCGTGGCCGCCGGACCGTTTGCCCAGGATCCGTCGGCCCGAGGCCCGTCATCCCGGCCGGCAATCGCCCGTGCCATGCCCTCGGCGACCACGCGCTGGCAGTGTTCCGCAAGCGCCTTGCGCGAGCCGAACGCTTCAAGGGAAACGGGCGGGTGGAACTCCACGACGACCGTGACCTTGCCGAGCCCGGCCAGGCGCAGCAGATGGCCGACCAACTCCATGTCCCCGTACCAGGCGAAGAAGGGCCTCAGGCTGCGCCCGATGGGAATGCCGTTCAACCGCGCGTAGACGATGGACACCGGTTGCACGGTCAGCGCCCCCTCGGCGGCGCCCCCGCCTCCGCCATTCCCGCCCGCTCCGTCTCCATTGGAGCGCCGCTCGGCAACGCTGAACAGCGCGCTGCGGAAGGGCAGCAGGCGGTTGCCGTCATTGCTCGTGCCCTCCGGGAACAGGATCAGGTTCTGGCCGGCCCGAAGCCGCTGCGCCATGGTGTCCCGCTGGCCGGCCGTGCTGCCGCGCCGACGGTCGACGAAGACGGTCCGCTGGAGCTTGGCGAGCAGTCCGAAGAACGGCCAGCCCGCCACCTCCGCCTTGGCGACGAAGCAGCCGGGAATGAGGCCGCCGAGGACGGTGATGTCGGTGTAGGAGCTGTGGTTGCAGACGAACAGGGTCGGCCGGGCAGCGGACATCGCGCCGCGGCACTCGACACGAAGGCCGAGGATCCGCCAGCACTGGCGGTGATAGAAGACCGGCAGGCGCTCGGCCAGCCGGCCCCCGACTGCCAGGGCAGCGGCCTGCAGCGGTATGAGCGCCAGGGTCATCGCCAGATAGAGCGTCAGACGGACGGCCGCGCGGAGGGGCGAGCCCAACCGCGCCGGACGGTCGTCCGCACGTGGCCCTGTCATCGACGAGGCGGCCGCCATGCGCCTCGCAACACTACCCGACGCCCGATCGATCGGCTGCCCGGCCGCTCGCGTTGCGGCCGGCCCGACCGCCCGGGTCGTCGCGGGTGTAGTGGCGATAATACCGGCTGGTCACCCAATCGGTCTTCACGACGATGCAGACATCGGTGGTGTGGAACTGCGGGTCGACGACGGCCCCGTCGCCGACGAAGCCACCCAGCCGCAGGTAGCCCTTGATCAGTGGAGGCAACAGCGCGATCGCGGCACGGGGATCGATTTCCTCCGGCGGCAGCATGCGCATGTCGACGTAGCGTCCCGGCAGGGCGCGGGCGCGAAGCGGAACCGGCGCAAGGTGATGGTGATAGAGATAGGACAGCGCCAGGGCGTGCCGCGTCGGATCGATTCCCGGCAGGCTGGCGCAGCCGAACATCAGCGCGATCTCGTAATGCATCACGTAATCGGCGATGCCGCGCCACATGAGCTGCATCACTGCCCGGGATCGGTAATCGCGGCCGACACAGGACCGGCCGAGTTCCAGGATCTCACCCGGATAGGCGAGGATGTTGCTCACATCGTATTCGTCGACGGAATAGAACTGGCCACGCAGGGCGGCCATTGCGCGCCGCATCAGCCGATAGGTGCCGACGACCCCGGCAGCGCCATCTCCCCGCTGGCTGTCGATGACGAGCAGGTGATCGCAATAGGCGTCGAAGGAATCGAAGTCGCGCCGCGCCGCCGCCATCTCCGGGGTCGGCTCGGCCGACATCTCCTCATAGAAGACGGCGTAGCGCAGCGCCTGCGCCGCCTCGACTTCCTGACGCGTTTCGGCCAGACGAAGGTGAAGGTCGCCCGCGCGGATGTCCACGGGCTTGGCATTATCCAGATGAGCGATCGCCATTACGTGATTGTCCCACCGGGATATGAAGCCAAGATGAACCGGCACGCACCGCGCCGCGCCCCTCGGCGCCCGGCGCAGCCCACATCGTCCCCCTCACACAGAATGACCTAGTCCTTCTCCGGTTCGTCGGCTTCCTTCCCGGACCGCGCGCCGAGCGGGACCGCATACAGTTCCAGACGATGATCAACCAGACGATATCCCAGCCGTTCTGCAACCACCCGCTGGAGCCGTTCGATTTCCTCGTTCTGGAACTCGATGACCCGGCCCGACTGTATGTCGATCAGATGATCGTGATGCTGTTCGGGGATTTCCTCGTAACGGGCGCGACCGTCGCGGAAATCGTGTCGCTCGAGGATGTTTGCCTCCTCGAACAGGCGTACCGTCCGGTAGACGGTGGCGATGCTGATCCGCGGATCGATGGCCGTGGCCCGGCGATAGACCTGCTCGACATCTGGATGGTCAGAGGACTCCGACAGCACGCGCGCGATGATGCGACGCTGCTCGGTCATCTTCAGGCCTTTTTCGACGCACAGAGCTTCGATACGCGAGCGCATAATCCTACTGCCGGCAGCCCTTCCGTTTGGTTAAGTATAACCCAAACGGGAACGCGCGCCTATCCGCTTGCGCCGTACGGCCTGCCGTTCGCCCGATCACCCGCTGCGCCGGCGGCGCGGCTGCGTCCCGAGACCTATTTCCTTCGCCAGTTTGCTGCGCTGCTTGGCGTAGTTCGGCGCCACCATCGGATAATCGGGTGGCAGGCCCCACCGCTCGCGGTACTCCTCCGGCGACATACCATAGGCCGTCCGCAGATGCCTTTTCAGCATCTTCAGCTTCTTGCCGTCCTCGAGGCAGACGATATAGTCCGGCATCACGGACTTCTTGATCGGCACGACCGGGGTCGGGCGCTCAGCAGCCGCTGTTTTCGGGCCGCCCAGCGTCGCAAGCGTCTGGTAAACCTCGCGGATCAACTGCGGCAGTTCGGACACTGGCACCGTGTTGTTGGACAGGTGGGCCGATACAATATCGGTCGCCAACGGCAACAGCTCATCGACTTTCGACTGCTCGGTCATCAAACGCCTTGGCCTCCATCGAAGAACGAGATTTTATGAAAAATAGGCATACATTGGACAAAAGCAACATCAAAGATTAAAGTAATAAAGTTTTTTCCAGACCTGGGCAGTTGTTTGTAACTACTTCGCCGGCGCAGAAGCGGTGGGCGACCGCGCTCGAATCCCTCGGAGCGGAAGAAAGACTCCGAGAGGCGCCGGAACAAGCCTAAGACGGCTTGGCCATCACCAGCGCCGCCACCGGCGGACGGCCGGCGCGACGGTAGTACGCCGGCCGGCGGCCGACGACGGCGAATCCGCAGCGCAGATAAAGCGCCCGGGCAGGAAGATTGTCCTCGGCCACCTCGAGGAAGACGCGGTGCGCGCCCTCCGCCGCGGCGCGTGCCTGCGCCGCCCCAAGGAGATGCCCGCCGATACCCTGACGGCGGCACTCTGGAAGGACGCCGAACGACAGGATCTCGGCCTCGTCGGCCGCCACCCGTGCGAGGAGAAAGCCCGCCGGCGCGGCGTCCGTAACGGCCAGCAGGCCGAAGGCCCCAGGCATCGCCATCATCGCGGCGATGGCTGATTCGTCCCAGGCGTCTTCGAAACAGGCCGCATGGAGGGCGGCCAGAACCTTCAGGTCGAAAGGGCCGGCGGCGGCAATCCGCACCTCCCCAAGACCCGCTGCCCGATCGTCCATCGCGGCCCTCGTCACGCGGCCGGCGCGGAAGACCCCTCTCCGCCGGGAAGCGTGACCGCCGGCGGCCGCAGATAAAGCGGCACCGCCGGCAGACCGCCCTCGGGATCGGCGAGGAACTGCCGGGCGGCGATCCGGGCGACGATCGCGGCGTCGAGCGCCGGTCCGTCGCCGGCGACGCAGATCGTGTCGGGCCGCCGGTCCAGCACCGGGGCGGCGAGCGACAGACCGTCGCCCGCCGCCAGCAGCGGACCCGGCGGTACCCAGGCATCGAGCGCGTCGACGGACAGAACGGCGGGCGCGCCCAGCGGGGTCAGATCGTCGCCGTCGAAGAGCTGCGCGAACAGGTCGCCGCGCTTCGTATCGAGGAGGGCGAGCAGCCGACGGCCGGCGCGCTCCGCCGCCGGTACGGATTCCGCGACGACGGCGAAGGTCGTCACGCCGAAGACCGGAAGGCCGGTTGCCAGCGCGATCCCGCGCGCCGCGGCAAGCCCGATCCTCAGTCCCGTGAAGGCGCCGGGTCCAACCGTGACGGCGACCAGATCGAGGTCGTCGAAGCGAAGCCCGGCTTCCGCCACGACGGCCGTCGCCATGGGGACGAGCGCCTCCGCGTGGCCGCGCGCCATTGGCAGGAACCGGTGGCCGGCCAGCGTTCCGCAGTGCAACAGCGCCGCCGAGCAGGCGCCCCCGGCGCACTCGAGCGCGAGAACCGTCGGCGCGCCGCGCCCCGGGCGCGCCGGCATCCCGCGCGCGGCATTCGCCATTTCCTCAATCGTCATTCCCTGGGACCTCCGCCGCGACCTTGCATTCGCCTTCCGGCATGATAGGAGTGGGCGCCGCAAACGACGCCTGGGGACCTACCGTTCATGAGTCTGCTCGAAATCTCTCCACCGGACTACGACGTGGTGATCGCCCTTGCCTATGCTACGCCCGACAACGTTACCGGCGCCCCGATCTACCGCCGGGCGCGGTGCTATCTGCATCCGGACGCGGCTGCCTGCCTGTCCCGCGCCATTCGGCTCGCCGCGGTGCTCGGCCTCCGCTTCAAGATCTTCGACGCGTTTCGGCCGACCGAAGCCCAATGGGTGCTGTGGAACAAGTTCCCCGATCCGGAGTTCATCGCCGACCCGCGGCGTGGCTCGCCGCATTCGCGCGGCGTTGCGGTTGACCTCACGCTCGTCGACGGCGTCACCGGGGACGAGCTCGAGATGGGCACCGGCTTCGACGATTTCACGCCGCGCGCCCACCACGCCAACCTCGAGGTGTCGGCCGAGGCACAGCGCAACCGCGCGCTGCTGCTCGGCCTGATGACCGCGGCCGGGTGGGACTTCTATCGGAACGAGTGGTGGCATTACCAGCTCTTCAACGCCCGGCGCTACCCGCTGTACAGTGATTCGGCCCTTGCGGTCGGCCTGATGTGACCGCGGACGGCGTGTGGGGCCGCCCTTCCGCAGGCGGGCAGGGGCGCGCGAGGCGAGGGCGGTCCGGCCGCTTCGGCCGCGATTGTGCCGAGCACGGCTCGTCAATCGCCCGCCTTTTCGCGTCATGCCCGCGATCGGCGGATGATGCCGTCGTGCGGGCGCTCTGCCGATCCCGGGAGGGCTTCGAGGGAGAACGGCCCCGGGAACTCATCCCCGGACGGCCAGGCTGACGCAAGCCGCGTGAAGGAGCGCCCCTGCGGCGGGGGCGCCGACGGGCCGGATGCCGGCCTTTCCGACACCTACTGAACCGGGCGGACCTCCACCACTTCCGGAACGTAATGCCGAAGCATGTTCTCGATGCCCATCTTCAGTGTGGCCGTCGAGCTTGGGCAACCGGAACAGGCGCCCTGGAGGTGGAGGTAGACAATGCCGTTCTGGAAGCCACGGAAGATGATGTCACCGCCGTCCTGTGCCACCGCCGGACGGACCCGGGTGTCCAGAAGCTCCCGGATCTGCTCGACGATCTCGGCGTCCTCGGCATCGTGCTCGGCCGCGGCGGGCTCGCCCGAGGCATCGGCGAGGATCACCGGGCGGTTGGCGGTGAAATGTTCCATGATGATGCCGAGCAGGGCCGGCTTCAGCAGGTACCACTCCTTCCCCTCGGCCTTCGTGATCGTGATGAAATCGCTGCCGAGGAAGACCCCGGCAACGCCTTCGACCTGGAAGAGCCGCTGCGCCAGCGGCGAGCGCTTCGCGCTCTCGGGGTCCGGGAAGTCGGCGGTGCCTTGCTCCATGACCTCGCGACCCGGCAAGAACTTCAGGGTCGCCGGATTCGGTGTCTGTTCGGTCTGGATGAACATGCCTGACCTCCTCTTGAGCGATCGCGGCCGGTAGAAACCGATACCGACAGCGCCGACGGGCGACTGGAAGATGGCCCGGGAAGTGCTTAACTTCAAGGCCGAACTTTCCCGCGAACCGTTTCGATAAGGCAAGGATGCTTGCGATGCGCTGGCCGACCCCAAGCCTTCGACGTAGAGGCTCACCGTGATGGCCCCGGACGGTCCGGTCGCCCCGAGGCCCGTCTCCCGGTCGGAAACCTGCATCGGCACAACGGCCACTTGGCTCTTGCGCGAAGGGCGGGACCTGCGGGATTCGAGGTCCGTCATCGGCGAGTTCTGCCGCCGGCTGGTGGCCGAGGGCTTCCCGCTCTACCGCCTGTCGGTCGGCACGCGGACCCTGCATCCCCAGGTCCTTGCCATCGGCTATGTCTGGCGTCGCGGCAACGGCGAGCCGGTCGAGGAGCAGCGCGAGCACGGCATCCTGGAGAATCCCGTCTATCTCAGGAGCCCGATCAAGGCGATCTATGACGGCGCGCCGGAGGTGCGGCGGCGTCTCGAGGGGCGGGACGCGGTGATCGACTTCCCGATCCTCGAGGAACTGCGCACCGAGGGGGTAACGGACTACCTCGCCCTGCCGATGCGGCTGAGCGAGGGGCGGCGAGGCACCATCACGATCGCGACCGACCGGCCCGGCGGCTTCACGGAGCAGGAGCTCATGAGCTTCACCGAGCTCGTCCCGGTGCTGGCGCTGGTCCTCGAGGTGAAGGAGACCCAGCGGATCACCGCCACGCTGCTGGAGACCTATCTCGGGCGCGACGCCGGCCGCCGGGTGCTGAGCGGTCTTGTGAGGCGCGGAGACGGCGTGACCATCGCCGCGGCGCTCTGGTATTGCGACCTGCGCGGCTTCACCCGAATGGCCGATCGCCTGCCCCGGGACACGGTGATCGGATGGCTCAACGACTATTTCGACTGCATGGCCGGACCCGTCCACGCCCATGGCGGCGACGTACTGAAGTTCATCGGCGACGCCATGCTGGCGATTTTCCCGATCCGCGACGACCTCGACCGCGACCGGGCCTGCATGACGGCGCTGACCGCCGCCCGTGAGGCGCTGACGGGACTGGCGCGGCTGAACGCCCGCCGCGAAGAGTTCGGGCAGCCGCCGCTCGAGGTTGGGCTTTCCCTTCACACCGGTGCGGTGATGTACGGCAATATCGGCGCGCAGGAACGGCTGGACTTCACCGTCATTGGGCCGGCCGTCAATCTGCTGACCCGGATCGAAGGGCTTTGCCCAGTGCTCGGCTACCCGCTTCTTGCCTCGGCCCGCTTCGCCTCCCCCTGCGGGTCGGAGCTGGTTTCGCTCGGCTTTCATCGCCTGCGGGGCATCGCCGGAGAGCACGAAGTCTTCACCCTGCCGGAGATGGTGCGGGCGGCCGCATAGCGACGGCGGGCACCGCGCCGGCCGCGGAAGGCCGATCGGGCTGACGGACGGGGCTAGGTGATACTCTCGATGTCCTCGACCGAGAGATCGCCGGGGACAATGGTTATCGGGACGCGCAGACGCCCGACGAACTTGCCGGTGAGGGCAGAGATCAGTGGGCCCGGCCCCTTCGGCCCGGTGGCGGCGCCGAGAACGAGGATCGAAATGCTCGGCTCTTCCTCGATCAACTTGAGAAGCTCGTCGCGCCGGTCGCCCTCGCGCAGGTAAAGGATTGGCATCGTGCCGGACAGCCGGTTCACCTCGGCTGCCATCTTCTGCAGCAGCTGCTCAGCCGCTTGCCGGCTTTCTTCCTGCATCAGCTCGCCGACCGTCATCCAATGCTGGAAGGTCGCCGGCTCCATGACATGGAGGAGGGCGACGCGGCCGCCGGTGGCACGGGCTCGGCGGCAGGCGTAGAGCAGCGCGACCTTGAGCTCCGGCGTCTCGTCGACGACGACCAGGAACACCCGATCGGAGCGCCGCGGCGTTTCCGTTTCCGGTGTTTCGCCTTTCGGTGCTTCGTCCTTGGCTCCGCCCGGGGACGCAGCATTCGGACTTTCGGGATCGCTCATGCCGGTCAGATCCTCCGGAACACGAGATGGGCGGTCCATCCTGCCACCAGGGCGCCGATGATCGCAACAACACCATAGAGGGCGGACTGGTTGTGGGCGAACTCGAAAATTTCTGCGCCGATGCCGGTCTTGCTGATGATCAGCGGCGAGGTCTGGGCGCTTGCCACCTCACCGTCGCGGACGAGCAGAACCTCGACCATGTAGCTGCCGGTCGGTACGTTGGACGGAAAATAGATGCTGGTGCGGAACAGGCGCTCACCGAGGAAGGTCACCTTGCCGACCTCGCGGCTGAACAGGCCCGCTTGCTGCTTGTTCTGGATCAGCGCGGCGCGGTACCGGCGCAGGCGCGATTCGCTGATGTCCCCGGGTGCCTGGAACTGAAGGTGCTCGACGCCGATCTGCTGCTGGGCCCGCACCTCCGGCGCCACGACCTTTTCGAGGGGGCCGCTACTCGCCACGGCGTAGAAGCTTGGCACGCGCTCGAAGGTGACACCGCCGGTGTTGATCCAGATGCCGGCGACCCGCCGCTTCCGCCGGACCGTCGCTTCGGTTTCCGGACCGCGCACGACGACGATCACATCGCCCTCGCCCTCGGTCGCCCCGAACAGGAGCACCTCGGTGCCGGTGAAACCGGTGGTGATGGCGATGAGGTGGCTGGAGAGGTCGGCGACGAGCGGCTCGGTCCGCGCGTCCGCGGCGAGGCCGAAGAGCAGCAGCCAGGCCGTCGCGAACCGGACGAGCACCGGTCCCGGATTGTGTGCGCCTGGGCGGCTCACGGGCCGCCTCCCGGGGCCAATGCCGCGACCGTATAAAGATTCTCGGGCGTCCGGGTCAGCTCGAAGATAAGCTGTATGGCAAGGCCGAGAACGAGAATCGCGAGCAGAATGCGAAGATGCTCGGCGCGCAGCTTGGCGCTGAGGCGGCCGCCGAACTGCGCACCGATCACACCGCCGATCACGAGCAGGAGCCCCAGCACCACGTCGACCGTCTGGTTCTCGACCGACTGCAGAAAGGTGACGTTGGCGGCGACGAAGATGATCTGGAACAGCGAGGTCCCGATGACGACCGCCGTCGGCATCCCGAGCAGGTAGATCATCGCGGGCACCATGAGGAAGGCGCCGCCCACGCCCATGATGGCGGCCAGAATGCCGATGACGAACCCCAGCGAAAGCGGCAGGAGCGCGCTGATGTAAAGCCGCGATTTGCGGAAGCGCATCTTGAACGGCAATCCGTGCACCCAGGTGTGCTGATGCAGCTTGCGCGGCGCGCCGGAACGGCGGCGGCGGCGCAGCATCGAGCGGGCGCTCTCGACCAGCATGAGGATGCCGACCAGCCCCAGGAACATCACATAGGCCAGATTGATGACCAGGTCGATCTGGCCGACCCGGCGGAGGAAGCTGAAGAGGATGACGCCGAGCGTCGAGCCAACGAGGCCGCCGATCAGCAGGACGAACCCCATCTTGAAGTCGACGTTGTCGCGGCTCCAATGGGCAAGGACCCCGGAGACCGACGAAGCAACGACGTGGTTGGCCTGGGTGGCGACCGCGACCGCCGGCGGCACCCCGATGAAGATCAGCAACGGCGTCATGAGAAATCCGCCGCCGACGCCGAACATACCGGACAGGAAACCGACCCCCCCGCCGATGGCCAGCAAGAGGAACACGTTGAGCGACATCTCGGCTATCGGCAGGTAGATCTGCATCGCCGAGAATTATGCTGTCCGAGTCATTAAAGAACCGCACACGCTTCTGGACAACGCGCCGGCCCCGACATCGACCGGGCGTGGCGTGTTGATAGTCTCTCCCACGGGTCCGTCCACGGCCCCCTCCGTCGCCGGCCGGGAAGGCGGAGCCCGGAGCAAGATTACACGGGCGGTCGCAGCGGGAAAAGAGCGTGCCACGCGCCGGCGGACGCGCCAATTCGTCTTTGGTCCGACATCCGCTCCTACTTCAGCAGGATGTTCGAGATCTCGCGCAGCTGCGTGCGGGCCCGGAGCAGAAAGAAGCCCTGCGATGCGAGATGGCTCGGCACGAACTGGGAATCGGGCTCGCCGTTGACGATGACCGCCGGCTGAAGCGCGGCCGCCTCGCGAAAGCTTTCGAGCATTTGCCCCCAGACTACCCGCAGATCGCGATCGGCGATCACCGGCTCGTAATCGGCGCCCAGCTCGTTGAGCAGCAGCCCGTAGGCATAGAGCCGTCCCTTGATGTTGTAGAAGATGTCGTCTGCCCGGAAGTCGAAGACACCGCCGGCATGCCTCAGCAGATGCTGCTCGAGCGTCGCCGAGGCGGAGCCCAGATCGGCGGCGATGCGGTCGAGCGTCGCAAGCAGGTTGTCGGAGCGTCGCTCGAACACCGCGTTGCCGGCGGCGAGGCGCGCATTGTAGGACAGCAGCGCCCGTTGGGCCGCCCGATACTGCGTCTCCGAAGAGGCCGTCGGCGCCCAGGAGGTCGACAGGTCGAAGATCCAGACGTCGCCGGGGTACTTCAGCAGGCCGGCCGCCTTCTCCAGGTCCGGATCCGCCCGGCTTGAGCCGCGGGTGCGGCCGATCTGGTCCGTCATTTCGATTGCGAAACGACTCAGCGCGGCAACGATGCCCTGCTGGAAATTGGGCATGTTGTCGAGTGCGGCCCCCGGCAGGAAGAACGGGTCGTTCGCGACCCAGCGGTTCTCGTCGACCTCGCGGCCGATCAGCGCGGCCGCCAGCGCCACGGCGCGGCTGGCCTCCGGCGCCACCTCCCCGGGCGTGAAGGCCGGGTCGTCGTCGATCTTGTGCACCAGGAGCATGCCGACCGGGTAGTAGAGAAGCAGGATCGCGGCCAGCACCGCCGCGAGAACGCCGAGCGCCCAGCGCGCGCCCCGGCCGACCGGCCAGGGGCTGGGCAGACGAAAGCGTCGTTTCGGTTCGTCTTCGAGAAGAACGTCGTCTTGCATGGCGGCCTCTTCTTTTTAGGTGAGGGCGCCACGGCAGCGGAACAAGATGCCGGTCCGCAAAGTTGCGCCGTCTCCCGCCCGTCGGGTCAGGGTCTCAGGAAGCCGACGATCTCCTCCGCCTCCGCGAGGATCGGCTCGGCGAGCGCCCGCGCCCGTTCGGCGCCCCGGCGCAGGACGGCGTCGATGCCGGCGGGGTCCGCGAGGCGCCGCTTCATCTCCGCCCCTATCTCGCCGAGGGTGGCCACCGCGAGGTCGGTCAGCACCTGCTTGAAGAAGGAGAACTCGCGGCCCCCAAATTCGCTGAGCACAGCGGCCATCGGCTTGTCCGCGAGAGCCGCATAGATGCCGAGCAGGTTGAAGGCCTCCGGCCGCGCGGCCTCCGCCGCCGGATCGACCGTGCCGTTGGGGCCCAGAACCTCCGGTCCCGGCAGCGGATGCGGATCGGTCTTCGCCTTGCGGATCTTCCGCGCGACCGTGTCCGCATCGTCGGTCATGTTGATGCGGCTGTAGTCGGAGGGGTCCGACTTGCTCATCTTCTTCGTGCCGTCGCGCAGGCTCATGACGCGCGTGGCCGCGCCGAGGATCAGGGGCTCCGGCAGCGGGAACATGGCGACGCCATAGTCGTTGTTGAACTTCTGGGCGATGTCGCGGGCGAGTTCCAGATGCTGCTTCTGGTCCTCGCCGACGGGGACATGCGTCGCCTTGTAGACAAGGATGTCCGCCGCCATCAGGTTCGGGTAGACGTAGAGTCCGGCCGAGGCGTTTTCGCGGTCCTTGCCCGCCTTCTCCTTGAACTGCGTCATGCGGTTGAGCCAGCCGATACGGGCGACGCAGTTGCAGATCCAGGCGAGCTGCGCATGCGCGCGCACCTGGCTCTGGTTGAAGACGATGTGACGCTCGGCATCGATCCCCGCGGCGAGGAAGGCGGCCGCCACCTCGCGGGTCTGCGCGCGGAGCTGCGCCGGTTCCTGCCAGACGGTGATCGCGTGCATGTCGACGATGCAGTAGATGCACTCGAACTCGTGCTGCAGCTTCACCCAGTTGCGGATGGCGCCGAGATAGTTGCCGAGATGCAGATTGCCGGTGGGCTGCACGCCCGAGAAGATTCGGTTCATCGCACGGGATCGGGGATGCTCCTGGAAAGACGGCGTGTTATCGCCCCATCCGCCCGGGGAATCAAGTAAAGGCCGAACGGAGGGGGAGGGGAGGGAAGCCGCGTCAGGCCGGGCGTCGGCGCCGGCGGAGCAGTTGCCGGAACTCTTCCGTCGTGACCGCGCCCGAAGCCAGCGCGAGGAGCCCGAACAGGACCAGGCCGCCGCCGACCAGAACAGCGAGCGCCGCAATTTCCACCGGCGGCGGACCGGCGAGTGCAGGACCCAGCAACCCGGCGCCCCCCCACAGAGCCACGCCCATGACGAAGCTGCTCAGGAGAGTGCGCGGCAGGCGGTTGCGCAAGCGCCGGTCCGTCACCAGGAAGCCCAGCCGGTGCAGGCGCCAGGCGAGCAGCCCGGCGTTGAGCCAAGCGGCGATCGCGGTGGCGAGCGCAATGCCCAGGAAGGCGAAGGCCTGGAACAGCAGCAGGCTCAGCGCGACGTTGGCGATGACGCCGATGGCGGCGAAGCGAAAAGGGGTCTTCGTGTCCTCGCGGGCGAAGAAGGCGGGCGCCAGAGCCTTGACCAGGACATAGGCCGGCAGGCCGGTGGCGAAGGCGGCGAGGGCCAAGGCGGTGGACTCGGCCGCCGCCGCATCAAA
This sequence comes from uncultured Rhodospirillaceae bacterium, assembly GCA_964551315.1. Taxonomy (GTDB): domain Bacteria; phylum Pseudomonadota; class Alphaproteobacteria; order Dongiales; family Dongiaceae; genus Virgifigura. The sequence continues at coordinate 31,667 of CAZKCM010000030.1, read as the reverse complement.
GGCGCCGCGCTCGAACAGGACCGAGATGATCGGCCCGGGGATCGCGATCAGCGCAACGGCAGCCGGAACGGTCAGCAGCAGAGAGAACTCGAGACAGCGGTTGAGCGCGTCCATCGCTGCCGCCGGGCGGTTGCCGCGCAGGCTGCGCGTGAGTTCCGGCAGCAGGACCACGCCGACCGCCGCGCCGATGACGCCGAGCGGGAGCTGGTAGATCCGGTCGGCGTAGTAGAGATAGGACACCGCGCCCGGCTGCAGGGTGGCGATGACGGTGCCGATCAGCAGGTTGATCTGCATCACCCCGGCGCCGAGCACGCCGGGCCCCATCAACCGCATGAGCCGCCGGATGCCCGGCGTGAGACGCGGCATCGGAAGCCGCAGCGCCATACCGGCCCGGTGGCAGGCGAAGACGAGCCAGAGAAACTGGCCGATGCCGGCGACGGAGACCGACCAGGCGAGCACGCGGCCCGGCATGCCGACGAGAGGCACGACGAGCGTGAGCGCCAGGATCATTACGATGTTGAGGAGGATCGGCGCCGCCGCCGCGTGGGCGAAACGGTGCAGCGAATTCAGTACGCCGCTCTGCAGCGCCGTGAGCGACATGAAGAGGAGGTACGGGAAGGTGATCTGCGCGAGCTGCACCGCCATGGCGAACTTCGCCGGTTCCTCCGTGAAGCCCGGGGCGATGACGTACATGAGCCACGGCATCGCGATCTGCGCCGCGATGGTGAAGAAGAGCAGCACGGCGAGCAGCACCGCCAGCGCCTGTTCGGCGAAGCGACGCGCCGCCTCCGGCCCGTCTTCCTCCAGCCGGCGGGCAAACATCGGCACGAAGGCGGAATTGAACGCCCCCTCGGCGAACAGCCTCCGAAACAGGTTCGGGAAGCGGAAGGCGACGAAGAAGGCGTCGGCGACCGGCCCGGCGCCGATCACGAGCGCGATCAGGATATCGCGGACGAAGCCCAGCACCCGGCTGGCCATGGTGAGGCCGCCGACCGTGGCCAGAGACCGAATGAGCGCCATAGGGCGCGTATCTAACGGATTCTCAGAAGATTAGGAAGCGGAAGCTCTCGGCCCCGGCAGGCATCAGCCCGTGCAACCGCCGCGCCCGCGGTTCGTGCCGCTCACTGCGCAGCCGCCACGGTCTTCAGGGCCGGCTTCTCCGGCGGTCCGGCCTCGGCCGCCATCTCCTCCAGCACCTCCATCAGCCGGCCGCGGATGGCCTTCAGCTTGGTCTCGTTCTCGACCTTCAGGCCGAACAGGTCCTTCACGTAGAAGACGTCAACCGCACGGGCGCCGTAGGTCGAGATCTTGGCGCTCGAAATCTGCAGGTTGAGATCGGTAAGGGCCCAGGTGATCCGGTGCAGCAGGCCCCTGCGGTCGCGGCCGTTGATCTCGATCACCGTGTGGGTGTTGCTCGCGCGGTTGTCGATCAGCACGCGCGGCGCGATCTTGACGACCGCCAGCATGCGGTTGGGCATCGTCGTCGGCTGGCGCCGTTCGAGCTCCGGAATCGGACCGGGGCGCCCGGCCAGCACGCGCGCCACCGCAGCCTTGAGCCGCGCGAGCTTCTCCGGCCGGTCGAAGGGGCCGTCCTCGCCATCCTGCACCCAGAAGCTGTCGAGCGCCATCCCGTTCGACAGCGTGAAGATCCGGGCGTCCACGATGTTGGCGCCGCTGATGGCGAAAGCGCCGGCGAGGCGCGAGAACAGGCCCGCCTGGTCCGGCGTGTAGATCGTCACCTCCGTCACGGCACGCCAGTGATCGATCCGGATGTCGATCGAAAGGACCTCGCCCGCCGCCTCCGCCGCGCGGATCTGCCGGGCGTGCCGGGCGTGGGTCGCCGCGTCGAAGGAGAGCCAGTAGGACGGGTTGCCGCGGGCGACGTGGGTGTTCCAGTCTTCCTCGCTCCAGTCGGGGAGCTGCGCCCGGAGCGCCTCGATCGCGGCGGCGACGCGCGCCTCCCGCCCTTCGGTGACGAAGCCGCCCGACAGCACCTCTTCGGTCCGGTAATAGAGGTCGCGCAGAAGCGCCGCCTTCCAGCCGTTCCAGGTCTTCGGGCCGACCGCGCGGATGTCGGCCACCGTGAGCACGAGCAGGAGACGAAGCCGCTCCAGCGACTGAACCTCCTCCGCGAAATCGGCGATGGTCTTCGGGTCGTCGATGTCGCGCTTGAAGGCGGTATTGCTCATCAGCAGGTGCTGACGGACCAGCCAAGCCACGGTCTCCGTCTCTTCGTCGCTGAGGCCGAGGCGCGGACAGAGCTTCTGCGCGACGCGGGCGCCCAGCTCCGAGTGGTCGCCGCCGCGGCCCTTGGCGATGTCGTGCAGAAAGACCGCGAGATAGAGCACCCGCCGCGACAGCACCTTGTGCACCACCTCGCTCGCGACCGGCACCTCGTCCTTCAGAAGGCCCTGCTCGATGCGGTGGAGGATGCCGAGGGCGACGATGGTGTGCTCGTCCACCGTGTAGTGGTGGTACATGTCGTACTGCATCTGCGCCACCACCCGGCCGAAATCCGGGATGAAGCGGCCGAAGACGCCGGCCTCGTTGAGGCGGCGCAGTGTCGCCTCCGGCCCCTTCGGCGAGGTCAGCATCTCGAGAAAGAGCCGGTTCGCCTCCGGGTTTGCGCGGAGCTGCCGGTTGACCAGCTTCAGGTGCTGCGTGACCAGGCGCAGCGCCGCGGGATGAATGTCGAGGTCGTAATATTGGGCAGTGTGGAAGAGCCGCAGCAGGTTGACGGGGTCCTGCGTAAAGATCTGCGGACCCGGCACCGTGAGGCGGCCGCCGTCGACGCCGAATCCGTCCACCTCGCGGCGAAGCAGCCCCCAGACCGGCAGGCGGAACAGCGGTTTGCGCTGATGCTCGGCCTCGAGCGCGGCGCAGAAGATGCGGGTCAGGTCGCCGACGCTCTTGGCGATCAGGAAGTAATGCTTCATCAACCGCTCCACGCCCTTGGTGCCGGCGTGGTCGGTGTAGCCCATGCGGCGGCCGATTTCGGTCTGGATGTCGAAGGTCAGCCGCTCCTCGGCGCGCCCCGTCAAGTAGTGGAGGTTGCAGCGCAGCGTCCACAGGAAGGCCTCCGCCTTCTCGAAGGTCGTCACCTCCTTGCGGGTCAGGACGCCGCGATCAATCAGCGCCGCAACGTCGTCGACGCGGTAGAGATATTTCGCGATCCAGAACAGCGTGTGGAGGTCGCGCAGACCGCCCTTTCCCTCCTTGATGTTGGGTTCGAGGGCGTAGCGCGAATCGCCCATGCGACGGTGCCGTTCGTCCCGCTCGGCCAGCTTCTGCTCGACAAAGTCGGGGCCGGAGCCGGCGACGATCTCGGTCTGGAAGCGGGACCGCAGCTCCTGGAAGAGCGACGGCTTGCCGGCAAGGAACCGCGCCTCCAGGAGGCTGGTGCGGATCGTCAAGTCGCTCCGGCCGAGGCGGATGCAATCGTCGACCGAACGGGTCGCGTGGCCCACCCTGAGGCCCAGGTCCCACAGCCGGTAGAGGATGTACTCCACCACCTGCTCGGTGGAGGGCGTGCGCTTGTAGGGCAGCAGGAACAGGAGGTCGATGTCGGAGTGCGGCGCCAGCTCGCCCCGGCCGTAGCCGCCGACCGCGACGATGGCCAGATGCTCGGCGGCGCTGGGGTTGGCGACGGGATAGACGTGGCCGCTGGTGAACTCGTAAAGGGTGCGGACGATCTGATCCATCAGGAAGGAGGTGGCGCGTGCCACCTCGCGGCCCCCGGCGCCCGCCTCGAAGCGGCGGCGGATCTCGGCCCGGCCGGCATTGAGCGCCGTCCGCAGGGCAACCAGGACGGCCGCGCGCTCGGCCGCGGGGTCGAGCTTCACCGAGGCGATGTCGGACAGCGCGGCCGCAAGCTTTCGTCGGCTTATGATGGCGCGCTGATCGGGGATGGTGTCCATGGGGTCGAAATGTCCCTTCGCGCGCGGAACGGCAAGAGGCGCCGGCCCATCACGTGTTCGTCACGACGCCTCCACTATGGCACAGGACCGTCTGCCCGGGCAAAGAACGCGCCGCGCCCCAGGGCCGATCAGTGGCCGATCGGCGCGCCAACGCCAAACAATGCTAGATATGTTAAGATTCAACCCTTTCGAGGATCGAACCATGCCTCCCCGCCCGCTGCTGACGCTTTGCGCCTGTCTGCTGCTCGCCGCCTGCGCCGGCGGCGGGCGCGGCGAACCTCCGGTCGCGCCGGCGGTCACAACCGGCTTTGCGGAGGGTATGACCGACGTCGTCGAGGTGGAGGTAACGACCGAGCGGCCGGTCGAGGCGGCGGAGCTGGTGGGCCCGGACGGGCGCGCCTACCCGGCCTATCAGATCCTCCGCGACCGTGTGGTCCAGGAGGAGGGCGGCGGCCTGTTTCCCAATGTCGGAGTCGGAATCGGCGTCGTCGGCGGCAGCTCGAGCCGCATCGGCACCAGCGTCGGCATCGGCCTGCCGCTGGGCGGCTTCGACCGCACCGACAAACAGCAGGTCAGCAGCCGCGCCCGCATCCGCATCGAAGACATGGCCGCCTATCGCGCGACCTGGCGGGACTGGACGGTTCGACTCCGGTTCGACGAGCCGGCGGCGAACGGGCGCGTCATGGAGGTGCCGGCGCCGCCGCCCCCGCCGCCGACGGAATAAGGGCGGGGGAGAGCGCGGACCGTTCGGTCGCTATCCCGCCGCTATCCTGTGCGCTCGGAAAGCGAGAACCCCTTCGAATTCCGCGGTTGCGTAGGGAAGGGGCCTTGCTCCGCCGTGGCAAGCGGTCGCGCCAGATAGAGAATCTCCGCGTAGAGATAGGCCGAGAGGCCGAGGACCAGGTAGGCGAGCCCCTGGTCGCCGGATGGCTGGACGAAAAGGGGAAGCGCGGCCGCCACGGCGTACATCGCCAGCGACCGCCCGTTGAACCGGTTCAGGCCGGCGAGCAGGGTGCCCATGACCGCGAGCTGATAGGCATAGACGACGTGAAAGTCCGCCGGCAGCCACGCGACAATGGTCATTCCGGGCCACCAATAATGAAAGCGGACGCATGTCAGGGCCGAGGAGACCAGCAGGAAGAGCGCCAACCCGCCCCACAGGTTCCTTCTGTCCTGCGTCGGATCGAGCGTTCGCCGAATGGCGTGGCAGGCGAGAAGGACGTAGACCGCGGCCGGGTACCAGGCGGCCGGATTGCCGTGGCGCGTCAGCGGATCGAGAAGCGGAAAATAGAACAGACTGACCGCGGCATGGACGAGCAGGAGCGCGAACAGAATGGGACGGAGCGCGACGAGCGCATCCGTATCCGGCAGGATCTGCGCCAGACCGCCCCGCAACCCCGGCCGCTGCGCCGCGACCGCGGATAGAGCCAGGAAGTTTGCGAAGAGTTCCGTTCCTTCCTCGAGGCCCGTTCGTACGCCTTTCAGCCAGTACGGCCAGTCGATCCTGTGCTCGAGAAGCTCCTGAAGGCCGATGCTGCCGTAGAGCGCGAAGGCGAAGAACAGGAGCCATCCGCTGGTGCGCGTTTCGGATCGGGCGACGAGGCGCCAGACCGCATAGAGGGCACCGGCGGCAAAGACCGCACCGACCAGAAGCAGGGCCACCAAAGCAGCGCCGAAGCCGGACTCATAGGTCCGCTCGTGCAGGGAGCCGATCTCGTCCCACGACAGAAAGAGGAAGATCGCGGCGAGCAGGAGCCATGGCATACGGTGCCCCGCGACCCCACGGCAAAAGAACTCGTAGAAGGACAGCGCAGGCAGGAGGAGGACGGCGCTGATCCACCATACCGCGAAATTCATTTCGGAGCCGATGTTGACGGCAAAGACGAATGCGTCGAGGCGCCAGCTCCGCCAGGCGAAATAGGTCCAGACGGTGACGATCGCCACGAGGATCAAGCTGATCGACAGAACGGCCTTGCGCCAGGACACGGCCAACGCCGCTGTGATGATTCTCTCCATTGCGTGCGATTCAGTCCCCCCGCCACGACACGAACAAAAAAAGCGCCGGTTTGCACCGGCTTTGTAATCGAGCCGCAATATAACGCCAAATCGGTTATCGATGTTCCGAGGCGCCCGGGAGGTGATCGGCGCGAGCACAGGGCGTTCCGCACCGCGAACCGCACAAGATTCCATCAGCTCCACCGGATCGCCTTCCTGTTCGTGCTTTCCGGGTTTCTCCATGTCGGCGGTGCACCGGGCGTGGCATTGCTGTCCGGCCAGGTAGCCACCAGGTTCTCGATCCCGACAGCTTCGCCTATGCGCTGTTCAACGCGACGGAGGAAATGTCCGAGATGTTCGGCGCCGTCCTGTCCAATTACGCACTCCTGTCATACCTCTCGGAGTCCATCAACGGGCTGGCGGTTTCGTTCGTCGGGACGTCGCGACCGCGACCTTGCGACTCGTCGCGGCGCTAACCGTCCCGTCCGGTCGCGGCGATCGATTTGAGGCGATAGAGAAGCTCCAGCGCCTCCTTGGGCGTCAGCTCGTCCGGGTTCACCGCGGCAAGTGCCTCGATCACCGGCGAGGAGCGGGGCTCGGGCGCCGGCTCCGCCCGCCGGAGGGAGGCGGCGAACAGCGGCAGATCGTCGGCAAGCCGGGTGAGGGCGCCGGCCTGCTCGCCCTGCTCCAGCGTCTCCAGCACCTGCTCGGCACGGGCAACGGCGGCTGGAGGCAGCCCGGCCAGCTTCGCCACGTGGATGCCGTAGGACCGGTCGGCCGCGCCGGGCGCCACTTCGTGCAGGAACACGACCTCGTTCTGCCACTCCTTCACGCGCATCGTGTAGGGCGCCAGTGCCGGCAGCTTGGCGGCGAGCGCGGTCAGCTCGTGGTAATGGGTGGCGAAGAGGGCGCGGCAGCGGTTGACCTCGTGCAGATGCTCGACGCAGGCCCAGGCGATCGACAGCCCGTCGAAGGTGGCGGTGCCGCGGCCGATCTCGTCGAGGATGACCAGCGCCCGCGGGCCGGCCTGGTTCAGGATCGCCGCGGTCTCGACCATCTCGACCATGAAGGTGGAGCGACCGCGCGCCAGGTCGTCCGCGGCACCGACGCGGCTGAACAGCCGGTCGACGACGCCGATATGGGCGGCCGCCGCCGGGACGTATGATCCCATCTGCGCCAGGATCGCGATGAGGGCATTCTGCCGCAGGAAGGTCGACTTGCCGGCCATGTTCGGGCCGGTGACGAGCCACAGCCGCCGTTCCGGCCCGAGATCGCAGTCGTTGGCGACGAAGCTCCCCTCCTGGCTGCGCGCGAGCGCCGCCTCGACCACGGGATGCCGGCCCTGCTCGATCCGGAAGGCGAGTCCGTCATCGACCACCGGGCGGCACCAGCGCTGCTCGACCGCGAGCTCCGCGAGCGCCGCCGCCATGTCGAGGTTGGCGAGGGAGCGCGCGGCCCTGGCGATCGGCTCGGCCCGCGCCGTCACCTCGCCGACAAGGTCCTCGAACAGCGCCAGCTCGACCGCGAGCGCCTTGTCGGCGGCGCTGGCGATGCGGCGCTCCAGCTCGCCGAGTTCGACGGTGGTGTAGCGCACCGCGCTCGCCAGCGTCTGGCGGTGGATGAAGGGCGAGGCCGCCCCGTCCTTGCCGGCCCGCGCCAGCTTGTCCGCGTGGGTCGGCGTCGTCTCGACGTAGTAGCCGAGCACGTTGTTGTGCCGGATCTTGAGCGAGCCGATACCGGTTTCCTCGCGGTAGCGCGCCTCGAGCCCGAGGATCAGCTTCCGGCTCTCGTCCCGCAGGGTCCGCAGCTCGTCGAGCTCGGCCAAATAGCCGCGCGCGATGAATCCGCCGTCGCGCGCCAGGAGCGGCAGGTCGGCGGCCAGCGCGCGCTTCAGCCGATCGACGAGGTCGGCGTGATGGCCGAGGCCCCGGACCGCCGCCGCGACACCCGCGGGCGGCGGCGTGAGGCCCGGCGCATCCAGCAGGTCGCGCAGGGCTTCGGCCTCGGCGAGCGCGTCGCGCACCGCGGCAAGGTCGCGCGGGCCGCCCCGGCCGACGGTGAGTCGCGACAGGGCGCGCTCGACATCCGGGCAGCGGCGCAGGCGCTCCCGCAGGCCCTCGCGCAGCCGCTCCTCCTCGACGAAGAACCCGACCATGTCGAGCCGCGCGTCGATCGCCTTCGGGTCGGTGAGCGGCGCCGACAGCGCGGCGGCGAGCGCCCGCGCCCCGGCGCCGGTGACGGTGCGATCGATCACCGAAAGCAGGGAGCCCTGGCGCTCGCCCGTCAGGCTGCGGGTGAGCTCCAGGTTGCGGCGGGTGGCGGCGTCGATCTCGAGCACCGCGCCTTCGGCGATCCGGCGCGGCGGCCCGAGCCGCGGCAGCCGACCCTGCTGCGTCAGCTCCACGTAATCGACCAGCGTTCCGGCGGCGGCGAGCTCCGCGCGGCCGAAGCTGCCGAAGGCCTCCAGCGCCTTGACACCGTAGAGCGCCTCGAGCCGGCGGCGCGCGCTCTCGCTGTCGAAGCGGCTCGACGGCAGGGGCGAGAGCACCGCCTTCCATTCGTTCATGACCTCGAAGAGCTCCGGCCGCTGCAACAGGCGTTCCGGGACCAGAAGCTCGCCGGGGTCGAGCCGGGCCAGCGCCGCGGCGAGGTCGGCCGGCGCCACAGGCTGCACCTGGAAGTCGCCGGTCGACATGTCGAGCCAGGCGAGCCCATAAGCGCCCGCGGCGTCGGCAAGCGCCGCGAGGTAGTTGTGCGCGCGCGCATCGAGCAGCGTGTCCTCGGTCAGCGTCCCCGGCGTCACCACGCGGACCACGGCGCGCCGCACCACGGCCTTGGAGCCACGCTTCTTCGCCTCGGCCGGGTCTTCCGTCTGCTCGCAGACGGCAACCTTGAAGCCCTGGCGGATCAGCCGCGCGAGATAGGCCTCGGCCGCGTGGACCGGCACGCCGCACATCGGGATGTCCTCGCCCGCGTGCTTGCCGCGCCGGGTGAGCGCGATGTCGAGCGCTCGTGCGGCGGTCACCGCGTCCTCGAAGAACATCTCGTAGAAGTCGCCCATCCGGTAGAACAGCAGGCAGCCGGGATGCGCGCGCTTGACCTCGAGATACTGCGCCATCATCGGCGTCGCGGGCGCGGCGGCGCCGCGTCGTTCGGCGGAGGTGGATGGGTCCTTGGGAGCAGCGGATTCGGGCATCGGCGACGAAGACGGAAACGGCGTCGGATGATCAAGGCACCGCTGTCGCGGCGGCCGAACCATAGCACGGCCGCGCCCCGGATCGCCATGGGGCGACGGAGCGGCGAAACGACCGCACGCCGCCATGCGGGAACGGAAGCCGAAGCCGTCGCCGATCGGTCGCCCTCTCCCTTTCCTTCGCCCACGAAAAGTGCAACTCTGAAAACGATCGTGGCCCTTTCGCGCGGGACGGAAGCGGAGCGGCGAGACTCCGCCGACGCGGAATGCTGGGGAGGACGCCATGCCGGACGAGCAACAATCGGGCATCAGCCGGACCATCACCGACGACGAGGCACTGCTGCTGCACAGCAGCGGCCGCCCGGGCAAGATCGAGATCCGGGCAACCAAGCCGCTGACCACGCAGCGGGACCTGTCGCTGGCCTATTCGCCCGGCGTCGCGGCGCCCTGCCTGCGGATCGCCAAGGACCCGGCGCTCGCCTACGAGTACACCGCCAAGGGCAACACCGTCGCCGTCATCTCCAACGGCACCGCGGTGCTGGGCCTCGGCGACCTGGGCGCGCTCGGGGCCAAGCCGGTGATGGAAGGCAAGGCCGTGCTGTTCAAGCGCTTCGCCGACATCGACGGCATCGACCTGGAGATCGACACCCGCGACGTCGACGAGTTCGTCAACTGCGTGCGCTTCCTGGGCAAGGGCTTCGGCGGCATCAACCTGGAAGACATCAAGGCGCCGGAATGCTTTGTCATCGAGCAGCGCCTGCGCGAGCTGCTCGACATCCCGGTCTTCCACGACGACCAGCACGGCACCGCCATCATCGTCGCCGCGGGCCTGATCAACGCCCTCGACCTCACCGGCCGCAGGCTCCAGGACGCCCGGATCGTGGTGAACGGCGCCGGCGCCTCGGCCATCGCCTGCGTCGAGCTCATCAAGTCGATGGGGCTGCCGCCCGACAACGTCGTGCTCTGCGACCGGGCGGGCGTCATCTACCGCGGCCGGGAGACCGGCATGAACCAGTGGAAGTCCGCCCATGCCGCGGACACGAAGGCGCGCAGCCTGGAGGAGGCGCTGGCCGGGGCCGACGTCTTCCTCGGCCTGTCGGCCAAGGGAGCGGTGACCGCCGAGATGGTCAAGCGGATGGCCGACAGGCCGATCGTCTTCGCCATGGCCAATCCCGATCCGGAGATCACGCCGGAAGAGGTTCGCGCCGTGCGGCAGGATGCGATCATCGCCACCGGCCGGTCCGACTACCCGAACCAGATCAACAACGTGCTCGGCTTCCCCTACATCTTCCGCGGAGCGCTGGACGTCCGCGCCTCGGCCATCAACGACCGGATGAAGATCGCCGCGGCCGAGGCCCTCGCCGCGCTCGCCCGCGAGGACGTGCCGGACGAGGTCGACGCCGCCTATGCCGGGCGGCGGCTGCGGTTCGGGCCCGACTACATCATCCCGGTGCCGTTCGATCCGCGCCTCATCTCCTTTGTGCCGCCGGCCGTCGCCAAGGCGGCCATGGACAGCGGCGTCGCCCGAGTCCCGATCGAGGACATGCGCGCCTACCGCAGGCGGCTCAAGGCGCGGCTCGACCCGACCGCCGCGGGGCTGGAGCTCATCTTCGAATCGGTGCGCAGCCATCCCAAGCGGATCGTCTTCGCCGAGGGCGAGGAAGAGAAGGTGATCCGCGCCGCCGTCGCCTTCCGCAACGCAGGCTACGGTACGCCGGTGCTGATCGGCCGGGAGGACCGCGTCACCGCCACGATGAAGGCGATCGGCCTCGGCGAGGCCCAGGGCATCGAGATCCATAACGCCCGCCTCAGCCAGCAGAACAGGCAGTACACCGACTTCCTGTACCGCCGGCTGCAGCGCCGCGGCGCGCTCTACCGCGACTGCCAGCGGATGGTGAACCAGGATCGCAATGTCTTCGCCGCCTGCATGGTCGCGGCCGGCGACACCGACGGCATGGTGAGCGGGCTGACCCGGAGCTTCAACGCGACCTTCGAGGACATCACCCGGGTGCTCGATCCGAAGCCCGGATCGCGGCTGTTCGGGCTGTTGATCGTCATGGCGCAGGGGCGGACGGTCCTGATCGCCGACACCAGCGTCCACGAGCTTCCGACCGCCGAGGAACTGGCCGATATCGCGACCCAGAGCGCGGACAAGGCACGGCAGCTCGGCCAAGAGCCGCGCGTGGCGCTGCTGTCCTTCTCCAATTTCGGCAGCCCGCCACGCGAGCGGGCGCTCCGCGTCCGCGACGCGGTGGCCGAGCTCGACCGGCGGCGGGTCGAATTCGAGTATGACGGCGAGATGCAGGCGAACGTCGCGCTCGACTTCGAGCTGATGCAGCGGCTCTATCCGTTCTGCCGGCTGTCCGGGCCAGCCAACGTGCTTATCATGCCGGCGCTGCACAGCGCCAACATCGCCGCCCAGCTCCTGCAGCAGCTCGGCGGGGGCACGGTGATCGGCCCCGTGCTCATCGGGCTGGAGAAGCCGGCCCAGATCGTCTCCACCGGGGCCACGGTCACCGACCTCGTCACCGCCGCCGCCCTCGCGGCCTTCGACGCGGTGCGATAGCAAGGGCTCCGAGGCTTGGGAGAAAAAATGACCACAGAGGCACAGAGACACAGCGGATTCGAATCATCTTCTTTGTGTCTCTGTGACTCTGTGGTTCGCTCCTCGGGCGACTGCAAGGGTTCCTCGGACTAGCGATCCGCCTCCGCCACCTGCTCGCAGCGCGCGATGTTGTCCAGGTGGGTGCGGTGCATCTCGCTGAGAGCCTCGTACACCTCGGAATCCGTGATCCGGGGAAGCGCCTCCTTGAGCTTGCGCGCGACCCAGCCCTGCCCGCGATTCAGGAAGGCCAGGCGCTCCTCCGTGCCGTCCACGGCGCGCGCCTTCTCGAAGAAGCCGCCGGTGGCGCCGCTCGGGTGGCCGCCCAGCCGCTCGATCAGCCGGCGCAGCAGGGCGGTGTAGCGCGCTTCGTCCTTCCCGGTCGATTCGAGCGCGGCGCGCACCGGCCCGTCCGCCGTATCCTTCAGATAGTAGGCGATCGTCTTTGCCCCGGCGCGCTCCGCCTCCAGGAGCGTGTTGAGGAACGCGACCAGCTCCTCCGTCGGCATCGGCGGCGGCGGCATGAAGTAGTTCGGGTCGATCTCGTGCGCGTAGCAGGGCGGCGAGCTGTAGCTCCCCGTTTCGGTCTCGGCGTCCTCGTCCGGGTCCAGGTCGGCCTTGGGGGCGTCAGGGGGTTTCTTTTGCATGGCCTCTTCCGGCGGGTTGGCGGTCGCAGGCGGTGTATCCTCCAATATTAAGGCCGACGGCCTTCGGGATCGACCCTCACGACGGGGGAGGGCGCCCGGGGATTCGGGCGAGCCGGCGCCAAAAACCGGGAACCTTTTCATCCGACCCCCCGTCCTCGGTGTATGGAGGCGGCGCTGCAAGAGAATACGAGTTGCCCGGATGCCCTCCCGGACGAGGCCGGAGGCACATCCGGAACGGACCGGCGGAACGGCCGGCGCAACGGCGCGGGGCCGAGCCTCGAGGCGCTGCCGGACGGCCGGCTTGTCGGCCTCGTGCTCGACGGCGACGGCGCTGCCTTTGAGGCGTTGATGCGCCGGTACAACCGCCGGTTGTTTCGCATCGTCCGTGCGATCCTGCGCGACGACGCGGCGGCCGAGGACGTGGTTCAGGAGGCCTATGTCCGCGCCTATCTGCGCCTGGGTCAGCTCTCGGACCCCGCCGCCTTCGGCGGATGGCTGGCGCGGATCGCCGCGAACGAAGCGCTGGAATGGGCTCGGCAAGGGCGCGCCCGCTACGGTGCGCCGACCCGCCGAGCAGCCGTGGCGGTCTCGGAGGAAACGGTTCAGGACTATGCGGAGCAGATGCTGATGGCCGGTCTGGTACAGGACGTTCGAACACCGGAAGAGATGGCCGCCGCCGGCGAGATCCGCCGGTTGCTCGAGCGGGCGATCGACGCGCTGCCCGACGGGTTCCGGGCCGTATTCGTCCTGCGCGCCGTGGAGCAGCTCAGCACCGAGGAGACGGCCGCCTGCCTCGGCCTGCGGCCGATGACGGTGAAGACGCGGTACTTCCGCGCCAAGATGCTGCTGCGCAAGGCGCTCCACCGCCACGCCATGACTCAGGCCCCTGCGGCCTTCCCCTTCGCCGGCGCGCGCTGCGACCGGACCGTCGCCGCGGTCCTGCGCCGGATTTCGATGCTTCCGCCGCCCCGGCGGGCTGGCGGCCCGCGCGGAGCCGGCCGCCTTTCCCGATTTCACCGACGCTGATTTCAACGACAGGAGGACCCGATGATCGGACGTTCGATGACCCTTGTCGCCGGCCTGCTGGTCTTGGCTTTGCCCGCCTGCGCGCAGGACTACGGCAGCGCGCCTCCGGGCGGCGACTACAAGGCGGTGAGCAGCCTCGTCCCGCTTCCGGACTTCATCCCGGGGATGGGCACGCTCTACGTGCAGCCCGCCACGCTGCCGGCCGGACCCTTCCTCGCTTACGACCGGGACGGCCGGCTGGTCAGCACCGTCTACATGATCCCGATGGACGACCTGGAGGCCCAGAAGGCCTTCACCGGGCTGGAGGCCGCGAACCAGCCGGTCGACCATGTCGACCTCGTGTACAACGCCGGGCATCCCGGCGTGGAGAAGCCGCATTACCACGTCGTCCTCTGGCACGTTTCGGAGGAACAGGCGGCCCAGCTTCAATAGACGGAAGGGGACGGTCCCGGTGATCACGAGAAGGACCTGCCTGGGGACATGTTTGCGGGCCGGCGGCGCGACGCTCGCCGGCCTCGCCCTTCCCGCGCTGTGGCGAGCCGGGCGCGCAGCGGACATCGTCGAGATCCGCATGGGCGGCGACTCGACCGGTGCGAAGGTCTGGTTCGATCCGATCGGGGTGCGGATCGAACCCGGGCAGACGGTGCGCTGGATCCTGGAAACCAACGTTCACACCACCACCGCCTACCACCCTGACAACGACGGCCACGCCCTGCGCATTCCGGAGCGGGCGGAGCCCTGGGATTCCGGCTATCTCGTCGAGCCCGGCGCGCATTTCGACGCGACCCTGACGGTCGAGGGCGTCTACGATTATTTCTGTGCGCCGCACGAGGCGGCCGGAATGGTCGGGCGTATCATCGTCGGCAAGCCGGGCGGCCCGGGCACGCTGCCCTTCGACGACCCCAGGAGCGACCCGGCCAAGACCGGCTGGAAACCCGTGCCCGCCGCCGCCCGCGCCGCCTTCCCCAGCATCGACGCGATCATGGCCCACGGCATCGTCCGGAGAGGTTAGGCGATCGCCCGACACCGGACGCCCGTCGCCGTACCGGCCGATGGGCGCGGGCGCGGTCGGCGTGCTACTGTGGTCGGGTGGACAGACCGACCGATCCCATGCCAGGCCACCGCGCGCGGCCGCGCCGCCTCTTCCTTGCCCTCGCCGGTGTCTCGGCGCCGGCGCTGCTCGCGCTTGCCCTTCTGGTCGCCGGCGGCTGGCTCGCCTTCTGGCCGGCGGCGATCGCCGGCGCGGGCGTGGTCCTTGGCCTCGCCCTGATCGTCCGCACGCATCTCGCGCATCTCGAGGCGGTCGCCGACGCCATCCGGTCGATGGCGGCCGATGGTGGCGGCGAGACGCTACCGATGCCGCG
>CAZKCM010000030.1:0-16823 GCA_964551315.1 uncultured Rhodospirillaceae bacterium | reverse complement strand
CGTCGGCGCTGGCGCCCGCCTTGAGCGACGCCGTGACCGAAGCCGGGCGGGCCTGGAGCGTGCGCCGGCGCGAGCTGGAGGCAGTGGCGGCGGCGAACGAACGAATCCTCGCGAGCCTGCCGGACCCCCTGATCCTGCTCGACGACGAGCGCCGGATCCTCCGCGTCAACCCGGCGGCCGAAGCGCTCTTCGACGACCAGAGACTCGCGGGCCGAGACCTGATCGCCGTTCTGCGCAACCCGTCGCTGATCGAGGCGGTGGACGCGGTGCTCGCCGGCGGGGCCGGCCGGCTGGTGGAGTTCTCGCTGCCGGTCCCGGTCGAGCGCGTGTTCAGCGCCCGGATCGAACCGCTGGACGACCAGGTGGACGCCACGATGGCCGACGGCGCGGCCGCTCTCATCGCGTTGCACGACCTGACGCGGATCAAGCGCGCAGACCAGATGCGGGCCGATTTCGTCGCCAATGCGAGCCACGAGCTGCGTACGCCGCTCAGCACGCTGCTCGGCTTCATCGAGACCCTGCGCGGCCCCGCCCGCGACGACGCCGCGGCGCGCGACCGCTTCCTCGGAATCATGCACGAGCAGGCGTCGCGGATGTCGCGCCTCGTTGCCGACCTCCTGTCGCTGTCGCGCATCGAACTCAACGAGCACAGCCCGCCAACCGACCGGGTCGCGCTGTCGCGCATCCTCGCCGGCGTCGCCGACGCGCTGCAGTTCAAGGCGGCAGAGAAGGGGATGACCATCGCGCTCGCCCCCGATCTCGTCGACCTTCCCCCCGTCATCGGCGACGCCGACGAGCTGGCGCAGGTGTTTCAGAACCTGATCGACAACGCCGTGAAGTACGGCCGCGAGGGTACGGCGGTGCGGGTCACCGGACAGTTCATTCCGGCGGGATCGGCGGCCCCTCGGATCGACCGGCCCGGCGAGCAGCGGACCATTCCGGCGCCGCGACGCCTTCCCGGCGATGCCGTCGCGATCGCGGTCGAGGACGAAGGCGAGGGCATCGCGCGGGAGCACCTGTCGCGCCTGACGGAGCGGTTCTACCGCATCGACACCGCGCGCTCGCGCGACCTCGGGGGAACCGGCCTCGGCCTTGCCATCGTCAAGCACATCATCAATCGCCACCGCGGCGCGATCAAGATCGACAGCGCCGTCGGCAAGGGCAGCACCTTCACCGTCTACCTTCCCGCGGCGACCGAGCGGTCGGCCGACCGGCCGGCGGCCGCCGTCACCAAGCGTTAACGACGACGCAACCGCCAGATCGGCCGCGGTGTCACAAAACTGTCATCGCCACGTAGTATTTCTAACGCCGTCCCTGCGTAGGGTCGGCCGCGTCCGCGAAGGCGTCTTCGTCGGACCGGCATGTCGGCCGCAACCCTTTCGTAGGCACGGGAGAGACTCTATGAAGCAGACTTTTGCGATCGCGGCGCTGGCCACGCTGGCCTTCGCGACCACGGCCGAAGCGCGCGATCAGATCCGCGTCGTCGGGTCGAGCACGGTGTTTCCGTTCACGACGGCGGTGGCCGAGCGGTTTGCCCAATCCACCGACTTTCGGGCGCCCGTGGTCGAGTCGACCGGGACCGGCGGCGGCTTCAAGCTGTTCTGCGCGGGCATCGGCGCCCAGCATCCAGACATCGCAAACGCCTCGCGCAAGATCAAGCAGTCCGAGATCGAGACCTGCGCCGCGAACGGCGTGCGCGAGATCACCGAGGTGAAGGTCGGCTATGACGGCATCGTGCTGGCCAATTCGAAGCAGACCGAGCCCGTGGAGCTCACGCGCGAGCAGATCTGGCTGGCGCTCGCGAAGGAAGTTCCGGTGAACGACGCGATCGGGCCGAACCCCTACACCAGGTGGAGCCAGATCGACCCGTCGCTGCCCGACACGAAGATCGAGGTGTTGGGACCGCCGCCGACCTCGGGCACGCGCGACGCCTTCGTCGAGCTGGTGATGGAGAAGGCCTGCGAGAGCTTCCCCGAGGTCACGGCGCTCGACAAGGATCGGATGGAGCAGGTCTGCAAGACGATGCGCGAGGACGGGGCCTTCATCGAGGCCGGCGAGAACGACAACCTGATCGTTCAGAAGCTGCAGGCCAACGCCGACGCCTTCGGCATCTTCGGCTTCAGCTTCCTCGACCAGAACGCCGACAAGATCCAAGGCGCCCTGATCGAGGGCGTCGAGCCGACCTATGACAACATCGCCGACGGATCCTATCCGGTTTCGCGCCCCCTGTTCATCTATGTGAAGAACGCCCATGTTGGGGTCGTGCCGGGGATCCAGGAGTTCGTCGAGGAATACACCAGCGATCGGGCGATGGGTGAGTTCGGCTACCTGGCCGACAAGGGCCTGATTGCCCTGCCCGAGGACGAGTACGAGCAGGTTCGCGAGACGGCGACGTCGCTGACGCCGATGGAGACCGCTGCGAGCGACTGACAAAGGACGCGAGGCGCATCCCTCCCGCTTCCCTCGCCCGCAACGGGAAGGGAATCGGGACGGGATGGTCCGCGTACCGATCACGGAGAGTCCGAACGCGTTCCACCATGCAGCTTTCGATCGTCGCGGCCACCCTGTTCCTGCTCACCGTGATCGGCTACTACCTCGGCCGGCAGCGCGCGGTCGCGACGGTCGGCGGCAGGCGGCAAGAGTTGCACTCGCTGCCGAGCTATCACGGGTTCTACGTCGCGCTGTGGTGCGGCCTCCCGGCGCTGCTCATCCTTGCGCTGTGGCTCGCGATCCAGCCTTGGGTGATCGAGACGCTGGTGCTTATCTGGCTGCCGAACGAGCTGGTTGACGTTTCGCCGGTGCGGCTCGGCCTGCTGATCAACGACATCCACAACCTGGCAAGCGGCAACCCGACCAGCCGCACGCCCGACCCGGCGGTGATCGCGGCTGCGGAGCAGCTGACGTCGCTGCGCCGGATCGGCTTCGCGGCGATGGTTGTGACCGCGGCCTCGGCAGCCATCGCCGGCCTCGCCTGGGCGCGCGGGCGGATCTCCCCGGCCATGCGCGCGCGCAACCAGGTCGAGAAGGCGCTGCTGGCGATCCTGATCGTTCTGTCGACGATCTCGGTGCTCACCACGGTCGGGATCGTGCTGTCGCTCCTGTTCGAATCGCTGCGCTTCTTCGCCCGCGTGCCGATCACCGAGTTTCTCTTCGGCCTGCACTGGAGCCCGCAGACCGCGATCCGCCCCGACCAGGTGGGGAGCTCCGGCGCCTTCGGCGCCGTCCCGCTGTTCGCCGGAACGCTGCTGATCACCGCGATCGCCATGTGCGTCGCCGTGCCGGTCGGCCTGCTGTCGGCCATCTACATGGCCGATTACGCCGCGCCGCGCGTGCGCGCCGTCGTCAAGCCGCTGCTGGAGATTTTGGCCGGCGTACCCACCGTGGTCTACGGCTTCTTCGCCGCGCTCACCGTGGCGCCCTTCTTCCGCCAGGTTGGCGAGAGCATCGGTCTCGACGTCGCCTCGGAAAGCGCGCTGGCGGCCGGCGCGGTGATGGGGATCATGATCATCCCCTACGTCTCGTCGCTGTCCGACGACGTCATGAACGCGGTGCCGCAGTCGCTGCGTGACGGGTCCTACGCGCTGGGCGCCACCAAATCGGAGACCATCCGCCAGGTCGTGGTGCCGGCCGCCCTGCCGGGCATCGTCGGTGCCGTGCTTCTGGCGGTGTCCCGCGCCATCGGCGAGACCATGATCGTGGTGATGGCCGCCGGCCTCGCCGCCAACCTGACGGCCAACCCGCTGGAGGCGGTGACCACGGTCACCGTGCAGATCGTCACGCTGCTGGTCGGCGATCAGGAGTTCGACAGCGCCAAGACGCTGGCCGCGTTTGCCCTCGGCCTCGTGCTCTTCTGCATCACGCTGACGCTCAACGTCGTGGCGCTCCGGGTCGTCCGCAAGTACAGGGAGAAGTATGACTGAGATGGCCCAGCAACGCCGCGCGGCGGCGCGGCGCGCGGAGCTCGCGCAGGCCCGGCTGCGGCGGCGCTACGCGGCGGAGCGGCGGTTCAGGCTCTACGGCGTGCTGGCGATCGCGCTCGCGATCGGCGTGCTCGGCATCCTGCTCGTCAGCATCGTGAGCAAGGGCTACACCGCCTTCGTCCAGACCGAGATCGGGCTCGACCTCACCTTCGACCCGGAGGTCATCGACCCCGAGGGGACGCGCGATCCCAAGACCCTGGCCGGCGCCAACTACAACCGCATCATCCTCGCGGCGCTGCAGGAGGCGTTCCCCGAGGTCACAGGGCGGCGGGAGCGTCGCGCTCTGCTCGGCCTGGTGAGCGACGGCGCCTGGCTGGTCCTGCGCAACCGGGTTCTCGAAGACCCCTCCATCATCGGCACGACCGAACGCGTCTGGCTTCCCGCCTCGGACGAGATCGACA
Source organism: uncultured Rhodospirillaceae bacterium (assembly GCA_964551315.1). Classification (GTDB taxonomy): domain Bacteria; phylum Pseudomonadota; class Alphaproteobacteria; order Dongiales; family Dongiaceae; genus Virgifigura. Next base: position 12,442 of record CAZKCM010000030.1, on the reverse strand, counting down.
TGCTGATGAAGGGCTACATCCCGCGGGACGTGCCGGAATCGGCGCGGCGGGTTTCCGACTCGCAGATCGCCTGGATCGACGCGCTCGACGAAGCGGGGCGCGTGGACACGCGCCTCAACACCGCGTTCCTCACCCGTGGCGACAGCCGCGAGCCGGAGCTCGCCGGCATCTGGGGCGCGGTGGTCGGCACCTTCCTCACGATGATCGTCACGCTCGTCCTGTCCTTCCCGCTCGCGGTTGCGACGGCGGTCTATCTCGAGGAGTTCGCGCCGAAGAACCGCTGGACCGACCTCATCGAGGTCAACATCAACAACCTGGCGGCGGTGCCGTCGATCGTCTTCGGCCTTCTCGGACTCGCCGTCTTCCTCGGATTCTTCGGGCTGCCGCGCTCGACACCGCTGGTCGGGGGCATGGTTCTCGCCCTCATGAACCTGCCGATGATCATCATCGCCAGCCGCGCCGCCCTGAAGGCCGTGCCGCCTTCGATCCGGGAGGCGGCGCTCGCGGTCGGCGCCTCGCCGCTGCAGACCGTGTTTCATCACGTGCTGCCGCTCGCCGCCCCCGGCATCCTCACGGGCACGATCATCGGCATGGCCCATGCGCTGGGCGAGACGGCGCCGCTCCTGATGATCGGCATGGTGGCGTTCATCGTCGACGTGCCGGGCGGCTTCACCGATGCGGCCACGGTCCTGCCGGTCCAGATCTTTCTGTGGGCCGACAGCCCGGAGCGGGCCTTCGTCGAAAAGACGAGCGCGGCGATCATGGTGCTGCTCGCGTTCCTGGTCGTCATGAACGGGCTTGCCGTGCTGCTGCGGCGGCGGTTCGAGCGGCGCTGGTAGGAGAATCGGAGATGGCGATTGTGACGGAACGACCGAACCTCGAAGCCTCCGGCGACGCGCCGCCGGACCGTGCGGAGCGCCCGGTCAAGATCTCCGCCCGGGGGGTCGACGTGTTCTACGGCACCAAGCAGGCGCTGAAGAGCGTCGATCTCGACATCCGCGAGAACGAGGTGACGGCGCTGATCGGGCCGTCCGGTTGCGGCAAGTCGACCTTCCTGCGCTGCCTCAACCGGATGAACGACGTGATCGAGAGCGCGCGGGTTTCGGGGACGATCCTGCTCGACGGTCAGGACATCTACGACCGGGACCTGGACGTGGTGATGCTGCGCGCGCGCGTCGGCATGGTGTTCCAGAAGCCGAACCCGTTTCCGAAGTCGATCTACGACAACGTCGCCTACGGGCCGCGCATTCATGGGCTGGGCGCGAGCCGGGCCGAGCTCGACGAGATCGTGATGACGAGTCTCGAGCGGGCGGGGCTGCTGGCCGAGGTCAAGGACCGGCTTCAGGAGCCCGGCACCGGCCTGTCCGGCGGTCAGCAGCAGCGCCTGTGCATCGCCCGGGCGATCGCCGTCAACCCGGAGGTGATCCTGATGGACGAGCCCTGCTCGGCCCTGGACCCGATCGCAACCGCGCGCGTCGAGGAGCTGATCGACGAGCTGCGCGAGAACTACACGATCGTCATCGTCACCCATTCGATGCAGCAGGCCGCCCGGGTGTCGCAGCGCACGGCGTTCTTCCATCTGGGCGAGCTGATCGAGGTCGGCGACACCGAGCAAATCTTCACCAGCCCGCGCGACGAGCGCACGCAAGGCTACATCACGGGGCGGTTCGGCTGAGGCGCGGCGCGCCGGGTCGATACGGGGTCAGCGGAGGAACAATGCCGATTCCATCGGACCACATCGTCAAGTCCTTCGATGAGGAACTGAAGCACCTGAATCAGATCATCGCGCAGATGGGCGGCCTGGCCGAAGCCCAGCTGCAGACCGCCATAGAGGCGCTGGTCCGGCGCGATGCCAATCTCGCGACCCAGGCGGTCCAGAGCGACGCGCGGATCGACGAGCTGGAACATCAGGTCGACAGCCTGTCGATCCGCATGCTGGCGCTGCGCCAGCCGATGGCCCGGGACCTGCGGGAGGTGGTCGCGGCGCTCAAGATCGCGAGCGACATCGAACGCATCGGCGACTACGCCGCCAATGTCGGCAAACGGGCGGTGGTCCTCGCCCAGGTACCGCCGATGCGGCCGGTCCACGTGATCCCGCGCATGGGCCGCATGGTACAGGCCATCATCAAGGACGTCCTCGACGCCTATGTCGAGCACAATGCCGACAAGGCGGTCGGCGCCTGGGAGCGCGACGAAGAAGTCGACGAGATGTACACCAGCCTGTTCCGCGAGCTGCTGACCTACATGATGGAGGATCCGCGCAACATCGGCCCGTGTACGCATCTGCTGTTCATCGCAAAGAACATCGAGCGCATCGGCGATCACGCCACCAACATCGCCGAGACGGTTCATTTCCTCGTTCACGGCCGAACGATCGAGGCGGCGCGCCCGAAGGGCGACATGACGAGCTTCGCCATGGTGAGTCCGCCGGACGCCGGCGGACCGGAGACGGACAAGAGCTAGGGAGTCGGAAGGTGAACCCGCTGATCCTCATCGTCGAAGACGAAACGGCGCTGGTGACGCTGCTGCGCTACAACCTCGAGCGTGAGGGATTCCGGGTTGCCGAGGCGCGGGACGGCGAGGAGGCGCTGCTGATCGCGCGCGAGCAGCGGCCGGATCTGGTGCTCCTCGACTGGATGCTGCCGCTGGTCTCCGGCATCGAGGTCTGCCGGCAGCTGCACCGGATGCCGGAAACGAAAGGTGTGCCGATCATCATGCTGACCGCCCGCGGCGAGGAAGGCGACAAGCTCCGCGGCCTCGACAGCGGCGCCGACGACTACGTCACGAAGCCGTTCAGCCCGAGCGAACTGATCGCCCGAATCCGCGCGGTGATGCGCCGCGCCCGCCCGGCCGCCGAGGACGAGACGCTGCGCTACGAGGACCTGGTGATGGACCTCGCCTCCTACCGGGTGCGCCGCAACGGGCGGGAGATTCATCTCGGCCCCACGGAGTTCCGCCTGCTGCGCCACCTGATGGAGAACCAGGGCCGCGTGTTCAGCCGCGAGCAGCTTCTCGACACGGTCTGGGGCCAGGACGTCTATGTCGAGCCGCGCACGGTGGACGTGCACATCCGCCGGCTGCGCAAGGCGCTCAACGGCGACGCCGACATCGATCTGATCCGCACCGTCCGCTCCGCCGGTTACGCCCTCGATCGCGCGCGCTGACGGTATCTAGGGGGGTGTCCCACAGAGGCACCGAGGTTTGAGCGGATCGCGGATGACCTTTGAAATGTCCCGTTCTTGTCCTCGCCGAAGCTTCCCTCGGACTTGATCCGAAGGTCGACCCGGCAATCCCGGAAACGACGGTGCGGCGTTCCGGATGCCCGGATCAGGCCCGGGCAAGGCAGCCGGCCTAAAATTTCCTCAGGGTCTCTGTGCCTCTGGGCGACGCTCAGGACAGCTCCGCCAGCGCCTTCCGGTAAACCGCCGCGACGTCTTCGCCGAAGCAGCAGAACACCACCTCGTCGATGCCGGTGGCGGGAAGCTCTCGCGCCACGGTCGTGACCGCGATCCGCGTCGCGCGCTCCAGCGGGAAGCCGTAGACACCGGTCGAGATCGCCGGGAAGGCGATGGACTTGAGCCCGTGCCGGTCGGCGAGCGCCAGGCTGTTGGCGTAGCAGGACGCGAGCAGCTCGTCCTCGCCCTCCTCGCCGCCCCGCCAGACCGGCCCGACCGCGTGGATGACGTGGCGCGCCTTCAGGCGATAGCCCTTGGTGATCCGGGCCTCGCCGGTGGGGCAGCCGCCGATCCGGCGGCATTCCTCCGCCAGCTCCGGCCCCGCGGCGCGGTGGATGGCGCCGCAGACGCCGCCGCCCGGGCGGAGCTCGCTGTTCGCCGCGTTGACGATGGCATCGACGTCGAGCCGCGTGATGTCGCCCTCGACCACCGACATTTTCGCAGCGCCCTTTGCCCGGGTCATCCGCCGCCTCCCTGCCCCGTCGCCCGCTCGATCGCTTCGGCGATCAGCTTGGTCGCCTCCTCCGCCTCGGCCCAGCGCGCCACCTTGGCCCACTTGCCCTTCTCCAGGTCCTTGTAGTGGCTGAAGAAGTGGCCGATCTGCTCGATCAGGATGTCCGGCAGCTGCCGGTAGGACGCGACATCGCGATAGAAGGGATGGAGATCGTCCGCCGGCACGGCGAGGATCTTCTCGTCGAGCCCGGCCTCGTCCTCCATCATCAGCGCGCCGATCGGCCGCGAGCGGATGACGACCCCGGGCACCACGCGGGTCGGGCCGACCACCATGATGTCGCAGGGATCGCCGTCGGCCGACAGGGTGTGCGGAATAAAGCCGTAGTTCGCCGGATAGGTCATCGAGGTGTGCAGGAACCGATCGACGAACATCGCGCCGGACTCCTTGTCCAGCTCGTACTTGACCGGCTCGCCGCCGAGCGGAATCTCGATGATCGCGTTGATGTCCCAGGGCGGATTGCGACCGATCGGGATCTTCGAGATGTCCATGTCTGGTCCTCCGGATCAGACGACCCATGCTAGCGCGCACGGGCACAAGCTTCAAAGGCCTATTGAGATGATTCGGTGCTACCGCGTCGGCTGGGCGACCGGCCGGGCGGCGGGGAAGCGCCGCATCATCCAGAGGAGAAGCAGCAGCCCCGGCACGGCCACGAGGGTGGAGATGACGAAGAACGAGACCCAATCCACATGGTCCGCGACCCAGCCGCTCGTGGAGGAGAGCAGCGTGCGACCGAAGGCCATGAAGGAGGAGAAGAGCGCGTACTGCGTCGCCGTGTAGGCGACGTTGCACAGGACCGACAGATAGGCGACGAAGGCCGCCGATCCCATGCCGCCGGACAGGTTCTCGATGCCGATGGTCAGCGTCAGCAGGCCGACATTGGCCCCGACTGCGGCCTGCACGGCGAACATGAGGTTGGAGACCATCTGCAGGACACCGCAGACAAGAAGGCCCTTCATGATGCCGTAGCGGCCGACGATCACGCCGCCGAGAAAGACTCCGAAGAGCGTGGCGGCGAGGCCGAAGATCTTGCTGATGCTCGCGATCTCCGCCTTGGTGAAGCCGATCTGGACATAGAAGGGATTGGCCATGACGCCGGCGAAGGCGTCGCCGAACTTGTAGAGCAGAATGAAGGCAAGAACGAGCAGCGCCTCGCCCACGCCGCGCCGCCCGAAGAACTCGGCGAAGGGCTCGACGACCGCCTCGCGCAGCACCGCGGCCGGACCGCGCGCGCCTTGCGCCGCCGCCGCCAGCCCCGTGCCGACGCGCGGCTCAGGGCTCAGCAGGGCCGTCGCGACGCCGACCAGCATCAGCGCCGCCATCGCCGCATAGACCCAGAACCAAGTGACGTGCCCCGCGAGGAACAGGGCGCCGGCGCCGCTGGCCAGCAGGCCGATCCGATAGCCGAACTGGGTCACGGCCGCGCCGGCGCCCTGCTGGTGCTCGTCCAGGATCTCGATGCGGTAGGCGTCGATCACGATGTCCTGGCTGGCGGAGAAGAAGGACACCAGCAGCGCCGCGAGCGCGGTCCAGACCGGTGCCTCCGCCGGCCGGGTCGCGCCGAGAGCGAGGATGGACGCGATGAGCGCCGCCTGGATTACCAGGAGCCAGGCGCGACGGCGCCCCAGCGCCCGCGTCAGCAGCGGGATCGGGGCGCGGTCGATCACCGGCGCCCACAGGAACTTGAAGGCATAGGGCGTGCCGACCAGGGCGAAGAGCCCGATCGTGGTCAGCGTCACCCCCTCCTCCGTCAGCCATATGGAGAGGGTCGAGAGCGTGAGCAGCAGCGGGAGGCCGCTCGCGAAGCCCATCAGCAGGACGATGAGGAGCCGGCGGTCGCGATAGACCGAGACCGCCCGGAGCCAATCCTTGAGCAACGGGAGCCTCACGAAGCGCCGCCCTTCCCGACGGCCCATGGGAACCGGGCGGAAAGGCGGGGATCCCCGACGGCGCCCGCCACCGGACTCACCCCGCGGCGCGGCTCGCGCGCTTGCGCGCGTGGGGATCGAGGAGCCTCTTGCGCAGGCGGATGCTCTTCGGCGTCACCTCGACCAGCTCGTCGTCCTCGATATAGGCGATCGCTTTCTCGAGAGTCATCGTCCGCGGCGGCGTCAGTCGCACCGCCTCGTCCTTCGCGTGGGTGCGGATGTTGGTCAGCTGCTTCCCCTTCAGCGGGTTGACCTCAAGGTCGGTGCCGCGGCTGTGCTCGCCGATGATCATGCCCTGATAGACCTGTTCGCCGGGCGAGATGAACAACGGCCCCCGTTCCTCCAGATACCACAGGGCGTAGGCGACCGCGACCCCGTCGCAGTTGGAAATCAGGACGCCGTTGCGCCGCCCCTCGATCGGGCCCTTATAGGGCTCGTAGGCATGGAAGATCCGGCTCATCACGCCGGTGCCGCGGGTATCGGTCATGAACTCGCCGTGATAGCCGATCAGGCCACGCGCGGGAACGCGGAAGGTCATCCGGGTCTTGCCGCCGCCGGAGGGTTGCATGTCGATCAATTCGCCGCGGCGCTGGCCGAGCTTCTCGACGACGACGCCGGAATAGTCCTCGTCGACGTCGACCTGCACCTCCTCGATCGGCTCAAGCCGCTGGCCGGTGGCGGGATCGGTCCGGAAGATCACCCGGGGCCGGCCGACCGACAGCTCGAATCCTTCGCGCCGCATCGTCTCGATCAGCACGCCGAGCTGCAGCTCGCCGCGGCCGGCGACCTCGAACTCGTCCTTGTCCTCCGATTCGCGCACGCGGATGGCGACGTTGCCTTCGGCTTCCCGCAGCAAGCGGGCGCGGATCATCCGGCTCGTCACCTTGTCGCCCTCGCGCCCGGCAAGCGGCGAATCGTTGACCGAGATGCTCATCGCCAGGGTCGGCGGATCGACGGCGAGCGCTGCGATCGGCGTCGTCACCGATGGCTCGCAGATGGTATCCGCCACCGTGGTCTCGGTCAGGCCGGCGATGGCGATGATGTCGCCCGCCGAGGCCTCCTCGATCGGCACGCGCTCCAGCCCGCGGAAGGCGAGCAGCTTGGTCAGACGCGCCTGCTCGATGACCCGCCCGTCCTGGCCGAGCGCCTGGACCGGCATGTTGAGCCGCGCCCTGCCGGCGTGGATCCGCCCGGTGAGCACGCGGCCCAGATAGGCATCGTATTCGAGGGTGGTCGCCAGCATGGCGAAGGGCGCGCCCGGGTCGCCGGCCGGCGGCGGCACGTGGCGGACGATCAGGTCGAAGAGCGGCGCCATGTCGCGGCGCTCCTCGGCGTCGAGATCCGCCACCGCCCAGCCTTCCTTGCCCGAAGCGAAAAGCGTCGGGAAGTCGAGCTGCTCGTCGCTGGCGCCGAGCGCGGCAAACAGGTCAAACACCAGGTCATGGACAACATGCGGCCGCGCGTCCGGCCGGTCGACCTTGTTGATGACGACGATCGGCCGGAGGCCCAGCGCGAGCGCCTTCGCCGTCACGAACTTGGTCTGCGGCATCGGGCCCTCGGCCGCGTCGACCAGAACCACGACCCCGTCCACCATGCTGAGGATCCGTTCCACCTCGCCGCCGAAATCGGCGTGGCCCGGCGTATCGACGATGTTGAGGCGCACACCCTTCCAGGCGACCGCCGTGCATTTCGCAAGGATGGTGATGCCGCGCTCACGCTCCAGCTCGTTGGAATCGAGCGCGCGCTCGGCGACCTGCTGGTTCGCGCGGAAGGTGCCGCTCTGGCGGAGCAACTGGTCGACCAGGGTGGTCTTGCCGTGGTCGACATGGGCGATGATCGCCAGGTTGCGGAGGGTCGGGACGAAATCTTCTGACAAGAACGTAAACCTGATTGGTTGGGCGTCAGGCGGGCAGCAGCTCCTTGAGCGGCCGCTCCGGCCGCGCGCCGATATGGGAGATCACCTCGGCCGCGGCAAGGCTGCCGATCCGCCCGCAATCGTAGAGGTCCCGGCCGTTCGTGTAGCCGAACAGGAACCCCGCGGCGTAGAGGTCGCCGGCCCCCGTCGTGTCGACCACCCGATCGACGGGCGCGGCGTCGACGATGTGGAACTCGCCGTCGGTGAGCACGACCGAGCCCTTCTCGCTGCGCGTCAGCGCCGCGACGGCGCATTGCCCGCGCGTCGCCTGGAGGGCCGCGTCGAAATCCTCGACCTCCCAGAGCGCGCAGAGCTCGACCTCGTTCGCGAACAGGATGTCGATATGTTCGCGGACCAGCTCGCGGAACTCCGCCCGATGGCGGCCGACGCAGAACGGGTCGGAGAGGCTGAGCGCCACCTTGCGCCCGGCCTCATGGGCGATCGCAGCCGCCTTGCGGAAGGCCTCCTTGGCGCGCGGCGGGTCCCACAGATAGCCCTCCAGATAGGTGACCTTGGCGCGCGCGACCAGGGCGGGATCGATGTCTTCCGGTCCCAGCTCGACGCAGGCGCCGAGATGGGTCTGCATCGTGCGCTGCCCTTCGGGCGTGACGAAGATCAGGCAGCGCGCGGTGGGAGCGCCACCGGCGTTGCAGGGAGGCGTCTCGAAGGCCACGCCGGCGGCCTGGATGTCGTGCCGGAAGATCCGGCCAAGCTGGTCGTCGCTCACCTTGCCGACGAAGGCGCCGCGGCCGCCGAGCGAGGCGAGGCCGGCGATGGTGTTGGCCGCAGACCCGCCGGACACCTCCACCGCCGGGCCCATGGCACGGTAGAGTTCCTCCGCCCGAGCGGCGTCGACCAGGGTCATCGCGCCTTTGGCCAGCCCGAGCGTATCGAGCGCCTCGTCCGTGGTGTGGCTGAGCACGTCGACGATGGCGTTGCCGATGCCGACGACGTCGAAGGTCGCATTATCCATGAGATCGCTTCCGCTTGCTGGTTCCACCGGAGGCGGCGGGCGCCGCGAAGTATAGCGAAGGGCGAAGTCGGCACAAGGGAAGCCGAGATCGGCCGCGCACCGGGAACGCCGGCGGAATTGCCGGGCAACCGCTGAACGGCGCAGCGGCGACACCGCTTCATGATCGAAGACTTCCGACAGCGATCGCCGCGGTCGATTAAGGGTCCGATAAAGAGTCGTCGTGCATACTTCCCACGTGGCTCTTTCGACTCACCTTGACTTGCGCACCCCGGCTGCTGCGGATAGAGGAGTGGTTTGCGCTCCGTGGCCGATTTCGAGTCCAAGCTCTCGCGTGCTGTCCGCCCTCTTCAAGGCCTTCGCCCAGCTCAGCGATCCGCGCACGCGGCGCTATGTCTGGCTCAGCCTCGCCGCCGCCCTCCTGCTTCTGGCGGCGCTCGTCGTCGCGGTCTGGGTCGCAGCGGCCAGCTTGAGCCTCGTCCCGCTCGGCTGGCTCGACGCCGTCATCGATTTCGCGGCGGGCCTGGGTGCCCTCGCGCTGGCCTGGTTGCTGTTCCCGGCCGCCACCCTCTTCATCGTCGGATTCTTCCTGGAGGACGTGGCCAAGGCGGTCGAGGCCCGTCACTACCCGGACCTGCCGGCCGCGCGGGAGCTGTCGCTGGCCGAGGAGGCACTGTCGGGCGCCCGGTTGGCCGGAACGGCATTGCTGCTCAACCTGCTGGCGCTGCCTCTCTTTGTTTTCTTGTTCTTCTTTCCGCCATTCAATCTTTTTGTCTTTTATGGTTTGAACGGTTATCTTCTCGGTCGCGAATATTTCGAACTCGTCGCGCTTCGTCGCCTCGACGCGCGACAGGTTCGGACCTTGCGGCGGGCGCATGGGGGCCGCCTGTTTCTAGGGGGTGTTGTCATCGCCTTCCTGTCAACGGTGCCGGTGGTCAACCTGGTTGTCCCGGTCGTCGCCACGGCGTTCATGCTGCATCTGTTCGAGATGCTGCGGCACCGGCATCCGCCCTCGGTCCAGCCCGAAGCAACCACCCACTGAGACGAGAGCGGACCCGCATGTTCGGCAGACGATCCCAGAACGAACCGTCCCCGCAGGAGAAGGCCGGCGCCGCATCGCCGCCGGGCCGCGATTCCCTCTACCGGGCGCCGGAGCCGCCCGACGCCGTCCTGCCGCCCCGAATGCCGGAGCCGCGAAGCATCGAGTCGCGAGGTCCGGGGCGCACGGAAGCCGAGGCGAACGCCAAGCGGCTCTTCGTCGGCCGGGACGTCGTTCTGAGCGGCGAGATCGATCACTGCGACACAATGATCACCGAAGGGCGGGTCGAGGCGGTGCTGAAGGAAGGCGGCAAGCTCGAGATCGCCGAGACCGGCGTGTTCAAGGGAACGGCCACGGTCGATCGTGCGGACGTTGCCGGCCGGCTGGAAGGCACCATCACCGTGCGCGAGCACCTGGCGATCCGGTCGACCGGCCGCGTCGAGGGGACCATCCGCTACGGCGCGGTCCAGATCGCGCAGGGCGGGGTGCTGGCCGGAACGGCGGAGACGCTTCCGCCGCGCCCGGCTCCGCAGACGCCGCCATCGGCGCCCCCGCCGGCACCCGAGCCGAAAACCGAAGCGAAGGCCGAGCCGCCGAGCACCTCGGCCACCGACGGCGACGGAACCAAGACCTCCTGACGGAGTCCTCCTTTGGATGCCGCCCTCAGGCACGGGAGCGGCGAACGGAGGCGGCGGGCCGCCGCGCGACCGCGGTGCCTCCGATTCCGGTCGGGCGCGACGTTGCTTCTGCTGACGGTCCTGAGCGCCTGCACCGCCGCGGACGGCCGGCCGGTGCCGGTGCAGACGGAGTCCGGGGCAAGGGGTGCCACAGCCAGGACGATCGCGACCCTGCGGCGACCGCCGCCCGTCGCGCCGGCATCGGCGAAGACGACCGCGGCGCCGCGGGCTTCGGTGGGAATCGGGATCGACGCGGCGCGCATGCTCGGGCTCGACGGAACCGGGGTCGCAGCGCTGCTCGGCGAGCCGGCCTTCGTCCGCCGCGATCCGCCGGCCGAGGTCTGGCAGTACCGCGGGACCGGCTGCGTGCTGGACCTCTTTCTCTACGACGAGCCCGGCGGCGGCCACCGGGTGGCGCATGTCGAGGCGCGGACCGGCACCGCGGCGCCGACGCCGGTCGAGCCCTGCATAACGGGCCTCCTTACCGGACCGCGGACGCCGCGGGCGAGTTGACCGACACGCCGGCGCTCTTTGCCCGGAAGGCGCAGAGATCCTGGACGAGACAGAGGTCGCAATCCGGCTTGCGCGCCTTGCAGACATAGCGCCCGTGCAGGATCAGCCAATGATGCGCGTGCTGCTTCCAGCGGGCCGGCACCACCTTTTCGAGCCTGCGTTCGACCTCCTGCGGCGTCTTGCCGGGGGCGAGGCCGGTGCGGTTGCACACGCGGAACACATGGGTGTCGACGGCGATGGTCGGCTCACCGAAGGCGATGTTCAGCACCACGTTCGCCGTCTTTCGCCCGACGCCGGGGAGGCTTTCGAGGACGGCCCGGTCGCGCGGGACCTGGCCGCCGTGATCGCGGACGAGGATCTCGCTCAGCCGGATGACGTTCTTGGCCTTGGTGTTGAAGAGGCCGATCGTCCGGATGTAGTCGCGCAGGCGCTCCTCGCCGAGGGCGATCATCTTTTCCGGCGTGTCGGCGACCTTGAACAGGGGTGCCGTCGCCTTGTTCACCCCCACGTCGGTGGCCTGGGCCGACAGAACCACCGCGACGAGCAGCGTGTAGGGATTGACGTAATCGAGCTCCCCGCGCGGGTTCGGGTCGCGCGCGGCGAAGCGGCCGAAGAACGCGTCGATGTCGGCTTTCTTCATGGGGCGCCCTCTTGTGATCCCTTCGCCGCACTCTAGCCCGGAGCCGGGAACCGGGCAAACGGCGGAGACATTCTTACGGTCGGCGGGCTTTACGCCCGGCCGATCCGGTACCATAGTTCGGGGATGTCACAAGACTTGACGGCTACCGATTCCGAAAGCCAGCCGCCGGTATCGCCGCCCGGCGCGGGTTCCGACACCTCCACCGTTTACTTCGACGCGATCCTGAGGCCGCATCGCAGCCTCAGCCCGGCGGGCTTCGCGGTGCTGATGAGCGCCGTCGCGATCGTCGGCTTCGGCGCGGGCATGGCCTTCCTGATGATGGGCGCCTGGCCCATCTTCGGCCTCTGCGGGCTGGAAGTCGTGCTGATCTATGCCTGCTTCCGGCTCAACTACCGCAGCGGCGAGATCTTCGAGCGGGTTCGGCTCACCGACCGCGCGCTGACGGTCGAACGGCACAGCCTTCGCGGCGCGCCGCGCGGCTGGAGTTTCCAGCCCTACTGGCTGCGCGTCATCATGGACGATCCGCCGGAGCACGACAGCCCGCTGACCCTGCGCTCGCACGGGCGCTCGCTCGTCATCGGCAGCTTCCTCACGCCGGAGGAGCGGCTCGATTTCGCGCGCGCGCTCAGGGAAGCGCTGGCCCGGCAGCGCGCGGCCCCGCCGGCCTGACCGGTGACGGTGCGGCGACCGCCGCGCCCAAGATCGTCGACTCGCCCGCGTTCCATGCCTCCCGTACCGCCATCGGCCAGCCGCCAGGACTATCTGCTGCTTCTTCTGCTGGCGGCCGCCTGGGG
>CAZKCM010000029.1:0-51362 GCA_964551315.1 uncultured Rhodospirillaceae bacterium | reverse complement strand
CCCGCAGCCTCGCCGTGAAGCCGGAGATCTGGTTCCTCGACGAGCCGTTCTCGGCGCTCGATCCGCTGATCCGGCGCGAGATGCAGGACGAGTTCCTGCGTCTTCAGAACGTGCTTCACAAGACCATCGTCTTCATCACCCACGATTTCGACGAGGCGATCCGGCTCGCCGACCGCATCGCCATCATGAAGGACGGCGCGATCATCCAGATCGGCACGCCCGAAGAGCTGGTGATGCACCCCGCCACCGACTATGTCGCCGAGTTCACGCGCGAAGTGTCGCGCGCGAAGGTGCTTTCGGCGCGCTCCGTCATGGAGCCGGTTGCCCCCGGCACCCGGCTCGTCGGCCGCGTCGCCGCCGAGACGAAGATCAAGGACCTTGCCCGGCAGGTCATCGATGCCGACGGGCCGGTCGCCGTGGTCGACGCGGCGGGGCAAGCGGTCGGGCAGCTGACGCGCGAGGCGATCCTCGACGTGCTGGCCGGGCTGCCCGCCGGCGGCCCCCGCGGGAGCGCGCCGGCGTGAGCACGGCGATCTACACCGCGGTGCCGCGGGCCGGCACGGCGCGCCGGTCCTCCGTCGTCTGGATCGCTGCCCTGATCGCGACGGTCGCAATCGTCCATTCCGATTGGCTGCGCGATCTCATCGAGGCCGTCGCTCCGTGGGCCTTCAAGTATCCCCGCGCCTGGGTGATCCCGTTCCGGGACTGGATCACGAGCTTCATGGAGTGGCTGATCAACGACTTCGACCTCGGGCTCTTCACCTTCAAGGAGTTCACGCGGTCGATCGCCTGGCTGATCTCCTGGCCGTATGCCTTCGCTCAGGCGCTCCTTGCGGAAGGGTTTGTATCCGGCCAGGGGGCCGCGGCGGTGACCGTCTGGCCGCGCCTGTCGTGGCTGGCGGTCGTTGCGATTGCCGTCCTCTCGGGTCTCCATGCCGGCGGCTGGAGGCTCGCCCTGCTGGTCGGCGCCTGTTTCGCCTATCTCGCCGTCTTCGGCCAGTGGACGAGCGCGATGGTCACCTTGAGCTCGATCGCCATCGCCGTTCCGATCGGCGTGGCCGGCGGGCTGCTGCTCGGCATCGCCGGATTCCGGTCCGCCGCGGTGGAACGGGCGCTCACGCCGGTGCTCGACCTCATGCAGACCGTGCCGATCTTCGCCTATCTGGTGCCGACGCTGTTCCTCTTCGGCTTCGGTCCGGTGGCCGCGATGATCGCCACCATCATCTACGCCATGCCGCCGATGGTCCGCATCACCATGCTTGCGCTTCGCCAGGTGCCGGAGGAGGTGGTCGAGTTCGGCCGCATGGCCGGCTGCACGCCGCGGCAGCTCCTGTGGAAGGTGCGCATCCCCGCCGCGCGGCAGAACCTGATGGTCGGCGTGAACCAGGTGATCATGCTGTCGCTCAACATGGTGATCATCGCCTCGATGATCGGCGCGGGCGGGCTGGGCTACGACGTGCTGACGGCGCTGCGGCGCCTCAATATCGGCGCCGGGCTCGAGGCGGGCGTGGCGATCGTCGTGCTGGCGATCGCCCTCGACCGGCTGAGTCAGGCGCTCGCCAACCGGCCGCCGGAGAAGGCCAAGGCGGGGCGGAGCCCGTTCCGGCGCCACCCCTATCTTCTCGCCGGCGCGGCCATCGTCGCCGTCACCTGGATCGGCGGGTTCTTCCTGCCGGCCCTCGCCACCTACCCGGCCGAGCTGACGGTCACGACGGGACGGTTTTGGAGCGACCTGGTGAGCTGGATCAACGTGAACTTCTTCGACACGCTGGAAGCGATCCGGACGTTCCTGCTTCTCAACCTCATGGTTCCGGTAAAGCGCTTCCTGCTGGCGCTTCCCTGGCCGCTCGTGGTCGGGCTGGTCGCGCTCGCCGGCTATCAGCTCGGCGGGTGGCGTCTCATGGCCCTCGTCACCGTCCTCTCGCTCTTCCTGGCGGTCACGCGTCAATGGGAGAACGCGATGGAGACGGTTTATCTCTGCGGCGTCTCGGTCGTCATCGCGAGCCTGATCGGCTGGCCGATCGGCATATGGGCGGCGCGCAACCGGCGCGTCGATGCGGTGGTGCAGCCGACCATCGACACGCTGCAGACCATGCCCTCCTTCGTCTATCTGATCCCGGCCGTGATGCTGTTCCGGGTCGGCGACTTCTCGGCGATGATCGCCGTCGTCTCCTATTCGGTGGTTCCGGCCATCCGCTACACGATCCACGGCATCCGGCAGGTGCCGCCGGCGCTGATCGAGGCGGCGACCGCCCAGGGCTGCACGCGGCGCCAGATCCTTTGGCGGGTGCAGCTGCCGCTCGCCCTGCCGGAGATCATGCTGGGCGTCAACCAGACGATCATGATGGCGCTCAGCATGCTGGTGATCACCGCGCTGGTCGGGACCCGCGACCTGGGCCAGGAGGTCTATGTCGCGCTGACCAAGGCCGATACCGGCCGCGGCATCGTCGCCGGATTGTGCGTGGCCTTCGTCGCCATCGTCGCCGACCGGCTGATCAGCGCCGGGAGCGCCCGGACGAAGCGGCGCCTCGGACTGTCGTGAACGGGATGCCGGAGCCCGCCGTGACCGACTACCTTGCCCGCGCCGCCCGCCTCGCCTGCTGGTCCGGACCGGTGGACCCGGAGCCGATCGATGGCGGCATCACCAACGCCAACTTCGTGGTGCGCGACCGCGGACGGCGTTTCTTCGTGCGCATCGGCGACGACATCCCCGTGCATGGCGTGCTGCGCTTCAACGAGCTGGCGGCGAGCCGAGCCGCCGTGGCCGCGGGCCTCTCGCCCGAAGTCGTTCATGTCGAGCCCGGCGCCATCGTCTTCCGCTTCATCGAAGGCCGGACCTTGAGCGCCGAGGAGGTGCGGAGCCGGGCGATGCTCTCCCGCATCCTGCCGCTGATCCGCCGCTGCCACGAGGAGATGCCGCGCCACATCCGCGGGCCGGTCCTGATGTTCTGGGTGTTTCACGTGCTGCGCAACTATGCGGCGACGCTCGAGGAAGGCAACAGCCGCATGCTGCCGGAGCTGCCGCGGCTGATGCGGATCGCGGCGGAGCTCGAGGAGATGGTCGGGCCGGTGCGCATCGTCTTCGGGCATAACGACCTGCTGCCCGCGAACTTCATCGACGACGGCACGCGTCTGTGGCTGATCGACTGGGACTACGCCGGCTTCAACAGCCCGCTGTTCGACCTTGGCAACCTCTGCTCCAACAACGGCGTCGAAGGCGCCGACGAAGATTGGGTGCTCGAGACCTATTTCGAGCGGCCGGTCGATGCGGATCTCCGCCGGCGGTACGGCGCCATGAAGTGCGCGTCGCTGCTGCGCGAGGCCATGTGGAGCATGGTCTCCGAAATCCATTCCACGCTCGACTTCGACTACGTCGCTTATACCGGCGAGAACATGGCGCGATTCGACCAAGCCTATCGCGCGTTGAAGCAACTCCGAGGACCCGCATGACCAGCTTCCCCACCCAGGCGCGCGCCGTGATCATCGGCGGTGGAATCATCGGATGCAGCACGGCGTACCACCTTGCGCGGCTGGGCTGGCGCGAGGTGGTGCTGCTGGAGCGGAACAAGCTGACCAGCGGGTCGACTTGGCATGCGGCGGGCCTCGTCGGGCAGCTTCGCAGTTCGGCCAACATCACGCAGCTGCTGAAGTACAGCGTCGAGCTCTACGACCGGCTGGAGGCGGAGACCGGCCTGGCGACGGGATGGAAGCGAAACGGCGGCCTGCGCCTCGCCTGTACGCCCGAGCGGCTGACCGAGATCAAGCGCCAGGCGACGACGGCCCACAGCTTCGGCCTGGAGATGCATCTGCTGACGCCCAGGGAAGCGCAGGACCTTTGGCCGCTGATGGACATCGGCGACGTCGTCGGCGCGGCGTTCCTCCCGACCGACGGCCAGGCCAACCCGGCGGACATCACCCAATCTCTGGCCAAAGGCGCGCGCAGCGCCGGCGTGCGGATCATCGAGGATTGCGGCGTCACCGCCATCCATGTCCATCGCGGGCGCGTCGCCGGCGTGACCACCGATCAAGGCGAGATCCGGACCGAGGTGGTGGTGAACTGCGCCGGCCAGTGGGCGCGCGAGGTGGGGGCGCTGGCCGGCGTCACCATCCCGCTGCAGTCCGTGCAGCATCAGTACATGGTGACGGAGCCGATTGACGGCGTGGCGCGCGACCTGCCGACCCTGCGCGACCCGGACCGGCTGATCTACTTCAAGGAGGAGGTCGGCGGGCTGGTGATGGGCGGCTACGAGCCGAACCCGATTCCCTGGGCGGAGGGCGGCATTCCCGAGGGCTTCCACTTCTCCCTGCTCGAATCCGACTGGGACCATTTCGAGCAATTGATGGCGCAGGCGCTGGCCCGCGTTCCGGCGCTCGAATCCGCCGGGATCAAACAGCTCGTCAACGGGCCGGAGGCCTTCACGCCCGACGGCAACTTCATCCTCGGCGAGGCGCCGGAACTCGGCGGGTTCTTCGTCGGCGCCGGGTTCAACGCCTTCGGCATCGCCAGCGCCGGCGGGGCGGGCCGCGCGCTCGCCGAATGGATCGACGGGGGCGAGCCGCCGATGGATCTGTGGCCGGTGGACATCCGTCGCTTCGGCGCGCTGCACCGCGACCGCCGCTGGGTCCTCACGCGCACGCTCGAGGCCTACGGCAAACACTATGCCATGGCCTGGCCGCATGAAGAGCACGAGAGCGGCCGCCCCGTCCGCACCTCGCCGCTCTACGAGCGGCTGAAGGCGGCGGGCGCCTGCTTCGGCTCGAAGCTCGGCTGGGAGCGGCCCAACTGGTTCGCGACCGACGGCCGGGAACCGAGGGACATTCCGTCCTTCGGCCGGCCGAACTGGTTCGATGCCGTCGGCGCCGAGCATCGCGCGGCGCGGGAACGCGTGGCGCTGTTCGACCAGACCTCCTTCGCCAAGTTCCTGCTTCTGGGTCGTGACGCGGAGGCCGCCTTGTCCTGGATCTGCGCCAATGACGTGACCCGGCCGCCGGGCACGCTGGTCTACACGCAGATGCTGAACAAGCGCGGCGGGATCGAATGCGACCTCACCGTGTCGCGGCTGGCCGAGGACGCATACTATATCGTGACCGGAACCGGTTTCGCCACGCACGACTTCGCCTGGATCCGCGCGAACATCCCCGATCGGCTCGATGCGCGGCTGATCGACGTCTCCTCCGCCTACGCGGTGCTGTCGCTGATGGGGCCGCGGGCGCGCGACGTGCTCGCGTCGGTCACCGACGCCGATGTCTCGAACGCCGCCTTCCCCTTCGGCACCTGGCAGGAGGTGATGATCGCCGGTACGGCGGTCCGGGCGCTGCGGGTCACCTATGTGGGCGAGCTCGGCTGGGAACTGCATCTGCCGACGGAGGCGGCCGGCGCGGTCTACGACGCCCTGATGGAGGCCGGGCGGCCCTACGGGATCGCCAACGCCGGATACCGCGCCATCGAGTCGCTGCGGCTGGAGAAGGGCTATCGTGCCTGGGGCGCCGACATCGGGCCGGACCACACGCCCCTCGAGGCGGGGCTCGGCTGGGCGGTCAAGCTGAAGAAGAACCTGCCGTTCCTCGGCCGCGAGGCGCTCGTCGCCCAGGCGGCGAAGCCGCTGCAGAAGCGGCTGGTCGGCTTCACCGTGGACGATCCGGACATCGTGCTGCTCGGCCGCGAGACGATCCTCCGCGACGGCCAGCCGGTTGGGTGGCTGACCAGCGGCGGGTATGGCTACACGGTCGGCAAGGGCATCGGCTACGGCTATGTCCGACACGCCGAAGGGGTCACCGACGCGTTCCTCGACTCCGGCCGCTACGAGCTGGAAGTCGCGACCGAGCGCGTGCCCGCGACCCTGCATCGGGCGCCGCTCTACGACCCGAAGATGGTGCGGGTGAAGGCCTGATCCGGGACGACAGAGACAGCAGCTTAGACGAGACCTCTCATGACCAACCCAATCCACGCCGAAGTCGTTGTCATCGGAGGTGGCATCATCGGCTGCAGCATCGCCTACCATCTCACGAGGATGGGAAAGACCGACGTGATCGTGCTGGAGAAGAGCGGAATCACGCACGGCGCGACGTGGCATGCCGCCGGCCTGGTCGGCCAACTCCGCACCTCGCGCAACGTCACGCGAATGCTCCAGCGCAGCGTCGAGCTTTATGACGAACTCGAAGGCGAGACCGGCCAGGCCATCGAGTGGAAGAAGGTGGGGAGCCTGCGTCTGGCCTGCTCTCACGAGCGAATGTTGGAGATCCGGCGTTCGGCGACGATGGCGAAGAGCTTCGGGCTGGAGATGCAGATCCTGTCGCCGAAGGAAGCGCAGGACCTGTTCCCGCTCATGAGCACCGAGGGCGTGATTGCCGCCGCCTATATGCCGACGGACGGTTACATCGACCCGAGCAGCGTCACCCAGGCGCTGGCCAAGGGGGCCCGCAGCCGCGGCGCCAGGATCCTCGAAGGCGTACGTGTCACCGCCATCGAGACAAGAGGGCGACGCGCGACCGCAGTCAGGACGGATCAGGGCGATTTTCGCTGTGAGATTCTCGTCAATGCGGCCGGCATGTGGGGGCGCGAGGTCGGGAAGATGGCTGGCATCCGCGTGCCCGCGCTCGCGGTCGAGCACCAGTACCTCGTCACCGAGCCGATCCCGGACATGCCGAAGGGCATGCCGACCCTGCGGGACCCGGACCATCTCGTCTACTACAAGCCGGAGGTTCGCGGCATCGTCGTCGGCGGCTACGAGCCGAACACGCGACCCTTCGGGGACAGGGGCATCCCGAAGGGGTTCGGGCAGGAACTCCTGCCCGGGAACTTCGACCGGTTCGAGCAGCTCGCGGTGCTGGCCGCAAAGCGCACGCCGATCCTGAACCAGGTGGGCGTGCGGCAGCTGATCAACGGGCCGATTCCATACTCCGCCGACGGCGACTTCATCATGGGCAAGGCGCCGGAGCTCGAGAACGTCTATGTCGCCTCTGGGTTTCTGTACGGGATCGCCGCGGGCGGCGGCGCCGGCCGCATGATGGCCGAATGGATCGTCGAAGGCGCGCCGAGCCTCGATCTCTGGCCGCTCGACCTGCGCCGCTTCTCGTTCCATCACAACACGCGGGCTTTCATGTATCCGCGTGCGATCGAGCTGTACGGCAATCATTACAAGATCCACTACCCGGGGCTGGAGCATGAGAGCGCTCGGGGCATCCGGCGCAGCCCGCTCTACTATCCGCTCAAGGAGAAGGGGGCGGTCTACGGCTCGAAGGCGGGATGGGAGCGGCCCAACTGGTTCGCCCCGGCCGGCGTCGAGCCGGTCGATCGTCCGTCCTTCGAGCGGCCGAACTGGTTCGAGCATGTGGCCGCCGAGCACAGGGCGGTACGCGAGCGCGTAGCCCTGATCGATCAGACCTCCTTCAGCAAGTTCGAGGTGACCGGCCCACGGGCCCTGGAGACGCTGCAACGACTGGCCGCCGCCGACATGGACAAGCCCGTCGGCAGCGTCATCTACACGCAACTCTGCAACGAGCGCGGCGGCGTCGAATGCGACCTGACGATCTCGCGGCTTGGCGAGAGTCATTTCTACATCGTTACCGGCAGCGGATTCGCGGTCCACGACTACCACTGGATCGCCGACCACATGCCGCAAGATGGCTCGGTCCTTCTGCGCGACGTCACCTCTGCGCGTGCCGTGCTGAACCTCTGCGGTCCCCGCGCGCGTCAGGTTCTCGAACAGGTGACGGAGGAGGACGTCGACAATGCGAGCTTCCCCTTCGCCACGGCCCGCGAGATCACGATCGGTGCCGCGCCCGTCCTGGCCGTGCGTATCGGCTATGTCGGGGAGCTGGGCTGGGAGCTGCATGTTCCCACGGAATATGCCTGCCACGTCTACGAGACCCTCTGGGACGCCGGCCAGCCGTTCGGGATCGCGAATGTCGGCTACCGCGCAATCGACAGCCTGCGCCTGGAAAAGGGGTATGTTTACTGGAGCGCCGACGTCACGCCCGATTACAATCCCTACGAGGCGGGGCTGGGCTTTCGGGTCTCGCTCAAGAAGGGCGACTTCATCGGACGGGATGCCCTGCTCAAGGTCAAGGAGCAGGGTCCGCGCCGGCGGCTCTGCCTGTTCACGCTTGAGGAACCGGTCATGGTCTTCGGCGGAGAGGCGCTTCTCCACGACGGCCGGGTCCTGGGCGTCACCTCCAGCGGCAACTTCGGCCACACGATTGGGAAACCCATCGTCTACGGCTATCTGCCGATCGAGTATCTGTCGCATCGCGACTTCGAGGTGGAGGCGTTCGGCCGCAAGGTCCCGGCCACGCGCCATGACGGACCGCTCTATGACCCGAAGATGGAGCGGCTGAAAGCCTGATCGTGACGATACGCCGAGGGGGAGGGGAGCCCGAAAGATGGACCAGATCGGACACATCCTGTCGAGGATTCCGCAATTCGCCGGGCGGCCGGCCGACGCCTTCACGGTGGAGCGTCTCGGCGGCCTGACGAACCGGAACTACAGGATCACCGTCGACGGCGAATGCTTCACGCTCCGGATCCCCGGAGACGGCACGAGCGAGTACATCGACCGGCAGGCCGAGCGGCACAATGCCCACGTCGCCGCCGACGCCGGAGTCAATGCGGAGGTCGTCTTCTTCGACCCGTCGGACGGGCTTCAGCTCACGCGCTTCATCGACGATGCGGTCACGATGGATGCGGAGCGCTTTCGCGATCTCGGCGCGGTCGCGCGGGCGGCCGAGGCGCTCCGGAGGATTCATTGCTGCGGCGGCGAGTTCGCGTCGCGGTTCGATCTGTTCGGGATGATGGACGGCTATCTCGACCTGCTGCGCAGGAAGCAGGCCTGGGTCCCCGAAGGGTACGAAATCGTTCAGCGGGAGGCGGAGGCGGTTCGCGACGCACTCGGCCGCAGGCCGGCGCCCCTCGTTCCGTGCCACTGCGATCCTCTGGCCGAGAACTTCCTGGACACCGGGCGACGCATGTACGTCGTCGACTGGGAGTATGCGGGCAACAACGATCCCATGTGGGACCTTGCCGACCTTTCGGTCGAAGCCGGCTTCGACGCCGAGCAGGATGCCGCGCTGCTGAACGCCTATTTCGGCGGGACGCCGCCGGCCGAGCAGGTGGGGCGAATGGTCATGTACAAGGCCATGTGCGACCTGCTGTGGACCCTCTGGGGCGCCATCCAGCTGGCCAATCAGAATCCGGCCGACGACTTCCGGGCCTACGCCGCCAACCGCTTCGAGCGGTGCAAGAGCCTCATGGCCATGCCGGACTTCCAGCGGCATCTCGAAGCGGTGCGGAAGGGTTGAGGCGATCCAGATCTTCCGCGATTTGAAGCCTCCTGAAATCTGAAAAGGAGGGCTTCTCGGACTTCAGGTTGCCTGCGGGCGCTCTTGGGGGCAGGTTCTGAAGACGCGCCCGTTCAGACCTGGATCACCTGCCGCACACCCGCGTTTTTGATTGCCTTGATCATCGGGTGAGATCCCTTCTCGGTCACCAGTGTGTCGATCTCTGCGCATCCGCAAAGGTGAATGCGGCTTACCGTGCCGATCTTGCTGCGGTCGGCGAGAACGATTAGACGGTCGGCACCGGCGATCATCGCTCGTGCGACTTCCGCCTCGGCCAGGTGGTAGGCGGTGGCGCCGCGCTCGGGATGAAGTCCGACGGGCGAGATGATGGCGAAATCGGGACGGAACCGTCCAATCTGTTCGAGGGTCAGGCCGCCGTAAGTCGCCGGTACGTCTTTGCCCAGTTGCCCGCCGAGCAGAAGGACGTCGGCGTCGGGGCGCATGCTCCGCTGCGCGTTCGCGACATCGAACGAGTTCGTAATCACCGTGATACCGGGGATCTTTGCCAGCGCCACGGCGAACGCGGCCGTCGTCGTGCCGGCATCGATGAAGCAGCATTGGCCCGGTTTCAACAGGCGCGCCGCGGCTTTGGCGATGCGCTGCTTTGCCGGCGCGTGAACCTGCATCCGGGCGGCGAATGGCATTTCGGGTGCCGCCTCGACGGCGACCACGCCGCCGTGAACGCGGCGCAGCCGCCCCTCGGCCTCCAGCTGCAGCACATCGCGGCGAACCGTTTCGCGCGAAACCTCGAGCATTTCAGCCAGGGTGTTGGCTGTAACCCGCCCTTGCGCCGCCAGCAAAGCGAGGATGCGATAGCGACGGTCCTCACTCCACATACGATTCAACGTCGTCGGTCGAGCAGATGGAGCGATATCCGCATAAGCGCGGATGCTGCGACGACCACGGCCATGGTGCAGGTCGCATAAGCGGCGGCCTGCGAGGTGAACCCGGCTTCGTCGAGCCGCATGATCGACACCGATGCCACGCTTACGGTCGGCGTAACCAGGAAGATAACCGCGGAAAGGGTCACCATGGACCGCATGAACAGAAAGAAGAAGACTGACACCAGCGTGGGTAGCATAAATGGACCGATCACGTCGAGGACGACGCGGGCAAAGCCTCCCCCGAGGCAGGTTGCGGTCTCCTCAAGCGCCGGCGGCACCTGTCGCAGCCCGGTCATCGTCGTCAGGAAACCTTGCGTGGCGTAGTGAACGACATTGCAGACAGCAAGCAGGACCGCCGTCCCATAAAGGGCATAGAGCGGCGTGCCCGGTACGTTGAAGGCGAAGATATAAGCAAGGCCGAGCACGAGGCCGGGAACTGCCGCGGGAAGCAGGCAGACAAAGTAGATCGGCTTGGTCAGCCGGCGCGGTGCCCGTTGCAACGCCAACCCGAGCGCGAACAGCGCCGCCGTGCCAACAAGACCCGCCAGCAAGGAAATTTCCACCGTCGTCCAGAGCGGATCGTACCCGCCGGCCACCGTGACGGAGTAGTGGCGGAGCGTGAGATCGAACCGGTAGGGCCAAAGCCGAACGAAGCTGGCATAGATGACGATGCCAATGGTGACGATCGGCATGAGGGCAATGGCGCCCGCCGCAGCCATCATCGGAAGGTCGCGGCGGGGCGTCCAGACGGGCGTCAGCGGCACCGCCGATTCGCTGGCGACGCCGAATTGGCGCTGCGCGGCGACGCGCTCGAGATAGAAGGCAAGGATGGTCGGCAGCAATAGCAGGATGCCGACCACGGCACCGAGATTGAAGTTCATCTGCCCGACGACCTGATTGTAGATCTCGGTTGCCAGGACGGTGTAGTCGCCGCCGATCGTCGCCGCATTCCCGAAATCGGTGATCGTCACGGTGAAGACGACGAAGGCGGCGCTCAGCAGCCCGAACTTGATGTTCGGCAAGGTGATGTCGATGAACTGCCGCCAGCTCGGCGTGCCGAGGATCTCGGCGGCCTCGTAGAGGCGGGCATCGGCCGACCGCAATGAGGCCCCGATGATAAGCGTAGCCTGCGGGAGCGCGTAGAGCATGTTGGCGAGCAGCAGGCCCCAGAAGCCGTAGATCTCGATCTCGATACCGGATGCCCTGGCGACGATGCCGTTGCGGCCGAGCAGGAAAATGAGCCCCAGCCCCTGAACCAGCGAGGGGGCGAGCAGCGGCAGCGCGACCGACGCTTGGATCACGGTCCGGCCCGGGACGCGGCAGCGATGGACGGCGTAGGCGACCACGAGGCCGAGGCCGACGCTCAGCACGGTGGTCGACAGGGTCATGGTGAGGCTGTTCGCCGTCGCATTCCAGAAGTTCGCGCTGTCGAGAACCCGAACGTAGTTGGCGAAGCCGAGACTGCCGTCCGGCTCGGTGATGCTCCTGATGACAACGACGGCGAGCGGGTAAAGAAAAAAGATCACCAGCGCCGCAACCGGCAGGATGAAGCAGAGCGCGAGCAGCCAACGATCGGTATCGAACAGCCTACGCTGGCCGGAGATCGCTTCCGGGCCCACCGCTACGGTCATTGGTTCGCCACCCAGGTGCATCGACTCGCGCCGAAATCGATGGCCATCTCGGTGCCTTCCTCGATCTCGGTGCGGCCGGTCTGCTCGGCGATGAGGGTGCCGCCTGGCCACTCAAGATGAATTCGCGAGACGTTGCCGAGGAACTGCACGCGGCTTACCCGCGCCCCGGTGCCGCCGGGAACGAGCACGACGTCTTCTGGCCGGATGCAGGCGAGCTGGCCGCTATCCGGCCTCGTTGGGCAGGACTTCAGGAGTTGCGGCGCCCATCGGCCGATCACCTCCGCCTCGATGAGATTGCTGACACCCATGAAATCCGCGACGAAGCGATTGGCCGGTTCCCGGTAGAGCTCGTCCGGTGTGCCAATCTGCGCGATTCGGCCGTGCTGCATGCAGACAATCCGGTCGGATAGGGTCAGCGCCTCCTCCTGGTCGTGAGTCACCATGATTGTCGGTATGCCGAGACGGCGTTGGAGGTCACGGATTTCCTGCCGCAGCTCGCTTCGGACCTTGGCGTCGAGCGCGGACAACGGCTCGTCGAGGAGAAGGAGCCTCGGATCGACGGCGACGGCGCGCGCCAGGGCGACGCGCTGTTGCTGGCCGCCGGAAAGCTGCCAGGGATAGCGGTCGGCGAGATGCGGGAGCCGGATCATCTCGAGAAGCTCGTCGACCCGTGCCTTGATGCGCGCCGAGGAATCACCCCGGATTTTCAGGCCGTAGCCGATATTCCGGGCAACCGTCATGTTCGGGAAAAGCGAATAGGACTGGAAAACGATGCCGAAGCCGCGATGGCGGGCGGGAAGCCGCGTCAGGTCGCATCCCCCGAGCAGGATCCGCCCGCTATCGGGCCGCGCAAGTCCAGCGATGAGCCGCAGGAGCGTGGTCTTGCCACAGCCCGACGGGCCGAGCAGGCACACGAACTCCCGCGGCTCGACGGCGAAAGAGACGCCGTCGAGCGCGGTTACCCCTCCGAAGGACTTGCGGACCTGTTCGATTTGCAGATGCATGGACAGGATCGGGGACGCCAGAGATCAGCGGCCGATTTCCTGCTGCCAGCGCTGCAGGATGGCTTCCCGATCCTTCGCGGAGTTCACGAAGTCCATGGGAAACAACACCTGGGAGACGTCCTCAGGAAGACCGGCTGCCAGGGCCTCCGCCGGTGGTGTGTAGCCAGGGACCGTCACGATTTCCTTGTACTTGGCGTAGAGCGCCGCCGCTTCCGAAGACAGGGTCCAGTCGAGGAACCGGCGGGCATCCTCCTTGTTCTTCGAGGTCTTCATCAGCGCAGATGCTTCGAGCTCGTACCCCGCGCCGCTGCTAGGAAGCACCATCGTGATCGGGAAACCCTCTTCGATCGACTGCATGGCGGCAATGGCGAGCGAAACGCCGACGGCATATTCGCCGGCGCGCGCTGCCTTACAGGGCCGGGAGCCCGACTTTATGTATTGCGCGACGTTGGCGTCGAGATCCTTGAGATACTGCCATCCCTTCTCTTCGCCCATGCCCTGAAGGAGCGAGGCGATCTGCAGATAACCCGTACCCGAGGAGACCGGGTTCGGCATCACCACTTCACCCTTGAACCGAGGGTCGAGCAGATCCGCCCAGTCCGTCGGCATTGGCAGGCCCTTGGCCTCCAGGCGCTCGTTGTTGACGCAGAAGGCCGCCATGTAGCCAGTCGCGGCGAACCACTTTCCATCCGGTGAACGATACTGCGCGGGCAGTTTGTCGGCGCCCTTTGCCTCATAGGGCTCGAGCAAATCCAGGATCCGGGGATCGAGCATATTGGTGACGGCCCAACCCCAGATCACATCATGCTGAGGATTGGATGATTCCGCGAGGATGCGTGCGCCGAGATCGCCGGTCGACAGGCGCAACACCTTGATCTCGATGTCGGGCATGGCCTCCCGTGCCGCCGCCACATATTCGGCGATCTCGTCCTCTTCCAGCGCGGTGTAGGCGACAATCGTGCCGGCGTGCGCGGCACCTGCGAAAAGCAGTCCCAGGGCGGCGACGCACCAGTGCTTCAACGTCATGCTGTCCTCCCTTTGGTTCGGGTCAACGATTGGGCTTGTGTATTTTTGTGTAGAATTGCAATAATGAGGAAAATTGTCTAGGAGACAAATCGCCCTCCTCGCCGGCGGCCCGCCATCGGGTGCCTATTGGGACGGGTGGGGCAGAAAGGGTTGAGGAGGTTAGGCTTGGTTCAGATCGTCAAAGCTGTCACGTTCGACCTGTGGGACACGATCGTTCACGACGACTCGGACGAGCCGAAGCGGAAGGCGCAGGGTCTGCGCAGCAAGAAGGAGGAGCGTCGATACCTGCTCTGGGAGGCGCTGAACCGAGAGGCCCCGATCGAATTCGGGCAGGTCGCCCTCGCTTATGACGTGGCCGATGCGGCGTTCAATAAGGTCTGGCATGACCAGCATGTCACCTGGCCCATCGCGGACCGGCTTCGCGTCGCGCTGAAGGGCCTGGGACGCGAGCTTCCCGAAGACGTCTTCGCACGCGTCGTCAAACTGCACGAGGACATGGAAATCACGGTCTGCCCCGACCCGATCCCCGGCATCGGCGAGGCGCTCGCCGCGCTCAAGCAGCGCGGCTACAAGCTGTGCATCGTCTCCGACGCCATCGTCTCCCCGGGTCGCTGCCTGCGCCAGCTCCTCGACCGGTATGATCTCAAGCGCTACTTCGACGGCTTCGCCTTCTCGGACGAGGTTGGGCACTCAAAGCCCCACCGCAAGATGTTCGAATCGGCGGCGCGGCAGATGGGCGTCGCGATCGAGGAGATGGTGCATGTCGGCGACCGTGACCACAACGACGTCAAGGGACCGCAGGCACTCGGTATGAAGGCGGTTCTCTTCACCGCGACCCGGGACGCCGACAAGGACCGGACCTCTGCCGACGCGATCTGCGAGCGGCACGCCGACCTGCCGGACATCATAGACCGCTTGGCCGGTACTCGGCCGGCTGCGGCGCAATAGGGACGCACGCCATGACCGGGCCGCGCTTCCTCGTTATCGACGGTTACAACCGCGAGGCGCGGGACGAGCTGGTCGCCGGCGGCGCGTCGCAGGCGGGCGACCTCTACGTCGCGATGCTCAAGAAGTGCCTGCCGGAGGCGGTGTGCGACATCGTCCACCCTGCCGATCCCGGCGCGGCGCTGCCGAAGGGCACGGCGCTGGAACAGTATGACGGCATCGCCTGGACCGGCTGCAGCCTGACCATCTACGAGGACGATCCCCGGATCGGCCCGCAGATCGAGCTGGCCAAGGCGGCCTACGAGGCGAAGGTGCCGAGCTTCGGCAGCTGCTGGGCGGCGCAGATCGCGGTGGTCGCCGCGGGCGGCATCGTTCGTGCCAATCCCCGCGGCCGCGAGATGGGTATCGCCCGCAAGATCAGCCTCACGCCGGAAGGGCGCGGCCATCCGCTCTACTTCGGCAAGGCGTCCGTTTTTGACGGTTTCACGAGCCACGTCGACGAGATCACGCATTTGCCGCCGGGCGGAGTGCTGCTCGCCTCCAACCCGTTCACTCACGTCCAGGCGGTGTCCGTCACGCATAAGGGCGGCAGCTTCTGGGGCCTGCAGTACCACCCCGAATACGACCTGCACGAGCTGGCGCGTCTGACCTTCTGCCGCATCGACAAGCTGATCAAGCTGGGTTTCTTCCGCGACCGCGAGGCCGCACTCGACTATGTGAACCTGCTCGAGACCTTGCACCGGGATCCGGCGCGCAAGGACATTGCCTGGCTCCTCGGCATCGACGAGGACGTGATGAACGAGGACGTCCGCCTGGTCGAGGTGCGGAACTGGATCGAGCGGCTGGTCCTGCCCGGCATGCGCCGATAGCGGCGGATCACCGCCCGACGTCCAAAAGGCGGTGTTTATCGGGGCGGGCGAAGTGCCATGGCAGTGCGACAGGCGGCGAGACTAATCCGCAATCGCTGGCGGTGAGCTCGAGCGAAGGCGGGGGCCACCCTTCACTTATCGGCGTCCTCCGACATCGCATCGCGGCGCTCCGGCGACGGCTGACGCTCGTAGCGGTAACGGAAGTCACAATGGCTGGCGCCGCGCATGATCGTCTGCGAGCGTTCCAGCCTGATGTTCGGATCATAGCCTTGACAGAATGTCCCGTCCCGATTGCAGGAGAGCAGGTGCCCGATGTGCCCCAGCCCCATCTCCCGATACATTTCGGCGTACCGACAGCGCGTAACGTTGAAGTCGAATCGCTCCTCGTCCTGATGCAGCACGTCGATTTCGAGGGCGTCGTTCATGGTCCACAGGTCGTAGAGCTTTACGAACGTCCTCATAGACGTTCCATCGGGCTCGGCAGACGCGAATTGACGACCTTGCTCGATTGCCGACTTACGGACTGACTCCGCGATGATTTCCTCGGCCACTGCCTCGCCGAGCCGCGTTACGAGCTCGTCATAGATGATCTTCAGAAGCTGCGCCTCGATGCGGCGCCGTTCGATGATTGGGATTTGCATTGCTTCACCTCATGCCATGTCTTCGGTTTCATCCAACAATGCTCGGTGCCAGGAAAGCGATCCGAATGGCAGCGAACTGCAAGCACACGAAGGGAATGACGCTCAGATACATCTTCTGATGGGAAATGCCTACCGCCACTATGGTGCGCGGATGGAAGATCAAAGGTGTCGCTGGGGGGGTCCGATCGGGCGCGCCTGATGGGAATCTCCACCAGCCTGTGCTTCCATAATCGAGCCACCGGAAACCCCACTCCCCGTCGGGGCGTTCGAGCTCAAGCAGACGTGCGTCGCCAGCGCCAAGCGGCGGCTCTTCGTCGTTCGGCCTTGGCTCGAGGTGGGTTGTCTGCGCGCCGCAACTGTCCTAAACGATTCGGCCCTCGCGGCGGCGTACCGGGGCATCGGGCTTGGGTCAATGGATTGCGCTCACGCTCGAAACTCGGAAGATAACGGGGTGGAATGACAATGAAGGGCTCGGTTGCGGTGAAGCGCGTGATCGGCGCCAACGTGAAGATCCGGGTGGAGGCGGACGGCGCGGCTGCCGGCTCTTCGATGCCGTGCAGGAATGTGCTGCCCAGGCATGAGACGCTAAGCCATGGCCATCAGCGTATTTGACCTCTTCAAGATCGGCATCGGCCCGTCGAGCTCCCATACGGTGGGCCCGATGCGGGCTGCGTACCAGTTCGTCGTGGATCTGCAGACGAAGCGGCTCCTCGATTCGACCGACCGGATCCTGGTGGAGCTCTACGGATCCCTCGCCCTCACCGGCAAGGGCCATGGCAGCGACAAGGCCATTCTGCTGGGGCTCTCGGGACAAACGCCCGAGGAGATCGATCCGGATGCGGTCCCGGGGCTCTTGAAGTCGATCCGGGATCAGAAGCGGATCTCCCTGCTCGGGATGCGCGAGGTGACGTTTGTCGAGGCGACCGATCTCGTGGCGCATTTCGATGAGGTTCTCGAGCGGCATTCGAACGGCATGCGGTTCACTGCCTTCGATGGGGGCGGCACGGCGCTGGCCAGCAACGTCTTCTACTCGGTCGGCGGCGGCTTCATCCTGAGCGAGGAACAGGCCGGCGGCAATCAGATCGACCCGGCGGAGGTGCAGGTGACGTTTCCCTTCGACTCTGCTCGGGATCTGCTGGACCTAGGCCGCCAGCACAGCCTGTCGATCGCTCAGATCATGCTGGCGAACGAAGCCTGTCTGCGCGACGAGACCGAGGTCTACAACGGCCTGCGGAAGATCTGGGCCGCCATGCAGGCTTGTGTCGAACGCGGACTCAGCCAGGAGGGCGAACTGCCCGGCGGCCTGCGCGTGAAGCGCCGCGCCAAGGCCCTGGCCGATGACCTGCGTCGGCGGCCCGAGGCCCTGCTCAAGGACCACCTTGCCATTCTCGATTGGGTGAACGTCTACGCGCTCGCGGTCAACGAGGAGAATGCGGCCGGCGGGCGCGTCGTGACGGCACCCACCAACGGGGCCGCCGGCATTATCCCGGCCGTGCTCCATTACTACGATCGGTTCTGCCCCGGGGCGGACGAGGCCGGCGTCTTCCGCTTCCTGCTGACCGCCGGGGCGATCGGCGCGCTCTACAAGAAGAACGCATCGATTTCCGGCGCCGAAGTCGGCTGCCAAGGAGAGGTGGGGGTGGCCTGCTCCATGGCCGCGGCGGGCCTGACGGCGGCGCTCGGCGGTTCCAACGAGCAGATCGAGAACGCCGCCGAGATCGGAATGGAGCACAATCTCGGCCTGACCTGCGATCCGATCGGCGGGTTGGTTCAGATCCCCTGCATCGAGCGCAACGCCATGGGGGCGATCAAGGCGATCAACGCGGCGCGGCTTGCCCTCAAAGGCGACGGCACGCATTTTGTCTCGCTCGACCAGGTGATCGAGACGATGCGGCAGACCGGGGCCGACATGTCGACCAAGTACAAGGAGACGGCGCTCGGCGGGCTGGCCGCCCATGCCGGAATTACCGTCAACCAGGTCGAGTGCTAGGCGGTCGCGAGGGCCCGGTGATGGGAAGTCGTCCGGGACCCGCCCGGTGGCTTGGGACCTGAACGCTCGGCCGGGGGCTTTCTGCTGCGCAAGAAGGCACTGCGTCACGACCGCGTAACCCCCTCGCTCCGCCGCGGTAAACGCGTTGTTAACGCATTCGCCAGACCATCGCCGCTGGCCGCGGACCCATCGCCCACTCGCCCCTGATGCCCCTTCCGACGCCCCACGCGGTCGCCGTCGCGCGGCCGATCCGGTTCGGGTGATCCAGACGGCGGATGGCGCGAAGAGAAAGCCTCGGCGTCGATTCCGTCGAGAGGAACAAAGAATGAGCCAGGCGCCGATCGGCGACGAACGTTTCTTCGCCCGAAGCGGGCCATATCCCCTTGCGACCGTTGCGAAGGCGGCAGGCGGGACAGCGCTCGACGTCGATCTGCTTCTGACCGGTGTCGCGCCGCTGCAGGCAGCGGGGCCAAGCGAGGTCAGCTTTCTGGACAACAGGCGCTACGCCTCCGTGCTGGAAAAGACCTCGGCCGGCGCGGTGATCGTGCATCCGGAGATGGCGGCGCGCGTCCCGGCCGGAACGGTCCCGATCGTCACGACGGCGCCTTACGAGGGATGGGCGCGTGTGGCGGCGCTGTTCCATCCCGCACCGCCCGTTTCCCCGGGCATTCACCCCTCGGCGATCGTCGAAGAGGGCGCGCGCGTCGATCCCTCGGCGGAGATCGGGCCGTTTTCCGTGATCGAGGCCGGAGCGGAGATCGGCGCCCGCTGCAAGCTCGGCCCCCACGTTGCCATCGGGCGTGGCGTGGTGATCGGCCCCGACTGCCGGATCGGCGCGCATGCCAGCGTGAGCCACACCATCATGGGGGCGCGCGTCTACCTGTATCCGGGGGCGCGCATCGGCCAGGAAGGCTTTGGGTTCGCGGCGACCAAGGACGGGTTTCTGACGGTGCCGCAGCTGGGCCGCGTGATCCTGGAAGATGACGTCGAGGTCGGTGCCAACTCGACAATCGACCGGGGATCGACGCGCGACACGGTGATCGGGGCCGGTTCGCGCCTCGACAATCTCGTCCAGATCGCCCACAACGTCCGCCTCGGCCGGTGCTGCGTCATCGTCGCGCAGGTGGGCATCGCTGGGTCGACGGTCATCGAGGATTTCGTCCAGATCGGCGGGCAGGCCGCCATAGCCGGGCATCTGACGATCGAGCGGGGGGCGAAGATCGGTGCCCAGGCCGGGGTGATGTCCGACGTGCCCCCGGGCGCGATCCTGGTCGGCAGCCCCGCTCGGCCGAGGCAGGAGTTCTTCCGGCAGGTGGCGATCCTCAAGCGGATGGCGCGCCAGCGGGAATGAGACGTTGCCGGCCGAGGTATCAGGCCGGACCGTCGCCGTTTCCGGCCTGCGGGGCCTTCCCCGCGGTTATCGACCGCCCGCAAAATCCGGCGGCGCCGCGACCGGGCGGAGTCCGCTCCGGTAATGCCGCCATCGCTCCTTGTAGCTTTCCGTGGCCTGGCGCATCTGCGCCAGATGCTCGGCCGTCACGCTCTTGACGACGCGGCCGGGTGCACCGAACACGACGGAGCCGTCCGGAATCTCCTTCCCCTCGGGAAGGAAGCTGTTGGCCCCGATCAGGCAGTTCCGCCCGATCCGCACGTCGTTCAGGATCACAGAGCCGATCCCGATCAGCGAGCCGTCGCCGATCGTACAGCCGTGGAGCATGACCATGTGCCCGACGGTAACGTCGGTTCCGATCGAGATCGGGTGTCCGGGGTCCGTGTGCAGCACCGCGTTGTCCTGGACGTTGCTGCCGTTGCCGATTTCGATCCGGTCGTTGTCGCCGCGCAGCACCGCCCCCCACCAGACCGACACGTCCTCGCCGAGGACGACGTCCCCGATCACCGTGGCGCTGGGGGCGATCCAGCCGCTGCGTCCGAACCGCGGCTCCTTGTCGTCTATGGCGTAAATCACGAGGCGCTCCGGGACATGGCGTTTGCGGACATCATGTAGCAGGGATCGCGCGTCGGC
The DNA here is from genome assembly GCA_964551315.1 of uncultured Rhodospirillaceae bacterium. Lineage (GTDB taxonomy): Bacteria > Pseudomonadota > Alphaproteobacteria > Dongiales > Dongiaceae > Virgifigura. The sequence goes on along the minus strand of CAZKCM010000029.1, from coordinate 31,013 downwards.
GCATCAGGTTCCGGTGAACTCCGGCTTGCGCTTCTCCATGAAGGCGCGCCGCCCCTCGACATAGTCGCGGCTTTCGAAGCAGCGCTGCACGAGCGCGTCGCAGAGGGCCATGTCGCGGGCGTCCGGGTCCTTCATGACCTCGCCGATGATGGCCTTCACGGAGGTTACCGTCAGTGGCGCATTCGCCGCGATCGTCTCGGCATAGTCGTTGACGTAGGCCGTGACCTCCTCGTCGGGCAGCACCCGGTTCACCAGGCCCATGGCCAGCGCCTCCTCCGCGCTAAACAGGCGCGCGGTGAAGAGCATCTCCTTGGCGAAAGCGGGGCCGATCACGCCGACCAACCGCTTGAGACCGGCATAGCCATAGCCGAGACCGAGCTTCGCCGCCGGGATGCCGAAGCGCGAGCTCTGCCCGCAGATCCTCAGGTCGCAGCAGACCGCGAGGTTGACGCCGCCGCCGACGCAGGCGCCGGTGATCTGCGCCAGGACCGGCTTCCGGAAGTCCTCGATCTTCCGACAGACCCGGGCGATCGTCGCATCGTAATGCGCGACCGCCTCCCGGCCGGCGCGCTCGCTTTCGAACTTCGAAATGTCGGCGCCCGACACGAACGCCTTTCCCCCGGCGCCGGAGAGGATGAGGACGCGGATGTCGTCATCGGCGGCGAACCCGTCCAGCGCGCGCTCCACCGCCAGCCACATCTCGAGAGAGACGGCGTTCCGCCGTTCGGGGTTGTTGAACACGATCCGGCCGATCCGGCCGTCCTTCTCGCTCAGAATCTTCTCGCTATCCATGGTTGCGCTTCGCTTCCCGTCCCCAAGTCCGCCGTCCGAGACTTCGCTTGCTCCGGTGCGGGTTCCGGATGTGCGGCTCGCCTGGTCGCCCCAGTCCTCACGATCATCCGTCACCCGCGCTTGGATCTTGATCATGTTTGGGCCCCGGTCGGCAAGCCGGCGGACGGCCATCGGCTCCGGTCTGACCTAACCCGGGCGATGCGGCCCAGCGCACCGTAGCGGCCGGGCCCATCGCGCCGCCGCGCCGTCGCCGCCCTGCTTGACATGGCCCGCGTATACGCCGGAACCTACGGCGCCGGCCCTGGACCCGGGCCGCGCCGCCGGCCGAGGCGGCGCGATTCATCGCCAGACACCGCGCGGAATCGACGGAAATCGGCCGGAAAATCCTTATTTCAGCAAGGACGAAGACGCCGAGGATGAACCTCTACCAACGTTTCCGATCGCGGTTTCCGTCGGACCTGGACCGCACCTTCGCCGAGATGCCCGACGGGCGGACATGGTCCTACGCGGCGCTCGACGAGGAGAGTGCGCGCATGGCCACCGTTCTGCTCCGGGCCGGGGTCCGCCCCGGCGACCGGGTGGTCGTTCAGGTCGAGAAGAGCGCGCAGGCGATCGCGCTCTATCTCGCGGTCCTGCGCGTGGGGGCGGTCTTTCTGCCTCTCAATACCGCCTATACGCTGGCAGAACTCGAGTACTTCCTCACCGATGCCGAGCCGAGCCTCGTCGTCTGTGCGCCGGAGCGGTCCGGGCCCATCTCCGGGCTGGCTCGGAAGGCGAGCGGGGCGACGGTGCTCACGCTGGCGGCCGACGGGACCGGCACGTTGAGCGAGCGGGCCCGATCGGCGGAGCCCGCTGCCGAATGCGTCGCGCGGGCCGAGGATGACCTGGCCGCGATTCTCTACACCTCCGGCACGACCGGGCGCTCCAAGGGCGCGATGCTCACGATCGGGAACCTGTGGTCCAACGCCGTGACGCTGGAGCGCGCGTGGGGATTCGAGGCGTCGGACGTTTTGCTTCACGCGCTGCCGATCTTCCACGCCCACGGGCTGTTCGTCGCGCTGCACTGCACGCTGGCGAGCGGCTGCCGGATGATTCTCCTGCCCAAGTTCGAGACCGAGGCGGTGATGCGCGCCCTGCCGCGGGCGACGGTCATGATGGGCGTCCCGACCTTCTATACGCGCCTGCTGGAGGTTCCGGAGTTCGATCGGGATCTGTGCCGCGGTATCCGGCTCTTCGTTTCCGGCTCGGCGCCGCTGCTTGCGGAGAACTGGCTTCGATTCAAGGAGCGGACTGGCCACGAAATCCTCGAGCGGTACGGAATGACCGAGACGGCGATGAACACCTCCAACCCGCTCGAGGGCCGGCGCGTCCCGGGAAGCGTCGGGCCAGCCCTTCCGGGCATCGAGGTCCGTGTCGTCGACGAGACGGGCCGGCCCTTGCCGACGGATGCGGTGGGTATGCTTGAAGTGCGGGGCCCGAACGTGTTCAAGGGATATTGGAAGATGCCCGAGAAGACGGCCGAAGAGTTTCGACCCGACGGCTTCTTCGTCACGGGCGATCTCGCCCGGATCGATTCCGACGGCTACGTCTACATCGTCGGCCGCGCCAAGGACCTCATCATCACCGGCGGCTACAACGTCTATCCGAAGGAGGTCGAGGACGCGATCAATGCCATCGAGGGGGTCGCGGAGTCGGCCGTCGTCGGGATTCCCGACGCCGATTTCGGAGAGCGCGTGATCGCGGTGGTCCGGCCGGAGACCCCGGACACCGTCCTCGACGAGGCCGAGATCATCCGCGATCTCAAGGCGCGGCTCGCGGGCTACAAGGTGCCGAAGCGCATCGTGTTCCGCTCGGAACTGCCCCGTAACGTCATGGGCAAGGTACAGAAGAACGTGCTTCGGTCCTGGCTGACCGAAGGCGCGGGTTAAGGCTGGCCAACGGCCGCCGCCGGCTTTGCCCCCGGAGTCCGGACGTCGCGCCGGAGCGGGTCATTTCACCGCGCCCATGGTGAAGCCGGCGACGAAGTGGTCGACGAAGAAATTGTAGAGTATGGCGATCGGCAGGCTGGCGATCAGGCAGGCGGCCATCAGCGAACCCCAGAAATAGACGTCGCCGCGCACCAGGAAGGTGGGCACGCCGACGCTCACCGTGTAGTTCGCGGAGGCGGTGATGAAGGTAAGGCCGTAGACGAACTCCTGCATGACCAGCGTGAAGGTGAAGATCACGACGGTGAGGATCCCGGTGAGGGAGATCGGAACGACCACCTTCAGGAACGCGCCCAGCCGGCTCAAGCCGTCGACCATCGCCGCTTCCTCGAGATCCCGGGGGATCGTCTTGAAGAATCCCATGATGAGCCAGCTGCAGAACGGCACGGTGAATGAGGGATAGACGACGACCAGCGACCACAGCGAGTCCTGCAGACCAAGGGCGCCGATCACCTGCGAGAACGGGATGAAGAGGATGATCGGGGGCACCAGGTAGGTGAGAAAGATGCCGATCGCGAGGTGATGGCCCCAGCGTCCGGGAAACCGCGCCAGGCTGTAGCCGGCCGGCACCGCGAGGAGCAACGTGATGACGACGACGAGGACCCCGACGAAGGCGGTGTTGAGCAGCCATGTGCCGTAGAGCGTGTCCTGGAACAGCACGCGGACGTGCTCCAGCGTCGGCGGGTCGTTGAAGAGGTAGGGGTTGTTTCCGGTGTTCAGCAGGTCGCGGGTCTGCTTGAACATCGTGATCAGCATCCAATAGAAGGGAAAGGCCGTGAAGGCGACGAAGGCGGCGAGCACGCCGAAATAGGCACTGCCCGCACCCACCTTCTTCAGCCTGGCCGCGGCCCTCGCCATTTCAGGTCACCTCCGCCCGGCGCGCGATCCGCAGGAACAGGATCGCGATCACGACCAGCAACGGGAAGAGGAAGAGGGCGATCGCCGCGCCCTCCGCGAGGTCGCCGCCTTCGATGCCGGTGAAGTAGGCGAGGCTCGCCAGCACCTGCGTGCTGTCGAACGGGCCGCCGCGAGTGAGCACGTAGACGACGATCATGTCGACCACGGTGAAGACCAGCCCGAACAGCAGCGCGACGAGCAGGATCGGCATGACCAGCGGCAGGGTGATCTGGAAGAGCCGGCGCCAGAACCCGGCGCCGTCGATCTCGGCCGCTTCGATGATGTCCGACGGGATCGAGCTCAGCCCGGCCAGCACGATGATGGTGGCGAGGGGCAGCGTGCGCCAGACATGGACGACGATGATCGCGCCCATCGCCAGATCCGGCCGACCGAGATAGATCGGGCGCGTGCCGGGGGCGAAGAGGCCGAGCGCCTGCGCCGTCCAGTTGACGACACTGTAGATCGAGTCGAGGATCCACAGCCAGCCGATGGCGCCGAGCGATATCGGCGCCACCCATGGCAGGAGGATCAGCAGACGCACCAGCCAGCGGCCGCGGAACTCCTTGAGCAGCAGCATCGCCAGGATCTTCGCCAGCACGACCACCACGACCTGGGAGACGATGGCGAAGATGAGCGTGTTCTTGAGCGCGACCCAGAAGGTCGGGCTCTCCATCACGGCGCGGTAGTTGTCGAGGCCAACGAATGAGACCGAGGTGGTGCCGACGGTCGCATTCGACAGGCTGTAGAAGATCGCCAGCAGAAACGGAAAGCCGACCAGGGCGGCGATGTAGATGATGGCCGGCGCGATAAGCAGGGCGCCGAGCCAGCGTTCGCTGTCGGCGAGGCGGGCGGCCGCACCCTTGAGCCCGGTTTCCAGAAAACGAAGGCGTGCCGGAGCCGTCGTCATCGGCGCTCCTCGCTCATCTGCGCCCGCTACCGTCGATCCGCAACCCGGTCCGCGCGTCGAAGCGCTTGAGGTCGACCGGGCGGACGACGAAGTCGCGGCGCTCGCCCTGCGCCGCGGTGAACGGCACCATCCACGGCAGCCGCGAGATCACGTGGGTTTCCGGAAAGGGCGGCTCGAGCACGGCGTAAACGAGTTGATCGGCGCCGAGATACTCGATCCGCGTCACCCGGACCGGCAGTCTCATGCCCGGCTCGCCGCCCGCCGCGCCCGCCGTGCCGCGGCCGTTGGCGTCAATCTCACCCATCTCCAAGGGCAGGAAGTGCTCCGGCCGGAATCCGAGGATCGTGTCGTCCTGCTCGACGAGGTTCATCGGCGGCGCGCCGATGAAGGTGGCGACGAAGGTATCAGCCGGCTCATGATAGATCTCGCTCGGGGTGCTCACCTGGCGGACGCGCCCCTGGTCGAGCACGGCGATGCGGTCGCCGAGGCCCATCGCCTCGACCTGGTCGTGGGTCACATAGATCGTCGTCGTGCCGAGCCGGCGCTGGAACTCCTTGAGCTCGTCGCGCGCGCTGGTCCGCAGCTTGGCGTCGAGATTGGACAACGGCTCGTCGAGAAGGAAGACGACCGGCTCGCGGACGACGGCGCGGGCCAGCGCCACGCGCTGCCGCTCACCGCCGGAGAGCTGGCGGGGCTTGCGGTCGAGCAGCCGGGCGATTCCGAACATGCCCGCCGCCCATTCGACCCTCTTGCGGATCTCGGCCTTGTCCATGCCCTGGGCGCGCAGCGGAAAAGATATGTTCCTCTCCACCGAAAGATGCGGGTAGAGCGCATAGCTTTGAAACACCATGGCAACGTTGCGCGCGCGCGGCGGCAGGTCGGTCACCACCGCCCCGTCGATCAGCACGTCGCCCGCGCTCGGGGTCTCGAGCCCGGCGATCATGCGCATGAGCGTCGTCTTGCCGCAGCCGGACGGACCGAGAAGGACCAGGAACTCGCCTTCGCGGGCCGTCAGGCTGATTGAGTCGACGGCGCGCACCCGGTCGAACAGCTTGGTGATGTCGCGCGTCCCGACCGTGCTCATTGCGTACCGCCGGCCGCTTCCGCCGCGCCGCATTCGATATCGCCTGGCCCGGCCTGGCCGGCCGGTCTTCGGCGCCCAAGGCGGGGAGAGGCCCTGGCTGCCGAGGCCTCTCCCATGGGCCCGTCGATCGCGAGTCGGCTGCGGGCGGCGATCAGATCGCGCCCTTCTCCTGCCATTTGTCCCAGATCCGCCTGCAGGCGGATTCCGCTTCCTTGAGCGCCTCCTCGGGCGCCAGGGTGCCCGTCGCCGCCTTGGCGAACATCGTGTTGATGACCCAGGTGCTGAAGACCTCGTCGATGGCCGCGTTGGCGTAACCGGGGTAGCCGACATTGGTCGCCCAGTCGAGCACGTCGCCGAGAACGGCGTACTTGTCGGGCGGATCGGCATTCGGATCGTTGGCGATCAGCTGCTGCAGGTCCGGGACCGTCTCCGGGAAGCAGGGGAAGTTGTAGAACTGGCTCGCCAGGAAGCCCTCGCGGAAGTTGCCGATGTAGTCAACCAGGAACTTCTTGGCGCCGTCGATGTTCTGGGCGAAGTTCCAGATGACGTAGACGTCCATCACGTGCTCGAGCCCGATCCGGCGGACCGGACCGGCGGCCGCCTTGGCCAGCCAGATGTCCTTGGTGATGGGCAGGTTCTCGGTTTCGCCCGTGCGCGTGACCGAGATCGCGTTGAGCACGAGCGAGCCCTGCCCGGCCAGCATGAAGCGGTTGTTCGACGAGGCGTCCCAGGCAAGCACCTCGGGCGTCATCGCCTCCTCGTAGAGGGCCTTGACGAACCTGAGGGAATCCAGCGTCTCCCTCGAGTTGAGGACGAGCTTGCCCTCGGCGTCCTGCACCGAGGCGCCGAAGGAGTACATGATCGCCCGCATCGCCATGGCGGTGTCGAGCTCGGCGGACAGGCCGATGCCCACCGGAATGTTGTGCTTCTCCTTGATCCTGCGGCCGCCGGTCCGGATGTCATCCCAGCTGTCGGGCCGCATGCCGACGTCGTCCCACAGGTCCTTGCGATAGTTGATCGGATCGGGGACGTAGCTGTCGGAGAAGCCGTAGTACTTCTTCGTCTTCGGGTTATAGGTGCTCTTGATCGCGAGATCGATCGGCTTGCCGTACTTGCTCTCGCATTCCTGGTAGACGTCGGCCATGTCCACCACCTGGTCCTCGTAGACCGGCGGCGGCCACAGAAACATGAACAGGTCGTGGCCCTGCCGAGCCGACACCTCGGCGGCGGCACGCGAGTTGATGGTCGCCAGGCCAACATTGTCGACGATCACCTCGGTGTCGTTGGCCGCACCCCATTCCTTGACGTAGGTCTGGTTGAACCACTTGTCGTAGGCCGGCACAAAGTGGTTCCACTGCAGGATCTTGAGCGTCTTGGCAGCCCGGGCCGGCCGGGTCAGGACGAAGGGGCCGACCGCAGCGGTGACCCCGGCTGCAGCCGCCGTCTCGATCACGCGACGACGGGTGATCCCTCGTGAAGCCGGTCGTGAAGCGGATTCTGGAGCAGCTCGCGCCGGGCGTCCGCGGGGATCCTTGCGCTGCCTCTTGGTCATGGCTCTTCCTCCCTTCGCAATTGGTGTCGACGGGATACGCAGCCATTTTTTCTGGAAGCATCGCACCGGGACGGGCCGGACGCAACCGTTTCGCGAGAGCGTGAGCGCGCTCGCCGTCTCAGGCGAATGCCCCATTCGCCGGATCTTGCCAATCGGTCGGGATTCATCCGGATCCGCCCCGGCGGGTAGACAACCGCTCCGGCTCGGTGTTCCATGGTCCTGGGGAAAGTCCGCCGCGCCGTCGCGCGGCAAGCGAGGGCGGGCATCCATGATCCAGGGCTGGGCCGTTCTGGCCTTCTCGCTGAGCTATGTCGGCTTTCTCTTTGCTATCGCCTATTGGGGCGACAAGGCGGCACGCACCCGCGGCCGTCCGAGCGCCAAACCGGTCGTCTACGCCCTCTCGCTCGCCGTCTACTGCACCTCCTGGACCTTCTACGGGAGCGTCGGCCTCGCCTCCGTCACCGGCTACAACTTCCTGCCGATCTATATCGGCCCGATCGTCATGTTCGGCTTGGGCTGGCCGCTGCTGCGCAAGATCGTGCGGCTCTCGAAGAGCCAGAACATCACCTCGATCGCCGATTTCATCGCCGCGCGCTACGGCAAGAGCCAGATCCTCGCCGCGGCGGTCACGGTGGTCGCGGTGATCGGCACGCTCCCCTACATCGCGCTGCAGCTGAAGGCCGTCTCGACGAGCTTCACCGTTCTGCTCCAATACCCGCGGATCGTCATGCCGTCGGACGCGGCGGGCGTGCCGATCTGGGGCGACACGGCGCTGATCGCATCGTTGATTCTGGCCGTCTTCGCCATCCTGTTCGGAACCCGGCACATCGACGCCACGGAGCATAACGAGGGGATGATGCTGGCGATCGCGTCCGAATCGGTCGTGAAGCTCATCGCCTTCCTCGTGGTCGGCGCCTTTGTCACCTGGGGTATGTTCGAGGGCTTCGGCGACCTGGTGGCGCGGGCCGCCGCGGCGCCGGACCTGCGCGTTCTGTTCGCCGGGCCAATCGACGGCCCGGTCTGGGTCACGATGACGACCATCGCGTTCACCGCCATCATCTGCCTGCCGCGCCAGTTCCACGTCACCGTGGTCGAGAACACCGACGAATCCGACGTCCGCAAGGCGACGTGGCTGTTCCCGGCCTATCTCATCGCCATCAACGTCTTCGTGGTGCCGATCGCCATCGCCGGCCGCCTCGCGTTCCCCGATGGCGCGGTCGACGGCGACATGTTCGTCCTGGCCCTGCCGATGGCCGGCCGGCAGGAAGCGGTGACTCTGATCGCCTTCATCGGCGGCCTCTCGGCGGCGACCGGCATGGTGATCGTGGCCTCGGTCGCGGTCAGCAACATGGTCAGCAACGATCTCATCATGCCGATCTTCCTGCGCGGCCGGCGGCTGTGGCTGTCGGATCGCGAGGATATGGGCGCGCTCATCCTGCAGATCCGCAGGGTGACGATCGTCGCGATCATGCTGCTCGCCTATCTCTACTATCGTATGGTGGGCGATTCCTTCGCCCTCGCGTCGATCGGGCTTCTGAGCTTCGCGGCGGTGGCGCAGTTCGCGCCCGTCCTGCTCGGCGGTCTCGTCTGGCGCGGCGGCACGCAGAAGGGGGCGCTCGCCGGCGTGACGCTGGGCTTCCTCGTCTGGGCCTATACGCTTCTCCTGCCGTCCTTCGTCCAATCCGGCTGGCTGCCGCTCGAGCTCCTGGAATCGGGGCCGTTCGGCATCGGCCTCTTGCGTCCGCAGCAGCTCTTCGGGTTGGCGTTCGACCCGCTGGCGCATGGCGTCTTCTGGAGCCTGCTCGCGAACGTCACCGCCTACCTGGCCTTCTCCCTGACGAGCGTGCCGGAGCCGATCGAGCGGCTGCAGGCGAGCGCCTTCGTGGACTCCGATCCCGACGAAAGTCAAGCCGCGCGGCTGCAGCCGTGGCGGGGGTCGATCAGGGTCTCGGACCTGCAGGCGATCGCGGCGCGCTACCTCGGATCCGAGCGCGCGCAGCGCTCCTTCCGGGACTTCGCGGCGCAGCGGAGCGGCCAGCTTGCCCCCGACGCCGATGCCGATCTGCACCTTGTGCATCACACCGAGCGCCTCCTGGCAAGCGCCATCGGCGCCGCGTCGGCACGTCTCGTCATGGCGCTCGCCCTCGAACGGCGCAGCCTCAGCCCGGAAAGCGCGATGCGGCTGCTCGACGATGCCTCCGCAGCGATCCAGTACAACCGCGATCTCCTGCAGGCGACGATCGAAAACGTGCGTCAGGGCATCAGCGTCTTCGACAGGGACCTGCGCCTTGTCTGCTGGAATCGGCGCTTCCGCGACCTCCTCGATCTGCCGGCCGATCTCGGCCGCGTCGGCGTGCCGCTTCAGGAAATCATCCGGTTCAATGCCCAGCGCGGGGAGTACGGACCCGGTCGGGTGGACGAACTGGTCGCGCGGCGGCTCGAGAGCTTCCTCGACAGCGTCGATACCGTCTTCGAGCGGCAGCGGCCGGACGGCACCGTGCTCGAAATCCGGACCAATCCCATGCCCGGCGGCGGCTATGTCACCACCTATTCGGACATCACCGAGCGCGTGCGCGCGGCCGCCGCGCTCGCCGCCGCGAACGAGACCCTCGAGCAAAGGGTCCGGGGGCGCACGGCGGAGCTCACCGCCCTCAACGCGGAGCTGACTCGCGCCAAGGCGGCGGCCGAAGAGGCAAACCGCGACAAGACCCGCTTCCTGGCCGCGGCGAGCCACGATCTTCTGCAGCCGCTGAACGCTGCCCGGCTCTACGCCTCGGGCCTCGTTGAGCGGCAAGCGCGCAGGGGCGACGACGCGGAAACGGGACCGGAGGGCCGGCTCCTGCGCAACCTGGGCGCGTCCCTCGAATCGGTCGAGGAACTGCTCGGCGCCCTGCTCGACATCTCCAAGCTCGATGCGGGTGCCTTGCGCCCGGAGGTGCGGAGCTTCCCGCTCGACGATCTGTTCGCGATGCTCCGCGTCGAGTTCGCGCCGCTTGCGGAGAATCGGGGGCTCGAGCTGCGCGTCGTACCCTGCACACTCGCCGTCGCGAGCGACCGGAGGCTTCTGCACCGTGTCCTGCAAAACCTGCTGTCGAACGCCATACGCTACACGGAGCGCGGCCGCGTGCTGATGGGCGCGCGGCGCGCGGGCGATCACCTCCTGATCCAGGTCTGGGACACCGGGCCCGGCATCCCGCCCGACAAGCAAGCCCTTGTCTTCAAGGAGTTCCAGCGCTTCGCTACCGGTCCCGGCGCGGAGCGCGGCCTTGGTCTGGGTCTCTCGATCGTGGAACGGATCAGCCGCATTCTCGACCACCCCTTGGGGCTCCGCTCGACGCCCGGTCGCGGGACGCTGTTCACGGTGCGCGTGCCGCGCGGCCGGGCATCCGAGGGACCGCGACCGTTCCGGCCGGCGCCCGCGCGACCCGGACCGGCGCTCGACCAGGCGGTGGTGCTATGCATCGACAACCAGGCGAGCATTCTCGACGGCATGCAGGCCCTGCTGGCGGGCTGGTCCTGTCGCGTCCTCGGCGCGACCGGACTGGCGGAGGCCCTCGCAATCACGAAGGACGGGACCGAGCCGCCGGACCTCGTCATCGTCGATTACCATCTCGACGACGGCGGCGACGGCATTTCCTCGCTGGAGACGCTGCGCCGACGGTTCGGCGCCGCGGTGCCGGCGATTCTGATCACCGCCGACCGCTCCGAAGAGCTCAAGGCCCGTGCGCGCGCCGCGGATTTGCCGCTCCTCAACAAGCCGATCAAGCCGGCGGCCCTGCGCGCCCTGATCGCGCGCGCCCTCGCCGGGTCCCGCGCGGCGGAATGAGGGGGCCGTCGTTCAGGACGCCTTGTTCGCCGCTTCGGCGGCGCGCAGGATCTCCTGCTGCGGCGCGTTGACGTCCGCGGCAAGGCGCCCGGCCAGGATGACGGCCTGGGTGCGGCTGCCGACGTCGAGCTTCTGCAGGATGGCGGAGACATGGGCCTTCACCGTGGCCTCCGAGACGCCGAGATCATAGGCGATCTGCTTGTTGAGCAGGCCTTCGCTCAGCATCATGAGAACACGCACCTGCTGCGGCGTCAGGCTCGTGAGCCGCGCCGCTAGATCCGCCTCCTCATCCTCCTCGCCGTCACCCGGGTCGATCGCAGGCGGCAGCCAGGCCTCGCCCGCGAGCAGCGCGGCCAACGCCCCGCGAATCTCGTCCGGTGTGGCCGATTTCGGGATGTAGCCCGCGGCGCCCAGCTCTACGGCGCGGCGCACGACCCGCGGCTCTTCGTTCGCGGAAATGACCGCGACCGGTACGGCCGGGAACTGCGCGCGCAGGAAGAGAAGGCCGGAGAAGCCGTGCATGCCCGGCATGTTGAGGTCGAGCAGCACGAGGTCGGTGTCGGGCGCGGCCTCGATCTCGGCCCTGACAGTGTCGAGCGCGCCGGCCTCGGCGATCTCGGCGCCTTCGAACTGTTCTGAGATCGCCAAGCGCAGGGCGTCGCGAAACAGCGGATGATCGTCGGCGATCACGATGCGCCAAGCCATCATCGCGCCTCCTTCCTCCCCGCGAGGTCCTTGTCCGGCCCGGTTCCGAGTATGCAAGGCGCCGGCGCCCATCCACAAGCCCGGACTTAGTCGAAAGTCGAATATCGGGGATCGCGAGCAGCGACTACCATTCCTGAAAAAGCATCCGAAGAACGGACGGGCTTCTTTTCGGGAGGAAACGAATGTCGAAGGAACAGACCCCGAAAGCGGGACGGCGACTCACACTCGCGCGGAGGCGTTTCATCAAAAGCGCGGTGGGCGCGGCGGCCGGCGCCGGCGCGCTCGGTCTGGGCGGCCGGGCTCCCTGGCATTTCGTCCGCGGCGCCTATGCGCAGGACGCGATCGGCAATTTCCCGGTGAACGGCAGCACCGTCGTCTACGGCTTCAACGTGCCGCAGACCGGCTCCTATGCGGACGAGGGCGAGGACGAACTGCGTGCCTACAAGCTCGCCGTGCGGCACTTGAACGAGGGCGGCGGCATGCTGGAGACGCTGAAGCCAAGCGCCCTCAAGGGCAACGGCGTGCTCGGCAAGAAGGTCGAGTTCGTCACCGGCGATACGCAGACGGATCCGGATGCCGCCCGGGCCAGCGCGCGGCGCATGATCGAGCGAGACAAGGTGATTATGTACAGCGGCGGCTCGAGCAGCGCCGTCGCCATTGCCCAGCAGTATCTGGCGCAGGAGAAGGGCGTGATCTTCATGGTGGGCCTGTCGCATTCCAACGATACGACCGGGAAGGACCGCCGCCGCTACGGCTTCCGCCATTTCTTCAACGCTTACATGTCCGGCCAGGCGCTCGGCCCCATCCTGGCGAAGGAATACGGCACGGATCGCCGCGCCTATCACCTCACCGCCGACTACACCTGGGGTCACACCCAGTACGAGTCGATGAAGGACTCCACGGAGCGGCAGGGTTGGACGACCGTCAACAACATCATGACACCGCTCGGCGCCACCGATTACAGCCAGTTCCTGACCGCCGTCCTCAACAGCGATGCGGACGTCCTCGTTCTCAACCATTACGGCCAGGACATGGTGAACTCGCTCACCCAGGCCGTACGGTTCGGGATGCGGGACCGCGAGGTCAACGGCAGGCAGATGGAGGTCGTCGTGCCGCTCTACAGCCGTCTCATGGCGAAGGGTGCCGGGGCGGAGAACATCCAGGGGATCTTCGGCACGACGGACTGGAACTGGCATTTGGATGACGAGGGCTCGCAGGCCTTCAACAAGGCGTTCGAGGCCGAATACGATCAACCGGCCTCGCAGGCGGCACACACCGCCTACGTCCAGACGATCCTCTACTCCAACGCCGTGGAGACCGCCGGCACCTTCTTCCCGCCGGAGGTCATCAAGGCGCTGGAGGATTTCGAGTGTAGTGGCGTCGGCCCGGGCAAGATGCTGTATCGCGCCTGCGATCACCAAGCGTTCCACGACATCCTGGTGGTGCGCGGCAAGGCGCCGGACCAGATGCAGAACGAGTTCGATCTCCTGGAGACCATCGAGCAGATCCCGGGCGACACTCTCGTCTACGACTGCGACATGATGCCCGGTGAACTCGGCCCCTATCAGCCGGAAGCGTAGGTCCGCTCCGAACGATCGGGATCTTTTGCGTATCTGAGTCGCGCGGGGCCCGCCGCGGATTCGAAAGCGGGATCCGTGGCGGGCGCTCCCGGCGAGAGGTGTCATGACGACCGGAAGTCTGCTCCTGCAGTTGCTGACGGGGCTGCAGTTCGGCGCGATCTACGTGCTGATCGCGCTCGGGCTGACGCTCATCTTCGGAACTCTGGGCGTGGCAAATTTCGCCCACGGCGCATTGTTCATGATCGGCGCCTATCTCGGCTGGCTGATTTCCAGCGCCACCGGCTACTGGCTGGCCTTCGTCCTCGTGCCGCTGCTGTTGTTCGCGCTCGGCATCGTCATGGAGCGGGGGTTGGTTCAGTTCTTCTATCGCCGTCCGGTGACGGACCAGATCCTCGTTACCTTCGGCCTGGCGCTGGTTTTGCAGGAAGTCGTCCGCTGGATGTTCGGCGGCACGACGAAGCCGTTTCCGCCCCCGTCCTGGGCCCTCGTGCCCGTGAACATCGGAATCGGTTACTACCCGCCTTGGCGCCTCGTGATCATCGGCGTCACCATCGCGATCGTCGTGCTGCTCTTTCTGGTTCTGCGCTACACCCGCTTCGGCCTGGTCATTCGCGCCGGCATGCGCGATCCCGAAATGCTGCGCTTTCTCGGCATCAATGTGTCGAACCGCTTCACCTTCGTTTTCGGGCTGGGTGCGCTGCTCGCGGGAATCGCCGGCGTGATCGGCGGCCCCACCACCGCGGTCAATCCGGAGATCGGCATGGCCATGCTGGTGCCTTCCTTCCTGGTAGTCGTCATCGGCGGGATGGGAAGCCTGCCCGGCGCCATCCTCGCCGGCATCCTCATGGGAGAGGCGGTCAGCCTGTCGGTGCTCATATATCCACCGATCGCGCAGGTGATCGTCTACATCGTTGCGGCGGCTGTGCTCTTGTGGCGTCCGCGCGGCCTGTTCGGCGTCAAGGGAGTCATGGAATGATCGCGCACATGCTGCGGCCGCAAAGCGCCGAATCGCCTTGGCGTGAGCCGGTGATTATGGCTGTCGTCGCGGTTGTCATGATCACGCTCCCATGGATCCTGCCCTATGTCGGCGGCTATCCGGAGCTGGCGACCCGGATTCTCATCTGGGGAATCTTCGCCCTCGGCTTCGACCTCCTCGTCGGGTTCACGGGCTACCTGTCCTTCGGCCATGCGGCGTTCTGGGGGATCGGCGCCTATTGCGCGGGCTTCTATCTTCTCCACGGCGGCATGAACGCGCTGCCGGCCATCATTATCGGGGTGGTGGCGGCGACGGCGATCTCGGTGCTGCTGGGATATCTCGCTCTGCGCCGTTACGGCATCTACTTCGCGATCCTGACCCTCGCCTTCGCCGAGATGTTCTACTATGCGGCGCTCGCGCCGCTGCAGGACTGGACCGGCGGCGACAACGGGCTGACCGGCATCCCGACCCCGGTGCTCGCCGGGATACCGCTCAAGGGCGAGGTCATCCACTACTTCGTGGTCGCCTGCGCCTTTCTCGCGGTCTACTTCGCCCGGCGCATCGTCCGCTCGCCCTTCGGTCTGATGTTGCGGGCGATCAAGTCGAACGAGACGCGGCTTCGGTTTACGGGCATCAACGTCTACCGCTACAAGGTCGCGGCCTTCGTCATCAGCGGCCTGTACTCGGGCCTCGCCGGTACGCTCTACGCGATCTACGAGACCTATGTGCCGACCGAGAGCCTGCACTGGGTGACCTCGGGCAAGGTTGTGATGATGTCCGTGATTGGCGGCCTCGGCACGCTGTTCGGCCCGATGGTCGGGGCCGGGGTCGTCCTTTACCTCGAGGACGTCCTCTCGGCCTCGACGGAACAGTGGCTCCTCATCCAGGGTCTCATCTTCATGGCCTTCGTCGTCTTCCTCCCCGGCGGCGTCATGGAGGGTCTGCATCGGATACTCTCCTGGATCGCGTGGCGGAGGACGGACCTTCCCGAGATCGAGGGGCGACGGCAGGCCCGGGAGGGCGCGCATGGCGCGGCGCCGCTGCAGCAGCGGTCGCGGTAGGGCGAGCGTGGCAGGGAATCGGTCGAAATGGCATTGCTCGAAGCTTCCGGCGTAACCAAACGATTCGCCGGCCTTACGGCTCTCGACCATGTCGACCTCCAGGTCGAGGAAGGCAGCGTGCACAGCATCATCGGGCCCAACGGCGCCGGCAAGAGCACGCTCCTCAACGTCCTCACGGGCAGCATTCGTCCCGACGGCGGCACGATCCTGTTCGATGGGCAATCGCTGATCTCGCGCCCACCCTACGAGATCAATCAGCTGGGGATCGCGCGAGTCTTCCAGAGTCCGGAGATCTTTCCCGAGCTGAGCCTTGTCGACAACGTGACGATCGCCGCCCTGGCCGCGCGCGACGGCAGCTTCCGGCTGAATGCTCTGCAGCACCCCCGCCGCCGCGGCGAAGTGCGGGACCTGGCGGAGGAGGTGCTGGCCGATGTTGGCCTGAAGGAGTACGCGCGTTTTGTGGCCAAGCATCTCTCCCGCGGCGACAAGCGGCGTCTCGAGCTTGCGATCTGTCTGGCGCACCGGCCGCGGCTGCTGCTGCTCGACGAGCCGACCGCCGGAATGTCGCATGCCGAAACCCACAGCACCGTGGAGCTCTTGAAGAAGATTTCCGAGATGGGCATGACCAAAATCATCATCGAGCACGACATGGATGTCGTCTTCACGCTTTCCTCGCGCATCACCGTGCTGCACCAGGGCCGGGTCATCGCCGACGGCGCCCCGGAGCAGATCCGCGGGGATGAGGCAGTCCAGGAAGCCTATCTGGGAGGCGCGCATCTATGAACGCGTCGGCGAACGCCCACCTTCTCGATTGCCGCAACCTCCACGCCTATTACGGCGAAAGCTACATCTTGCACGGCATCTCCCTGGCGGTGCGGCACAACGAGATCCTCGCCCTTCTGGGACGCAACGGCGCGGGCAAGACGACGACGCTGCGCGCCATCGCCCGTGCCGACCAGCCGCAGCTCCGAAGGGGGGAGATCTATCTGAAGGGTGAGCCGCTCCATGGGTTGCCCGCCTTCAAGGCGGCGCGCATGGGGGTCTCGCTCGTGCCGGAGGACCGCCGCGTTATCCCCGGTCTCACGGTCGAAGAGAACCTCGTTCTGGCCCAGATCGCGAAAGAGCCGGGTTGGCCGCTTGAGCGGATCTACGACCACTTCCCGCGCCTTGCGGAGCGCCGCCAGCAGGAGGGGGTGACGCTTTCCGGCGGCGAGCAGCAGCTGCTGGCGATCGCCCGGGCGCTGGCGCGCGACCTTTCGCTGTTGCTGCTGGATGAACCCTATGAGGGGTTGGCGCCGCAAATCGTCAACGAGATCGAGCAGATCCTTCTCGAGGTCAAGAAGACGGGCCTGACCATCGTCGTCGTCGAGCAGAACGCCGTCGCGGCCCTGCGGATCGCCGATCGCTGCGCCATTCTCGACGACGGCTCGATCGTGTTCACCGGCCAGCCCGACGAGGTTCTGGCGAACGAAGAGATCCGCCGGGAGTATCTGGCGCTTTAGCTTTAGAGCGCCCGACGCTCCGCGGAAACGCGGGCGGCGCGCAGGGCGGCAAGGAAGCGCTCCCGCCACTGGTTGATGTTGTTCCGCCGCAGCGTCTCCATCATCGCGGACCAGCGCTCGCGGCGCTCCTCGAGCGGCATCCGCAGGGCGCGATCCAGAGATTCGCCCACTTCCTGCGTGTCGTGGGGGTTCACGATCAGTGCTGTTGCGAGCTCGTAGGCCGCACCGGCGAACTGCGACAGGATCAGGACGCCAGGATCGGCCGGGTCCTGGGTTGCGACATACTCTTTCGCCACCAGGTTCATGCCGTCGCGAAGCGGCGTGACGAGCCCGACCTGGGCGGCGCGGTACAGCCCGGCAAGCACCGCCTGACTGTAGGGCTGGTTGACATAGCGGATCGGCACCCAGTCATAGGTCGAGAATCGGCCGTTGATCCGGCCGCAGGTGACCTCCAGCTCCTGGCGGATCTCGACATATTCCGGCACGTCGGTGCGCGACGGCGCGGCGATCTGCACGTAGGTCAGATCGCCGCAGTATTCGGAGTGATGCTGCAAGAGGCATTCGATGGCCTTCATCCGTTCCGGCAGCCCTTTGCTGTAGTCGAGCCGATCGACGCCGATCACGAGGATGCCGTTCGCCAGGCTTTGGCGAACGCGCGCCCGGTGCCACTGTGCCTCGTCGGAAACGGCAAGGGCTGCGTAGGCATCGGGATCGATCCCGATCGGAAAGACGCCGCCCTGGACGGTCTGTCCGTCGGCGGTGGCGCGATGGTCTTCCGACACCGTTCCGCCGAGCACATCGACCACGTAGTCCTCGAACGCCCGCAGATCGTCCGGGGTCTGGAATCCGACCAGATCGTATGCGAGCAGGGTTCGGATCAGCGTATCGTGGTTGAAGAGGGTGGTGAGGATCTGCGGGACCGGGAAGGGGGTATGCAGGAAGAAGCCGAGCGGGGCCGACACGCCGAGCCGGCGCAGCTCCGCCGCGAGCGGGATCAGATGGTAGTCATGCACCCAGACGATGTCGTCCGGTTTCAGAAGCGATGCCAGCTGGCGGGCAAAGAGCGCGTTCACCCGCAGATAGCCCTCGAAGAAGGGGTAGCTGGCGCTGGCCAGGTCGGCCCGGTAATGGAAGGACGGCCATAGGGTCTGGTTGGCGTAGCCGTTGTAGTATTCGTCGAAGTCCGCCGGATCCAGGTCAACCGTTGCGTAGGTGATGCCGTCCCTTTCGGTGATGTGGGGGCTCTCGGACGCGTTCTCTTCCAGCGTCCCGCTCCAGCCGAACCACAAGCCGTGCGATTCCTCGAGCGCGGCGGTCAGCGCCACGGCAAGTCCGCCGGCGGCGGCCTTCTCGGGGTCTGTCGCGACGCGATTGGATACGATGACCAGTCGGCTCAACGCCTCTCCTCCGGCCTGCCTGGCCGAAGCGAGGGGATGGCTCGCTCCGGGACCGATCGCGTCCCTCTGTGACCATCCTCCTGCTCGATGGGATTCTATGTTTATAACGATGCGGGCACTGCGAGCGTTCCCGGCCGACGGCCGCGTCCGAGCATCTCGAAGGCGCCGCGATGAACGTGGAGGGCGCGATCCGGCGCATGGTCAGCCGATCCCGCAGGAAGCGCAGCGCAATCGAGGCGAGGTCGAGCGCCTCGGGACGCCCTGGAGCGAATTGCCTGGAAGGCCCTCCTCGCCACACCCCTTGCTTCACGAAAGATGCCGGCGATTACGTCATACGCCGCGAAGGGGCCCGGCCGGATGAGACGGCCTGATCGGACGCGTCGCGCGGCCGACCCGGAGGCTGGCCCTCTGACCGACCCGGGGCGACCAGGCGGGAGGCGGCGCGCACGCCGATGATGGCGATGGGCAGGAATACGGCAAAGACCCAAAACGCGGCTCGCTTGGCGGCTGTGGCATCGACGCCTTCGGCGAGTCCCGCCATGTTGGCGACGATCCCGGCCAGCGCGGCGCCGAGGGCATAGCCCATCATCTGCATTGCCGGGACCGCCGAAGAGGCCCGCTCGCGATCCTCGGTTGCAACGCTCGCCACGATGCGCCGCATGATGAAAGCCCAGGCCATGCCGCAGCCGGCTCCCTGGAGGATGGCCCAGGGCAGGAGTGCGACGAGCGGGCCGTGCGGCATAACAAGGACGAAGCCGACGACGCCGAACGCCACGAGCAGCGCGCCAAGGCGGATGAGCCGCGGTTCGGCCTGCGTCCCGGCGCGAGCGAACAGGATGGCCGTGAGCGACCAGGAGACCGACTCGAGGGCAAGGACCAGACCGGCGACGAGCGGCGTTGCGCCGAACAGAACCTCCATGAGAAGCGGGCCGTAAACCGTGAACGAGATGGTCGCGGCCGAAAGTGCCAAGACGGTGACGAAACCGGGACCCCATGGCGTGCGCGGCGAGAACGGCGCGGGCGGAAGCAGACGGCTACGGGCGCGCCCATCGAGCCGCAGGACGAGCATCAAGAGCACGGCTCCGGCGGCAAGGAGCCCGGCCGCCGACCATGGCTCTGGCCACACGCCGGCGGCGAGAACCGCCAGAACCGCCCCCGCAAGCAAGGCCAGCCTGCGCCAAGGCAGCGGATCGGCCTGGATGTGGCCAGCCTTGTCTCGCGGCAGCGTCAGGGCAAGCACGGCGAAGGCGACCGCCTGGAGCGCGAAGGCGACGAAGGCGCCACGCCACAGCCCGGCGGTGGCGAATGCCCCGCCGATCAACGGCCCGATAAGGGCGGACCCGCCCCAGACCGCCGATATGAGCGCGATGATCTTCGGCCAGTGCCGCTCCGGGAACAGATGGGTGGCCGCGACATGGGCAAGCGCCACGAGCCAGCCGCCGCCGAGCCCCTGCAGCGTGCGCCCGACGAGCATCACCACCATGTCGGGCGCGGCGGCGCTCGCCACACATCCGACCGCGTAAACGACGGCGGCGCCGGTCATGCCGGCGCGCAGGCCGAGCTTGATGGACATGAGGCCGGTGACGAAGCCTGCCACGATCGAGCCGAGCTCGTAGAGCGCAATCGTCCAGTAGATGAAGGCGAGGCCACCGATCTCCGCCACCGCGCTCGGCATCACGGTCGCCGCCAGTAGGGAATCCGCGGCGTGCAGCCAGACCGCAAGGCAGAGGACGCCGACACGGTGCCAGCCATGTTCGGCGACGACGGCGCTGAATTTCGCTTCGTCCGGGACCGTCATGACGTGTTTCCTGATCCGATAGGAAACGACATGCTTAATTTGGATCATCTATTTTGGCAATATATTGCTTGCCAAAAAGCCGGATGCTGCTACCGATACC
The DNA here is from genome assembly GCA_964551315.1 of uncultured Rhodospirillaceae bacterium. Taxonomy (GTDB): domain Bacteria; phylum Pseudomonadota; class Alphaproteobacteria; order Dongiales; family Dongiaceae; genus Virgifigura. The sequence continues at coordinate 10,851 of CAZKCM010000029.1, read as the reverse complement.
CGGCGAACCGGTGCAGAGACGTGAAGAGGGCCAGATCGTCGATGATCCGGGGGAGTTTGTGCCGGTCGTCGAGCTTCCCGCGCGCATCCAATCGGCGAAGGCGGCGGGCGGCGTGGGCAGCACCCGCGCCGCGGCGGTGCCGTCCCGAACCCGTTGGCCGTGCGTCGCGGAAATTCCTATCTGAGCTCTTGCCGGGTCGTACGCCACCCGGGCCTTTCGATGCCGGCGGATGTGGCGGATACCTGGAAGGACGGCGACCATGCCGGCTTCTGTGGGCAAGGAATGAGAGCCGCTCCCGGACCGGTGTCTCCGGTCCCGGCCAAAGATGGTATATCGAGCCGCGACCGACGGGCGCCTCTCCTAGCCCGCGCATTGAGCCAAGATTGAGCCAAGTTCCCGACCGACCGACGATCCCGTGAACACCCTTCCCATCGAGCCCCTTCTGCCAGAGCTTCTGGCCGCACTCGCCCGGCGCGGCAACGCCGTGCTGCAGGCGCCGCCGGGCGCCGGCAAGACGACGCGCGTGCCGCTCGCCCTGCTCGACGCAGACTGGCTCGGCGGTCGTCGCATCCTCGTCCTGGAGCCGCGCCGGCTTGCCGCGCGGGCGGCGGCGCGGCGCATGGCCGCCATGCTGGGCGAGACGGTGGGCGAGACCGTCGGCTATGCCATGCGGATGGAGCGCCGCACCGGTCCCCGCACCCGGATCGAGGTGGTCACTGAGGGCGTCCTCACCCGCCGGCTGCAGCGTGACCCGTCGCTCGCCGATGTCGGCGCGGTTCTGTTCGACGAGTTCCACGAGCGCAGCCTGCAGGCCGATCTCGGACTTGCCCTTTGCCGTGAGGTTCAGACCGCGCTGCGCGAGGATCTTCGGCTTCTCGTCATGTCGGCGACTCTCGACGGAGGGCCGGTGGCCCGGCTCCTCGATGACGCGCCGATCCTGACCAGCGAAGGACGCGGCTTCCCGGTGGAGGTTCGCTATCTGGGGCGGGAGTCGCCGGGCCGGTCGGCCGGGACGTCGCGGGATTCGGTCGAGGGAGCGGTCGTTGCCGCCGTGCGGCGGGCGCTGGCCGAGGAACCGGGCAGCCTGCTGGTCTTTCTCCCCGGCGAGGCGGAGATCCGTCGCGTGCAGGCACGGCTCGAGGAGGTCGCGTTGGGGTCCGAGGTTCGGATCGCGCCGCTTTACGGCGCTCTTCCGCCGGAGCGGCAGGACGAAGCCATCCGGCCGGCGCCGCCGGGCCAGCGGAAGGTGGTCCTCGCCACCGCCATCGCCGAAACCAGCCTGACGATCGAGGGAATCCGAGTGGTGATCGATTCCGGCCTCATGCGCGTCCCGCGTTTCGATCCGCGCAGCGGCATGACCCGGCTGGAGACCGTCCGCGTCACCCAGGCCTCGGCCGAGCAGCGTCGCGGCCGCGCCGGGCGGCTCGAGCCCGGCGTCTGCTACCGACTGTGGCCCGAGGCGGAGCAAGGCGCGCTCGTTCCGTTCGGCCGTCCCGAGATCCTCGAGTCCGAGCTGTCCGCGCTTGCTCTGGAGCTCGCCCAATGGGGCGTCGGTGACCCGTCGCAGCTCGCCTGGCTCGACCCGCCGCCGGAGAGCGCCTTCGCCCAGGCCCGCGGCTTGCTGACCGATCTCGGTGCGCTCGACGGGCAGGGGCGCATTACCGAGCATGGGCGGGCGATGGCGTCGCTCGGCCTGCATCCGCGCCTCGCGCATATGGTCCTGGAAGGCCGGGCGCGAGGCCTCGGCGGGCTCGCCTGCGACCTCGCCGCGCTGCTGGAGGAGCGCGATATCCTTCAGGGCCGCCGGGGCGAGCGCGACGCCGACCTGCGGTCCCGCCTCGAAATCCTGCAGGCCGCGCGGCGGCGCGACCGGCGCGGCCTGCCCGATGATGCCGTGCATCGCGGTGCCCTCGAACGTGCGCTTCAGGCCGCGCGGGCCTGGCGCAGGCAGCTTGGCGTCGACGGCGACGGCGCGCCGGACAGAGCCGGACTGCTTGTCGGCCTCGCCTATCCGGACCGGATCGCCAAGCGGCGGGCCGGCGGCACCGGCACCTTCCTCCTCGGCAACGGCCGCGGCGCCGTGCTGCCGCAGACCGACCCGCTCGCGGCGACCGACTGGCTCGCGGTCGCCGCGCTTGACGGGGCGTCGCGGAACGCCACCGTCTTTCTCGCGGCGCCCCTGACCCTGCCGGAGATCGAAGACGCCTTCGGGGACCGGATCCGCTGGATCGATCGCGTCGAGTGGAACGGGCGCGAGCAGGCGGTCGTCGCCCGCCGCGAGCGGCGCTTCGGCGCCCTGGTCCTCAAGGAGGAACCGCTTGCCGATCCCGATCCGGCGCGAGTGGCCGAGGCGCTTCTCCAGGGCATCCGGCAACTCGGCCTCGAGGTCCTGCCCTGGACGCCCGAGCTTCGGGCCTGGTGCGCGCGGGTCGCTTTCCTGCGTCGCGTCGAAGGTCCGGCGGCGGGCTGGCCGGACCTGTCGCCACCGGCCTTGCTCGACGACCTGGAGCACTGGCTGGGGCCCCATCTTCACGGGCTGTCGCGGATCTCCGACCTCAAGCGCCTGGACCTCGCCGGCATCCTTCAGGACCGGCTCGACTGGGGCTTGCGCCGGCGCCTTGACGAGGCGGCGCCGACGCATCTGGTCGTGCCCAGCGGATCGCGGATCCGGCTCGACTACGAGGCCGGCGATGCTCCGGTCCTCGCCGTCCGGCTGCAGGAGATGTTCGGGGCCGCAGAGACACCGAGGGTCGCGGAGGGGCGCGTGCCGGTCCTGCTGCATCTGCTGTCGCCCGCTGGGCGGCCGGTCCAGGTCACGCGCGACCTCGCCGGTTTCTGGGCCGAGGGTTACCGGTCGGTCAGGGCCGATCTGAGGGGGCGCTATCCGAAGCACTTCTGGCCGGACGATCCGCTAACCGCGCCGCCGACGCGCCGCGCCAAGCCTCGAACTCCGTCGTGAATCCGGAACGGTCCCGGCAATCGAACGGCGGCTTTATGATGCGACGGAGGAAAGTGGAACGCTGCAACGGAAAGGAGGCTGGCCATGATCAAGGTCAAGCGGATTTATGACGGTGCCGACGACGGGGACGGTATCCGTATCCTTGTGGACCGGGTCTGGCCCCGCGGAATGACGCGGGAGGCGGCGGCAATCGACCGCTGGATGAAGGAGGTCGCACCCAGCTCGGAACTCCGGAAATGGTTCGGCCACGACCCCGCCAAATGGGACCTGTTCCGCGCCCGCTATGCGCGCGAGCTGGACGGCCAGGCCGAGTCGATCCGCCTCCTGAAGGAGATGAGCCGGAAGGGGACCGTCACGCTCCTGTTCGGAGCGAAGGACACGGTTCACAACAACGCGGTTGCGCTGAAGGAGTATCTGGAATCGCGATGAGCCCGATTCGGGCGCATTCAGGGAGCGGAACCTTGTCCGCATCCGCGCGACCGGGCATCGGCGAAACGGCTTGGACGCCGGTGGGCGTTTCGGCGAAACTTGGCGGTCTGCGGCGCGTTGTCCTTCGCGAAGAAACACGCGGCCGGCCGTCATACCCGGAAGGAGGCCCGATGAGTTTGCCGATTCGGCAATCCGCGCGACGGCGACCCGCAGGGCGGCGCAGCCGGCCGTGCGACCGGGATCCGGGCGCTTCATCCGCGGTTGGATGATCGTCGCATGAGACAGCCGGACGAGTGGCCGCACCTGCCTCTGCGCGCCTGGGACCTCGTGCTCATCGTGGTGCTCACGCTGGCGGCCATTCAGCTGCTTGGTTTTGCGATCGCCGATCTCGAGCTTTCGGCCGGTCTCATCGTGGCCATTCTCGTCCTGCAATCGGTCCTTGTGCTCGGCGCCATCTATCTCGTCGCGATCGGTCTGCGCGGTGCGACGCCGGAGCAACTCGGCCTGCGAGCGGCGCCGCGTCGCTGGTATCTGCGCGCGGTGGAGGTGGCGTTTCTGACGCTGCCGCTCGTCTGGCTGGTCAACGCCACCGTACAGGCCTTTTCCGGAACCCCCTTCCGCAACCCCCAGATCGAGCTCATCGCTCCCGACGGGTTCTCGTGGTCCTACCTTTTCGGCATGACCTTCGTGACCGGGATCGTGGCGCCCATCGCCGAGGAGATCGCGTTCCGCGGCGTCCTGTACGGTTGGCTGCGGCAGCGGTTCGGAGTGCCGGCCGGTGTCGCGATCAGCGCGCTGCTCTTCTCGGTGGCGCACGGGATCCCGGCGCTGATCCCGGCCTTGGCCGTGCAGGGCATGGTGCTGGCCCTGCTCTACGAGCGGAGCGGCTCCCTCTGGCCGCCGATCATCACGCATGGAACCTACAACGCCGCGACGATCATACTGCTGTATGCCGCGCTGGCCTCGGGTATCGCGCCGCCTGAGTGACGGTTGGAACCGGCGCGCGGAAGGGCTTGTTATCTTATCTGCCGATCGGTTGCGCCCGTCGCGACGGCGACGTGCCCTGGCGGTGCGGACGAGCCGCCCCCATCGGCGACGATGGCAAGGGCCGAAATGACCGGAACCGCGACCGACCAAGCCCATACCGTGACGATCGCCCAGAGCGGGCTGCAAGGCATTCTCGGCCTGCCGCCCGATCCGAAGGGGATCGTTCTCTTCGCCCATGGCAGCGGCAGCGGCCGCTTGAGCCCGCGCAACAACCAGGTCGCGGCAGGGCTTCGCGAGGCCGGTGTGGCGACCCTGCTCTTCGATCTCCTCACCGAAGAGGAGGCGGCCGACCGCGCCAAGGTCTTCGACATCGACCTGTTGGCGCGTCGGCTTGTCTTGGCGACGGACTGGCTGGACGAGCGCGACGACACGAGGCACCTCCCGGTCGGTTATTTCGGGGCGAGCACGGGCGCCGCGGCCGCGCTCGTCGCGTCGACCCTTTCCGCCAAGCCGATCGCGGCGATCGTGTCGCGCGGTGGGCGGCCGGACCTGGCCGGCGCGGCACTGCGCAAGGTCCGGGCGCCGACGCTGCTGATCGTCGGCGGCGCCGACCCCGTCGTTCTCGAGCTCAACCGCGAGGCGCTCCAGGCCCTGACGTCGGAGAAGGAGATTGCCGTCGTTCCGGGTGCCGGCCATCTGTTCGAGGAGCCGGGCGCGCTGGACACGGTCATCGAGCTGGCGCGGCGCTGGTTTGTTCTCCACCTGAAGGGACCGCCGCCGCGGTGAGGGACAGAGAGGCCCTGAGCGCGAAGGATGAGCAACGCATGTACCAGGATCGCCGAGAGGCGGGGCGCCGCCTCGCCGAGCGACTGCTCCACCTGAAGGAAGACCATCCGGTCATTCTGGCGCTGCCGCGCGGTGGGGTGCCGGTCGGCTTCGAAATCGCGGCGGCGTTGAGCGCGCCACTCGACCTGCTGCTGGTGCGCAAGATCGGCGTGCCCTGGCAGCCCGAGCTGGCCGTCGGTGCCGTGGTCGACGGTCAGCAGCCGGAGACCTTCATCAATCGGGAAGTCCTGGAATCACTGAACATTCCCGAAAGCTATGTCGCCGAGGAAGCGGCGCGTCAGCTCGCCGAGATCGAGCGCCGCCGTGGCCTTTATCTCGACGGGCGCCCGCGCATCGAGGTGAGGGACCGGACGGCGGTGGTTGTGGACGACGGCATCGCCACGGGCGCCACCGTGCGCGTTGCGCTACGTGCCGTCCGGCGGGCAGCGCCGGCGCGCCTCGTGCTCGCGACGCCCGTGGCTCCGGCCTCGACGATCGCGGCATTGCGATCGGAGGTCGACGAGATCGTCTGTCCGCTGATACCGGAGGATTTCGGCGCCCTCAGCCTCCACTATGCCGATTTCGACCAGGTATCGGACGACGAGGTCATTCGGCTGATCGGACAGGCCCGGGTCGACGCCCGCGCACCCGCCGAGACCTAAGGTCGCGCTTCCACTCGCCAGAGAGGTTCAAGGTCTTGCGGCAGCATCTGCCGGATGTCGGCCATCTCGCCTTCGGTGACGTGTCTCTGTAGGACATGGAAGACCGCGCGAACCGCATCTGCGGGGTCGGTGGGCCGGGTCATCTGGAGGCGCTCGTTCACCTTCGCCACGAATTCCTCGCGCGACCGCAGCTCCTTCGCGGGGGTGTCGGCGGGGCGCCACCCCTCGAAGAAGATACCCCGGACCAGCATCGGCAGCTGAGCCGCCAGATGCGCCGCCTCGTCGATGGTGAGGCGGTCGCGCACGGTGTGCAGGACAGCCCGCAGCACGTCGTAGGCGCGTTGGCGGTCCGGGCCGATCTCGTCCATGATCTCCTTCAGCCAGATGTTGGTCTTCTGGATGGTGTCGTCGAAAACTGCGAGACCAGTGTTCGTCATCTCCGCACCTCCCGGTGCCCTGCCGGGCACCATTCAGTCGAACTCGTGCTGCGAGGCAAGGCGCACCTTGCTGGCGATCGGGCCGGTGTCCCCGATCGTTTCCACGTAGTGGACCAGATCGCCCTTCTTCAGCTTGTCGAATTCGTTGTTAAGGACGCTGTTCCGATGAAAGTAGAGCTGCGTCCCGGTGTTGGTGAGCAGGAACCCATGGTCCTCTTCGGGATAGAGCTGGCTGATCTGCCCGTGAAACTGCACGTCGTGGCGTTTCACCTCGCCGCGAAGCTGTTCCTTGAAGCTCTTGAGTTGACGCTCCGCCGCCTCGAAGGCGTCGCGGATGACACTGCGAAGCGTCGGGGCGGGTCCCGCATACCGGTCTTCCGGATGATGCGGGGCGTGGCTGACCACGAGATCCTTGCCGGGGACGCTCAGCTCGATATGGACGGTCGGGATATTGCCGGTCCGGTACTGCTTGTGCGGCTGGATAATCCGCACGCGGCAGGCGGTGAGGCGGCCGTAAAGAGAATCGAGCTTTGCCACCCGTTCGCGAATGTCCGCTTCGATCCAGTCTGACGGTTCCATATTGTCGAATGCGATTTCGAGAGGGACTTGCATGTTGACAGCTCGTCTGGTTTTCACGTGCCGCATCTGATGGACTCGAGTCCGCCGCTTGCTCCGCCGGCCGTTCCGATCGCGGCCGCACGGGCTCTGAAGCAACACGGTTCTAACGGTTGCCCCGCCTAACGGTTCCTCCGGGCCTGGGTTCCCGCGAAACCTCGGTGCTCGGCCCCCGCAAAATCCTTCGATGCTTCTTTGCATGCGCCGGATCGGCCGGGCGATCACCGGCACGGCCGGGACGGTCCCCATCGCGGTCTGCGGCCGCATGTTCGGTGCTGTGGCCCTCATCTCCCGTGACCGGCATGCAACGATCGCGGCATTCGCGTGTTCCACCCTCCGTCCGAACCCTTCGTCGATTGCACGCCCCGTTGCAGCGGGCGGAGCGGCGATGTCGAGCTTGGCCGAAAAGGGGGCATCATGAGTGCAGGTGACCGAACCGCGGGCTTCACGCCGATCCTAACGGACGGGCTGGCAGGCTGGGCAATGGCCGGCCACGGCCGCTTCAACCAGGTCGGCGACGGCGTCCTCGAAACGGAGGGTGGTCCGGGACTGCTCTGGTACACGCCCGAGACCTTCGACGACTTCGTCCTGCGGGTTGAGTGGCGCGCTTCGGCGGTCGAGGACAATTCCGGGGTCTTCCTTCGCTTTCCGCCGCTCGGGTCGTCGCATCCGGACGCCGATTGGCGGCTCGCGGTGACGGACGGTTACGAGGTCCAGATCGACGATCGGGGATACGATCCGCAGGAGAAGCGATTCGGCAGCCCGCTCCACCGCACCGGGGCCATCTATCGGCTGGCGCCTGCCGAGGTGATGGCCTCTCGTCCGACCGGCGACTGGAACGTCTTCGAGATCACGGCGCTTGGCCTGGACATTTCGGTCCTGCTCAACGGCACGCCCGTCGCCCGGCTGGAGCGCGACGTCGGCCGGCCGAGGCGCGGGCATATCGGGCTGCAGAACCATCACGACGGCTCGCGGGTGCAGTTCCGCGGTATCCGCATCCGGCGCCTGTAAGGAGGAGACGGGAGACGCCCATGAAACTCCGCGAAGGCCTTCGGCCGGACCTGTTGGTCGACGGGTTCGACATCGGGCCGGAGGCCCCGGACGGGTTCCAGCCGGTAACCTTGGCGACCCGCCGCGGGATCGTCGAGTGCCGCCATTATCCCGTTCCGGGTGCCGCGAGCGCGGTCGTTTGGATCGGCGGCGTCGGCGGCGATTTCGACACGCCGGCGCGAGGGCTCTATCCGAAGCTCTGCCGAGAGTTGCAGGCGGACGGGATCGCCTCCCTGCGGGTCCGGTTCCGTCATCCGACCGATCTCGACGAATCCACTCACGATGTCCTTGCCGGCATCGGCTATCTGGAGCGCGAGGGGGTTCCGGCTTTCGGAATCGTCGGCCACGCCTTCGGCGGTGCGGTCGCGATCCAGGCGGCCGCCCTGTTCGAGGCGGTGTGCACCGTCGTCGCGCTAGCCACCCAGAGCGACGGCACCGACTTGGTGGACCGGCTTGCGCCGCGGTGCTCCCTCCTGCTCGTTCACGGATCCGCCGATCGGGTGTTGCCGCCGTCCTGCTCCGAGCAGGTCTATGCCTTGGCCGGCGGGACGAAGCGGCTGCAGTTCATGGAGGGAGCCGGCCACGAGCTCGACGAGGCGGCCGAGGCTGTCCACGGGCTGGTCGGGGATTGGCTCCGTGCCAATCTGGGCCGAGGGGCCGTCCGTTCATAGGGGCCGTCCGTTCATAGCGATCGGGGGAAAATGATCGGCCCCGCCGCAGGCGGGGCCGTGCGAAGTCAACCGGCATGCCGTGTTTGCTATCCGCCTTGCCCGCCGGAGGCCGCCTACCGTCAGCCTCCCGCCTTGACGGAAATCTTCTTCGTCTTCTGCTGCACCTCCGGAGACTTCGGCAGGGTGACGGTCAACACGCCGTTTTCGAAGGACGCGTCTACCTTCTCCTCGTCCACGCGGAAGGGCAGGCGGATGGATCTTGCGAAAGAACCGGAAGAGCGTTCAACGAGGCGATAGCTCTTGTCCTTCTCCTCGCGGTCGACCTTCTTCTCGCCCCGGATCGTCAGAACATCCTCGCTCAGTTCCACGTCGATGTCCTTCTCGTCCACGCCGGGCAGCTCTGCGATGACCTGAAGGCTGTTCTCGGTCTCGCAAACGTCTATGTCGGGGACCAGCCTTCCGTCCTCTCGGGTGAAGCGTGTCAATCCGGTGCTTCTGAAGAAGTCGTCGAAGAGCCGATCCATTTCTTGGCGGAAGCTCAGGAACAGGTCGGTCGGCCGGTCCTCCGATGTCAGGGACGTGCCCCGGCTGAATGGCATAAGCGACCGAAAGGCCATGGCATCCTCCTACTTATTATCCATGAGTCGACGAAATGCCCGTCCCCCGGCAATCTGCGGCGGTGCCCCGGTCGCAGGCATCCGATCGGTCATCGGTGCCGAGCCGCGGGCCGACGCGGTCACGGAACCGGCCCCGCGCCATCCGACCCGGCCATCCGGGCCGGTCCGCCCAGGATTGACGGAGGTGGCTGCTATGGAACGTGGGCGCTGGCGGAAGGTTCCGGTATGGCCGACGAACCCGAGCTTTGTATTTTCTTTGCTCCGTCGGCCTTGATCTGCGGCTCGGATCGCAAAGGTTAAGATGGGAAGATGAGCGTCAATCTGCCGTCCGATATCGTCTGCCCATGACCGTACATGCCGACGCAGGTTTCTTGAACACGGCGGAGCAGCGCCGCCACAAGCTCCGCAATCTTGCCCACTCGGTTCTCCTGCTGGGCGGCATGGTGCTGCTGCTGTCGGCGTGCACCTGGCTCGTCTTCGGGGTCGAAGGGCTCGTCTGGGCGCTCGTGGGCTGGGCGATCGCGCTTTCCATCAGTCCCCGGGTGTCGCCGCGCCTGATTCTCGAGATGTATCGGGCAAGGCCGATCTTGCCACGGGATCTGCCGGTGGCGTTCGAGATTCTTCGGGAACTGGCCCGCCGCGCGGGCCTGCCGCGCGCTCCGGCGCTGTACTACGTTCCGAGTTCGACGCTGAACGCCTTTACGGTCGGAAGCCGGGAGGACGCCGCCATCGCCGTGACCGACGGCATGCTGCGGGCGCTCGATCGGCGCGAGTTCGCGGGTGTGCTGGCGCACGAGATCAGCCACGTTCGCAACAACGACCTCTGGGTGATGAGTCTCGCCGATACGGTGAGCCGGCTAACCGGGTTGATGTCGATCACGGGCATCGTTCTGCTGTTCGTTAATCTGCCCCTGATTCTCGTCGAGGGCCGCGGCGTGCCGTGGCTGCTGGTCGCCCTGCTGGTCTTCGCACCGACGATCGGCAGCCTGCTGCAGCTTGCCCTCTCCCGCGCCCGCGAATTCGACGCCGATCTCGATGCGGCGGCCCTGACCGGTGACCCGCTGGGCCTGGCCTCTGCCCTGGAGAAGCTGGACCGGTATCAGGGGCGGGCCTGGGAGCGCCTGTTCATGCCTGGTCCCCGCATTCCGGATCCGTCGCTGCTCCGTACTCACCCACCCATCGAGGAACGGATCCGCCGGCTTCTTGCACTCCATCGCTCGAGGCCGACGCGCCCCTTCCACGAGCCGTTGCCCTTCGTCCTGCCGATCAGCCTGCCGCGGGTGCGGGATCTGCCGCGCCGACGCCTGACCGGTCTGTGGTATTAGGCCCTTGGCGCGGGGGCTTCCGCAGCGATGTGGGAAAATGTTCCCAAACCCGTGATCTTGAAATTTGCCGAAAATGCCCCTAACTCGCGGGCCGTTAGCACTCTAGTTGCGGGAGTGCCAACAACCGCATTCGCTTAATCGGAAAAAAGGGATGTCGGAGGAACAAGGCATGAGTCTCAGACCGCTGCATGATCGCGTGCTGATCCGCCGTGTCGAGGAAGACGAGAAGACGGCCGGCGGGATCATCATTCCCGACACCGCCAAGGAGAAGCCG